>NZ_JAIXPP010000119.1 GCF_027486195.1 Novosphingobium sp.
CCAGATGGCGACGGGTCCGTGCAGGTCCGGCTCGATCCCGCTGATCGCATCGGCAATGCCAAGGTCTTTGCCGTCTACGGCAAGGGCGGCATCGGCAAGTCGACCACTTCGTCGAACCTGTCCGCCGCGTTTTCGATGATGGGCCACCGCGTGCTGCAGATCGGCTGCGATCCCAAGCACGATTCCACCTTCACGCTCACCAAGAAGCTGATGCCGACAGTGATCGACGTGCTCGAAACCGTGGAATTCCACGCCGAGGAACTGCGGCCCGAAGACTACATGTTCGAAGGCTTCAACGGGGTGATGTGCGTCGAGGCCGGCGGCCCGCCCGCAGGCACCGGCTGCGGCGGCTATGTCGTGGGGCAGACGGTCAAGCTGCTCAAGCAGCACCACTTGCTCGAAGATACAGACGTCGTGATTTTCGACGTGCTGGGCGATGTGGTGTGTGGCGGGTTCGCTGCGCCGCTGCAACATGCCGAACGCGCGATCGTCGTCGCCGCCAATGATTTCGACAGCATCTTCGCGATGAACCGTATTGTCGCCGCGATCAATGCCAAGTCGAAGAACTACGACGTGCGCCTTGCAGGGGTTGTCGCCAACCGTTCGGCAGGCACCGACGAGATCGACCGCTTCAACGACGCCATCGGGCTCAAGCGGCTCGCCCACTTCAAGGATCTCGACGCGATCCGCCGCTCGCGCCTGAAGAAGTGCACCTTGTTCGAAATGCCGGACAGCCCGGACGTGATCGCGGCGCGCGAGGAATACCTCAATCTTGCCCGCATCCTCTGGAATGGCACGCCTGCGCTTGAGGCGACGGCCATGAAGGACCGCGATATCTTCGATTTCCTGGGGTATGAATGATGGCGACGCGCGCATCTTCCAGCTTTGACGGCCAGGTCTCCCGGCACGGCTCGCGCTTCGATGCACAGCGCGACAAACTGACGACCTATTTCGACAGCACGGCGCGCAAAGCGTGGATCGACCTGACTTCGGATGCGAAAGTCAGCGGGATCCGCGCCACCGTGCGCGCAGGCCGCGATGCCATGCGCGACGTGCTGCTGGACTGGCTGCCGCACGATCTGCGCCGCATGCGCGTGCTCGATGCCGGGTGCGGCACCGGCGCGCTGAGCGTGCTGGCGGCGCGGCGCGGGGCCGAAGTGGTCGGTGTCGATGTGGCGGGCGGGCTCGTCGCGATTGCGCGCGAACGCTGCCCCTCGTTCCTCGGCCACGGCCGCATCCACTGGCGCGTGGGCGACATGCTCGATCCCGCGCATGGCCGTTTCGACCATGTCGTCGCGATGGATTCGCTGATCCACTACCGGCCAGACGACATCGTTGCCACGCTGGTTTCGCTGGCCGAGCGCTGCGACGGCTCGATCGTGTTTACCCACGCACCTTCCACCCCGATGCTGCGCGCGATGCACACGATGGGCCTGCTTTTCCCCCGCAGCGACCGCGCGCCCGCCATCGTGCCTGTGCGCGATGCCGACCTGATCGCGCGGATCGAGAAGGCCCTGCCGGGCTGGCATGTCGGCCGCAGCAAGCGGATCGGCACCGGCTTCTACATTTCCAATGCCCTCGAACTGGTGCGCGACTGACCATGACCGGAACGCCCGCCATGACCGACACTATCCCGCAGACCCGCCTTTCGCGGATGGCAGGCCAGTGGACGCGCGTGGCGGTGAGCTGGCTGCCCTTTGCTGATGCCGCGAGCGCCGAACTGCCTCTGTCCCGCCTGCTGCGGCTTGCGCTGTTTCAGGTGAGCGTGGGCATGGCGACGGTGCTGCTCAACGGCACGCTCAACCGCGTGATGATCGTCGAACTGCACACGCCGGCCTGGCTGGTTTCGCTGCTGATCGCGATGCCGCTGCTGTTTGCACCGCTTCGCGCGCTCATCGGGCACAAGTCCGATACGCACCGCTCCGTGCTCGGCTGGCGGCGGGTGCCCTATATCTGGTTCGGCACGCTGATGCAGTGGGGCGGTCTTGCGATCATGCCCTTCGCGCTGCTGCTGATGAGCGAGCAGCGCACCTTCTATACCGGCCTTGGCGGGGGCGCGCTCGCGTTCCTGCTGACGGGCGCAGGCCTCCACGTGACGCAGACCGCCGGACTTGCACTGGCGACCGACCTTGCGCGCGCGGACAAGCGCCCGCGCGCGGTGGCGCTGCTCTATGTGATGCTGCTGGTAGGCATGATGGTTTCGGCCTTCGTGATCGGCGGCTTGCTTGTGCCCTTCAGCCCGACCCGGCTGGTACAAGTGATCCAGGGCGCGGCGGTCGTGACGCTCGTGCTCAACGTGACCGCGCTGTGGAAGCAGGAAGGCCGCAATCCCGGCCGGACCGCGAAGGACCGCGAGGCGCCCGAATTCAGCGACGTTTGGCGCGAATTCGTCGCCGAGCCCAACACGGTGCGCCTGCTTGCTGCCATCGGCCTCGGAGCGGCGGCTTTTGCGATGCAGGACGCGCTGCTCGAACCTTATGGTGCCGAGTTGCTGGGCCTTGCCGTTGGTTCCACCACCATGCTGACAGGCTCCTGGGCAATGGGCGCAATTGCCGGTTTCTCGATCTCTACCCGCGTGCTGGAGCGCGGCTTCGATCCGCTGCGGCTGGCAGGCGCCGGCATGGTCGGCGGGATCTGCGCGTTCATTCTCGTGCTGCTGGCCGCCCCGCTCCATTCTGCGGCGCTGCTTGCCGTGGGTGCGGGCGCGATCGGCTTCGGCATTGGCCTGTTTTCGGTCGGCACGCTGATCGCGGCGATGTCGCTGGCGCAGCGCCGCGATTCCGGTGTGGCGCTGGGCGCCTGGGGCGCGGTGCAGGCGACGGCGGCAGGCAGCGCGCTCGCGGTGGGCGGCGTGATCCGCGACACCGTTTCCTGGGCAAGCGGGCCGGGCGGACGCGCGGCAGGCTATGCCACGGTCTACAGCCTTGAAATCGTAATGCTCATTGCAGCCCTGGTGGTCCTTGGACCGCTGGCGGGCAAGCGCCTCGGCCTCTCGGGCGATTTGCCCGGCGGGCAGATGGCTTTGCCGGAGTTTCCGACATGAGTGTTTCCAGCGTGAATGTGGTGGTGGGAATTGCGGCCTCCGGGGCCCTGATCCGGGAAAGGAACGTTCGATGAAAAGCGCATATGTAGTTGGCTCGATTGACGTGGCAGAGCTCGCGCTCTGGGCGTTCTTCCTCTTCTTCCTTGCCCTGGTCTTCTGGCTGCGGCGCGAGGATCGCCGCGAGGGCTATCCGCTCGAAGACGAAATGAACGGATTTATCGAGACCGTTGGCGGGCCGCTCTCGACGGCACTGCCCAAGACCTTCCACCTGCCTTTCGGCCGGGGCAGCGTGTCCTATCCGCTGCCGCGCACCGAAGGCCGCGAGCCGGTGGAAATCGCCGCCAAGCGCTACGAGAACTTTGCCGGTGCGCCCTATGTTCCGACCGGCAATCCGCTGGTCGATGGCGTCGGCCCGGCATCCTATGCCAACCGCGCCAAGTGGCCCGATCAGGACGCGCATGGCCGCGCCCGCATCGTGCCGCTTTCGACCGAGGATCACATCTCGGTATGGAAGGGCGGCCCTGATCCGCGCGGCATGAAGGTGATCGCGGCGGATGGTCAGGTGGCCGGCACCGTGACCGACCTGTGGATCGACCGTGCCGAGCACCAGGTCCGCTACCTTGCGGTAGAGACCACCAGCGGCAAGCATGTTCTCGCCCCGATGGCGATGGCAACGGTGAGCGCAGCAGGCGTGACCATCGATGCGATCAACGCGGCCGACTACGACGCCGTGCCGCAGCTTGAAAGCGCGACCGAGATCACCCGCTATGAAGAAGAGCGCGTGATCGGCTACTTCGGCGGCGGCTATCTCTACGCCAACGCCGGTCGTCAGGAGCCCATCCTGTGAGAGAGCACGATATCGAGCCGATCCGCGGTCTGCCGGGTGATCTGCCTGCGGGCGAGGCGATCCTCTGGCAGGGCACGCCCGATGCACAGGTGTTCGCCCGCAGCGCGCTGGGCGTGCGGTGGATCGGCGGATACTTCGTGGCTCTCGTCGGCTGGGCGCTGGTCGGCGGCACGCCGCTGGGGGCGCTCATCACGGCAGGCTTCGGTGTGCTGGCGGTGGGCCTCGCGTATGGCTTCGCACTGCTGGTGGCGCGCAGCACGGTCTACACGATCACCAACCGCCGCGTGGTGTTGCGCATCGGCGTCGCGCTCAGCAAGTGCATCAATCTGCCGCTGGTGAAGCTGGGCGGCGCGGATCTGCGCAATCTGGGTGCGGGCTACGGCGATATCGCGCTGTCGCTCGATGGGCCGAGCATGCTCGGCTACGCGATGCTCTGGCCGCATGCCCGTCCCTTCCGCCTGGCCAAGCCGCAGCCGATGCTGCGCGCACTGCCCAACGCGGCTGAGGCGGCGGGCATTCTCGCCAAGGCAACCGCCGCGATCGTGCCGGTTCAGCAGCGCAGCGAAGCCGCACCCGCCGCAAGCGCAACACGTCCGGCCTTGGGCGCAAAGGAGGCAATGGCATGAGCCTGGTCCACGATCATGAACAGACGATGCCCAAGGGCGCCCTTGCCTCGGCGTTGGTCCTCGTGGGAACTGCAATCGCGCTCACGGCGCTGGTCAAGGTTGGCGTGCTGAGCCGCGAGGCGATCCCCGCTGCCGCCCGCACCGAAGCGCATGTCGCACCGGCGGTGGTGCGCCAGCTCACCTTCACCGACCGCGGTGACGGCGCAGTGGTGGTGCGCGATGTCTCCACCGGCGAGACGGTGCGCGTGCTGGTCGACGGCGTGCCCGGCAACGGCTTCGTGCGCGGCGTGATGCGCGGCATGGCGCGGGAGCGGCATATCCGCGGCGTCGGCATGGCCCCGCCCTTCACGCTGACGCTGTGGAAGAACGGCACGCTTTCGCTGGACGACAAAGCCACAGGCCGTTCGATCGAGCTCGGCTCGTTCGGGCCGGACAACCGGGCCGCCTTTGCTGCGCTCCTTCCCGGAGGCGCCGCCTGATGGCCTCCAGCAGGTTCGATACCCCCTGCCGCATCGAGATCGAGCAGACGCCGGAACACTTCCACGCGCATGTGCGGCTGGCCGGCGATATCGAACTGCAGCCGGGCGATCGCGTGAAGGTCCACGGCGCGCCGATCCGTGTTGATTTCGGTCAAAGCCTCGCGATTGACCGGATGGCAACGGTGACGCGAGCCGGGCCGCTGGTGCGGGCCTGGATCAGGCTGGCCGCCTATTTCGACCTTACCGAACTCTACGAAGTCAGCTTTACGCCCGGGAGACCGTCATGAACGCCCCTACCACGATCGACCCGAAGTCTTCCGCGCATGAAGAGTTCAGCCGCGCCGCCGCCGCTGCCGGGCTCGACTTCGACAACGGCAGCAGCGCCAAGCTGGATACGATGGCCATGGCGCGCGCCGAAACGGTGCTAAGCCCCCGCTTCTACACCACCGACTTCGCCGCGCTCGATGCGATCGACGTCTCGCCGGTACGTGCCGAGTGGGACGATCTGATCGCCGAGATGCAGGCGGACCGTAACAAGCTGCACTTCAAGCGCACGGAAAGCTTCGAGGGGATCATCGAGAACCTTGAACCGGCCCTGCGCGAGGAATTCACCGATTTCCTCGTCAGCTCGATGACATCGGAATTCTCCGGCTGCGTGCTCTATTCCGAAATGGCCCGGCGCACGCGCAATCCGGACATGAAGATGCTGTTCAAGCTGCTCGCGCGCGATGAAAGCCGCCATGCCGGGTTCATCAACGAAACGCTGAAGGACGCCGGGATCGGCGTCGATCTGGGCTTTCTGACCAAATCGAAGAAGTACACGTACTTCCGCCCGAAGTTTATCTGGTATGCGGTCTATCTTTCTGAAAAGATTGGCTATGCCCGCTACATCACGATCTACCGGCACCTCGCAAGGCACCCCGAGCACCGCTTCCACCCGATTTTCTCGTGGTTCGAGGAGTGGTGCAACGACGAGTTCCGCCATGGCGAAGCTTTCGCGCTGCTGATGCGGGCAGATCCGAAGCTGCTGACCGGGCTGAACCGCCTGTGGATCCGCTTCTTCCTGCTTTCGGTCTACGCCACGATGTATGTGCGCGATCATGCGCGCCCGCTGTTCCATGCGGCGCTGGGCGTTGATCCGACCGAGTACGACTACAAGGTCTTCTCGGTCTGCACCGCGATCACCCGCCAGGTGTTCCCGATCGAGCTGGAAACCGATGATCCAGCCTTCCGCCGCCGGATGGACGACCTGCTGAACGCCAGCAACCGCATTGCCGCCGGCAAGGCGCGCGGCGGGGTGGCGGGCGCGTTCCAGCGCTACAGCGGTGTTGCCGCCGCGGGCCTCGCCTTTGCGCGGATGTACTTCCACCGCACGCGCGAGAACGCGCTGCCCGCCTCGGTGCGGATGCAGCCATCGTGGTAAGCCTCTCCGGTCACGCTATCCCCATGGTGGTCACGCTTGTCGTGTGGTTCTTCGCCACCGGGCTGATCGCGTGGCTGGACAACCGTGACCGGGCGACTTTCCCGCGCGCGCTGGCCATCGCTGGCGCAGGCGGCATCCTCGGGCTTGTCGCGGTGGTGGTCGGCTCGGTCATGCCCGGCATGGCGGGGGCCTATATCGGCTTCGTCGGCGCGCTGATGGTTTGGTCGTGGCACGAGGCGAGCTTCCTGATGGGCGCAGTTGCCGGGCCTCGGCGCGAGCCGAGCAATCCCGCTGCGCGCGGCTGGGACCGCTTCATCGATGCCGGATCGACGCTCATTTACCACGAGATCGCCCTCGCGCTCACCGCGCTGATGCTGCTTTCGCTCGGCTGGAATGCGATCAATCCCACGGGGGCCGAAGTCTTCGTGCTGCTGCTGGCGCTGCGTGTTGCCAGCAAGCTTGCGCTCTTTGCCGGGGTGCCGAGCCAGGTGGGCGATCTCTTGCCCCCGCATCTCGATTACCTGCGCAGCTATTTCGGCCCGCGCCGCTTTTCGCCCGCGCTGGGCATCGCACTCGTCTTCACGGTGGTCCTTGCCGCGCTGCTCGGCAATGCGGCGCTGGCCGCGCCGGCGGGCAGCACCGAAGCCGTCCGCGCCAGCCTGCTCTTTGCGATGGCAGCGCTCGGCGTTCTCGAACACGTGTTTTTAGCTTTGCCGTTTCGCGACGGCGCACTCTGGGGCTGGGCTTTGCCTGGCCGCCGCAATCACCTGGGCGCTTGAGGGCCCGGATCTGAGTTTTAAGGGAAGGGGTATTTCGGCCATGGATTATGAGGCCTTCTTTACACAGGAACTCGATGCTGTCCGCGGCGAAGGGCGTTATCGCATCTTCGCCGAACTGGAGCGCCATCGCGGCTCCTTCCCCAAGGCGACGCGGCATGTGGACGGCGGCACACAGGAAGTCACCGTCTGGTGTTCGAACGACTACCTCGGCATGGGCCAGCATCCCAAGGTGCTGGACGCGATGCACACGGTCATCGACGAATGCGGCGCGGGCGCAGGCGGCACGCGCAACATTTCAGGCACGAACCGGCACCACGCGCTGCTCGAAACCGAGCTCGCCGATCTTCACCACAAGGAAGCCGCGCTGCTGTTCACCTCGGGCTATGTCTCGAACTGGGCGGCGCTCGGCACGCTGGCCGCACGCCTGCCCGATTGCGTCGTATTCTCGGATGCCGGCAACCATGCCTCGATGATCGAAGGCATTCGCCACAGCCGCGCTGAATGCGTGGTCTGGAAGCACAACGACTGGCGCGATCTCGATGCCAAGCTTTCGCAAGTGGCCCCTGGCCGCGCGAAGCTGGTGGCGTTCGAAAGCGTCTACTCGATGGACGGCGATATCTCCCCGATCCGCGAGATCATCGAAGTCTGCGAGAAGCACGGCGCGCTCTCGTACATCGACGAAGTCCACGGCGTCGGCCTCTATGGCCCGCGCGGCGCGGGCGTGGCCGAGCGTGAAGGCCTGATGGACCGGATCGACGTGATCGAGGGCACGCTGGGCAAGGCCTTCGGCGTCATGGGCGGCTATATCGCGGCCTCAGAAGCGCTGTGCGACTATGTGCGCAGCTTCGCCTCGGGCTTCATCTTCACGACGGCGATCCCCCCTGCCCTCGCCGCCGGTGCCTGCGCCAGCATCCAGCACCTGAAAGTGAGCGGCTACGAACGCGCCCGCCACCGCGACCGGGTGAGCACGGTACGCCGCAAACTCAACGCGCTGGGCATCCCGCACCTCGACAACCCGAGCCACATCATCCCGGTGATGGTGGGCGACGCGCGCAAGTGCAAGATGATCAGCGACTGGCTGCTCGACAACCACGGCATCTA
>NZ_JAIXPP010000017.1 GCF_027486195.1 Novosphingobium sp.
AGCGCGATTGGCCAATCCAGCGATTTCATTCCACCCTGCCGGCAAACCGGACCGCCGACATCGGGTGCAAGGAACCCGGCGGCGGCTTTTGCGGGCTTTCATTGTTGAAATCCCCGACATCGGCGAGCTTTAACGCCGAAGCCAAAGGCGCGCAAATGCTTTATCGGTTAACCTTCAATTCACGGTTTCGCTGCCTGAAACGCGTCTTGGCACCGCCGCCATCGCCTTTCGGCGCCAGCGATTCTAAGGACCCCCGCATGCCCCGCACCAGATGCTCCCGCCGGAAACACGCTTCCCTCCCCATGTGGGCCCGGTTGCTCGCCGCCGCCGCGCTCAGCCTTGGCGGCGCTGCGGCAAGCCACGGACAGGAAACAACTTTGTCTGTTTCCATGGCGCCGGGGCTGGAGGCCGATCCGGACCTGACATACGCCGATCTTGTCGATCTCGCCCTGTCCGCACAGGTCGTGGCGCGTGCCGAAGTGCGCAAGGCCGTGCGGCTCAAGCCCGAGGAAGCACCTGGCCTGCCCGCCGGCCGCGCCCGGCTCTATGTGGAGGCCCGCACGCAGGCGCTGCTGATCGGCGAAAACCTTGGCGAATCGATCCGGTTTCTTGCCGATGTCCCACTTGATGCGCGCGGCAAGCCGCCCAAGCTGAGCAAGGCGCAAGTGCTCGTACTGGCCCGCCCTGTGCCCGACCGACCGGGCGAGCTCCAGCTTGTCGCGCCCGATGCCATGCTGGTGCTCACCCCCGCGCGCGAAGCCACATTGCGCGCGATTCTGACCGAGACCTCGCGGCCCGATGCTCCGCCCGCGATCACCGCAGTGCGCGAGGCGCTGCACGTCGCCGGCAACCTCGCGGGCGAGGGGGAAACCCAGCTTTTCCTTGGTACGGCAACCGGCGCGCCGGTCTCGATCTCGGTGCTCCGGCGTCCCGGCCAGCCGACGACATGGGGTGTGAGCTTCACCGAAATCGTCGATTCGGCGGCGCACGCACCGCTTCCCGCGACGCTTGCGTGGTATCGCCTCGCCTGCGGGCTGCCCGGCCGACTGCCTGAGCGCGCGAATATCTCCGCCACGCTGACCGACCGGCGAATCGCGGCGGAAGACTATGCCCAGGTGCTAGCCGATCTCGGCCCCTGCACCCGCAAGCGCGGGGCACCCTGATCTACACTCACCACCTGCGGTTGCGAGGGCGGATCAGCTACCCTAAGGCGCACCATAAGATTTTACGGGGATCATCATGAGCGAACCTTTGCGCATCGCGCTGGCCGGTCTTGGCACCGTCGGAGGCGGCGTCATCCGCCTGCTTGAAGCCAACGCAGGCCTCATTGCGCGCCGTGCAGGCCGTCCGATCACGATCAGCGCGATCAGCGCGCGCAACCGCAGCAAGGACCGCGGTGTCGATCTCTCGTCCTACGCTTGGGAAGACGACATGGTGATCCTCGGCGAGCGGCCCGATGTCGACGTCGTCGTCGAACTCGTCGGCGGCGCCGATGGCCCGGCGCTCGCCTTGGCGCGCACCACGTTCGAAGCGGGCAAGGCGCTGGTGACCGCCAACAAGGCGATGGTCGCGCATCACGGGCTCGAACTCGCCACCAAGGCCGAGGCCGCGAAAGTCGCCTTCAAGTTCGAAGCGGCGGTGGCGGGCGGCATCCCGGTGATCAAGGCGCTCAAGGAAGGCGCGGCGGCCAACTACATCGACCGCATCTACGGGATCCTCAACGGCACCTGCAATTACATCCTCTCGACCATGGAGGACACCGGCCGCGATTTCGCCGATGTTCTCGCTGAAGCGCAGGCCAAGGGCTATGCCGAAAGCGACCCCACGTTCGACATCGACGGCATCGATGCGGCGCACAAGCTGGCGATTCTCTCCAGCATCGCCTTCGGCACGGCGGTGGATTTCAAGCCGGTTGCTGCCACCGGCATTCGCCGCGTGCTCGCCGCCGATATCGCGCAGGCCGATGCGCTGGGCTATTATATCCGCTTGATCGGCATGGCTGAAACCGCCGTCGACGAGGCTGGCCAGCGCAGGCTGTTCCAGCGGGTCCATCCGATGCTGGTCCACCGCGACCACCCGCTCGCCCATGTCGATGGCGCGACCAATGCGGTCGTGGCGGAAGGCAACTTCGTCGGCCGCCTGCTGTTCCAGGGCGCGGGCGCGGGCGATGGCCCTACCGCGAGCGCCGTTGTGGCCGACCTTATCGATATCGCGCGCGGCGATATCGGCGCGCCGTTCTCTATCCCGGCGGCAGAGCTCGAAATGGCCGCCCCCGCCGATAGCGGCCACCGCACCGGTAAGGCCTACCTCCGCTTCACCGTGGCCGACCGCCCCGGCGTGCTGGCCGAGATTACCGCCGCAATGCGCGATGCCGGGGTTTCGATCGAAAGCCTGATCCAGAAGGGCCGCGCGGCCGTAGGCAGCGCGGATCAGGTACTGGTCGCCATGGTCACGCACGAAGGCCCCGAAAGCGCGATTGCCGAGGCGCTGCGCCTGCTCGATGGCTCCCCCAGCCTCGGCGCACCGCCACTGGTGATGCATATCCTCGAGGATTGACCCGCCATGGCCGGAGCCTTGAGTGATCGGGCGACCCCGAATCTGCCCTCGCGCGATTTCGAAGTCACCGCGCAGTTCTATGGGCAGTTCGGTTTCACCGAATCATGGCGAGACGCTGGCTGGATGATTCTCGCGCGTGGCGGCCTGATTCTTGAATTCTTTCCCTACCCCGATCTTAATCCGGCCAGCAGCTCCTTTGGCAGCTGCCTCAGACTGAACGATGTCGAGGCGTTCTACGCAGACCTTATTGCAGCAGGCGTTCCGGAAAAGACCACCGGCTGGCCGCGCCTGCACCGGCCCAAGCGGGAGCCGTGGGGCGGGCTGGTCGGCGCGCTGATCGATCCGGACGGCAGCCTCCTGCGGCTTATCCAGGAAGATTAGGACACGAAAACAAGCACATGCATTTGCGGTGCGGTGCGTTTCACAGTGAATGGAAGCTTTGCGCCGCCCGACGGCTGCTCTTGGGCACTGCGCCGCAACTAGCCCTAAGGCGCCCGAATCTCCCCGCGCGCGATCCTGTCGGCATCTGAATCGGGCGGCGCTTCGGGCAGCTTGGTGATGTCGAAAAAGTACATCGGCGTCGGTGCCGAACCGAAGCCGATACAGCCCCTGCTGCAATCGCGCAGCCCGCTGACATTGGGCGCACGCGGCAGGCCGTCGTTGGTGGAGCGCGCCGACTCGAGCTGATCCCGCAGCGGCAGGCGCTCCTTCTCGTTCGCCTCACGGCCGCCGCAAACAACGATCGCGCCGTCCGGACCAGCCTTTTCGCATTTCTTGGGCTGGCCCGCCGTGAGCAGCCGCTGGGCGATCTGCGCATTGCTGTCAGTATCCCCCGAATCCGCCGGCGCAGCCGCGCTTGCAGCGGGTGCTTGTGCCGCATCCGCCGCCGGTGCCGATTGCGCCCGGGCCATCCCCATTGCAAGGAACGGCAGGTATACGCATAGGAATGCGCGAAACGCGCGTCTGTATAGTATTCCGCGCCTCGACAACCCTGCATCCTCCCGTCTAGGGCAGGGGAGCTTCCGCCAACGAGCCTCAGGAGTCAACGTGACCGACATCCGACCCGCACCAGCCGCCTCGCAGGTTCTTGACCGCGTCCTCGTCCTCGAGATGGTCCGCGTTACCGAGGCGGCCGCCATCGGGGCCTCGCGGCTGATCGGCCGGGGCGACGAGAAGGCCGCCGATGCCGCTGCGGTGGAAGCCATGCGCGCCGCCTTCAACGAACTCTACATGGACGGCACCGTGGTGATCGGTGAGGGTGAGCGCGACGAGGCGCCGATGCTCTACATCGGTGAGAAGGTCGGCGCCGCGCCCGGCAAGGGCCCGAAGATCGACATCGCGCTCGATCCGCTCGAGGGCACCACGATCACCGCCAAGGCCGGCCCGAACGCGCTTGCCGTGCTGGCCGTCGCCGAAGAGGGCGGTCTGCTCAACGCGCCCGACGTCTACATGGAAAAGCTCGCAGTCGGTCCCGGCTATCCCGACGGCATCATCGATCTCAACCGCACGGCGGGCGAGAACGTGTGCGCCGTCGCCAAGGCCAAGGGCGTTGATCCCAGCGACATCATCGTCTGCGTGCTCGACCGCCCGCGCCATGCTGAACTCATCGCCGAATTGCGGGCGCTGGGTTGCGGCATCAGCCTGATCCCCGATGGTGACGTGGCGGGCGTGATCGCGGTGACCAACGAGGACACCGGCATCGATCTCTACATGGGCACCGGCGGCGCGCCCGAGGGCGTGCTTGCGGCAGCTGCGCTGCGCTGCGTCGGCGGGCAGTTCAAGGGCCGCCTGCTGTTCCGCAACGAGGACGAGAAGTCCCGCGCGCGCAAATGGGGCATCACCGACCTCAACAAGGTCTATGATCTCAAGGAACTCGCCAAGGGCGACTGCATCTTCGCCGCGACCGGCGTGACCGATGGTTCGCTGCTCGCGGGCGTCAAGATCAACAAGAGCGGGGTGATGACGACCGAAAGCGTCGTGATGCGCGCCAGCTCGGGCACGGTCCGCTGGGTCAAGGGCGAGCACCGCAAGCCGCGCTGATTGCCCCGCAGAAGGGCAGCACAACACGAGAGGACCGGACATGAAGGGCATCGCTGAATTCGAGGCCGCGGTAGCGGCTGCAAACCTGCCAGGCGCGGTGGCCCTGATCACCGACAGCAAGGACACCCGCTATGCCCGCGCCTTCGGGCAGGCGGATGCGGTAAACGGCGTGCCGATGCGCGAGGACACGCTGTTCCAGATAGCCTCGATGACCAAGGCGCTCACCAGCGTCGCGGTGCTGCAGCTGGTCGAACGCGGCAAGCTCGATCTCGACGCGCCGGTCGGTCCGATCCTCCCCGAACTCGCCGAGCCGCAAGTGCTGGGCGGCTTCGATGCGGACGGCAAGCCGATCCTGCGCCCGGCCGCGTTGCCCGTCACGCTGCGCCACTTGCTGCTCCACACCTCCGGCTGCGGCTATACCTTCATGAACGCCGACCTGCTGCGCCATGCCATGGCCACCGGCAAGATGGCAGCGGGCAAGCGCGCCAGCCTCGACCTGCCGCTGATGTTCGATCCGGGCACGAACTGGCAGTACGGCGTCGGGATCGACTGGGCAGGCCTTGCCGTCGAAGCGGTGACCGGCATGACGCTCGGCGAATGGTTCGAGAAAGAGATCACCGGGCCGCTGGGCATGACCCAGACCCGCTTCCGCGGCACCTGGGATGCCAACGAGGCGCAAGTCCATGTGCGCGAAGCCGAAGGCGGCTTCAAGACGCAGGGCATGGTGCTCGGCGGCGGCGAGTATCACAACGGCGGCGGCGGCCTGTCCTCGACCGCCGGTGACTACGCCCGCTTCCTGCGCATGATCCTGCGCGGCGGCGAGCTCGACGGGGTTCGCGTGCTCTCTCCGGAAATGGCCCGAATCGCGCGCGAGGATGCTCTCCCCGCGCATCTCTCGGCGGGCGAGATGACCACCGCGATGCCGAGCTTTGCCAGCGCGTTCGACCCGCTTCCCGGCCAGCGCGGCGGCTGGACCCTTGGCGGATTCCTCGTCAACACCGAGACCGGCCCCGCTGGCCGTTCGCCGGGCAGCTTGCATTGGGCCGGCATCTTCAACTGCTACTACTGGATCGATACCGATCGCGATCTCGCCGGCGTCATCCTCGCGCAAGTCGCACCGTTCGCGGATCCGGGCGTGCTCGAAAGCTTTGCCGCGCTTGAACGGATGGCCTGCGAGAACGCTTGATCTGATCAGCTCGCCAGTGCGAGCGGCTGCGGCGCGGGCCGATTCTCGACCGCAGACTTGCGCCGCATCGCATCGGGCGCGGCAAGCGCCGCCGGCCGGCGCGCTACATCGCGCGTGCGGAAGGTGGTGACCAGTTCGTTGAGGCGGACGGCTTCGGCAGCAAGGCTGCGTGTCGCCGCCGTGGATTGCTCGACCATTGCCGCGTTCTGCTGGGTCAGCCGGTCCATTTCGCCCATCGCTGCATTGATCTGGCTGAGGTTGGCTGCCTGACGTGTCGCCGATCCGGCGATGTTGCCGGTCAGCGAGCCGATCTCGCCGATTCGCCGCACGATCGCCTCAAGCCGGGTCCCGCTTTCGCGCACCAGCTCGACGCCCGCGCCGACCTGCTCACCGCTGGCGGTGATCAGCGCCTTGATGCTCTGCGCCGCATCGGCACTGCGCTGGGCCAGCGCGCGCACTTCGGTGGCGACGACGGCAAAGCCCTTGCCCGCCTCCCCGGCACGTGCAGCCTCGACCCCCGCATTGAGCGCGAGCAGGTTGGTCTGAAACGCAATCCCGTCGATCACGCTGATGATCTGGCCGATTTCCTGCGCGGATTGCTCAATCGCGGCCATGGCTTCGATCGCGCGGCGCACGACGTCGCCGCCCTCGCCTGCCTCGCGGCCGGCCTGGGTGATGGTCTGGCTAACCGCCTGCGCCCCATTCGCGGTTTCGTGGACGATGCCGGTCACCGCGTCCATCGCCCGCGCCGTCTCGGCGATGCGTGCCGCCTGGGCTTCATTGCGCTGCGCCAGATCTTGCGAGGCAGCGCCGATCTCGGAAATGCTGCCCTTCACGCTTGCCGTGCCGACCCGCACGATCCGCAGCGCTTCCGCCAATGAGGACACTGCCGCGTTGTAGTTCTCGCGGAGCAATTCGTAAGCAGGCGGGAACGGCTCATCCAACCGGTGCTCCAGATCCTTGTCCGCGAGCCGGGCCAGCCCATTTGAAACTGCGGTGACCACTGCGGCTTGCTCGGTGGATGCCAGGCGGCGCCCTTCCTCGGCCTCGCGGAATACGCGCATGGCGCGGGCGACCATGCCGATTTCGTCTGCCCGCTCGATACCTGCGATGGCGACGCTCGTATCGCCGTCCGCCATGCGCTGCATCGTCGTCGCCGTCTCGACAAGCGGTAAGACCACCAGCTTCTGCGCGGCGCGTGCGCTCCACAGGATAAGCCCCAGCATCGCAAGCGCCAGCGCGGCCAGCCCAGACAGGGCGAGGCCGATTCGCCCGGCGTTGGTGCGGGCAGTCTCGGTGCTGTAGGTCCGGCTGAGCGCCACGATGCTGCGCACCTGCTCGCGCTGCACGCGATAGATCGGCGCGATATCCATCGAAAACGCCTCGCCCATCGCAGCGCGATTGCCGCTCTTCACGGCGGGCAGGAACTTGCTGTCCATGATCTGCCAGAACTTCTCGGCAGCCGCGATCGTGTCATTAAGCGGTTGGCGCAGTTGCTCCGGGACCGGCGCAGTCTTCCAGTAGGTTTTGCGCGCTTCGAACTCGGCGTGCTCGTCCTTGAGCTCGCTGAGATAGGGACCCGCCCGGTCGGGATCGTGCACGATCAGCGCGGCATTGAGATAGGGCTCGACCACGAAGGCCGGGGGCGGCAGCACGTCCGCGAGAATTTCGGCCTGCAGGGCGCTGTCCTGGGTCATCGGGCCATCGGCGCGGATGGCGTATACCACGGCCGAGGCGAGTGCGATGAGCGCGAGCAGCAGGCCGATGAGAAGCCGCGCGCCGCGGCGTGCCTTGTCGCTTAGCTTGATGCCGCTGAGCTTGACGCCGCTGAGCATGCCAGAGGACTCCGATAGCGGATCGCCGGAGGGGGCGTCCGTCACGCGGTTCCTACTGGCCAAGTCCTTGCAACTACCCCCATTCCGGACTGTTTGAACTACGTAGGCCGCGGACAACAAATCAAAAACCCCGCCGGCCAGGGCCGACGGGGTTTTCAACTTGGTCAGTCAGGTCAGCCGATCAGGCCTCGCCATCCTTGATCAGGTAGTCACCGGCATCGGCGTCGAGACCGTGGGTCTCACCCTCGACCGCCGCCAGCGGATCGTTGCCGATCGCCGCTTCGGGGCCCTGGGCCAGCTCGGCGGCATGCTCTTCGGCCGCTGAATGGGGCGCGATAAGCGACTCCTGGAGCTTGCGATACGAAGCGCGCAGCGCGGCATCGCGGCTGGTAGCCGCAACGCGCAGGCGGTTCATGCCCGCGCCCGTGCCCGCCGGGATCAGGCGGCCCACGATCACGTTCTCCTTGAGGCCGATCAGCGAGTCCCGCTTGCCCTCGACCGCCGCCTGCGTGAGCACGCGGGTGGTTTCCTGGAACGAAGCCGCCGAAATGAACGAACGCGTCTGCAGCGAAGCCTTGGTGATGCCCAGCAGCACCGGCTTGCCTTCAGCCGGACGCATGCCCGGCGCGAGCTTGGCGTTGTATTCGTTCATTTCCTCGAGGTCGATCTGCTCGCCTGCCAGCAGCGTGGTATCGCCGCCATCGGTGATCTCGACCTTCTGCAGCATCTGGCGAACGATCACCTCGATGTGCTTGTCGTTGATCTTCACGCCCTGCAGACGATAGACTTCCTGGATTTCCGCCACGAGGTATTCGGCCAGAGCTTCGACGCCCATGACTTCCAGAATGTCGTGCGGGTTGGGCGAACCGCTGATGAGGTTGTCGCCCTTCTTGACCCAGTCGCCTTCCTGCACGTCGATCACCTTCGACTTGGGGATCAGGTACTCGACCGGATCGCCTTCCTCGGGGATGATCGCGATCTTGCGCTTGGCCTTGTAGTCGCGAACGAATTCGATGCGGCCCGAGATCTTCGCGATGATCGCGTTGTCCTTCGGGATGCGCGCTTCGAACAG
>NZ_JAIXPP010000121.1 GCF_027486195.1 Novosphingobium sp.
AACGGGCTCTATCTCCAGCTCCACGCCTATATGCTGCGCGTCGCCATTCCCTATGGCACGCTCAATGGGCGGCAGATGCGGCTGCTGGGCGATATCGCCGACAAGTATGACCGCGGCTACGGCCACTTCACCACGCGGCAGAACATCCAGTACAACTGGATCAAGCTGGAAGACACGCCGCAGATCCTCGCCGATCTCGCGGGCGTCGAGATGCATGCGATCCAGACCAGCGGCAACTGCATCCGCAACATCAGCTCGGATCATTTTGCCGGAGCGGCGGCGGATGAACTGGTCGATCCGCGCCCTTATGCCGAGCTGCTGCGCCAGTGGTCGAGCTTCCATCCGGAGTTCGATTACCTGCCGCGCAAGTTCAAGATTGCGGTGATCGCGAGCGATACCGACCGCGCGGCGATGCGGCTGCACGATATCGGCATCCAGATCGTGAAGAATGACGCCGGCGAGATCGGCGCGCGCTTCCATGTCGGCGGCGGCATGGGCCGCACGCCGATGATCGCCCCGGTGATCCGCGAGTTCGTGCCTGCGCTGCAGATGGTGAGCTACGCCGAGGCGTGCCTTCGTGTGTACAACCGCTACGGCCGGCGCGACAACAAGTACAAGGCGCGGATCAAGATCCTCGTCCACGAGATCGGCGCGGACGAATACCGCCGTCAGGTGGAGGAAGAGTTCGCGCATATCCTCACCCTGGGGCTGGAGCCGCCGCAGGCCGAGTTCGAGCGGATTGCGGCGTTCTTTGCCGATCCCGGCCTCGAGAGCGCGCTGGCCGATGGCTATGACCGCAGCGATCCGGACTTTGCCGTGTGGGCAGATCAGAACACCGCCGCGCACAAGCAGGCGGGCTACAAGGCGGTCGTCATCAGCCTCAAGCCTGCGGGCGGGATTCCGGGCGACGCCACGGCAGACCAGATCCGCCTGATGGCCGAGCTCGCGGAGGCCTACAGCCTCGACGAGCTGCGCGTGACGCACACGCAGAATATCGTGCTGCCGCATGTGAAGCAGAGCGACCTCTACGCGCTGTGGCAGAAGCTCGATGCGGCCGGCCTCGCCACCGCAAACCTCGACCTGATCGGCGATATCATTGCCTGCCCGGGCCTCGATTATTGCAGCCTCGCGAATGCGCGCTCGATCCCGCTGGCCCAGAAGATTTCGGCGCGATTTGCCTCACCGGAGCGGCAGCAGACGCTGGGCGAGCTCAAGCTCAAGATTTCGGGCTGCATCAACGCCTGCGGGCACCACCATGCGGGCCACATCGGCATTCTCGGCGTCGACAAGAAGGGCACCGAAAACTACCAGCTGCTGTTCGGTGGTTCGGAAGCGGCGGATACTTCGCTCGCACAGATCATCGGCCCCGGCTTCAGCGAGGACGGGATCGTCGACGCGATCGAGACCGCGACCGACGTGTACCTGAAGGCGCGCGCCGAGGGCGAACGCTTCATCGATACCTACCGCCGCATCGGCGCTGCGCCGTTCAAGGAGGCGATCTATGGTTGAGTCTTTGCTGCGCCTGCGTGTTGACGCGGCATCCGGTGCGCCCGTGCTGTCGCTCGCGGACTTTCTCGCTTCCGATAACGCGGCTGCCGTTCGCATCGAGCCGGGCGAGGATGCCCGCGCACTGGTGCCGCATCTTTCGCGCCTCGCGCTCGTCGAAGTGAGCTTCCCGGCCTATGGCGACGGGCGCGGCTATAGCTCGGCCCGCATTCTGCGCGAGGCGGGTTATACTGGCGAATTGCGCGCTGTGGGCGACGTCCTGCTCGATCAGCTGAGCCACATGAAGCGCTGCGGGTTCGACGGTTTTGCGCCCGCCAAGCCGATTGCGCCCGAAGCCGCGCAGCAGGCCTTCGCAACCTGGCCCGATGTTTATCAGAAGACGGTGGACGGCCGCTCGCCCATCTGGGCCAAGCGCCATGGCCTCTAAAGAGACGCGCCAGATCGACCGGCTTTCGACCGGGCCGCGCTTCACTGAAAGTGACGCGATCCGGCTGAACAACCTGTTTCGCGGCACGGATACGCCCGAAATGCTGCGCAGCGTCCTAAAGGATCGGCTGATCGGCGATGTGGCGGTCGTCTCCAGCTTCGGCGCGGAAAGCGCGGTGCTGCTGCATCTGATCGCTCAGGTGGACAAGAGCATTCCGGTAATCTTCCTGGAAACGCACAAGCATTTCCCGGAAACGATTGCCTATCGCGATGCGCTAGTGGCCCATCTGGGGCTTACGAACCTCCTGATCGTCGAGCCGGACATGGAGCTGGTCGGCAAGAAGGACGAGAACGGTCTGCGCTGGTCGTGGGACCCGGATGGCTGCTGCGATATCCGCAAGGTGCAGCCGCTGGCCCGTGCGCTCCTGTCGTTCGATGCCTCGATCAGCGGGCGCAAGGGCTTTCAATCCGCCACGCGCAGCGGCCTCCCCCGCTTCGAGATAGACCGCACCGATGCGGAAGGGCGGCTGAAGTTCAATCCGCTCGCCTCGTGGACCTCCGAGGACCTTGAAGCCTACATGGTGGCACACGATCTGCCGCGCCATCCGCTGGTGGCGCAGGGTTATCCCTCGATCGGCTGCGCCCCCTGCACCAGCAAGGTAGCCGCCGGAGAAGACCCGCGTTCGGGCCGCTGGAAGGGCTGGGACAAGGTGGAGTGCGGCATCCATGTGCCCGGTTCGCCGGACAGCACCGCAAACGATGGCGAGCTGCCGCCGGGGTATGATCCGGCGTTTTGATGAGCTGCACGACCCGCCATCCCCAGCCCCCTACCCCGCTCACCCTGAGCTTGTCGAAGGGTGCTGGCGCGGCGGTTGCGCCAGATGCTTCGACAAGCTCAGCATGAGCGGAAGTGGGTCTGGGGTTGGGCATCCATTCAGCCTTCGTCATTGCGGGGAGCGCAATGACGAAGGGGGTAGGGTACGGGGCGGTTTCCCTCACCAATGAGCACCTTGCCCGCGCATGCCAGCAGGGCCTAGGCGCGGGGCATGTCCCCTGTCCCCCTCACCGTCTGGTTTGACGGCGCTTGCCCGCTCTGCACGCGCGAGATCGCGCTGATGCGGCGGCTGGACCGTGCGGGGCGGATCGACTTTGTCGATGTGGCTGAGCCGGGCGCGAGCTGCCCGATTGATCCGGCGCTGTTGCTGGCGCGGTTCCATGCGCGCGAGGATGGCGTTCTGCTGAGCGGCGCGGCAGCGTTCGCGGCGATGTGGCGGGCGATTCCGCTGCTGCAGCCGCTGGGGCTGCTGGCCCGCAATCGCCAGGTTCTGCGCGGGCTCGAATGGGCTTACATCAGGTTCCTCCGGGTCCGCCCCGCTTTGCAAAGGCTCGCACGATGAGTGATGACCGCTACCGCAAGGTTCCCACCAGCCGCCTCTCGCGCTTCTCCGCGTTCGGCCAGCTGGCGGGCGGCGTCGCGGGCGGGGTGATCGCCGAAGGGGCCAAGCGCCTTGCGCGCGGCGAGCGGCCGGCCATGTCGGACCTGCTGCTGACCCCAGCCAACGCCACGCGCGTGACCGAGCAGCTTTCGCGGCTGCGCGGCGCGGCGATGAAGCTGGGGCAGATGATCTCGCTCGATGCGGGGGACCTCCTGCCGCAGGAGCTGACCGCGATCCTCGCGCGGCTGCGCGATGCGGCGCACTTCATGCCGCCCAAGCAGCTGCAAACGGTGCTCGCCGCCGCATGGGGGCCGGACTGGCGGCGGCGTTTCGCCCGCTTCGAGGCGACACCGATTGCCGCCGCTTCGATCGGGCAGGTCCACCGCGCGGTGATGCACGATGGGCGCACGGTGGCGGTGAAGGTTCAATATCCGGGGATCGCCGCGAGCATCGACGCCGATATCGACAACGTAGCGACCTTGCTGCGCGTTTCCGGCCTGCTGCCCAAGTCGCTCGATATCACGCCGCTGCTGGCCGAGGCGAAGCGGCAGCTCCACGAGGAAGCGGACTACTTGCGCGAGGCCGAACAGATGCGCCGCTATGGCGCGATGCTGGCGGGCGAGGCGCAGTTCGTGGTCCCTGCGCCGGTGGACGAGCTGACCGGCCCCAGCGTGCTGACGATGGACTTCATCGCCGCAAAGCCCATCGATACCCTGGCCGATGCCCCGCAGGATGTGCGCGACCGTGTGATGGGCGCCATGCTCGATCTGGTGCTGCGCGAGCTGTTCGAATTCGGCTTCATGCAGACCGACCCCAACTTCGCCAACTACCGTTGGCAGCCCGAGACAGGCCGCGTGGTGCTGCTCGATTTCGGCGCCGCGCGCGGCGTGCCGGAAGAGACGCAGGCGGCCTATCGGCGGATGATGCAGGCCGGGCTCGATGGCGATCCGGCTGAGCTCAAGCGCCGCATTTGCGAGGTGGGCTTTGCTTCCGAAGAGCAGATGGCGCGGCACGGCTCGGCCTTCGAAGGCGTGATCGGGGTGATCCTCGAGCATGTGAACAAGGCCGCGATCTTCGATTTTGCCGATCGGAGCTTCGTGGCGAAACTGCGCGATTTCGGCGAGCCGGTGGCGCAGGACCGCGACACCTGGCACCTGCCGCCGATGGACACGCTGTTCGTGCAGCGCAAGGTGAGCGGCACCGCGCTGCTGGCAGTGCGGATGAAGGCGCGGCTGCCGCTGCAGGGCATGGTCGCGGCGCGGCTGGCCGGGCTGCAGCCGAAGCCTGCGGAGCCGGCCGAAGCGGCTATTTGAGCCAGCCCGCCTCGCGGTACCATGCCGCAGTGGCGTGCAGTCCTTCGCGCGTATCGATGCGCGGATGCCAAAGGCTACGGGGCGGCTGCGCGCCCTCCCCCACGGTCCAGTCCGGATGGCAGATGTAGCGCGCGCGGTCGGGCGTCAGCTTGGCCTTGCTGCCGCGAAACAGGCGGTCGGCGCGGGCGGCGAGGCCAACCATGCGCGGCGACAGTGACAGCGGGCGGATCGGCTTTTCGCGCCCGGTCCCGGCATTGGCCGCCGCGCCGATCGCCTGCGCGAGGCGGACATGGGTCCAGCCGCCGGGTTCGCCATCATCGGGCTCGAACACCTGGTGCGTGGCCTCTTCGCTGCTGGGGAGCAGCGCGAGCAGCAGTTCGGCAAGATCGGCGACATGGATCACCGAAAGTCGCCCCGGCGGTGGCAGCGGCACGATGCCGCGGCGCGCGAGGCGGAACAGCTCGAGCATTTCGGTATCGCGCGGGCCGAACACGGCGGGCGGGCGCACCACCGTCCAATCAAGGCCCGAGGCGCGCACCAGCCGTTCGCCGCGCAGCTTGGAAGCGCCGTAGATCGACAGCTGCGGTTCGCGCGCGGCGAGCGAGGAGACGTGGATCATCCGCCCCACGCCCATTTCATGCGCGGCCTCGATCACGCGCAACGTCCCTTGGACATTGCCTTCCTCGAAACCCGCTGGATCGGGCGTATTGACCACCCCGGCGATGTGGATCACCGCACTGGCGCCCTCCATCAGGCGCTTCAACGCATCCTTGTCCGCCAGATCGCCGAGGGTCCATTCCACGCCGCCGCGCAGGCGCTGCTTGCGCCGGGTGAGTGCGCGGACATCGATGTGGTGGCGACCGGCGGACAGCAGCACCGCCTGCCCGACAAATCCGGTCGCGCCCGTAACTGCAACAAGATCGCCCTTGCTGCTCACAGCATCACCAGTTGATCGCGGTGGATCAGCGCCGAGCGCGGGGCGTAGCCAAGCAGCGCTTCGTGGTCCGCCGAAGGATGGCCCATCAGCGCGGCGCATTCCGCCGCGTCATACTCGCTGAGGCCGCGCGCCAATACCGTGCCATCCGGGCCGTGAACGGCAATGGCATCGCCGCGCAGGAAAGCGCCTTCCACCGCCGTCACTCCGGCGGCAAGCAGGCTGGAACCACGCGCGAGGGCCGCAGCGGCGCCCGCATCGACCGTGATCGCGCCCTTCATGCGCAGCTTGCCGCCAAGCCATGCCTTGCGCGCGCGGGCCTTGCGCCCAGAGCGTTGGGGCGGACAAAACAGGGTGCCGCGTTCCTCGCCGAGGGCTGCGGCGATGGGGCTATCAGGGCGGCCATCGATGATCGCGAGCGCAATGCCGGCAAGGCCCGCAATCTCGGCGGCCTGCAGCTTCGAGGTCATCCCGCCCGAGCCGAGGCCGGAGGAGGAGCCGCCGGTCGCCATGGCGTGGATTTCAGGCGTCACGCCGCGCACCACGGGCACACGCACCGCGCCTTCGAGGCGGGGATCGCGATCGTAAAGCCCATCGATATCCGAGAGCAGCAGCACCGCACTGGCGCCTGCCGCCTGCCCGACGCGGGCGGCAAGGCGATCATTGTCGCCGAAGCGGATCTCCTCGGTGGCGACGGTATCGTTCTCGTTGATCACCGGCACCGCGCCCGATGCGAGCAGCGTGCCGAGCGTGGCGGTGACGTTGAGATAGCGGCGGCGGTCTTCGAGATCCTCGAGCGTGAGCAGCACTTGCGCCGCGATCAGGCCATGCGCGGCGAGCAATTCGGCCCAGAGCCCCGCGAGCGCGATCTGACCGACGGCGGCGGCGGCCTGCGCATCGGCGAGGCTCCCCCGCCCGCCGCGTGAGAGGCCAAGCTTGCGCGCGCCGAGCGCAATCGCGCCCGAGGACACGACGATGACATCCTGCCCCCGCGCCCGGGCGGCGGCAATTTCCGCCACCAGCAGCGTGAGCCATGCCCGGCGCGGCTCGCCATCCTTGCCGACAAGCAGCGCCGAGCCGACCTTGATGACAAGGCGCGGGGTCTCGACGGCGTCAGTGAGCTGGGCGAGGTAGTCAATTGGCATGGTGGCCGCCGCTTAGGGGAAATGCGGCGGCGCGTGAAGGGGTTGCCCTACTGCGCTTCGTCATTCCCGCGAGGGCGGGAATCCAGTGCCACATAGGCAGTGCCAGTTGCTCTGAATCCCCGCCTGCGCGGGGATGACGAGGTGTCGGGGGGCGTGCGTAGACGAGCCGCGGTACTGCTCAGATCGGCGACCAGGGCTTCTGGTCTTCGGCGTCCTCGACCTCGCCATCGGGGCGTTCAGTGGCGGTGGCGGCGGGGAGGTGCTCGAGGACGGCGTCGAGCAGGGCGTTCATGCCCTTGCCGGTCGCGCCCGAGATCGGGAACACGCGCTTTGCCCCGGCGGCGCGGAGTTCGGCGCGGAAGGCCTTGACGAGTTCTGCATCGACGGTGTCGATCTTGTTGAGCGCGATGAGGCGCGGCTTGTCTTCAAGACCGCCGCCATAGGCTTCGAGCTCTTCCTCGACGATGCGCAGCGCCTCGGCGGGATCGGTGCCGTTGATATCGATCAAGTGGATCAGCACGCGGCAGCGTTCGATGTGGCCGAGGAAGCGGTCGCCCACCCCGGCCCCTTCGGCAGCGCCAGCGATGAGGCCGGGAATATCGGCCAGCACGAATTCGCGGTTGCGATGGCGCACCACGCCGAGTTGCGGGCGCAAGGTGGTGAAAGCGTAGTCACCCACCTTGGCCTTGGTGTTGGTGATCTGGTTGATGAAGGTGGACTTGCCGGCATTGGGCAGGCCGACAAGGCCCGCATCGGCGAGCAGCTTCAGCCGCAGCCAGACGTACATTTCCTGCCCGGGCCAGCCGGGGCCGACCTGGCGCGGGGCGCGGTTGGTGGAGGACTTGAAGGAGAGGTTGCCGCGCCCGCCATCGCCGCCGCGCAGCAGGACGGCGCGCATGCCCGGCTCGGTGAGATCGAGCAGCACCGTCTCGCCGTCCTCGTCGATCACCTGCGTGCCGACGGGGACCTTGACGACAAGATCCTCGCCGCCCGCGCCGGTGCGGTTCTTGCCCGCGCCGCCGCCGCCGCGCGGGGCCTTGAAATGCTGGGTATAGCGAAAGTCGATCAGGGTGTTGAGGCCGCTGATCGCCTCGAAGATGATATCCCCGCCCTTGCCGCCATTGCCGCCATCGGGGCCGCCATATTCGACATACTTCTCGCGCCGGAAGCTGACCGCACCGGGACCGCCCGCGCCGGAGCGAATGAAGATCTTGGCCTGGTCGAGAAAATGCATGGGACAATACTAACGGAAAGAGGACGATTTGTCCCGACCCGCTGGCGGTGAAGACCAGTATGTCGGAAATTGGGCTCAGACCGAGCCGAGAATGGTGCCTTTGAACAAGTTCAGCTTCGCTTCCGAGAACCGGCGCGCAGCGGCCTTAATGGCCGTGAGCACCGGAAGCGCAGAAAGGTGCCGTTCGCAGGCCGCTCAGGGCCAATTTACGGCATACTGGTGGAGCCGAGGGGGATCGAACCCCTGACCTCGTCATTGCGAACGACGCGCTCTCCCATCTGAGCTACGGCCCCGTTCCCAGTATCCTCCGGCATTCGGGCGCGAAGCCCTCCCGCCGGGAGCGCGGCCATTAGCCCAGCGGGCGGGCGCTTGCCAAGTGCAAAATGCGGGCGACGTTGGCTCCGAAGGTTTCTCGCAGAGATGGGAAGGAAAAGAAGACCGCGAAGATGCCCCCGATGGCGGCGCAGCCACTCTTGCCATAAGATGAGTTGCCGCGTTTCCCGGCTTGCGCCGGGGCTGCAAACATCCTCTTTTCGTTCTCCTCTGCGTCTCAGCGAGAAATCCTTCAGGGCGTTCCGCTGGTCGCCGCAGGCGCGGCAGGCGGGCCGTACCTGGCGTTCCATTCGGCGAGATCGAGCCTGTACTTTTCATAGCGGCGGTAAAAATCGTCATAAACGATCTCGATGCTGGGCAGGCTGCGCAGCGCGAAGGCTTCCAGTTCGGCCGGCTTCAGAGTGGGAGTCCTTGCCGCGACAACCTTGGCTCCGGCCTTTTTCGGGGGAGCCGCTTTTGGCGCGGCGGGCGTGATCTCGGCGAGATCGCCGGTGACTGCCAGCACCGCATTGCAGAATTCCGGCATGGCCGGCGGCAGCGCGAAGTGGTTGTACACCGAGGTCATGTAAGCCTCGCGCGGGGCGGTGAACTTCGCGCCGTAGCGAGCCTTGAACTCGGCATCGACCTTGCGGTTCGTCGCCATCAGCGTCGTGCTATAGCTCTTGAGGAAGACCTTGTAGCGCGGCAGAATCTCGGCGTGCTTCGGATCGCTGCAATTGAGCGCGGCGACGTTGAAGGCCGAGCGCAGGTTCCACAGCATCTGCGTGGGCGAGATATTGCGGTTCACCGACTGGCGCAGGCCGCCGGCATCGAGGGGGGGAATGGTGAGATTGTCGCTGGCGCCGGACGGCGGGACGGGCTTGGGCGGCGGCGGGATATAGGGCTTGGGCTTGGGGGGCGGCGGCGGGGGCGGTGGCGGCGGCGCAGGCGCGGCGCAGCTCGCCAAAGCGGCCGCAAGGACAGCGGCCGGAAGGAACCGGGCGATCTGGAAGAATGCTGGCGCCGCAGGGCGCGAGGTACGTGGCATGCGAGAGGATTCCCCCGGAAAAAACTTATGCGGTTTAACCGGCCCATCGCGCAAAGAAAATGCCCAGCGAGCCGGATGGCCCGCCGGGCACGGTAATGTGAAACAATACGCTTCAGATCAGCGGCGATCGCCCATGAACTGCAGCAGGAACGTGAACATGTTGACGAAATCGAGGTAGAGCGTGAGCGCGCCGAGCACGATCATCTTGCCCGCGAAATCGGTGCCCGCGACCTGATCGTACATCAGCTTGAGCTTCTGTGTATCGTAGGCGGTGAGGCCCGCGAAAATCAGGACGCCGAGGAAGCTGATGCCCCAGGCAAGGCCCGCCGACTGCAAGAAGATGTTGATCAGGCTGGCGATCAGGATGCCGACGAGACCCATGATGAGGAACGTGCCGAGGCCGGACAGGCTCTTCGTGGTGGTGTAGCCATAGAGGCTGAGGCCAGCGAAGGCGCCTGCGGTGGCGAAGAACGTCGCCGCGATCGAAGGGCCGGTATAGACCGCGAAGATCGCCGAGAGCGAGATGCCCATCAGCACGCTGAACGCCCAGAACAGGCCCTGCATCGTGGTCGTCGAGATGCGGTTCGCGCCGAAGCTCATCACCATGACGATGGCGAGCGGGGCGAGCGCGACGAGCCAGCGCAGCGGCGTGCCGAACACGGCATCCGCCATGCCCGAGGTAGCGAACAGCAGCGCGACCACGCCCGAGAGCAGAACGCCCGAGGCCATGTAATTGTAGATCGACAGCATGTAGCGGCGCAGACCCGCATCATACGCGGCGCCGCGCCCGGCGAGACCCGCCGCAGCGCCGAAGCCTGCCGGGCTCCAGCCCGAGGGCTGGGGGTCATTCCAGTTTGCCATGACGTACCAAACTCCGTTTCGGCCCGGGATGGACCGAGTGCTGCCAATATCGCCCCAAACCCATGCCTTTTCAAGCAGGAGGGTCATAACAGAGTGTGTCAAAGCGTAATAAGTTCCGGTTTTGGCCCGCATCCGAAAAAATAGGGACTGTCCCTATTTTTCGACCTTATTTTTCGGCCCTATCTTCTGGCGGCTTCCGTAAGCTCTTCGCTGCGATCGCGGGCGGCGCGCAGGGTGTCGGTGATCAGCGCGGCGAGGCGCTGGTCGGCATCGAGCACCCTGAGGCCGGCTTCGGTGGTGCCACCGGGGCTGGCGACGCGGCGGGCCAGTTCGCCGGGCGCTACGGGGGCGGAAGCCGCGAGCGCGGCGGCGCCCTCGACCATGGCGAGCGCCAGCCGGTCGGCCTGCACGCGCGGCAGACCAAGCGTGGCAGCCGCTTCGCCCAGCGCATCGATGAAGCGGTAGACGAAAGCAGGGCCGGACCCGGCGAGCGCGGTGACGATATCCATCGCGCTTTCCTCCGCCAGCCATTCGGCGGGGCCGAGCGGGGCCATCAGCGCCTCGGTCCGCTCCCGCAAGGCGCCTGCGGCATCACCGTAAAGCGCGATGGGCGACTTGCCGATCGCGGCGGCGAGGTTGGGCATCACGCGCACGATCGCAGCGGCCTGCGGGAACGCGGCGCGCAGGGTGCCGCAATCAACCCCGGCGAGGATCGAGAGCAGCAACGTGCCCTCCCCCACATGTGGCGCAATCGCGGCGGCAGAGGCGGCGAACTGCTGCGGCTTGAAGCCGAGCAGCACTACATCGGCGGGCTCCGCGCCCTCCGGCGCTTCGCGCAGCAGCCGCACGCCGGTGGGCGCTTCTGCCAGCAGCGGATCGACCACGGTGAAGGCGGCCGGATCGAACCCGGCAGCGAGCCAGCCGGCGAGCATCGCGCCGCCCATGTTGCCGCAGCCGAACTGGAGAAGGGAGAAGGTCACGTTGGGCTCTCGCTTGAAAAGTTAGGCATTGCACATGCCCTCCCCCAACCCCTCCCGCAAGCGGGAGGGGTGTCAGGCTTCGCCCGCAGCGTCAATCAGCGCGCTGGCGAGCGCATCAGAGGGAGACTTGTCGCCCCAGAGCAGGAACTGGAACGCGGGATAGAACCGGTCGCACTCATCGACCGCAGCCTCGATCGCGGTCTGCGCCTGGACGAGGCTGAGGAGG
The DNA here is from genome assembly GCF_027486195.1 of Novosphingobium sp. GTDB lineage: Bacteria > Pseudomonadota > Alphaproteobacteria > Sphingomonadales > Sphingomonadaceae > Novosphingobium. Next base: position 11,422 of record NZ_JAIXPP010000121.1, read on the forward strand.
CCATCATCGCCCAGCATCAGCCCGTGGCGATAGAGCAGGACCGAGCCGTTCGACCAGATATCGAAGTGGCCGAGCCACACCTGCTCGTTGATGAGCGCCATGATCTCGAACATTGCGCTGCGCTTGTCTTCGGGGACGCGGATATCGGGCAGGCAGAGAATCTGGAGGACGTGGTCCTCGCTGCGCCAGATGCAGCGCAGCTGATAGCTCGCCCAGCTGCCCTGGATTTCGCCGTGAATCTCGTCTTCGGAAACGAACTCGCACGGCCAGCCGCGCGCCTCGAACAGCGAGGCGAGCATATCGACGGGCGCCGCATCTTCGCGTTCGCTGTCTTCATGGCCGGTGCGCATCGGGTGTTCCTCGGGTCCCGGACTGGGCCCTTGCGAGCCATCGCGGAGAGGGCTCGTGGCGGCAATCGGGGCCCCGTCCGGGGCTGGGCAAAACTCGACTAGTCTGTTCATAAGCTGTGGAGAAGCGGTGGAGCCCCGCTCCCCCACAGCTGCTACTTCACGCCAAGGCTGTCGACCGCCTGACCGGCCGGGCTCGTCCACTCGAAGCTGCCGACGCCGTCCTTGCGCAGCCTGTCGACGAAGGCCAGCGCTTCCGCGTCGCTCGCGAAAGGCCCTGTGAGCAAACGATAATTGCTGCGCCACGGCGTGATCGAGGGCTTGCGGCCCCTGAGCGCGGCGGACGCGCTGACAAGGCGCTGCCACTCCTTGCCCATGGCGGTGCGGTTCGAGCCGGTGAGCACCTGGACCCAGATCCGGCTGGCGTGCGCGGGCTCGGCCTTGCCGTTCTTGCCCTTCTGCGCCTTGTCGTTCTCGGGCGGGCACTGGGCCTCTGCGGCCCGCTTGCCCTTCGTTTTGGCGGACGACCTTGCGGCGGCTCTGCCCTTTGCCGGTGCGCCCTTGCCCTTGCCCGTCTTGCCCTTGGCTGGGGTATCGAGGCAATCGGTGTTGAGTGCGAGCTTGTCCTTCGCCGACTTGGCCGCCGTTTCCTTGCCGGTCTGGCCCTTTTCAGCCTTGTCCTTGCCGCCACGGGTAACGGCGGCTTCGGGCGCATCCTGATCACTGGTGCGCGAAACCGCGGTCGGGCCATCCGGGCGCTCGCCCCGATCCCTGGTGTTGCGATCCTTCGCGCCGCGTTCCTTCGATTTGGCCGAAGCCGCCTTGGCCGATTCGCGCAGCGCTTCGATCCGCGCGAGATCGACCGCCTCGGTTTTGGCGGAGGCTTCCTGCTCGGGTGGCTTGAAGCCATCGAACATGGTGCGGAAATCGGCGGGTGCGGTTGCGGTCGCGGCTGCCGGCGGAGGGGGCGGCGTGGGCTGCGGCAGCGGATCCAGCGTAGTCGAAGCGGGCGGGACCGCTGCGGGTGCGGAGGCGGCGGGCGGAGATGACAGCAGCGCGAATTGCGGCCCAGGTGGCGGGGGCGTTGCCGAGGACGGAGCCAGGGACGGGGCCTGAGTCGGTGCCGAAGACGTCGTCGCAGGCGCGGCCGTTGCCACCTGAACCGGTGCAGGAACCGGGGTGGGCGTGGCCGGCTTGGTGACTTGCGCTGCCGCAGCGGGCGGCGTGATGGCCGATGCGGACGTCGGCGCAGGAGCCGGGGCTAATGCAAGGCTCGGCGTTGGCGTGGGCGCAGGGATGGACGTGGAAGTGACCGGGCGCGGCGCCGGTGGGGGGGCCAGCGGCGTGCCCGGCGGCACATCGAGCTTCGACAGGACAGTCGGGCGGGCCGGTGCTGTCTGGGTCGGGGCCGTGAGGCTTTGGGGCGAGGACTGCGGCTGCTGCGCTGCGGCGGTGCGGGTGCCCGGCTGGAGGCCCCATGGCGCGGTGACCGCAGGTACTGTCGGTGCCGGCGGCGGTGGCGGAATCAGTGCAGGCGTGGACGTGGACGCTGGCGCGGGCGTGGCGGCGGCGAGCACCGTCTCGCGACGGTCTTCCTTGCCCGGACGGCGGCGCTTCGAACGATCGTCACGTCCGCGCGCACCCAGGGCTTCACCCTGCGGCACGAGCGCGGCATCGACGCGCGGCGCACGCGGGTGGGCCAGCGCATACTGCACGACCTGCGGATCATCGCGGCCAATATCCGCCGCGCGCGGGAAGCGGCCAAGATTGGCGGCGGCAGCCTGCTGTGCGGGCGTGAGGCGCGGCATGTAGCGCAGATAGGGCGAGATCGCTGCGGCAAGATCGGCTGGCATCGTCGCGCGGGCGATGCCTTCGGCTTCCTCGCTCTGCCCGGCGATGGCCATGATGAAGGTGCGCACGCGCCAGGCGCCGCGATCCTGCCGCTCGAGCATGGGCTGGATGATGAGCTCGGCACCGCGCCGGTCGCCGGCAATGACGAGGCTCAGCGCGTAGCGGCGGCTCGTCTCGTCATTCCGGCCAGCGGAAAGGGCCAGCTGGTACTCGCGCTGGGCCGCCGCATTGTCGCCGATGAGATCGTAGGCAAGCCCGCGATCGGGGGCCATTTCGGCGCGGTTGAAGCCGGCCTGCTCGGCCAGATCGAACCAGCGGATCGCCTCGAACGGCTGGTTCGAGCGCAGCATCGCAATGCCCATCCGCGCCCGCACTCCGGCGGTACCGGGCGCCACCTGTTCGGCGCGGGTAAGGAAGCCGATCGCTGCATCGGTATCGCCCAGATCGAGCGCAGCGCCTCCGGCATCGAGCAGCGCACTGATATCGCGCGGATCGCGCGCAAGCCGGGCCAGCGCGGCATTGAGCATGCGCGTCGGGCTTGGCGTGATCGGCTGGACGACCGGGACCGACGTGCTGGGGACCGGCTCGACCGCATCATCATCGACAGCCCCGGCCCGCTGCTGCGCCCAGGCAGGCTGGGCGAGTGCGAGGGCCGTGCCAAGAAACAGCCCGAAGCGGACGGGCAAAACACGGTGCCGGAGCCCGGAGCGGAAGAAGCGTCGGATCATGGGGCCGACCTTATCGCGGCTTGGGGGACACGCAAAGCTGAGCCGGCGACAATGGCAACAAAGTGGGGCGGCTCGCGGTGCGCTGGCCACCCCCTAGCCACCGCACCGCACATGCCAAATCCCTTGCGCCGAACCGTGCGGCTTTACTGGTTGTTCTGACGGCCGAGGAAGCGCGGGATATTGAGCGCGCTGCCATCTTCGCCATCAGCATCTTCTTCGCCCACGCGGCCCCCACCGCGTGAGAGATTGGCCATCCGTTCAAACAGCGTGCTGCCCGGCGCGCTGCGCGGCGGCGCATCGCCCGAAGGATCGGGCTGCGCACGGCCGAAGCGCGGCGGAACAGGCTCCGCATCACCGAGCCCGAGTTCGAGCTCACCGGCTCCTGCGGCAGGCGGCGCGGTTTCCTGGGCATCGGACAAGTCGAGCGTCAGATCGAGCGGTTCCTCGGCAGGCGCGGCACCTGCGGGTTCCGGCTCGCTTGCGGCCGGTTCGGGCGGGGCAAAGCTGGGCGGCGGTGCGAACGGCTGCGGCGCGGCGGCAACCGGCTCGGGCGCCGGTTCGGGTGCGGCGGGACGGGCCATTCCACCCGGGAACGCCGGACCGCGCAGCCCGCCAGTCGTGGCTGGACGCGCGGCGGATTCGGCCATCTCGGCGCTCTGCTCGATACCGGTGGCGACCACCGAGACGCGGATCTTGCCATCGAGGTGCGGGTTGAACGCCGAGCCCCAGATGATGTTCGCGTTGGGATCGACCAGCTCGCGAATATGGTTTGCGGCCTCGTCCACTTCGAGCAGCTTCATGTCGTCGCCACCGATGATCGAGATGATCACGCCCTTGGCGCCCTGCATCGAAACGCCATCGAGCAGCGGGTTGGCAATCGCGCGTTCCGCCGCTTCGAGCGCACGGTTCGGGCCTTCGCCCTCGCCGGTGCCCATCATCGCCTTGCCCATCTCGCCCATGACCGAACGCACGTCGGCAAAGTCGAGGTTGATGAGGCCGGGCATGACCATGAGATCGGTGATCGAGCGGACGCCCTGCTGGAGCACTTCGTCAGCCAGCTGGAAGGCTTCCTTGAACGTGGTCTCCGCCTTGGCGACGAGGAACAGGTTCTGGTTCGGAATGACGATCAGCGTATCGACGTGCTTCTGCAGCTCCGCAATGCCGGATTCGGCGGCGCGCATGCGGCGCGTGCCTTCGAACAGGAACGGCTTCGTGACGACACCAACCGTCAGCACGCCCTTGCGGCGCGCGGCTTCGGCGATCACGGGCGCAGCGCCGGTGCCGGTGCCGCCGCCCATGCCTGCGGCGATGAAGCACATGTGCACGCCTTCAAGCGCGCGTTCGATGTCCTCGATCGTCTCTTCAGCGGCAGCGCGGCCAACTTCGGGACGGGCGCCGGCGCCGAGGCCTTGCGTCATGTCCGGACCGAGCTGGATGCGGTTGTCCGCGATCGAATTGTTGAGCGCCTGCGCGTCCGTGTTGACGACGACGAAATCGACGCCTTCGATCTTCGCGTTGATCATGTTGGCGATGGCGTTGCCGCCCGCCCCGCCCACGCCGATGACGGTGATGCGCGGCCGCAGTTCGTCGATGGCCGGCGGTCCGATGTTGATGCTCATAGC
>NZ_JAIXPP010000027.1 GCF_027486195.1 Novosphingobium sp.
ACCGTCAGCGGGTTGTGGGACCTGATCGGCAGGCTCGTCGACATCTTCCAGCCAGACGAATGCGCCAACTACTTCAAATCATGCGGCTATGAACCGGAATGAACGGAAACCGCTCTAATAGCCGGGATATTGCTCGCCGCCTTCCGTTTCGGGGGCTGATCGACGGGCTGGCCCGAAGTTATGGGGATCCTGTTTCAATACTGCCGCGACAGCGGATCGTGGTGTCGCGGGGGCGGGAATTTTTGATCATGCCCGTCGCGGACGAAAGTCACGCGGGTGCGAAGTTGATAACGATTGTCCCTGAAAATTCATACGACGGCGAACCGGTCATTCAAGGCCTCTACGCACTGTTCGACCTGAGCAACGGCACGCCAATAGCGATCATGGATGCGGCCGAGCTGACGTCCCGTCGCACCGCAGCCATTTCCGCACTCGCAGCTGACCGGCTTGCGGCACCTGCGGCCCGCAGATTACTCCTCATAGGGTCGGGTAACCTGGTCGCCTACTATGCCGAGGCGATGATGACGGTACGTCGGTTCGATAGCATCGAACTTTGGGCAAGGTACCGAGTCAAGGCCGACGCAGCGATCGGTCGTATTCGCGGTCGCATCGAATATTCGGATGTTAGGGTCGCGGGTGACCTTGAAGAGGCAGCGCGGAACGCCGATGTCATTTGTTGTCTCACAAGCGCAACGGCACCGCTCATCTTCGGAGATTGGCTGAAACCAGGAGCGCATCTCGATTGCGCTGGGGGTTATCGTCCGGACATGCGGGAAGCGGATGATAAAGCCTTTGCCCGCGGCCGCATCTTCGTCGACGATTGCGCCGCGGTCTTGTCGGAAGCGGGCGACATCATCCATCCTATTGCAACCGGCGCAATCACTGCGGCGTCGATTTGCGGTGACATCAGGGACCTCGCGCGCGGCGCAATTAGCCGAAGCGCGGAAGAAATTACGATATTCAAGTCCGTCGGTACGGCTGTCGCAGACCTGTATTCAGCAAGGATCGCATTGGAAGCCTAAGTGGCGTACTGCGTATGCACTGATTCACGGCTGGAAGAACGCCATAACCTGATAGAGTGGCCTGTGTTGGAAGGAAATCCGGCGGCCGCTCCATGCACATTTGGCGTCTGGTAAGCGGCCGTCCCACGCCTTGCCCGCAAGCATTGCATGAAACGGCCGGTGCATTTACTGGTGGCTGTAGATCGCCCGTTCATGGGAAAAGGCCTTGAAGCCAAATTCGCCGTGGTAGCTTCCCAACCCACTCTGATTTACCCCTCCGAAGGGTAAGTTGTTTTCAAGATAGTGTGAGAAGAAGCCGTTTATGGTGACGCCGCCCGATGAGGTTCCCTGAAGGATCTTCTCGATGTTCGCTTGGTTCCCGCTGAAGATGTAAAGCGCCAGCGGCTTGTCGCGATCAGAGATATGGCGAATGACATCGTCCAGATTATCATAGGTCACAACCGGCAGAACCGGCGCAAATATCTCGTCCTGGAGAATCGTCATATCGGGCCTGACGCCAACGAGCATCGTCGGATAGATTGTGAAATCGGTTGCGTCCAGGCTTCCGCCATACGCGATAGTCGCGCCCTTTGCGGTCGCATCATCGACCAGAGATTTTACACGATCAAAGTTTTGCTTGTTGACGATCTGCGCGATGTTTTCCTTGGGGATTTGCTTGCTCTCGGTGTCGGTCCTGGAGGCGACGGCTTCCCCGAACTTTTCAATGAGAAGTCCGATCTTCTCTGTTGGCACGAAGACATAATCGGGACAGATGCAAGCTTGACCAGCGTTCAACTGCTTGGCGGCAGCAAGATGCTGGGCGACCAATTCGATATTGGCGTCGGCATCGACAATAACTGGCGACTTGCCTCCGAGTTCCAAAGTGACGCTCGAAAGATGCCGAGCGGCCGCAGCCATCACGAGTCGGCCGACGCGCGTGCTGCCTGTGAAGAAGATATGGTTGAATGGCAAATCGAGGAGCGCCGTTGCGACGGACACATCTCCTTCGAAGAGGGCGACCTCATTCTCTTCGAATGTGTCCCGAATGATCTCGCCGGCAACTTTGGCAGTCGCCGGACAGAGATCGGTGAGCTTCACGACACAGCAGTTGCCAGCAGCAATTGCGGCTGCCAGAGGCCCGAAGGTTAGGCCCAGCGGGAAGTTCCAAGGCCCCAGAATCAGGCAAACTCCGCGGGCTTCCATCACGATTTGAGCGCGGTCTGCAGGATTCAGCGAAGGCGCAACATCGGTCGGCTCCATCCAGCGCTCAAGATTGTCGATATTACGCTGAATGTTCGCGATCAGGTTCTGGACTTCCACATGCTGTACTTCGGCCTCGGGCTTACGCGTGTCTCGTCTCACCGCGTCGACGATGTCTTGGGCGCGCGCGATGACGGCGGTCTTTAATCGCTCGAGCTTTTCGCGGCGCAGGGCAGCGGACGTACTCTTGATGTTCCATTGGTTCGCTCGCTGCAAATCGAAAACACGCTGCAATTCTGAAGCAGTAACTTGGATCTCGGACATATAAGTCTCCCTTCGAACTCTGTGAATCGGGGCAGGCACGCCAAACCGGCGCGATTGTCTGGAAATCCCCGTCAGTGAAAATCTGAGCTGCGATTCTCGGTTGGAGTGATTCTCTCGGGCGGCTTTTTGACCGAACGAACTTGTGCAGAAGCGCTTCCCTGATCACATCCCATTCCAAAAATAGCTTCATATCAGATGTTTATGCGGACCCCTCAATCGATTCCGCACGGGAATCCTACCTCCTTTCTGAAGCTAATTATTAGACTAGAAATCTGAGGAAAACATCATATATTGTGCAGATATCCGCAAAACAGCGGGCTTCGGGAGGCGACGCTGCAATTCAATCGAAGCCAGTATGAGAGAGGCAGGGGGGCTGTCTGCTTGGCAGCCGCCGCGGCGGTCGCCGAGCGAGTTCGCGCGAAGAATGGGGGCCAAAGCCTGGCTAGCAGTTCGATGCGGGCCGCAGACCTGCACCGGCGCCCGCGCCGAACAAATCACTAAGAACTGTTGACCAAGAAGGCGCCAAAACGCGCATATGGGGAGAGAGGGAATGCAAAAGAATCAAGTTTCGCACCAGCGCGTTCGCGCAACGCGTGCATGTCTTGCTGCAACGACAGCCATTGCCAGCCTATGGGGCGGCATCGCCTCGGCACAGGCGCAAGAAGCGCAGCCCGGTGAAATTGTTGTGACAGCAACCAAGCGAGAAACGACCCTCCAGGACGTGCCGGCGGCCTTGGCCGCGGTAGGTGGGGAGCGCCTGGAAACTGAGCGAGTTCTGAATATCGAGCAGTTGCGCTCGATACCTTCCTTTTCGGCCGGCACGGCATTCGGGCGAGATCAGAATCAATATTTCGTGCGCGGGGTGACCACTTACAACGGAAACGAAGGCACTTCGTCGGCGGTTGCCATCTACCAGAATGAGGTGTTCACGGATTCGCCTTCATTCGGATCCGAACCGTTCTTCGATGTGGAGCGCGTCGAGGTCCTGTTCGGCCCTCAAGGAACGCTTTGGGGGCAGAATTCAACAGGCGGCGCCGTTAACGTGATTACGAAGAAGCCGACGAAAGACTTCGAGGGCGCTGCGAGCATCACTTATGGTGCATTCAATGAATTCGATATCGACGGCGCGATCAGTGGCCCGTTAGTCGATGACAAGCTTTCGGCCCGCCTTTCGTTCGTTCACCAGTCGCGTGATGGCTGGATCACGAATAGTTTCAACAACAAGAAAATCGCGGGATACTCGGACAGCGCAGTTCGCGCGCAGCTCCTCTGGACTCCCAGCGACACTTTCGACTTGCTGCTGCGCTTCCGCGCACGCGAACTTTCCGGCGACGGAGCAACTCCCTATTTCGGCACAGGCCTCCTGCCCGGCAATACCAATATCTACGGCTACCAATATTCGGATTCCTACGACACGCTATCGATCAATGTCACGGATCCCGTCAACGACCTTAACTCTCACGGCGCGTCGCTTGAGGCCAATCTCGATTTGGGTTTTGCTGGACTGAAGCTTATCGCCTCACACGACAAGTCGGATGGTGAATCACGCTTCGACGACGATGCAACGCCACTGGACATTGAAACTTTTCACAATAAAAAATCTGCCGAGCAACAGAATCTAGAGCTGCGGTTGACATCGCCTAAAAGCGATCATTTTAGTTGGATCGTAGGCGCGACCTATTTTAATGGTCGTTCGACGCTCGATCAACAATTCTATACCCTTGCGCAGGATCCGCTGATCGGTTCGGGCCTCTACGGCTATGGCATCCGCTTCAATCAATCGAAGCGCAACTACGGCATCTACGGATCCGTCACGTTTCATCTGACAGACGACCTGTCCGTGATCGCTGGCGGTCGTTATACGTCCGAGAAGATTTCCGGAAACATCGACAATGTCATGTATCTGATCAATCTTGCGTCGCCCGAGGACGTAGACAGCAGCCAGGATCCGCTAATCCCGCTCGCAACCTTGAGCCAGAGGATTTCGTCGAAGGAACCGACTGGCGACATCACGCTCCAATATAAGCCAAGCAGCGAACTGAACTTCTACGCTAAGGTCGCACGGGGCTACCGGGGCGGCGGGTTCAATCAGGGCGCTTTTTCTCAGGATGCGGCCGTTTCAGTGCGCCCGGAATATGTGTGGTCCTACGAGGTCGGCGCAAAAACCGTCTGGCTGGACAGTAAACTCGCCATCGATTTGTCCATATTCCGATCCGATTTCTCTGACTTGCAGAGCCAATCCTATACTAACAATGTTCTGACACTGTTTAATGCGGGTAAGGCAAATTACACCGGCGGGGAAATCAACATCAATTATCGGCCTTCACGCGACTTCAATGTTCGGCTGGGGTACTCGTTCGTACAGCGTCACGTATATGGGTATCAAGGTGTCGGTCCAGACGGCCTTGTTTACGACGTGGATTACGATCGTCCTTACAGTCAGGCCAATATCGGGGTCATGAAGGCTTTTGATTTCGGTGGCGACCATCGTCTAGTGTTCAACACGAGTTGGACCTATTTTGGCCGGCGGTATTTGCGCGACATCATTCCGACCGATCCTATATGGAAGTTTCTCCAGCAAGATCCTCGCTGGAAGGGAGACGCCTCGGTTAGCTATGAGTTCGGCAATGGTCGCTGGGCCCTGACCGGCTGGGTCAAGAACATTACGGATCAAAAATCCTATTCCAGCCCTGCGCCTCAGCCCTACTACGGCCTGTCTGTGATCACGCACGGTGATCCGCGAACCTACGGCGCCACGCTAAACTTCGAATTCTGACTGGCGGCGGCCGGCAGAGGATGATCTGCCGGCCGCTCTACAACCTCAGCAAATCATCAAGGGATAGGAAAATGACGGGCAAGATTCTCGCAGTGGTTGCGTCCCAACCAACTTTGCCATCCGGCAAAGCAACTGGCTACACGCTGGAGGAGCTTGCCGCACCTTATGCAAAATTCCTTCGCGCGGGCCTGAAGGTCGACATCGCTTCGCCTGCCGGGGGACCAGTGACGCACGATCCGGCCTATGCAAGCGGCCCTTTTCTCACCGACGACGGCCGCGCCCTCCTGGAAAGCCCCGAAGTGCGAGCGCAACTTGCGAACACGATTCCGCTCAAGGATATCGATCCCTCGGCTTATGGTGGCATCTATCTCGTGGGCGGGGCGGCCGCCGCTGCCGATTTCGACAACAATGCCGATCTCAATCGGATCCTTCACGCCATGCTCGCCGCCGGAGCCGGGGTTGCAGCTGTTTGCCATGGCGTTGTGGGCCTCACGACATTGCGTTCAGCGAATGGAGATTTGGTCGCAGCCGGTCATCCGATGACGGGGTTCAGCCTCGACGAGGAGGTCGCGGCCAATCTTGTCGAGGAAGTCGCGGTCGTGCCCGAGGGCAGAATCCGCGCCGTCGGCGCGCTGTACGAAAAGGCGCCTCACCTTTGGGGCGAATACGTCGTCGAAGGGCCTGTATTTATTACCGGACAGAACCCCGCGTCGTCAGGCGGAGTGGCGGACGCGCTCATTCGCCGGGTCGTAAAATGATTAAAGCCACCCAATGTGACAAAGCCATCAAGATAGGGCCATCTCATCGCTTGTTCTTCGCAGCAGGTGGCGCGCCGTCAGCGATCGTTGTCACGCTCACATCCGGTTTCATCCTCCTGTTTTACAGCAATGCCTTGGGGGCGCCGTCGGCCTTGGTCGGGGCAACTCTCGCGCTGGCACTGCTTTTTGATGCGATCTGGGATCCGTTTGTCGGTTATGTCTCTGACAATACAAAGACGCGGTTGGGGCGACGACACCCCTTCCTCTACGCTGCTATAATTCCGGTCACTTTCCTAGGCTGGGCTGTTTGGAATCCACCGTCGAGCCTCTCATCGACCGGGCTAATTCTGTATCTCCTTGCAACAATAATACCGTTGCGACTGACACTCGCGCTCTTTGACGTCCCTAGCACGGCTCTGACGGCGGAATTGACCAGCGACTATGATGAGCGAACCAAGCTTTCGACATATCGGACCTGCGTCAGCTGGCTATTCATCACTGTCTTTTCAGCCTTACTCTATGGCTACTGGCTTAGGTCCAGCCCTGAATATCCCGATGGCCTGCTTAATCCTGCTGGATACGGCGACATGGGTCTGGCTGCGGCAACAGCGGTTTGCGCGACGATGTTGGTTTGTGCCGTTGGGCTTCATCGCCTGATTCCTCAACTACCCAAACCGTCCCAGGATGTGGGACTGAGCTTTTCGGACCTCTTGTCGAGCGTCTTCGGCACGTTTCGCGAACCAATACTGGTTCCGCTCCTGGTCGCCAGCGCTACAATCTCTACTGGATTTTCAATTTACGCGGCGCTCTTTCCTTATCAGTATGCCTATTTCTGGCAGCTCGATAGCCTTGAGCTTTCTTTGACGGCTTTGCCATGGGGTATCGGGTTGGTTGTTGCCGTTATCTTGGCTCCCAAGCTCACAAGAGTTGGCGAAAAGCGGAAGCTGGCCGGATTGGCGATATTTGGTCTTACCCTGAGCATTTCCATCCCGGTGCTTATGGGAAAATGCGGCCTGATGCCTGCTGATAGTCAGAGCCGCCTGCTGATCCTGAGCTTATTCCTCTTCTTCGACATGCTCACCTATCTTGTAGTGACCAGCTCAATTAGCTCGATGCTCGCAGACGCCGTGGAACACCGGGAATTGCAGCGCGGACGTCGCGAAGAAGGCACGATCTTTGCGGCTCAGACACTCGTCCTCAAGCTTAGCTCGGCTCTCGGCGTTCTTATTGCGGGTGTCCTCCTGCAATTGATCGGGTTCAATGCGCACGGAACAAACTTTGATCCGCACGTGATCGATCGACTGGGCTCCGTTTGGATTGTCGGAAACGCGGGTTTCTACCTCTTGGCCGTCTTCTCCATCCGTTTCTACCGCCACACGCGGCAACAGCATGAAGCGAATGTCGAGAGGCTCAGAGTTTCATCAAGCGAGGCCACGGAAGTCCAGCTGTGATCTGACGAACAAACTTGTAACCGCTTTGCTCGATTTAGAGCACAGCGCGGAAAACCGGTTCTCTTAACGGAGCAGGGCGATCTGAAAGACGCTTGCCTTCACTGTAGGCCGAGACGCACCCCAAACTCTAGACGAACTGGATCTTCGGATGATCGATAAGAGGATGACTACGGCCCTTGAGGCTGTCGGTGCCGTTGCCGATGGCTCGACAATCCTAATTGGAGGTTTTGGTGAGGCGGGCAGTCCTACCGAGCTGATCCACGCGTTAATCGAGCAGGGTGCTCGCGACCTCGTGGTGGTCAACAACAACGCTGGCAATGGTCACATTGGCCTCGCTGCCTTGCTCAAGGCAGGCCAGGTCGCGAAGATGATCTGCTCCTATCCGCGCAGTTCGCACGCCTTCGTTTTTACGGAGCTCTACCGCGCTGGTAAGGTGGAACTCGAAGTGGTGCCACAGGGTACGCTCGCAGAGCGTATTCGCGCTGGCGGTGCCGGTATTCCCGCCTTCTTTACCCCTACCGCCGCAGCGTCTGAAATTAGCGAAGGCAAGGAAGTGCGGGAGTTTGGCGGCCAACTACACGTACTCGAAACTGCCATCCGTGCCGACCTCGCCATCATCAAGGCTGAGAAGGCTGACCGCTGGGGAAATCTTGTCTATCGGAAGGCGGCGCGCAATTTTGGGCCGGTCATGGCGACCGCTGCCGCACGAACAATTGCACAAGTCCGGAGCCTTGTCGCTTTAGGTACAATCAATCCGGAGTCCGTCGTCACACCGGGTATCTTTGTTGATCGGATTGTGTTGGTGGAAAGCCCCATCAATGAGAGTGACTATCTCACTGAGCCCCCGGAGATTGCAGCATGAACGGCTGGACTGTCGAACAAATCGCATCGAAAGCTGCTCGTGACATTCCTAACGGTGCCCACGTCAACCTCGGCATTGGCCAGCCTGAGCGGGTGGCCGATTTTTTGCCTAACGGACGTGAGATTGTTCTTCACAGCGAAAACGGAATTCTCGGAATGGGGCCGAAGCCGGTCTCCGGTGCAGAGGACGGTGAGCTCATCAATGCCGGCAAGAAGCCTGTAACCCTTCTGGATGGCGGCAGCTTCTTCCATCACGCCGACAGCTTCGCGATGATCCGCGGCCGTCATATCGACATCTGCATTATGGGAGCCTTCGAAGTCTCCATGGCCGGTGACCTTGCGAACTGGTCGACCGGCAAAGATGGTATTCCCGCAGTCGGAGGCGCGATGGACCTCGCGATAGGTGCCCGAAGCGTGCGCGTTATCACCAGCCACGTGACGCGGAAGGGCCAACACAAATTGCTGACGGCGCTTTCGCTTCCTGCAACTGCGGCAGCCATTGTCGATCGGATTTATACTGACCTCGCCGTTCTCGACCCCAAGGGTGACCATTTTCTTGTTATTGAGACCGCACCCGGCATCGGTAGTAAGCTGCTTGCGGAATTAACCGGTGCGCCTATTCGGTTTGAAGGCAGAGGTTAGCCTTTTGCGATGTCTGAATTGAAACCGGCAGGTTCGTCGCAGGATGTTGTTGCAGGATTGTGTGAATTTAATGGACCGCACCTCAGATACTACTACATTTCCATCTTAGAACTACTCAATTTCAGATTGGAGTGACGAAAAGTGATGTGTCACTTCAAATTCAATGAGTTAATCCCCAGAGAAGATTCGGCTCCGGTCGAATACTCGCCAGCTTTCGTTGCCAATGATGCCGATTATTACTTGGAACTTGTTTAAAATCTTAAAACGACGCGCACTCGCATCGCACACATAGCATGTGAAAGCCTTATGCCGATTGACATCCGACAACTCCAGTATGCGATCATGACCGCTGATAGCCAGAGCTTCGCCCGAGCGGCTGCAAGGTTGAACATGAAGCAGTCCACCCTGAGCAGGAAGGTCAGGGATATGGAGATACGGCTTGGCATTAAACTATTCGAACGAACCACGCGCGGTGCCGAAGTTACCGAGAATGGGAAGCCCTTTATTGAGCAAGCCCGCAGAATCGTCACCGACGTCGAAAATCTCCAGACTACCGCGCGCAATGTTAGTTACGGACTACAAGGGCGGCTCGCAGTCGGCTATTGCTCGTCGCTGATGTCGGGCAATCTTAAGCTGGCTTTTACGGAATATTTGACCAAATTCTCGGAAGTTCAGTTCGATGGGATCGAAGGAAGTCCTGAAAAAATTATCCATCGCCTGCAATCGCAAACAATGGACATCGCCGTTGCGCCGATCGGCCTGAGTGAACCGGGGCTCACATCGAAGCAGCTCTGGTCCGAGCGTCTGTTTGTGGCATTGCTCGAAGACAGCGCCGTTCTCGAAAAGGAACGCATCTACTGGCAGGATTTGCGCCGCGAAGTGTTTGTGGTTTCCAGCAACGGCCTCGGTCCGATCTTAGGCAACCTCATCTCCGCGCGCCTTACCGAACAAGGGTTCAGGCCTGCAGTGATCTACCAGGACACGACACAGGAAAGTGTGTTCAGCATGATCGCCGCAAAGCGCTTCATCTCAATTGCAACAGAAGCGTCACAAGGGGTTCCCTGGCAAGACTTGCATTTTCGTGAGATTTACGATGCGAACGGACCGACCCGTCTCGAATTTGCCTTGTATTGGCGCGACGACAACCAAAATCCGGCATTGAAGCGTTTCGTCAAACTGATTGAGGAACGCTATCCTGGCTGAGCCGCGTGCCGCCGTTTCGAGTAGCTTCGGTCGGTCGCGATAAAACGCTCGATCATCGGCGGGATCAGTCGTTCGGGCGGTGGAGCGCCGTTCGCCTCGCCATCATTCATTGCCACAGCATAGGCCAGCAGTTCGCGGTGCAGCCGAGCCGGCAACTCTACGGTAATGCGTAGAGGCTTTTCGTCAGTCAAATCAGACAGTCTCGTCATCATTCCGCTCCAAGCACCAAATCGCGCGTCACCAGCACCCGCACCGGAAATCCGGGGCGGATGGTTATGGTCGGCTTGATATTGAGCTCGCGGCTTACGACCTGTTCGCCCGCGCGGGCGACACTGTCCTGCGTTCCGCGCCGGATCGCGCGAGTAAGGTCGCTGTCATTGCCGGCACCAGCTTCCGAGCCCGCGTCCAGCAAGGTTGAGACCAGCGCTGCCTTGAACACGCCGCCCCAGTGGTAGTCAGTGCCGTCCTGCAGTCCGGCGAACCCGCGTGGATCGGCCGCGGGCTGTCGTTCAAGTACGATCGAGCGGCCATCAGGGAGGATCAGCCGGTTCCAGGCGAGCAGCACCCGGCTCTGTCCATAGGCGACATCGGCATCATATTCGCCAATGAGACGTGACCCCTGCGGGATCAGCAGTATGCGCCCGGTCGGGCTGTCGTAAACATTCTGGGTGACCTGCGCGGTGACGAGACCGGGCAAATCGGAGCGGATGCCTGTGATGAGTGCGGCCGGGATGATCGATCCGGCCTGTACGACATTCGGTGAGGCGAGGCCGGACAGCCGTTCGCTCGACACTGTGCGCCGATCGCTGGCGCGGTCGAGGAATGCCCGCTGCCGATCAGTATCGGTCTTGGAACCATATTGCGCCGCAGTCGGAGCCGCTGCACCGTCGGCCATAGTCGGCATCGCAGCTCTGCCAGTTCCAGCAGTGCCCGCTGATCCGCCAAAGAACAGTCGGCTCCCCCGCACCGCTTCGCGCTCCTGCAAGGCGCGCTGGCGCGCGGCTTCGGCTGCATTGGCGGCAGGATTTACTGTCGGCGTTCCAACTGGAGGTAGCGCCGCTACATCGCCGCGCCGCTGCGCGTCGAGGATCGGTTTACCGAGATCTCCGGGGAGCGCTGGTCCAAGCTTGGGCACCTGTCCATAGTCCTTGGGAGCACCGGCCAGGGTATCAGCAACTGCCGTACTGCCAGTGTTGTAGAGCTCGTCACCCCCCTTGTGGGTCTGCGGCTGCAGTGCATAGATCAGCGCGCCGCCGATGAAAGCAATGCCGCTGGCTGAGGCGATCCCGATGGCCTTGCGCGACAAACGCATGACCCGCGGCGCATCGCCGCGCAGCTTCAAGGCGCTCGCGGGATCTGCCAGTGGCGCTCCGAAGCGCTCATCGGTGCCAATTTCAATGTCCGTATCGGTCATGCCCGCCCCCTGCGCTGGACGACGATCCGCACTTTGTCCTGCCCCTTGCGTCCGCCTAGCCGCAGCTCGGCCGCGCCAAACAGCCGGTCGACGATCATGTAGCGGCCCGCGACCCGGTAGTTGACCAGTTCGGCTTCGCCCTTGGCACCGATCACGAACAGCGGCGGCAGCTCGCCTTGCGCTACGCTTTCCGGAAACTCGATGTAGACCCGGACGCCGTCGTCGAACGCACGCAAGGGACGCCAATCGGGCTTGTCGCCTTCGATCCCATAGCGGAAGTTGAGCGCGGCAAGGTCCATGCCCGCCGCAATCGGCACGGTCCGTTCCGCTTCGGCGTGCGCCTGACGGAGCGCGATCAGCTGGTCCTGCGGATAGGTCCACGAGATCGAGGCCATGTAGACCGACGGATTGGCCCTGAGCTCGAGATGATAGGTGCGCCGGTCGGTGTTGATCACGATGTTGGTCGCGATGTCGGGGCGGATCGGCTTGACCAGGATATGCACCCGCGCTGCCGAACCGATTCCGCTGACGGTGTCGCCGATCATCCAGCGCACCGTGTCGCCAGCGGCAACTGGACCTGAGCCGACGAGTTGCTCGCCTTCCTGCAGCGCGATGTCGGTCACCTGGCCGGGCTTGGCGTAGATCTGATAGAGCGCCCCTTCGGTGTAGGGAAACACCTGGATCGCGTTGACGAACCCGGTGCGCTCGGGCTGGATGCGCGCTGCCTCCATCGCCGCTCCCACCCGGTCCTGCAAAGTGGGGCGACTTTGCGGAGGGCGGGAGCGGCCCGCGGCGTGGGGAGGGAGGCGCCGCGGAAGAGATTGGAGTTGGCCGGGGAGCGGCAGTGGCACCGGGATGGCCACAATGGTCCCTGCGGAGGGGGTCGTCTGTGCGACCTCGTTGGGGAGCACAGGCGATGCGGGCTGGTCCTTGGCCCACGTAACTGAGGAGAGGGCAGCGCTGCTGACGAGCATCGCAAGGGTGAAAGCGCGCCGGGCGCGATATTGGGTGCTGATCATGATCCGAGTTCCTTCGACCAGTTGATGGCGTTGACGAAAATGCCGAGCGGGTTCTTGCGCAGGGCATCGGGAGTTCGCGGCGGCAGGACGACCGTGGTCAGAATCGCCGTCCAGCGGCTCGTCTCGGCCAGACTTCCGTCACGGTATCGACGTTCGACCCAGGCGACGCGAAAGCTGGTCGGCGAAGCACGGATGACGCTGGTGACATCGACCCCGACCTGTTCCTTGCCGATCAGGGCGAACGGGTCGTTGGTGCGGGCATAGTCGTTGAGCGCGAGCGCACCCTTGTCAGTGGCGAAATCGTAGGCGCGCAGCCAGTTTTGACGCACGATGATCGGATCCTCGGGGATCGAACGGACCTGCTCGATGAACCGCGCGAGGTGGAACGCGACCTGCGGGTCACTCGGCGCATAGGCCGCATCTGCCGGGGCGACGGCCTGTGCTTCACCCAGCTTGTCGACCTGCACGACCCAGGGAACGATGCTGCCGCGCGCGCCTTGCCAGATGATCCCGCCGGTCAGGCAGGTCGACAGACCAAGCGCGCCGAAGAACGCGAGCCGCCAACTGCGTGCCTGGACGCGGGCCGAGCCGATCCGGTCATCCCATACCTGCGCAGCGCGCTGGTAGGGCGTTTCGGGTTCAGGGGTTTTGCCGTAGCGGATCGTTGGGCGTCGAAACATGCGTCAGTCCTTTTCCGAAGTATCGATGGAGGCACCGCCGCCATGGCTGTCGCCGGCCTTCAATGTGTGGGCGGCGAGCGTGGCGCTGTGGGTGATGGTCTGGCGGTCCTTCATCGCCTTGGCCCAGGCCGGTTGGCCCTGGTCGGGTTCGGCAGGCGGCGGGGCCGGTGTGTTGGGGCCAGGCGCAATCGTGCCGCCCGTGTTGGTGACGGCCGTGCGGCTGCCGTCGCGGAAAGACTGCTTCATGCTGTCGCCAGCCTTGCGCAGCGGCGAGGTCGCGGCGCCGACTGCGGCGTCGCCCACCGCCGCCATTCCCGAGCCGACTGCGGACGCGCCGGATTTTCCGGCAGAGCCGAGTGCATAGGCCATGGTCGCGCCGCCAGCGGCACGAGAGGTGCCATGCGCGACGTTGGAAGCGGCACTGGCGACTGCGCCGCCTGCCATGCGGGCACCGGCTACCGCGCCTGCGGCGGCACCGCCCGCGAGGAGCGCGGTGCCGGCAGCAGCACCTGCGCCGAGCTGCGGTCCGCCCGAGACGATCCCGTTGGCAATGCCGGGGCCGAAGATGCCGAGGCCAAGTAGTGCGAGGCTTGCGAGCATGATCGATAGCGCATCCTCGATGGTCGGTTCGCCCGAAATCGCGCTGGTAAACTCGGAGAAGATGGTTGAGCCGATGCCGACGATAACCGCCAGCACCAGCACCTTGATGCCCGACGAGACGACATTGCCGAGCACGCGTTCGGCCATGAACGCAGTCTTGCCGAACAGGCCGAACGGGATGAGCACGAACCCGCACAGCGTGGTCAGCTTGAACTCAATGAGGGTGATGAACAGCTGGATCGAGAGGATGAAGAACGCGATGATCACCACCGCCCAGGCGACCAGCAAGATGACGATCTGCAGGAAGTTCTCGAAGAAGCTGACGAAGCCCATCAGGTCCGAAATGGAATCGAGGAGGGGGTGCGCGGCATCGAGCCCTACCTGCGCGACACGGCCAGGTTGCAACAGTTCGGCAGTCGAAAAGCCCGTCCCGCTGGCCTTGAGGCCAAGCCCGGCGAAGCTCTCGAAGACGATGCGGGCGAGGTTGTTCCAGTTGCCGATGATGTAAGCGAACACACCGACGAACAGCGTCTTCTTGACCAGGCGGGCGATGACATCGTCGCCCTCGCCCCACGTCCAGAACAATGCGGCCAGCGTCACATCGATCACGATCAGCGTCGTCGCGATGAACGCGACCTCGCCGTGAAGCAGCCCGAAGCCGCTGTCGATGTAGCGCGAGAAGATGTCGAGGAAGCGGTCGACGACGCCGGTGCCACCCATGTCAGTGATCCTTTGCGGGCTGGGACTCGAAGGAGAATGGCTCGGCAGGCTCCGGCGCTTCGGATGCCTTTTCCGTTGCAGCTACTGCGCCACCGGGCTTGCCTGCGGTGCCGAGAAACCGCCGCCGCTTCTCGGCCCATGCCGCCCGGCAGACCGGCGATTCCAGCGCCTGCTCGCCCCGCGCCCCGCAATCCCGCAGCGTCGCAGCAAGCGGATCGCCTTCGGGTTCGGCGACCGTGACCACTTCGGGCAGCGGGACCTTGCGCTCTTCGCGCAGCTGGAGCGCGGTCATGGTCAGCGCCACGGCCACGAAGGCCCCGGCCCCGATCCGCGCGAAGAGCTTGGTGTCCATGTGTCAGTTCCGGAACATCTGGACCGTGGTCGCGACATAGCCGCGGCCGGGAGCGAGAAAGCGGCGCAGCTGTTCGCGGGCCTGCGCTTTGGCCGCCGCGCTGCTGGCGGCATCAAGCGTCTGCGCCCGGCCGAGCGAGGTGACGCTCGCGATGAGGTCAGCGAGTTGCTGCGACTGTACCGCGAGCAGCTGGTTGCCGGCCTGAGCGGCCTGCAGCGCGCCGGTCGCCGACTGGCTCGCGGTGACGAGATCGGTCACCGCGCTCCGCGTGCCCTCGATGTTGGCGACGGCGCCGGCCTGGACTTTGAGCGCGTCCTCAAACGCCGCGACGCTGTTCTGCCAGCGGCTCTCCGCGCCCTGCACCATCGCGGCCTGCGGCGCGGTCAGGTCCATCGCCTTGTACTGGCGCGAGAACTCGCTCTGGATCTGCTGGACATTGTACGCCATCCGCTGCGCCTGGCCGAGAAGCTGCTGGGTCTGCTGGATCTGCTGCTGGAGTGGGGCGAGCACGCTGGTCGGCAAGCTCGCAAGATTGCGCGCCTCGTTGATCAGCGAGGTCGCTTGGTTCCGCAGCTGCCGGATCTGATTGTTGATCTGCTCGAGCGTGCGCGCCGCAGTGAGCACGTTCTGCGCATAGTTCGAGGGATCGTAGACGATCCCGCCGAACTGGGCATAGGCGGGCGCCGAGACCAGCGCTGTTGCGGTCAGCGACAGGATCGCGGCACCGGCGACCAACGCCCGGCGAAAAGAAGATTTCATGGGGACTACTCCTTGGGTTGGCCCGCAGCGTGGCTGCGGACAGGGGGGATTGGTTGGGGAAGCATGTCGGCAGGGAGCATGTCAGCGGCCCAGGCAAGGCCGCGATGGCGCAGCCAGGCCGCAGCAAAGCCGGAGTTGCCATGCGCATCGGTCAGTTCACCGATCGCCAGCTGGTCGGTCTTCGACGAGGTCGCGGTGAACGCGAGCGCGACTTCGCCGAGACCCAATTCGAACAGGCGGTTGCCGCGTGCCGACTGGCAGTAATAATCACGCTTGGGTGAGGCGCGCGCGACGATCTCGATCTGGCGATCGTTGAGGCCGAACCGGCGATAGATCGACAGGATCTGGGGCTCGACCGCTCGCTCGTTGGGCAGGAAAATGCGGGTCGGACAGCTCTCGATGATCGCAGGGGCAATCGCGCTGGTCTCGATATCCGCGAGGCTCTGGGTTGCGAAGACCACGCTGGCGTTCTTCTTGCGCAACGTCTTCAGCCACTCACGCAGCTGCGCGGCGAAGGCGGATTGATCGAGCACCAGCCAGCCCTCGTCGATGATGATCATCGTCGGCGATCCGTCGAGCCGCCCTTCGATGCGGTGGAAAAGGTAGGAAAGCACTGCTGGTGCGGCTGCGGAACCGGTCAGTCCCTCCGTCTCAAAGGCCTGGAAGCTCGCTTCGCCCAGATGCTCGGCTTCGGCATCGAGCAGCCGACCGAACGGACCGCCGATGCAATAGGGTGCAAGAGCCTGCTTCAGTGCCTGGCTTTGGAGCAGCACCGCGAGCCCGGTCAGGGTGCGCTCGACGATCGGTGCCGTGCTGAGCGAAGTCAGCGCGGACCAGAGATGCTCCTTCGTCACCGGATCAACCGTGACGCCTTCGGAAGCGAGGATCGCCTGGAGCCATTCCGCTGCCCAGTTGCGCTCGGCAGGCTCGTTGATCCGCGCGAGCGGCTGCAACATCACTGCGCCAAGACCGTCATCGGCCAGACTGGTTCCGAGATCTTGCCAGTCGCCGCCACAGGCGAGCGCGGCAGCACGGATCGAACCGCCGAAATCGAACGCGAAGACTTGGGCGCGCTCGTAGCGGCGGAACTGCAGCGCCATCAGTGCGAGCAGGACCGATTTGCCCGCGCCGGTCGGCCCGACGATCACCGTATGGCCGACATCGCCGACATGGAGCGAGAACCGGAACGGGGTCGAACCTTCGGTCCGTGCATAGAACAATGGGGCGGCGTTGAAGTGATCGTCCCGTTCCGGCCCGGCCCACACCGCCGACAGCGGAATCATGTGGGCAAGGTTGAGCGTCGAAATCGGGGGTTGGCGGACGTTGGCGTAAACGTGTCCCGGCAGTGAACCGAGCCAGGCTTCTACTCCGTTCATGCCCTCCACGATCACCGTGAAGTCGCGGCCTTGGATCACCTTCTCGACGAGGCGCAGCTTCTCGGCGGCGAGCGCGGGGTCTTCGTCCCACACCGTCA
Source organism: Novosphingobium sp. (assembly GCF_027486195.1). Lineage (GTDB taxonomy): Bacteria > Pseudomonadota > Alphaproteobacteria > Sphingomonadales > Sphingomonadaceae > Novosphingobium. Next base: position 17,235 of record NZ_JAIXPP010000027.1, read on the forward strand.
CGGTCGCCGTCACATAGGCTTGGCCGACATGATCGGCGCCAAGCTCTTGCAGCGCGGCGTCGGCATCGGCAGCCTTGTTCGAGGCATCGCTGTCGAGCAGCGTCGAGGCCTCGTTGGTCATCACCTCCTTGAGGATTGCAGCGACTGATTTGCGCTTGGCGAACCATTGCCGACGGATCTTTCCGAGCAGCTTAGTTGCGTCGGTCTTGTCGAGCATCACGGCGCGGGTCGACCAGCGATAGGCGAAGGCGAGCCGGTTGAGCTCATCGAGCAGGCCGGGGAAGGTCGCGCTCGGGAAACCGATGACGGTCAGCGTGCGCAGGTGAGCTCGGCCGAGCATCGGTTCGAGCCCACCGGTCAGGGGTTCGTCGGCCAGTAGCGCGTCGAGATGCATCGGGGTCTCGGGAACGCGGACGCGGTGGTTCCGCGTCGAGATGCAGTTGTGGAGGTAGGTCAGCGTTTCGCTGTCATCGAGCCACCGTGCTTCGGGGACGAAGCCTTCGATCAGACGCAGCAGCCGGTCGGTGCGGTCGATGAAGAGATCAAGCAGTTCCTTGGGATTGATCCCCTTCTCGGCCTTGCCCTCGTAGAGCCAGCGCTCGGCGCGGGCGGCGTCTTCGACCGGCGGCATCCACATCAGCGTGAGGAAATAGCCGCTCTCAAAATGCGCGCCTTCCTCGGCGAACTGGGCCGCGCGTTCGCGCTCGACCAGTGCCGATGCCGGATCAGGGAAATTGCTGTCCGGGTAGTCCTGCGCCGGGCGGCGGACCGCCTCGACGAAGATCGCCCAGCCAGAGCCGAGACGACGCAGCGCGCTGTTGAGCCGGGCAGTCGTAGCGATCAGCTCGGAAGGCGTGGCGCTATCCAGATCCGGACCGCGGAAACGTGCCGAGCGCTGGAAGCTCCCATCCTTGTTGAGCACCACTCCCGGCGCAACTAGGGCCGCCCAAGGGAGGAAGTCGGCAAGCCGGTCGACCTTGTTCCGGTATTCGCGAAGCGAGAGCATCGGCTCAAACCCTCATGTAGTTGGGAAAGCGCAGATGCCGCCGGGCGACATCGACGAATTGGGGATCGCGCCGAGCGGCCCAGACCGCGACCACGTGGCCGAGCGCGAAGAATACGATCCCGGCGAGCCACAGCCTGAGGCCGAGACCGACTGCCCCGGCAAGCGTCGCATTGGCGATCGCAAGCCCACGCGGCGCGCCGCCGAGCAGGATATGCTCGGTCAGCGCGCGGTGTACCGGGACCACGTAGCCCGGCACGGCCTCGGGCGGGCCGAGGTCCATCAGACCAGCACCCCGCCGCCGAACGAGAAGAACGACAGGAAGAAAGACGAGGCAGCAAATGCGATCGACAGGCCGAACACGATTTGGATCAGCCGGCGAAAGCCGCCGGAAGTGTCGCCGAAGGCTAACGTCAGGCCGGTCGCGATGATGATGATCACCGCCATGATCTTGGCGACCGGACCCTGGATCGATTCCAGGATCGACTGAAGCGGCGCTTCCCAGGGCATCGACGAGCCTGCCGCATAGGCTGGGCTCGAGATGGCCAGGGCAACCATGCCGCCAAGCAGGGCGGCCGAAACGCGGGAACAGCTGCGAACAACGGTTTGGATCATCAAAGGTCTCCTTGGGGTTGAGGGGCAATGGGAATGATCTGGTAGTCACCGTGGCGATCGAGCCCGCGGACTTCGGCGAGTTCGGACAGCCGTCGACCGGTGCCTTCGCGCACCAGCACGGCGATCACGTCGATGGTCTCGGCGATCAAAGCTCGCGGGACGGTCACCACCGATTCCTGGATCAGTTGTTCCATCCGCCGCAGGACGCCGAGCGCCGTACCGGCATGGATCGTGCCCACCCCGCCGGGATGACCTGTTCCCCATGCCTTGAGGAGATCGAGCGCTTCTGCCCCGCGCACCTCGCCAATGGGGATGCGGTCAGGCCGCAGCCGCAGGGCCGAACGAACTAGGTCGGACAGCGTCGCCACCCCGTCTTTTGTCCTGAGCGACACAAGGTTTGGCGCGGCGCATTGCAGCTCGCGGGTGTCTTCGATCAGCACGACCCGGTCCGATGTCGTCGCGACCTCGGCCAGCAGAGCATTGGTGAGCGTGGTCTTGCCGGTTGAGGTGCCGCCGGCGACGAGGATGTTCTTGCGCGCTGCCACAGCGCGGACCAGTTCCTCGGCCTGCCAGTCCGCCATGATCCCGGCGGCCACATAATCGGCAAGTGTGAACACCGCGACGGCAGGCTTGCGGATCGCGAAGCTCGGCGCGGCCACGACCGGCGGGAGAAGCCCCTCGAACCGCTCGCCACCTTCCGGCAGCTCCGCCGAGACTCTAGGTGCGCCGGCATGGACCTCGGCCCCCACATGGTGTGCGACCAGCCGGATGATCCGCTCGCCATCGGCTGCGGATATCCCGCACCCCGTATCGGCGATCCCGGCTCCCAGCCGGTCGATCCACAGCCGACCATCGGGATTGAGCATGACCTCGATAACCGAGGCGTCTTCAAGCCAGCCTGCGATCTCCGGTCCAAGCGCGGTGCGCAACATCCGCGCGCCGCGCGACGATGCTTCGGACCGGATCGGAATGACGCTCATGAATTGCCTCTTCTCTTCGAGCGAGCCGATATTCGGCTGCGCTCGCGAGGCGGATCAAAGAGGCATTAAAATGGGCGATGGCAACAGGTAGTTGTGGTCAGCGTAGGCTGGCGAAAATGCAGAAAGGATCGGCTGATCTGCAGTTCAAAGGTTAGACACGAACCGCCTCAATACCGGACGTTTACGGCCGCTGATCGCGCCATCGAAACCGGACATAGGTTAAACCGCCGAAAATTAGCAACGAATGGCTGGTCTCATGGTCGGGCGCGACCATGCGGGTCGGCGACAACGGCGGGTTTCGGCAGATTGACTTCTGCGCGTGGTCATGGCCTCTCGCGCAGGAAGGTTGATACCTGTTTCCTGAGAAAGGTTTACCGTGCGATTGGCCAAGCTCAGTATTCGCAATTTTCGCAATTTCGAGGCGGTCGATATTCCACTTGGCGGCAACGTCGTCCTCCTCGGCGAGAATCGCGTAGGGAAGAGCAATCTCCTATTCGCGATTCGGCTGGTGCTCGACCCGACCCTACCGGATGCGGCGCGCCAGCTTAAGCTCTCGGACTATTGGGACGGGTGCGATCTTGCCGCCTCGCCACAGATCGAGGTCCATCTCGACTTCGCCGACTTTGACGGCGACGATGCCCAGGCGGCCTTGCTCACCGACTTCAGGACCGCGGCCGACGCGACCGTAGCGCGGCTGAGCTATATTTTCCGTAAGAAAGCTGAGGTCGCCGGGCCACTACAATCCACGGCCGACTGCGAATTCATCGTTTTCGGCGGTGGCGACGAAGCCCGATCCTTGCCGAGCCGTGTGCGGCGCCGGATCGCCCTCGACATGCTCGATGCCTTGCGTGACGCCGAAGGGCAGCTTGGGTCATGGCGCAACTCGCCACTACGACCACTGCTCGAGGATGCTATTGCGGGTGTCGATCGCGCATCGCTCGACGACGTGGCCGCCGACCTCGATCGCGCTACCCGGGCGCTCGAGGCCTTCCCCACGGTCAAGGCGCTCGAAGACGGGCTGCGCTCGGGAATATTGGATCTCGCTGGCACAGCGCACGACATCGACGCGCGACTGCGCTTCGCGCCAGCCGATCCATTGCGGCTGTTTCGCTCGATCGCGATGTTCATCGACAACGGCCGGCGTGGCATTGCCGAGGCCAGCCTCGGTTCGGCCAATGTCGCGCTCATTGCGCTCAAGCTCGCCGAGTTCGCCTGGCGCCGCGCCAAAAACGAGCGCAACTTCTCCCTTTTGTGCATAGAGGAGCCCGAGGCGCACCTTCATCCCCAGCTCCAGCGCGGCGTGTTCGACAAGCTGTTCAACGGCGGCGACCCCGCCCAGGCGCTGATCGTCACCAGCCATTCGCCGACTCTGGCTGCGGTCGCGCCGCTGCGCGCCATCGTCCATCTGAAATCCTCGGGTGGCAAGGCGCTGGCCTATTCGCTCGCCAATTTGCCCGTGACCGACGACGAGCTGGTGGACATCGAGCGCTATCTGACCGCGACGCGCTCGGAATTGCTCTTTTCGCGCGGCGTGATCTTCGTCGAGGGCGACGCCGAGGAAGCGCTGATGCCGGCCTTTGCGGACGCCATGGGCCACAGCCTGGACCGGCTCGGCATCACCATATGCAACGTCGCGGGCGTCAATTTTACGCCCTATGTGAAGCTCGCCGCCAGCCTCGGCCTGCCTTTCGCCGTGGTGACCGATTGGGATCCGCTCGATGGCACCAAGCCGCCGCTCGGAATGGCGCGAACGCTCGACATCTGGGATGCCACGGCCTCGGTCACTGGTCAGGCCGTCCTGACGCCTGAGGCGCGCGCGCAGTGGGCGGCCGCCGAATTCTCGGCGTTCAGCAAGGGCTGGGAAAATGCCGGCATCTTTTTGAACGACCAGACCTTCGAGGTCTCGGTCGCCAATACCCCCGCCTTGCTCGGCGCGCTGCTCGACATTTTGTCCGATCAGGGGTTCGGCTCGGTGCGCACGGCGCGGATCGCCGCGTGGCGCGCCGGGACACCGGTCGATGCAGGGCAGTTGCTCGCGATGATCGCCGATATCGGCAAAGGACGGCTCGGTGCTAAGCTCGCTAAGAAGCTGCCGTTCGGTCAGCATCCGCCTGCCTATATCGCCGCCGCCATCAATTTCGTGGCGGCGCGTGTCTAACCATCTCGCCTTGTCGCGCGCCTTGGCAGACCTCGCCGGCAATCCCGAGCAGCGCGAAGCCGTGCACGAGCGCGGGCACTGCGTGGTACTCGCCGGACCCGGCAGCGGCAAGACCAAGACGCTGACGACCGCGATGGCGCGGGTGCTAACCGAAGACGTCGTCGATCCACGCGGGGTCGCCTGCATCACCTACAACAATGAGTGCGCGATCGAGCTTGAAACGCGGCTTGCCGCCTTCGGCATCGACGGCAGCGACCGCAACTTCGTTGGAACCGTCCACAGCTTCGCGCTGACCCAGGTGATCATGCCCTATGCGCGCTGCCTCGCCGGGTTGCTCCCCGACGAGGTCCGCGTAGCTACGCGCGATGAAACCCGCGCAGCGGTCGAGGTCGCCTATACTGCGGTGTTCGATGACCAGTTCGACCCGCATGCGCGCTGGCAGTTCGCCGAGGAGAAGCGCCGACGTGAGGTCGATCGCTCACTTGCCCACTGGCGCGGGCGCAATCCCGAACTCGCCGACTTCGTCGAGTCCTATGAGGCCGAATTGCGCCGCCATGGTCTGATCGACTTCGACGACATGCCGCTCATCGCCTACCGCATGATACGGGATCACGCGTGGATCCGGTCCGCGATCCGTGCGCGGTTCCCAATCCTATTCGTCGATGAATATCAGGATCTGGGGCATGCGCTCCATGAACTCGTCCTTCTGCTCTGCTTCGCCGGCGGCATTCGGCTGTTCGCGGTCGGCGACGCCGACCAGTCGATCTACGGCTTTACCGGCGCCAATCCCGAGCTGCTGCAATCGCTCGTTGCTCGTCCCGACGTCCGCGAAGTCCGGCTGCGATTCAACTATCGCTCGGGCGCGAAGATCATCCGCGCTTCGCTGGGTGCCCTTGGCGAGGAGCGCGACTATCGCGGTGTCGACGCCGCGCCAGAAGGCGACCTGTTCTTCTGGAAGGTGAAAGGCGATCTTGATGCGCAGGCATCTGCCATTGCAAACCAGATCTTGCCCAAGCTGCTCGAACGCCATCCCGCCGAAGAGGTAGCCATCCTCTATCGGGCGGCGTGGCTCGGCGACAAGCTCGCCAGCGCGCTCGACCAGACTGGCACCGCTTATATGCGCACCGACGGCAACGCGCTGGTCAAGCGCAGCTCGCGGCTCGCGCGCCTCGTAGAAGGTTGCGCGGCGTGGGTCGCCGGTGGCTGGCGCGATGCCGACCCGCCGTTCGCGCGGCTGGCCGTGCAGGCTCGGGCGATCGTCTATGGCGGGCGCTGCAGCGAAGCCGAGGCCCTGGCGCTGTCGGGCCAGCTCATCGCGTTCCTGCGCAGCGGCATCGACGGCGGCGAGACCACCCACACTTGGCTCCGGCGCCTGTGTCGGGAGCTTATCGAGCCTTGGCGCGTGCTCGCACGCAATCCGCATCAGGAATGGGATGTCTGCGCCGAGATGGTCGGGAAGACCGATCCGGCACGCGGGCGGGACATAGCGCTCAACATCTTCGCCGGTCGGATTGAGGGCACTGGCCGGGTCAGCCTCTCGACCCTGCACAGTGCCAAGGGCCGCGAGTTTGACGCGGTCATCCTCTACGGCATGAACGCTGGCGATATCCCGAGCCGGCGCGACGAGAAGTCTGCAGCTGCGCTCCGCGAGGCGCGCCGCCTTTTCTATGTTGGGGTGACCCGACCGCGAAAGGAACTGTCCATCGTCTATCGTGATGGCGCGCCGTCGCCCTGGGTCGTTGAACTCTACAAACGCAGTCAGCAGGCCTGATCGTCATGACCAATTCGCGGCAAAACCCGCCCTATCGCTCGCGCGACATCCTCGTCCCGATGGCCGATCCCTGGGATGCCCAGTCCTAGATCTCCGTGATCGACGATGGTGGTCGCCTTACCTATTGGCAGCACAAGGACGGAGGCCTGAAGATCCTGCGCGAGCCGCCGCACGGCGACATCTACGTGCGTCCCTCGCGGCACAGTGTCGGCTACGCGATGATCCTACGCGTCGAGAACGTCCTGGCCCGCGAGATCGAGGACGCCGGCGGCACGCTCAAGCTCTCCGACGCTCTTGCCCGGATCGCCGGTCTGGGCCTGCTCGCGCGTGACATGGAAGCGATCGTCCGCCTCTTCGTCGGCAATGGCACGTTCGTCGCCAGGGTGAGCGGCAAGCGCGACACTGTGCGGCTGTCACGGTCCGCGATCGGGCGCGATCGCGAGAACTACCGGTCCTATGCTTCCTCCTTCGCCCATGAGATCGGCATGCAAGCCGAGCAGATCGGCCGGCTGATCGGCCACGGCCCAGCCGTCGGCGGGCAGCGTGAGGAACTTTTGCGAGCGCTCCTCGAACGCCATGTGCCCCAGCGCTTCCATGCCGCGACCGGCTTCATCGAGGGATCGGACCGTCAGATCGACATCCTGATCTATGACCAGCTCGACTACGCCCCGCTGTTTCATGCTGGGAATCTCGTCGTAGTTCCATTCGAAGCCGTGCGAGCGGTGATCGAGGTCAAGTCCAACCTGTCCTCGGGTGAGCTGATCGATGCGCTGCGGCATCTCGACGAGGCGATCGGCGGACGACGCAGCGGGCCGCCCGTGTTCCGGGGCGTGTTCGGCTATGAGGGGGCGACGGTGCAGACGCTGATCTCGGCCATCGAAACCCATCACAGCGAACCCACGAGCATGGCGGACGAAGGCGACCCTGTCTTCTCGATCTACGAGATGGCCGAGGCGGTCTGCGTCCTGCGTCGTACGATCCTCGTCAGCGCTTTCCTCAACGATGACTGGAATGGCAGGACCGCGCCGCGCCCGGCAATTATCGAGCTTGCAAGCGAAGCCTGGCGCGACACCCAGGCCGCTTTGTTCTTCGACCGGCTGCTTCGCTTCCTGCGCCATCCCTTCGACGGCGCGCTGATCCAGCCGGGGCTGGCCTCGCGCTTCGCGATCGACGTCGCCTTCGCCTCGATCAAGCTGCTCTACCACGGGCGCGACTGGGGCCCCTATGTGATCGATCGTGGCATCGACCGGGTCGAGGCGGAGATCGCGGCCTATCAGGACTGGCTCGACGGCAAGACCCGGGTCGAGCCGCCGCCGTCGGAGGAGTAACGCGGCAGCGACGACCGCGCTCCGTGAGGCGCTAGGTCAAAACGCCGATCTACCGTCCGGGATGTCCGCTATCCTCATTGGCGTCCAAAACGAGACTTGCTGGATTGTCCGCCTGAGCGGCCCTACACCCCGCTGCCCAACCGCCCCACAGCTTCGACCAGCTTTGGTCCAAACTCCATCTTCCGCGCCAACGCTTCGACGAAGCCCTCAAATCGCTCCTTGCCCTGCGCCTGAGCCGCTACCCGAGCTGCATCCGGCAGTGCCGGGTTGGCCGTCAGCCAAAACCGCACAAACAGCGCCAATGCCTCAGAATTCAGCTCTACCCGGTAGTCCAGCTTGTCGAGTTGCCGCACGACTTTATCGATCCGGCGGCTGAACGCCGCTTCCATTCGTTCCGACCCGTCAGGCGAGAGAAACGAGTTCAACGCCGTTTCGACAACCTGCGCTTGGGTCACGCGCTTCCTTCGCGCATAGTCGGCTAGCCGGTCTGCGAGATCAGGTGGCAAGCGGAAGGTGTGTTTCGACTTCACAGCTCAATTCCATCGCCTGGATCCAGTGAAGCCTGACTTGCGTTTCGAACTATGTTTAAGCGAAGGCGCTCTGCACGGGCTGCATCGTCAATCCCTTCTGCCCGATCGCCAAAATCGAACTCGCCAGAACGATCCTTGCTAGCTTGGGGCAGAACATCGACGTGGGCCGGAATTTCCGGTTCCCGGCGGATACCGCCATTGGCGGGATCATGACTGGCTACCGCCTTGCGCCGCTTCTTCAGCATCGGCTTGACGGCGGGGAGATCACTCCAGTCGTCGGTCTTCGGATTATTGGACTTGGCCTGGCTAGATTCCGGAGGGGACTGGATCCGCGCCTGTAGCCTCGGATCTGCATAGTAGCGCGCTTTTTTCGCCTTTATCGGCGGCGACCCGGACAGCATGACGATCTCGTCTGTTTCAGGCAACTGGAGGATCTCACCCTGGGTCAGCAGTGGGCGCGACGTTTCTGAGCGGGAGACCATCAGGTGACCGAGCCAAGGCGACAGTCGGTGACCGGCATAGTTGCGCATTGAGCGTTGCTCGGTTGCTGTGCCCAGCGATTCCGACACGCGCTTCGCGGTCCCTTCATCATTGGTCGCGAACGCTACCCTGACATGGCAGTTGTCGAGGATCGCATTGTTCTTGCCGTAGGCCCGCTCGATCTGGTTGAGCGACTGCGCGATGAGAAACGACTTGAGCCCATAGCCAGCCATGAACGCGAGCGCGCTCTCGAAAAAGTCGAGACGCCCCAGTGCCGGGAACTCGTCGAGCATCATCAGCAGCCGGTGGCGCTGCGCCTTGGGGGAAAGCTCCTCGGTCAGCCGTCGCCCGATCTGATTTAGGATCAGGCGGATGAGAGGTTTGGTCCGGCTGATGTCGGATGGCGGCACGACCAGGTAGAGAGTGGCAGGCCGCTTGGCCTCGACAAGGTCGGCAATCCGCCAGTCCGACCAACTTGTGACCTCGGCAATCACCGGATCTCGGTAGAGCCCGAGATAGGACATGGCGGTCGACAACACCCCGGATCGCTCGTTGTCCGACTTGTTCAGCAGCTCGCGGGCGGCGCTGGCGACGACAGGGTGCGGGCCAGCCTCGCCCAGGTGCGCGGTCGCCATCATCGCATCAAGCGTTTCCTCGATCGAGCGTTCGGGATCGGACAGGAACGCAGCTACACCTGCTAGGGTCTTGTCGGGCTCGGCGTAGAGGACGTGCAGAATGGCCCCAACAAGCAGGGCATGGCTCGTTTTCTCCCAATGGTTGCGCTTCTCAAGGCTGCCTTCGGGGTCGACCAGGATGTCAGCGATGTTTTGAACGTCGCGCACTTCGCTGATCCCACGGCGCACTTCGAGCAACGGGTTGTAGTGGGCAGAGGCGAGATTGGTGGGGTCGAACAGCAGGGTGCGGCTGAAGCTTGAGCGGAAGCCGGCGGTGAGTGTCCAGTTCTCGCCCTTGATGTCGTGGACGATCGCCGAGCCGGGCCAGGTCAGCAGGGTCGGGATGACGAGGCCCACGCCCTTGCCCGATCGAGTTGGCGCGAAGCACAGCACGTGCTCAGGACCGTCATGGCGCAGATAATTGTTCTGGAACTTGCCGAGCACCACGCCGGTTTCGGAGAGGAGGCCGATGCGCTTGATATCGGCTCGCTCAGCCCAGCGCGCTGAACCATACGTCTTGGCATTGCTGTTCTCGCGGCCGCGCCACACCGACATGGCGATGGCGACGACGATCGCGACGAACCCGCCCGAGGTTGCGATCATCCCGCCCTTGTCGAACACCTCCGGGGCGTAAGCGTCGTAAGAGAACCACCACCAGAACAGGTCATAGGGCCGGTAAACCGGATGGCCCAATGCCAAGAACCAGGGGCTGCCAAGCTCAGGCTGGAAGCCGAGCGCGGATGCTGTCCACTGCGTCGCGGCCCAGACGCTGGCAAGAATGATCAGGAACACGGCCAGCACCTGGCCCCACAGGATCTTCGCCGCAGACATTGACCTGGCTCCTACCCGTTACGGCGGGCATGTCGGTGCCGGAATGGCGAAATTGCAAGGGATCTGCCGTGGTCAGCGCAGGCCGGCGCATGATCGGAAAGGCTGGCGGGATAGGACCCACGTTCGTAAAGCTGACATCACCGTCTTGAAGAACATATATAGAACGAATATCGTTCCAACCTTGCCGATTCGGCTTTGCGACAGGAATGATAATCATGCAGCACGATCCGGCGCTGCGCGAAGCCGCGCGCGCGATCTACGAGAGCGTCTATCCAGGTGAGGAGTGGACCCCAGTTCCGTTTCCCGAAGCCGAGAAATACGGGACCGTTCATTACCGCAATGCGGTCGAGGCGGCATTGCGTGCCGATGCGTGTCTCAATGGTGACCGCGACCGGCAATTGGCGATGCTGTGATGAAAGTGCGGATCGACGATATCGAGCTGGCCCGCGCGATCGGCATCGGACTGGCGGTCACTGGCAAGCGTGGACAGAGCAAGGATCTTGCGGTTAGCATCTTGCGCCAGCTCGCCCCGTATGCGGTGTTCCGCGAGGCAAGTTCTGCAGAACTCATGGCGAGCAACATGCCGCTGTTCCCCAATGACTTCGGGATCATCCGAGCAGCGGATGCATATGCGACGAGCGAAGTGCAGCGGCGCGAGCAGCGCAGGCACTTCGATTGGCCGGTCCGGTTGATCGTCAGATAGTGATGCCGCGGCTGCGACCGAGTGACCATTCGATCCCGCCGCCGCTCTTGATCGTACCCATCACCTGCTCGCCCAGGTGTCGGTCGAGCGACGGCTTCCACGGCACGAGCTCGAACCCGTGGGCATGCTCCATCATTGCGAAACGGCCTGAAGCAAGTTTGAGCCGCTCTCGGTAGAGGCCTTTCACCCGGTCGCCTTCTTCGCCGGCCGCATGGTCGAGTCCGGTGCGGTGGGTGATGGCGCTAGCGGCGCTGGCAAGCTCTCGGTCACGGAGCGTCGAAATGAGATCGCGCGCGAGGGTGAGCCGGTTACCTTGCCGACGCGCCAGACCCTGCTCCGCCAGATACTCCGCTCTGGCGATCTTGGCCTGTTCGACCTCGATGCCAAATCCGCTGCCGGTGATCTGCGGCTCGGCTGCGACCAGCTGGCGGTCGAGCCAGGTCGCGCCGTTCGCCGTGACCTGCTCGGCTAGCGCCAGATCCGAGCGCAGCGCCAGCGACTGTTGTCGGCGCCCGCGTTTGTCGTCCCAGCTTCTGAGTTCGACGATCGCGCCGGGTTCTGCATCACCAGTGACTTCGAGATCGGAGAACTTGAGATGATGGACGCGGCCATCGACGCCATCGACCACAGCATAGGCCTCGCCGGTCAGTTCGTCGTGCAGGCCGCGTTCGATCAAGCGGCCAATAATGGGTTCGCCCGGTGCCTCGCCATGCATCGCAAACCGCCCGGTCTCGGCGCTGCCGATCTGGCGCAACATGGCGCGATGCATGGTCTTGATGATGTCTCCGCGCTCGCCGAGCGCGCGGAGCTGGGCTTCAAGATCGTTCCCCAGACTCCAGCAGGCCGGGCCATGTGATTCGGCTAGACCAAGCCGTTCGAGCGCGGTCGCCCTACCGATCAGCAGGGCACGGTCGGAACGCGCATGACCGGACGGTTCGGGACGCAGGTCGACCAAGCCGCTCTCGTCTTGGAGACGTTGCAGGCTGCGGTCGAGACTCGTCCAGCGTTCGGCGCTCACTTCGCGGCGCAAAGCTTGTTCTATCTCGCGCTCGGTTCTGTGGCCGAGTTCGGCAGTGACCCGCTCTTGGGCGCGGCCGCGCATTCCCTCGCGAATGTAATTGCGGTCGATGACCAGGTCGCGGCCATCGTCTGCACGCCCACGCACCAGGATATGCATATGAGGGTTGTCGGTGTTCCAATGATCGACCGCTACCCAGTCGAGCCGGGTTCCAAGATCGTGCGCCATGTCATCCATCAGTTCGCGCGTGAAGGCGCGTAAGTCCTCCATCTCGGCGGCATCTTCGGGCGACACGATAAAACGGAAGTGGTGCCGATCGTCCTCGCAGCGCGTCGAAAAGCCTTCGGCATCGACACTGTCGCCGTCCTGGTCGAACAGGCGGCCTTCGGTTCCCTCGCGGTCAACCCCGTCGCGCTTGAGATAAGTGAGGTGGCGGGCAAGCGGTGCGGCGCGAAAGTGCGAGCCTTTGTGCCGAACGACGCGGGCCTTGATAACCACCCGGCGCTGGGTGGGCGATCGACGCATGGCCAGCGCGGCTCCGCGGCCGCGACCGGATCGACCGGTGCCACCGCCCATGCGTCGGGAAAGTGACGTGTAGCCTGCGCGCTTCGAAACCTGGAGCACGCACCCGGCGAGCGATTTGGCCTTTTGCCCTGAAGGCCGCCCGCGATCCCGGACGCGGCCAGGCTTCACCTCAAAATCGTCATCGCTCATCGGAAAGGCGCCTTGCGGATAGGCGACGGCTGCAGAAGTGGCAGAATTGCGGGAAAAACGCGACGCGGCGCCAGCAGGCTCAAGATGCGTATGGCGCACGAAGCCAAGGATTTCTGCCCCTCACGAACCCAACAGCCAGCCGCTCTTTTATCTCGCCATCGTCCTTCCTCCTCCTTCGCTTCCAACCTCAATCCAACCCTTAGTGCTCCAGACCACGCCTTGACGCGCAACAAAGCGAAAAGCGTGTTCATTGCGAACCACTCGCCGAAACGGGTGCAAAGAGACCGATGATTGGGGTACTTCGAACGCGAACAGCTGGCGGCGGCGCGGCGGCGGCGAAGCTGCCGGATGCGCCGTCATCGCCGTCTGTGTGCGGGGCAAACAGCTGGCTTTGCGTCCATGACAGGCGCACCGGCTGCACCCGTGATGGGCTGGCGACGACAGTCGCCGTGCTCGCCGATTGCAGCTGCGGTGCGATCTTCGCGACATAGGCGCGGGTTTCGGTGGGGAGCGGTCTGCCACGATCCCGCCAATCTTCATATCGCCCAGGTCCCGCATTGTAGGCGGCAAGCATACCTGTGGCACCGTAGCTGTCGTACATCTCACGCAGGTAGGACGTGCCTGCCAAGATGTTGTCGCGCTGATCGAAGGGGTCGCTGCCGAGCCCGAGCCGGGCACGTTGCCGCGTCCAGGTTTCGGGCATGAGCTGCATCAGGCCCTTCGCCCCTGCCGATGAGACAGCACCGATCCGTCCCGCGCTTTCGGTGCGCATTACCGCGTAAATCCAGTTCTCGGGTATGCCGAAGCGCTGAGAGGCCTCGGCCACGTAACCCGCGATATCGACGGAGCGCCGCTGCGCCTGTTCGGCAGCCGCCTGCCCGAAGGCAGGCGCGTTTCCGAACAGGCAAAATGCCGAGACGAGGAAGGCGAGCGGTGCAATCGGGCGCATGGCTCAGTTTGCCGCTTCGCGTTTGGTCGGCCGCGACCACACCAGAACGTGACCGTTGTTTTCGCCCTGGAACAGGTTGGCCCGCAGGGGCTGGATGAACATCGGGTCGTCGATCTGGATCGCGACGTATTCGCCGGCCTTCTCACCAACATGCTTCCAGCCAGCACCGACCTCGCGGGCTTCGTCGTCCGATCCTGCAATCACCCGGAAGTCCGGTGCGTTCTCGCTGTCCGAGTTGTCAGCCGGAACGAGGACAAGATCGATGTCGAGCGTAAGCGTGGTCAAGTGCCCGGCAAAGCCGCCATCGGCGGCAACAAAAAGTCCGATACGCATGGGTCAGTCTCCTTCGGTTGGTGGACTGGGGGTGGGTTTGGTGGGTAAGGCTGAGAGCGGATCGGCAAACCACTTGTGGTCGCCGTCGCCCGCTTCGTCGGTCCAGATGGGCGTCGCGCGGCCGATCACATCGGCCATGCGCAGCACGCCAAAATAGCGGCCGTCGAAGCTGTGGGGCGCAGCCGGGTTCATCAAAAACAGCTCACCGGAGCGCAGCGTCCGGCAGCCGAACCATGCTGGAAGTGGGCGGCCAAGACGGTCGCGGTCGCGCGCAACCCCAGCAAAGTTTCCGTCGATGGTCACCTCGTGACCGAACCGGCAAACGCGCTGACCGCTGACCGCAGCGATGCGCTTGATCAGAGGCACGCCTGCGGGGAGATAGCCGCGTGATGCGAGGAACTGTCGCAGTGCGGGCTCCGGCTCGACTGCCACGCGCTCGCCGACGTGCAAGCTGGCCTTCCTTCGGATCGCGTAAAGTCCGGTGGGAACCGATGCGCTTGCGTTCCAAATTGCGTAGCGGCTGACCGGCACGGCGAGCGTCGCGAGTGTTGCGGCGGCCACCAGCCCTGCGAGCACGTAACGCCGCCGGATCATGACAGCACATCCTTGCGCTGAAGCCAGGCGCGATGCCGCGCCGGCGCATAGGCGCGCGGCACTTCGCGTGCGGCCATCCGGTTGTGGATGTGCCGCCAATGATCGGGCGCGACCTCGGTAGGGTCGATGCCCGAAGCTTCGATTGTATCGATCAGGCGGAAGACCTGAGCGACCTTGGGCCAACCATGAACCGCGAGCAGGACCTCGCCGCCGGGATCGACCTGCGTGACTGGCGTGACGGGTTCGTGCGGCTCCACTGCACGCACGATGTCGAGCGAAGAGCGGATCGTGCCGTAGTCGTTGCTGGCCCAGCGCACGAGGGCGAACACCTGGCCCGGCGCATAGCTCTCTATGCGCTGGCTGCGGCTGACGATCCGTGTCGCGACTGGCTTGCCGAACTTGAGCCAGTCCTCGTGTTTGCCTTCGCGCCAGAACAGCGTGACGTGGGTCAACGGTGGACTGTCATCGACCCTCGTATCGGCAGGTCGGCGGGCCGGGGCTGCGCCGTCCGTCCACAGGGGCGGTGACGTTAGCAAGAATCCGAAGGATTCTTTGTTAGCTAAGTTAAGGGCGCGGGAACGGCAGTTTTTCTGCGGGTTTGAGGGGCATTTCGGTTCCCGATAGTCCGAACTTTCGGTTCCTGATCGTCCGAGTCGGGCGGTTCCTGATAGTCCGTGTTGCATCACGACATATCCACAGGCTGAAATCCGACGCGGCGCATCGCTGCGTCGAACGGATCGAGGGGGATGGAAACGAAGTTCAACCGTTCGCGACCGAGCGCGTGATCGAGGCTCAGGCTGTATCCGGGCAGCGCCTGACGGCGGACGATATCGCGCAGCTCGAACGCGAAGCGCTTGGGCGGCGAGAGCGCGCCAGACTTAACGTGCAGGTGTTGAAAGTCGAAGCTCCAGCCACCTTTCTGCTTACCGCCATGCTTGCGCACGATCCGGTAAAGCCAGCGCTCCAGACCGCCGGTCAGCGCGAAGTAGGCGGGGTCGATGGTCAGGACGAGCGCCTGGTCGAGCACACCTTCGTAGAACCAGTCAGGGATGATCATCTCGATGCCCGTCGCCCGGCCTGAACCGTCGAGGCGCTCCTTCCATTCGTTGATCCAACTGAACCGGTGCCGCCGCCGGGCATCACGCTGGCGGATCGAAGTGGCGATCGTCGTCGATTGAAGGCGGTCGAGCCCGGCCTTCAGCCGCTCATAGCTGGCCTTGCCAGTGCCGCGCCTGGTGAAGGCGAGGATCTCGTGCGGCGTAGCGGCGATCAGCCGCGAGGTCGCCCGACCCGCATCGCGCGCCTCGACTATCTGACTGGCCACCCAGATGAGAACGTCGGCGTCCCAAATGGTCGCCATGCCGTGCTCAGCGGTCGCCTCGACCAGGATCGAGACCTCGCCCATTCGGAAGTCGATGGGCTTGACCCGCTTGGTCTTGGCCAGACTGAAAAATGGCCAAGACATCAGATCTTGGGCGTCACGCGCGGCGATGTCGCCGCCAGCGCTTACGAACAAGTCCAGTTGGCGGCTCTCCGCCGGAAATTGGGACAGGCGCGACATGACCGGGCTCAGCGGCGCACCGGCGGCGTATAGCCGTCGAGCCGCTTGGCAGGATAGACGATGCCTGTGCCAGGGTCGCTGGTCGAACGGCGCAAGCCTTGTTCGGCCCAGGCGTCGAGATCTTCGACCGAGTAGACAATCCTTCCCCCGAGCTTGCGATAGACCGGCCCGGTCCCGAAGCAGCGATGTTTCTCGAGCGTGCGGGCGGATAGGCCCACATGCACTGCGGCATCGGGTGTTCGCAGGAACCTGGCTATGACGGGAGTGGGTCGGGCATCCATGGGCGGCCTCCGCTTGGCTTAGACCAAAGCGGCGGACTGCCGCTGGTCGCAGGCAGCAATGGCGAACGCAGAGCGCCGGGAGGGAGTGACAGAGTGTGCAGCAAGAAATCTGTCACCCCCGATCGGAACGGGTTTAATCGTGACAGAGCAACTTGCGGTAGCCGCTGGTGACCAAGCTGCGGGCATCGGCAATCAGCCGGAGCGTATGTCGGCGTTCGCCCGAGCCTTTCCAGGTCGCTCCGGCCAGAGGGCGCTGCCGCGGGAAGACTAGGCCGAAGGCGAGGTCGCGTGGCGGTATCCCCGCATCGATCCCGTCCTGAATATCAAGCAGCAGGGCGAGCCGAGATCGCCGGTAGGCAGATGGTGAGGCAACACGGTCCGGTCCGAGGCCAAGCCCGCGCGTCGCCCGCTCAAAGCGGGTAGCGGCGGCAAGCCGGGCAGCGGCACACCGATCATTCTGGATGACGAGACAATCCGGGCACTGCGGCAGAGCGGCGCGAAGGCATAGCCGCAGCCTCGCCGCGCCCTTGGCGGCAACAAGATTGTGCTCCTTCTCTCCGACCGCTTCGACCAGCGGTTCAAAGCCGGGCAGCAATGGGATCGCCGCAATGTTGGGAGTTGCCAGCAACACTACGTCTGGAGCGGCGTGTGGAGACCATAGTGCGGGGCTGGTGCGCGGATCCGCATCCGGCGTGGTGGGGAAAGCTCAGCCCCCACCGCCCGGCCAGGCCCTCCTCTTCAATGCGCGCAGAAGCAGGATCGTCAACGATCCTTCCCAGCGTCTCGGCATGATCGCGGCGATAGTCTGCGTTGCGGTTCAGGAACTCCTGCGCAAAATCCGCATAGTCGTGGTCCCGATACTTTTCTGCGGCGGAAGGCGACCGCCAGGACGTTCCCCCAGACATGAGACCTCCGCGTGGCATGGGCGAATAGGCCAAGCATCAAGTCTTTGTTTGACATAGGAAACATGGAAGTAACCAAGTTTGCAGAACTCTATCCGGATTCGCGATGGAATTAGGGGCAACTAATTGGGGGAAATACCACAGCGATTTAGGGCCTCATCACGAGTTGCGCGATTTTTCAAGTAAGTGTCGATAGCCTTTGGTGGTCATCCAACGTGCGCGATCGAGATGAGTGTTGTAAACGCGGGATGATCGTTCCGGCTCAGCTGTCGGATCCAGGCCGAAAACGATTGCTGCGACCTCGCGCCAATCGGCACCTTCGCTAGAGGCATCAAGTATCCGCAAATACGTAATAAAATGGCTCTCGTCGTATGCCGTGATGTGCTCATGGGCGGGCGGAGCGTCTTCAAATGGTGGTGTCGTCATGGGCCGAGCCTTTGTTTCGACTCCGTTTCACACAGTTTTACACTTAGCACGAAAGAAGCTCCAGAATGGTGAAATCTTGGCATCTCCCCAAAGAAGGAGGTCACCCTACGCAATAGGGGATAAGTAGTTGGAGCAGAGGATCGCTCCGTCAATGCGACTGATCAAAGTGTTCGCGTATTATAATACGTAGCACGGAGATACGCGACAGGTTTCTAAGCTGCGGATGGATATCCGCAAATTGTTCGGCGAAAATGTTCGCCACTACCGGCTCGCCGCGGGTCTAAGCCAGGAAGCGGTGGCCGAGCGCATGGGTGTCGATCGCGCTTACATCAGCTTGATCGAGCGCGGCGGGCAAAACGCGACTCTGCTTTCGATCCACGAGGCTGCTCAGGCCCTCAATGTCAAACCTGCCGATCTTCTCGCCGATCCGCCACACAGCACTGAAAAATGAGTACAGCGAAGCCCCGCCCGGCGGTGCCGGGCGGGGCCTGTCTGGCCGGTCAGTCGCCGTTGGTGCGGCGCGCGCGCGACCAGATCAGGTTGAAGCTCTTGCCGTCTTCGTCGTCGAACAGGTTGGCGAAGATCGGGGCGGTGAAGCTGGGATCGTCGAGCTTGACCGAGAGGTAGTCGCGGCCTTCGTTCGAGCGCTTGGTCCAGGCGGCGCCGATTTCCGCGCGGCCGACGAAGACCCGGTGCGACGGCGCGTTTTCGTTGTCGCTTTCTTCGGGGACGATGCGGACGTTCTTCTGCTGCACCGACATGGTGACGATCTCGCCCTTGTATTCGTTGCCGGTCTTGGTGAAAGTTCCGATGTTAGCCATGATCAATTCCTTCAAGTTGCTCGAACCCGCGCCCATCGCGGCCTCGATGGCTGGTTGAAGGCAGGGGCTTGCGCCCGCTGCACCCGCAGGGCCGGAACGGACGTGTAGGACGCGGGGCCGGCGGGTTTCTTGCCTCGCGAGGAATGGGTCGCAGACCCAGGGGAAGAAACCGGGCGGACTTGCGTTGCAGTAAGGGATCAAGAGGCGAAGCCATCCCCTGCCAACCAAAGCCATTGAAGAGGTCGCATTGGGCTCGGGTCGCACTTGAGCTGGAAATCCATGGCTCTTTATCGGACCCCACAGATCGGCGCTGGAAAGAATGAGGGCCAGCCGCTGTTGGTGCCGCAGTTACCCCCCGCACACCCGCATTGCGGCATCGCAAAACCGCTTGTCACCCTTCGTCCGGAATTGCGCTTGCTCGTGTCGCCAATCCAGCTTCGGCCTTGGCCCAGCGGTCTCGTTCGTCAGGCGGGATCCTGGCGCCGCCTTGGCAGCCACTTGGCGCAATTAAGGCATAACTCACCCTGATCCCCACCGCTGCCCCGTCCCGGTCTGGGTCTGATCGGGTATGCCCCGCCCGGCGGCGCTGGGCGGGGCTTCGCGTGAACGTCGTCAGCGGGCAGAGCGGCTCCACTGCACCCATGAAGTCGCAGCGATCACGGCGGCGCCGATCAGCGCCACGACGGTGGGCCAGATGCTGACGGGCATCGTCGCCGCAGCGATGCCATGGACCGCGTGGTAGCCAGCTAGTGCCGCCGGCAAGGCAAAGACGAGACCGACGGCGGCGCGGGCAAGGTCGGAACGGGCCAGACCGAGGGAAATCCGGGCAAGTGCGATGGTTGCGATGCCAGCCAAGGCGGCCGCGACCAATGCGGCAATCAGGCCGTGGTCAGAATGGTAAGTGGCCGATGCGGCAGCAAAGCCAACGAAGAGCGGCAGAGCATGCACCGAGAGGCGGAAAAGCAGCGCGCAGCACATGTAGACTGCGACTATTACGAGGGTGAAACCGATCAACATGGCGTCCTCCTTGGAATCAAGGGTAAGGGACGCGCTCTCCTCCACCACCGCAGCGCAATGTGCATGGGCATCATATCAGACATGCGGACGGGCCGGAATACCCATTGGGTATCCGGCCCGTCCGGCAAGCGCGTAATGGCGCGGTCAGGGATTGAACGGGTCATATTCGCGAACGATGCTGCTGGCATCGCCATCGAATTCTGCCGTGGGAACGGCGGCGTAGCCATTGCCGGCGTGGAACAGGGTGATGCAGACCATCAGGGTGCGGGCGAGGCTCCAGGCGTGACGCTGTGCGATGGTGAGTGACATGTTCGAGCTCCTGTCTCGGAGCAGGGACCATCCCCGCTCGACAGGCCCCGGACAGACGGCGCAAAGCCGCAATCACCACGAAGG
>NZ_JAIXPP010000001.1 GCF_027486195.1 Novosphingobium sp.
CACGGCAGCCTCAGTCACCCCGATCCACACCAAAGCCCTTTTACCCATAGACCATTGGATGGGGCCCGCGGGTTCCTCCATGTCAGGATTCCGTACGCAAGCGCCCGAAATCCTTAGACTTACCGGACGTTTCCACCCGTCATTTCGAACGGCAGCTTCCATACAAGGCCGACATTCAGCGTTGCCCAGCCCTTCTGACTAACAATCCATGTCAAGGCAGCTGCGTGATCGTCCCGCCGCCCGCGCTGTAGTCCTGCACCCGGTCCGGCTTATCGACATAGCCCGCAGGCAGATGGACCACCGATTGCTCTCCGGCAAAAGTCACCCGCACGCGCGCGGCCTGCAACGGTCCGGGCACTTTCACGCGGCCGATCCCTGCGCCTGACACGATCGAGACGCCGGTTCCTGCCACTGTCGGATAGACATGGCCCGTCCCGTCGGGCTCGACCGCCAGCGATGCACCTTCGTCGACACCCACTCCGATCAGCGGCGGGGCATCGGCCGGGCGACTTGCCTGCGCCTTGGCGATGAAGGCGAAGAGACGGCCGAGCCGGCCGCGCTCGGTGAAGTGACTGTCAGTGATGACCGCCTTGAGCAGGTCGAGATGGAGGAACCCCGTTTCTATCGTTGTGCCTTTCCCGTAGGGGTCGGCAAGGCCCTCGGGGCTCGTCAAGCTGTGTCCATCCATGCAGCCATAGAGATACTCGCCCAGCATCGCGAGACCTGCGCTGGTGCCCGCCAGTGGCTTGCCCGCCCGCACATGGGCATCGAGCGCCTCGGCAATCGGTGTGCCACGCCAGCGCCGCACATAGCGCGCCTGATCACCGCCTGCGATGAACACGCCGTCCGCCTTGCGCAGTGCTTCGAGCAGATGCTTGTCATAAGAGGCGGAGCGGCGGTGGGTGACGAACGTCTCCGCTGAAAGCACGCCGCCGAGTTCTCGATAGAACTCGGTGCTCGCCTCGCCATGCTGCGAGGCGCGCAGGATCACGATATGACCGTGTCCAGCCTTGGCGATGAACCAGCGCATGGCGTCGATATCGTGGTCGCCCCCGCCCATCAGCAGCAGCCCGCCCGAAACCGATGCAGGAGCCGGGCCGGAAGGATCGCCCTCGAGATAGACGTCCAGCGCCTTTGCCTGCACCGAACCCGCTGAAAGCGGCGCCAAGCCCGCAATGGCCAGCAAACCAATGATGCTCCGCTTGCGCACTTGCCCATCCCCTAATCCATTGATGCAACAGCCATTAAATATACAGTCGCCTGGCTTGCGAACGTCGGGCTCACCGCGGGGGCCCGCATCAGGTCGCCAAAAGTGTCTGATAAAGGCGCGATCCAGTCAAATCCTTGAACTCGAGCGAAAGGCCGGCCTTCCCGACCGTCATGGCGGCAAAACCCGATCGCGCGGCGACATTGCGGGCGATCACGCTGTCGACCTCGTCCCGGTACTTGTGGACGGTCGGCGAGGTGTCGATCACGAACAGGTCGAGCTGCGGCACGCCGGATTCTGCGCCGGAGACCTGATAATGGCGCTGCGGCATGCGCCAGCGCGGGCTGGTCCGGGCATAGTCGAGCTGCGCCTGCGGATTGCCGCGATAGTCGTGGTTGCCGATCGCGCTCGAATACGTCGCACGCGCGATGAGGGCCGGCAATCGAGCCGGCAATCTCGTAGGACGGCGGCGGCGCCGCAGCGACCAGCCCGAGCGAAAACGCGGCGAGGGACATCTGGGAGATGCGAATTCGGCGCATGGGGCAATTCGCAATCAGGGAGGGCGGGACCCCGCGTGAATGCCCTGCCCCTGCCGCGCTTGCCAGCGGCGATTGCCCGGGTGGGCAGTACATTGGGAAGATACAAGCTTGCGGTCCTGCCGCAGCGGCCGTTCATGTACATTGGGATTTTAGAAGACCATTTCGATGCATCGCCAATCTATAGCGGTGCAACACTCTGCCGGACCGCACCACCTGCGACTTCGCGGAGAACTCACATCACGAGAAAGGGGCCGGTGCGAGTTCTGATCGCCGACGATGACAGCGGAACCGCCGAGCTCGTCGCCATGACGCTTGGCGACAAGGGCCATGTCGTCGCCTGCGCCGCCACGGGCGATGCGGCTTTGCGCCTGGGCCTTGCCGAAGGCTACGACGTCATCGTGCTCGACCGCATGATGCCGGGGCTCGACGGGCTGGAGGTGCTGCGGCGATTGCGCGGCGATGGAGTCGGCACGCCGGTTCTGCTGCTGACCGCGCTAGGGGGGATCACCGACCGGGTTGCGGGGCTGGAAGCCGGGGCGGATGATTATCTGGTCAAGCCCTTTGCGATGGCCGAACTGCTTGCCCGGCTCACCGCGCTGATGCGCCGCCTACCGATCAACGAGGCGACCACGCGGCTCGAAGTGGGCGCAATCACGCTGGATCTGCTGAAGCGCGAAGTGCGGCGCGAAGGCCGCGAGGTCCATCTCCAGCCGCGCGAGTTCGCCCTGCTCGAACAGCTCATGCGCCATGCAGGCAAAGTGGTCACGCGGACGATGTTTCTCGAGAGCATCTGGGGCTTCCACTTCGACCCGCAGACCAACATCGTCGAAAGCCATCTGAGCCGCCTGCGTTCGAAGCTCAACGAAGGGTTCGGCAGCGATCCCATCGAAACCTTGCGCGGGATCGGCTACCGCATGCGTGCCCGTGGCTAGACGGCTGATGGCAAGCGCTGCCTACCGCGTGGCCTTCACCTATTCGGCGGCCTTTGCGCTGGCGATCCTCCTGCTCGGCGTGGCGGTCTACTACGCCGCCGATGCGGACTTCAGGAACCAGCAGGATATCGGCATCGCCGAGGAAACCGCAGGGCTGCAGCGCGAATTCGACGAGGGCGGCATCGCCGATCTCGCCGCCGCCGTCGCCAAGCGAGAGGCGATGAACCCTGAGGACGGATATCAGTATGCCCTGGTCGACAAGGCCGGGCACAGGCTTGCCGGCACTCTCGCGATCAACGAGGTCCGGGTGGGTGCCCAGGATCTGATGCTCGACGACCCTAGCGAAGGCCCCGACCCGGCACGGGCGCTTGTGAGTGCCTTGCCAGACGGCTCGCGGCTGGTCGTTGCCATCGACAGCGAAGGTGTCGAGCGGATCGACCGCACGATCCTCACCCTGTTTGCCGCCGCCTTCATGCTGGTGATTGCGCTCGGGGTGATCGGGGCGCTGCTGCTCGGCGGTTATCTGCGCCAGCGGCTCGCGCGGATCAGCGGCACGGCGCAGACGATCATGGCTGGCGACCTTGCCCCGCGCATTCCAGTGGGGCCGCGCGGCGACGAGTTCGACCAGCTCGCGATCGCGCTCAATGCCATGCTCGACCGCATCGGCGCGCTGCTCGACAATCTGCGGCAAGTCTCGACCGACGTCGCGCATGATCTGCGCACCCCGCTCGCACGCCTGCGCAGCCTGATCGAGGGCGCGCTCGACGGCAGCGCCGATCCACAGACACATCGCCAGGCGCTCAAGCGCGCACTAGCGCAGAGCGATGATCTGCTTGCGCTGTTCGCAGCAATCCTGCGCATCTCCGAGGTCGAGGCTGGCGAGATCAGGCGGCATTTCCGCCCTGTCGACATCTCTGACCTCGCAGCCGACCTTGCCGAAAGTTATGCGCCCGCGGTGCTCGACGGCGGACGCATCCTGACTGCCGAGATCACACCGGCGCTGGCCATCATGGGGGACCGCGAGTTGCTGGCGCAGGCCGCGATCAATCTCCTCGACAACGCCCAGCGGCACACCCCGGCCGGAACTGCGATCAACATGGTGGTCCGTGCCGAGAGTGACACCATCCTGCTTGCCGTCGCCGACAATGGCCCCGGTGTTGCCCCCGGCGATCATGCGCGGATCGCCCGCCGTTTCGCCCGGCTCGAAGCGAGCCGCACCACCCCCGGGCATGGGCTGGGGCTGAACCTTGTTGCCGCCATTGCGGCAGCGCACGGCGGCCAGCTGAAGATCGAGGACAACCACCCGGGCTTGCGGGTCACGCTCGTGCTGCCAAAGCTTGCCGCGTGATCATGCGGCCGCCTTGGCCTTTCGCCGCCGTCCTGTTGCTTTCGGCCTGTGCCAGCTACACGCCTCATCCGCTGAACTCCGCGCTGGACGACTCGGCTACTCAGCAGGCGCTGACGCGCGATGCCGCGAGCCTTGGCAGGCCCGATCTTGCGCCGGCAGCCATCGATCTGGCCAGCCCGCTCGACAAGAATGCCATCGCGACGATTGCCGTGATCGCAAACCCCGATCTCAAGGCCCTGCGCGCGCGCGCCGCGATTGCCGATGCGCAGGCCTTTGCCGCGCGCCTGCTGCCCGATCCCAGTTTCAGCCTGGGCGCGAACAAGGTGCTTTCAGGGCCAGACCCCTTCCTTGATCTCGCTGGTGCGCTCGGCCTGGATATCAATGCCTTGCGCACCGCCAGAGTGCGGCACGAAGGAGCCGAGGCGCTGGCGCGGCAGGTCCGGCTCGATCTCGCCTGGGCGGAATGGCAGATTGCGGGGCAGGCGCGACTTCAGGCCGTGCGGATCAGCAGCCTTGAGCGCTTGCTGCCGATCGTCAGTGCGTCAGAGGCAACTGCGCGGTCGCAACTGGAACGCGCAATGCGCGCCGCAGGCCGGGGCGATCTCGCCGCAGATCAGGTGCAGGCCGCCCGGATTGCCGCCTTCGATGCGCTCGACCGCCAGCGCACCACCGCGCGAGACCTGGCCGCCGCCCGGCTCGAACTGTTGCGCCTGCTCGGCCTGCCGCCGTCTACCGCGCTCGTGCTCGCGCCGCCCCAGCTGATGGCGAGCGCGCCCGAACCAGGGCGCCTGTTCGATCTTGCCAAGGAGCGCCGTTTCGATCTCATGGCCCTGCTGGCGGGCTACGGCGCGCAGGAAGCCGCGCTGCACAAGGCGATCCTCGATCAGTTCCCCAACCTCCAGCTCACGATCAACGCCGGGCGCGATTCGGGCGGCAACCTCTCGCTCGGCCCGGCGGTGAATTTCGACTTGCCGGTCTGGAACCGGGGCCGCGGCGCGATCGCCACCGAACGCGCGACGCGCGAGGCGCTGCGGAGCGAATACACGGCGCGCCTGTTCCAGACACGTGCCGACATTGCGGCGGCGGTGAACGGCCTTGCCATCGCGCGCCAGCAACGCAGCGCGGTGCTCACCGATCTGCCCGCCCTGACACGCTTTGCCGAAGCCGCCCGCAGCGCTGCAACGCGCGGCGATCTGCCGCTCGCCAATGCAGAGACCGCCGAACAGGCACTGCGCGATAAGCAGGTGCTGCTGGCGCAGGATGATCAGGCCATCGCCGAGCAAACGATCGCGCTGGAACTGCTGACCGGCACCCTGAACGAGACATGGACCCGATGATCCGAATTGCTGCACCTTTCGTTGCCCTCCTGTTGTTGGCCGGCTGCTCCACTGGCAGCGATGGTGAAGTCGCGACCGATCCGGTCGCGCTCGTTACTCTGGCACGCGCTGAACCCGGCGCCATCGCCGCCGAGGTCACGCTGTTTGGCACGGCGGAGAGCGGGGCCACCGGCAGGCAGGGACTGACCGCCGCCGCAGATGCGGTGGTGACGCGGATTGTCGCCCCTGTTGGCACGCGCGTTTCGCGCGGCGATCTGATTGCCGTGCTGACACCCGCGCCTGCCGCGCGGCTCGATCTCGCCAAGGCGGCGACCGATGCGCGCACCGCCGAGGCGGCACTGGCACGGGCGCTGCGTCTGCGCAGCGATGGCCTGTTGAGCGATGCCGACGTCGAGGCCGCACGCGCCGCTGCGGCGAGTGCGCGCACGACACAGGCGAGCCTTGCCATCCGTGCCGGGGCACTCACCCTGCGTGCGCCCACCGCCGGTTTTGTCGAAACGCTGGCGGCAAAACCGGGTGACATGGTCACAGCGGGCACTCCGATCGCAACGATCGGCAGCCTCGAGGACGTGCGGGTGCGCTTTGGAGCCGATCCTGCCACCGCGCGCGCATTACGCCCCGGAACGCCGATTGCGATCATGCCGACAGCTGGCCGGTCGGCACTGTCGGTCCCCGTCACATCGGTAGATCCCGTCGTCGATCCGCAGATCAGGTTGGCCGCGGTCTTCGCCCGCCTGCCGGCCGGCACCGGCATCGCCACTGGCGAGACGGTGCAGGGCAGGGTTCGTGTCGGCACCGGTGTAAGCGGCCTGACCGTGCCTTATGCCGCGTTGCTCGATGATGGCGGGCAGCCGTTTGTCTTCTTGGTCAGCGGGGGTATCGCGCATCGCCGCGATGTCGAGACCGGGCCGGCGACCGCTGACCGGATCGCCATCGTCAAGGGCCTTTCCGCCGGTGATCTGGTTGTGACGCAAGGCGGCACCGCACTTGAGGACGGCATGAAGGTGCGTACCAAGTGACGCGCTTGCTGACCAACCACGCGCGTGCGTTGTTGCTGGCGCTCGTGCTGCTGACCGCAGGCGGCCTTCTTGCCGCGACGCGCCTTCCGGTCAGCCTGTTCCCGCCGATCGATTATCCGCGTGTGACCGTCGCGATCGATGCGGGCGAGCGCGATGCCGCGCAGATGGCGGCTGAAATCACCCGGCCGATGGAAATCGCGCTGCGTGCGGTTCCCGGCGTCTCGCATATCCGTTCGACCACGAGCCGCGGTTCGGCCGAAGTCGCACTCACCTTCGACTGGGGGCATGACATGGCAGCCGCCACGCTCGCCACGCAGGGCGCGCTGGCGAACCTGCTTACCGATCTGCCGCCCGGCACCCATTTCGAAGTGCGCCGCTCCGATCCGACCCTGTTTCCCGTGGTGGGCATTGCACTGACCTCGCGCTCGCTCGACAGCGCCGCGCTGCGCCAGATTGCCGAACTCACCATCCGCCCTGCGTTGACTGCGGTAACCGGGGTCGCGGGCGTCGATGTGCTGGGCGGCGGACCGCGCGAATTTGCCGTTGATGTTGACCCTGCGCGGGCGCAGGCGATCGGGCTGAGCTTAGCCGATATCGCTGCCGCCATCGGCAAGGCCAACGACGTGCGCGGTGTCGGCAAGCTTGAGGACCGCCACCGGCTCTATCTCGTGCTGGCGCAAAGCCGGATAGCCGCGCTTGCCGACCTCGCCGCAACGCCGCTCAAGGCAGGGCCGACCGGCGTCGCCACGCTGGGCCAGATTGCGACGATCCACCCTTCGGTGGAACCCAGCTTCATCCGCGTCACCTCCAACGGGCAGCCTGCGGTGCTGATCAATATCCGCCAATCGCTTGCCGGGGACACGGTCAAGATCGTTCACGAGGTCGAATCCCGGCTCAAGGCGATAGGGCTGCCGCCCAGCGTCACCGTCAGCACATTCTACGATCAGTCGGAACTGGTCACAGGCGCCGCTGAAGCTGTGCGCGACGCTATCCTTTTGGGGGCGGTGCTTGCTGGCCTCGTGCTGTTCGCGTTCCTGCGCTCGGGCCGGCTCATGATCATGACCGGGTTGATGCTTCCCGCGGTGCTTGCGGGCACCTGCCTCGTGCTCGCCAGCATGGGCATGGGCTTCGACATGATGACGCTTGGAGGGATGGCGGCAGCGGTCGGGTTGGTGGTCGACGATGCGGTGGTCATGCTCGAACATATCATGCGGCGCATGCAGGACGGGACGGCGAAAGGCCCGGAAGGCCTGCTCCATGCCTCCGCCGAGATGGGCCGCCCGCTGATCGGGTCGACCCTCGCCACCATCGTCGTATTCCTCCCGCTGGCATTCATCACCGGCGTGACCGGCGGGTTCTTCAAGCCGCTCGCGCTCACGATGGTCGCGGCGCTCGGCCTTTCGCTCGTCTATTCCCGGCTGGTGATCCCGCTCGTCGCCGCCCGCTGGCTGCGCGACAAGGATGCCAAGACCGCCGAGCGGGCGGGCGGTTTCCAGCTATGGCTCGCGCGCGGCTACAGCCGCGCCGGCGACCGGGCCTTTGCGCGGCCTGCCCTGTTCGTCGCGGTGCTCGGGATCGGCATGGCCGCGCTCGGCCTTGCCGCCTGGTCGCAGGTCCCTTCCGGCTTCATGCCCGCCATGGACGAAGGCGGATTCATCCTCGACTACAAGGCGCAGAGCGGCGCTGCGCTGAGCGATACCGACCATCTTCTGCAACAAGTCGAGGCGATCATCATCGCGACGCCGGAAGTGGCGAGCTATTCGCGGCGGACCGGCGTCCAGCTCGGTGGTGGGCTGACCGAAGCGGATGAAGGGGACTATTTCATCCGCCTCAGGAACGGCTCGCGCCGCCCGATCGACGAGGTGATGTCAGATATCCGGCGCCAGATAGCCACCAATGTCCCGGGGATCGAGATCGAGACCGCACAGCTGATGGAGGACCTCATTGGCGATCTCACCGCCGTGCCCCAGCCGATTGAAGTCAAGCTCTTCGGCGATGATCCCGCTTCGCTCGAAGCCGCCGCAAGGCGGGTGGGCGAAGCCGTCGGCAAAGTTGACGGTGTGGTCGAGGTGGTCGACGGACTGCGTGTTGCCGGCGATGCGCTCAGCATCAAGCTTGATCCCGGCAGCGCAGCACAGCACGGGCTCGATCCGGACGCTGCAGCGACCCAGCTCGAGGCGCTGATCGGCGGCACCCGCGCCACGCAGGTGCGCATCGGCGAGCAGCTAGTCAGCGTGCGGGTGCGCACGCCTGAAGACCTGCGCCGGCGGGCGGCGGACCTTGGGCGGATGGTACTGACCGCGCCTGATGGCCACGCAGTCTACCTCTCCCAGATCGCGGGAATTTCGGTCATCGCCGGCCAGAAACAGCTGACGCGCGAGGACCTTGCGCCATTCATCGCCGTCACCGCGCGGCTCGAAGGGCGCGATCTCGGCTCGGCGATGAAGGATGTCCGGGCGGCCGTGGCCGGGCTGCAGCTGCCGCGGACGATACGCGTGGACTTCGGCGGGCTCTACGCACAGCAGGAGCGCAGCTTTGCCGATCTCAGCCTCGTGTTCGCCGCTGCGCTGCTGCTTGCCGCGCTGCTGCTGACCTTCCTCTTCGAACGCATGGTCTGGACGATCGCGGCCATCGCCACCGTCCTTCTATCGGCAGCGGCGGTGATCTGCGGTCTGTGGCTGACGGGTATCGAGCTTGATATCTCCGCGCTGATGGGCCTGACCATGGTGGTCGGCATGGTGGCCGAACTCGTCATCTTCTTCCTCGCCGAAATCGACCCGGCCGCGCCTGTCACGCTGGAGCGGCTCCGTGAGGCGGGCGCCCGCAGGCTCCGGCCGATCCTTATGTCGGCGCTGATCGCCATCCTCACGCTCAGTCCGCTTGCCCTTGGCGTCAGCCGCGGTGCGGGCCTTCAGCAGCCGCTCGCGACGGCGATCATTTTCGGACTGCTGGCGGCAGTGCCATTGGTGCTGCTGTTCCTGCCGGCGATGATCGCTGCAATCGGATCAGTGAGCCTGCGCGGCGTTCAGCGCTAGAACCCGGCCGCAGCGCGCTTTGTGCGCCGCGATTTCGGCCTTGGCCCGACATTGCAGCATGAGCAATCCTGGCGGCCTTCAAAGCAGCGACGCTGGTTGCGAATGGAGATGCGGCCTAGCATCATTTGGCTCCAGCGTCCGATGGCGGAGCTACGCTGCCGCAGCCATGCGCAACTTCTGTCAGGAACAGACGTTCACATTGGCTGATCCGAGCGACCGGTCTGGTCGTTACCGCGCTTGACTGCCATGATGATCACATGCTGTTCGCCGTGCCCGGTCGGGGACGCACCCGGCCCCCGATCGGTCTCGATCACCGTGACAGCGAAGCCGCTGCGGGCGAGTGCTCCAGCAAATCTGTCGTCGTGCGAGGCAGACCAGACGCCGAGAATTCCGCCCTCCTTCAAGGCAGACCATGCGGCCGCTACCCCTTCCCGGGAATAGAGCCAATCGTTCGCCCGACGCGTGAGGCCTTCTGGTCCGTTGTCGACATCGAGCAGGATGCAATCGTAACCTTGCGCCGCGGATTCAATCAAAAAGGCAACGTCGTCCTGCACCAGTTGCACGCGCGGGTCATCGAGGCACCCATCGGTGATGCGCGCCATGGGCCCTTTCGCCCACTCAACGATCTTCGGCACGATTTCCGCAACTGTCACTTCAGCATCGCGTCCGAGCGTCCGGAGAGCGGATCGCAGCGTGTAACCCATGCCGTAGCCGCCGATGAGCATGTGAACCGGGTCGCGGCCGCCGAGTTCGGCGCAGACCGCGCTGGCGAGCACACCTTCCGAGGCCGAAAGGTCGGTGCTCATCAATTCATTGTCGTCGAGCAGGATCGCAAAATCAGTCCCATTCCGGATGAGGCGGAGCCTGCTCCCATCCGGAACGAAAGCGGTGTCGACGAGGTGCTCGCCGGCATTCAAAGCGGATAGGCCGCTGGCGTTGGCAAGATGCTTCAAGCGCTACTTCTTGCGTGCCTTGCGGGCCGCATACTTTGCGTCCCGAGCCGCCTTGCGCTCCGCTTCGGTAAGTGCTGGCGCTACCTTGGCAGCGCGCTCGGCCTTCTCGGCAAGTTCCTGCGCCTTTTTCGCGGCGAGCAACGCGCGCTTCTCGGCCTGGATTTTCTCACGCGCCTCAGCCGCGGCAATGCGTTCGGCCTGCGCTGCGGGATCCAGCGGGGCTCGTGCCTTGAGCTTTGCGAGTGCCTGTTCTCGCGCAGACGCTGCCGCCGCGCGCCGGGCCTCGAGCCCGGGTTCCTTGTAACCTGCCATAAACGGGGTCGTCTCCGAAGGGGGGCGCTTGCTTTCCCGTGCGATGGGATCGCAATCCGCCAGGATGCATCTGATGGCGAGCGACGCCCACGCCTGCAAACACAACCGGCGTGGCGGCGTGGCTGCACCGACATCGCGGCGCCCTACGCCGTGTCTCGGCCTATGTCACGGATTGTTGTTCAACGGGATCCAAGCGGTGTGTACGCGCAGAGCGCGTGGTATGGCCCGTGTTGCCATAAACAGAGTTCCGACGCTGAGACTGGAATGTCGATATCTGGGGGAAAGCGGCCACCGAACCACGCATGCTCGCGAGCGGAGGTAACGCCCACATTAGCCCCTTCCAAACCCGCAACAAAAAAACGCCGCCCCCTTCCGGGAGCGGCGCTCTTTCTGTGCTGAAAGCAGCGAGGCTTACTTCGTCGCGCTGGTCAGGTAGGCGATCACGTCCGCGCGGTCCTGGCCCTTGGCGAGGCCGGCGAAGGCCATCTTGGTGCCGGGGACGACGCGGGCCGGCTTTTCCAGATACTGGTAAAGCTTCTCGGGCGTCCAGGTGATGCCGCTTTCCTTGTTCGCGCTCGAATAGGAGAAGCCGGCGATCTGACCAGCCTTGCGGCCGATGATACCGTGCAGCGACGGACCGATGCGGTTCACGCCCGGATCGATCACGTGGCAGGTCTTGCACTGGGTGAACACCTTCTCACCCGCAGCCGCATCGCCCTTCATGTCGGCGAACTTGGTGCCGTCGAGGGTGTCGGTCGCGTCGGCAGCAACCTTGGTTGCAGCAGCAGGTGCAGCAGCATCAGCAGCCGGTGCGGCCGCCGCAGGAGCTTCGGCAGGCGCCGCAGCTTCTTCCTTCTTGCCGCCGCAAGCCGCCAGGGCGGCAGACAGGGCGATCAGACCGAGGTATCCTCTCAAATTGCTCATGGCCACTCCTCTACGAAACTGGGACAGTTCAAAACTGCCGAACGATTATGACGAAAAATCCGGACCGGCAACCGACAAACGCGGCTTGGCGGCCATGGACAGGCTTCCTTACACACATTTAATCTTCACCCGGATCAGCGCCCGGGCAATTGTCCTCAAGGGCATGTCGCGCGGGGCCGCCTGATCTGCCATCGCGCCGCAGTTTTGCGCGGTGCCCAGCACCCTTTGACAGCAGCGCCGGAGCGACCGTAAAGGCGGATGGGATGAGGGTATGGCCGTTCTCGGTACTGGTTGATACGCGCACCGCAGCGGCGCGCGAAAAGCCCTTGGGCGAGCTGGCGGTTATTCTCCTGCTCAGCGCGCTGGCCGCCCTGCCCGCGATTGCAGCGCCGGTGCTGCCGCTGATCGATCTTGGCGGACACATCGCGCGCTATGCGGTGCAGCTCGATGCCGGCCGATCCGAAGTACTCCGCAATTGGTACAGCTTCGAATGGGGGCTGCTGCCCAACCTCGGCGTCGATCTGCTGGTGCAGCTGCTCGCGCCGGTCATGGGGCTGGAGCCGGCGGTGCACCTCATCGTCGGATCGATTCCGCCACTGACGGTTTCGGGCATGCTGCTGCTTTCGCGCGCAGCACACGGGCGGATCGGAGTGAACGCGCTCTATGCGCTGCCGCTCGCGATCTCGCTGCCCTATCTCTACGGTTTCGCCAATTTCGCACTTTCGATCGCGCTGGCCTTCCACGCCATGGCACTGTGGATTGCGCTGGAGCGGCGGCCGGTGCTGCGCACGGCGCTGTTCGTGCCGATCGGGTTCCTGCTGTGGGTGTGCCATCTCGTCGGCTGGGCGGTGTTCAGCCTAGTGGCGGGGATGACCGCACTGGTGGCGAACTGGCGCAGCGGTCCGGGGGGCCGCAAGGGTTTCGCAACCACGGTGATCGCGACGGGCCTGATGACCGCGCCGCTGCTGCTTGGCCCGATCATCGGCGTGCTGACGCAGCGGCCGGGCAAGGAAGCCATCGCGCTGCTGGCCAACAATGATGCGCCGCGCAAGATCGTCTGGCTGATCATGGCGATGGCGGATCGCTGGCTGGGATGGGATGCAGCCTGCGCGGGGGTGATCGCGCTGGTGCTCTATATCAGCCTGCGCACGCGCGGCTTCGTTGTGAACTGGGGGCTGATGGCCGCGGCGCTCGCGCTGCTGGGGCTCTATCTGCTGATGCCCGATACGATCATGGGATCGCGCTTTGCCGACATGCGGCTGGGCCCGGTGATTCTGGCGCTGCTGGTGCTGGCCAGCGCGCCGGGCGAACACGTCGATCCGCGGCTGACGCGCTGGCTGCTGATCGGCGGTCTAGTATTCTCCGGGGCGCGGCTGGCCACCAACACTGCGAGCATGGCGCTGGCCGGCCACCAGTTTGCCGAGACGCTGACCGCGATCGAGGCGGCACCGCGCGGGGTGAACCTCGTCTCGCTCTATATCGACGAGTGCAACGGCTGGAACACCGACCGGCGGCGGCACATCATGGGTTATGGCCTGGCGCGGCGGCACTTGTTTGACAACGGGCAGTGGCAGCTGCCGAGCGGACAGCTGATCAGCATCCACAATCCGCGCCTTGCCCCGTTCGACCGGGACCCTTCGACGATCACGTTCATGGAGCCCTGCGGCGATTCGCCCGCCCTGCCCGAAGTTGTCGCCGCGATCCCGCGCGCGGCGCGCTTCCTGTGGGTGATCCGGATCGATCCGGCGACGCGCCTGCCCGGCTGGGAACCGCTGCGCAAGACGGCGGACAGCGTGCTCTATCGTCGCTTGAAAACTCCACCAAATTGATTGACTATAATCATAACCTTCCAGAGCAGGATGCCCCGATGACCGACCTCAGCAAAGCCAAGCCCGAAACCCTCGCCCTCCACGCCGGCTGGCGCGCCGATCCGACGACCGGCTCGGTCGCGGTGCCGATCCACCAGACGACCTCGTACCAGTTCCATTCGACCGAGCACGCCGCGAACCTCTTTGCGCTCAAGGAACTGGGCAACATCTACACCCGGCTGATGAACCCGACGACCGATGTGCTGGAACAGCGCATGGCCGCGATCGAAGGCGGCGTGGCGGCGCTGGCAGTCTCGTCCGGCCAGTCGGCGACGACGCTTGCCATCCTCAACCTTGCCAAGGCGGGCGACAATATCGTCGCCTCGACCAACCTCTACGGTGGGACCTGGAACCTGCTGGCGAACACGCTGCGCGATCTGGGCATCGAGACGCGGTTCGTCGATCCGGCGGACGTGGAAGGTTTCCGCCGCGCGACCGATGACAAGACGCGCGCCTACTATGCCGAATCGCTGCCCAATCCGAAGCTGGAGGTCTTTCCGATTGCCGAGGTGGCCGCGATCGGACGTGAATACGGCATCCCGCTGATCATGGACAACACAGCGGCGCCGCTGCTGATCAAGCCGTTCGAGCATGGCGCGGCGGTGGTGGTCTATTCGGCGACCAAGTACATCGGCGGGCACGGCACCTCGATCGGCGGGTTGATCATCGATGGCGGCAACTTCGACTGGGAAGCCTTCCCCGAACGCCAGCCGCACCTCAACACGCCGGATGCGAGCTATCACGGCGCGGTCTGGGCGCGCGACATCAAGCCGCTGGGACCGATTGCCTACATCATCCGCGCGCGGGTGGTACTGCTGCGCGATCTGGGCAACGCGCTCTCGCCGATGAGCGCGTTCCAGCTGATCCAGGGGCTGGAAACGATGCCGCTGCGCATCGAGCGGCACTGCGAGAACGCGGTGAAGGTGGCGGCGTTCCTTGCCGCGCATCCCAAGGTGGCTTCGGTAATCCATCCTTCGGTTGCGACAGGCCGGGCGGCGGACCTTGCCGCCAAGTACCTGACGCGCGGCCAGGGCGGGCTGGTCGGCTTCGAACTCAAGGACGGAGCCGAAGCGGGCAAGCGCTTCATCGATGCGCTGGGGCTGTTCTACCACGTGGCGAACATTGGCGATGCGCGCAGCCTTGCGATCCATCCCGCCTCGACCACGCATTCGCAGCTTTCGGTGGAAGAGCAGGCCGCGAGCGGCGTGACGCCGGGCTATGTGCGGCTTTCGATCGGGATCGAGCATATCGACGATATCCTCGCCGATCTGGGCACAGCGCTGGACGCGGCGTAAGGGCTGCCTGCCCCCACTATCGTCATTGCGAGCGTAGCGGAGCAATCCAGAGCGTCAGGCACGACCGCTCTGGATTGCTTCGTCGCTTAGCTCCTCGCAATGACGAGGTTTGGAGGTGGGTTTGGGGTCCGCGCTCCTAGTACCCCACCGCCATGCCGTCCTTGCGGTGGTCCGAACCGGCGCGGTAGGCGCCGGTTTTCGGATCGATCATGATGCCCTGATAGCCGCCCATTTCCGAACCATCGTCGCGCATCACCTTGTGGCCGCGCGCGGCGAGATCGGTGCCGACGAGATCATAGAGGCCGCTTTCGAGGCGCAGCACGTTGGACTGCTGGCTGTGGTTGAAACGGGCGGCGTCGCTGGCGCTCTGCACATTGGCCCCGAAGGCGAGGAGGTTGGCGAGGACCTGTGCCTGCCCCTGCGCCTGCTGGCCGCCCTGCATCACGCCGAACGAATAGTAAGGCTTGCCGTCCTGCGTCACGAAGCCGGGGATGATCGTGTAGAACGGGCGCTTTCCCGGGGCCAAGGCATTGGGGCTGGCGGGATCGAGCGAGAAAGCATTGCCGCGGTTGCTCAGCGTGAAGCCGTAGCCGGGCACGGTGATGCCGGAGCCGAAGAAATCATAGACCGAGTAGATCAGCGAGACGACGTTGCCGTCCTTGTCCGCCGTCGTGATATAGGCGGTGCCGCCCAGCGCGGGCGCATCGGGGCCAATGGCGGCGGCCTTTTTCATGTCGATCCGGCTGCATTGCTGCGCGGCGTATTCCTTCGAAACGAGGCGGGCGACGGAGATCGCGGAATAGTCCGGATCGCCATTGAAGCGCTTGAGATCGGCGTAGGCGAGCTTCTTGGCCTCGACCATCAGGTGCCAGTAATCGGCGGAGCGCGGGCCGAGTTTGGCGGGATCGAGCCCGAGTTTGGCCGGGCAGACTTCGAGCATGTTCATGATCTGGAGCACGGCGAAACCCTGCGTGCTCGGCGGCATTTCGTGGATGGTGTAGCCCTTGAAGGTGGTGCTGATCGGTTCGACCCAGCGAGCGTGGATCGTATCGAAGTCCTTCAAGGCAAAACCGCCGCCAAGGCTCTGGGATTTGGCGACAATCGCATCGGCAATCGGCCCCTTGTAGAAGGCATCGCGCCCGCCGCTGGCGATGAGGCGGAAGGCCTTGGCGAGATCGGGATTGCGGAAGATATCCCCCCAGCCGAGCGACTTGCCGCCGGGCATGTAGGTCTTGGCCGAGTCCGGATCCTTCGCCAGCAGCTTCGCGCTGACCTGCCATTCGCCGCCGATCCGTTCGGTGAGCGGGAAACCCTGCTCGGCGATGCGGATGGCGGGCTGGAGCGCTTGCGCCATGCCGAGCTTGCCATAGCGGGCGAGCAGCACAGACCACCCATCGACCGCGCCGGGGACAAGCGCGGTGTGGATGCCTTCCTCCGGCATCGCCGCGCCGAACATCTTGCGGTAGCGTTCAAGGCTGGCACCGCTGGGCGCACGGCCCGCGGCATCGAGCGCGACGAGGCGCTTTTCCTTGGCGACCCACGCAATCACGAACATGTCCCCGCCGATGCCGGTCGCTTCGGGCTCCACCACGTTGATTGCGGCGGCAGTGGCCACGGCGGCATCGAAGGCATTGCCGCCAGCATGCAGCACTTCAAGCCCGGCTTCGGCGGCGAGCGGCTGGCTGGTCGCGACCATGCCGTTCATCGCCATGACTTCGGAGCGGCTTTGCGCGGTCCAGCCCCCTGCCCGGTCGCCGCGCACGGCGTCGAAGGGTACGGGATCGGCGCGGCTGGCAAGCGGGGTCAGCGCGAGCAGCGCGGTTCCAGCAAGAAGGCGAAGGTTGAGGCGAAGGGCCATCGGATCAGGCCTGCGCCGCAAGCAGCAGGCACCAGCCGGCAAGCACCAGCATCGTCAGCCACGTACCGATCACGCCGAGCGAGCGCGGCAGCGGCGGCTTGGTATCGACCGGCGCGTAGAGGCCGACGATATGCGCAGCGCGCGCGGCGAGAAACAGCCCTGCCACGACCTTGAGCCCGAGCGGCGAGGCATGCGCCAATTCGAGCACGCCGAGCATCAGAATCACGATCGGCGCATGCTCGGCCAGATTGGCGTGCGAGCGGCTCGCGCTGATCAGTTTGGCATCGCCCTTGTCACCAAAGGCGGCGCCGATCCGCATGCGCTGGCGCACGGTATCGATAGCGGTGATCAGAAGCATGATCGCACAAACGGCAGTGACGAAGGCAGTAACGGGCAGGATGATCATGCAGTGTTCCTTGTGGCGGTGCAGGTCAGGCCTTGGTCCAGCCGTGCGAGAGCAATTTTACGGTGACTTTGCCGGTGGCGACGGTGACGCCGTCTGCGTCCACCATCGGAAATTCGGCAAGATAGCCCGCGCTGCCCTTGCGTTCGAGATCAGCGAGGAGGCCTTCAAGCGCGGGTTCGTCGAGGCTGAATTCGGCGAAGACGTCGGTCGCGGCCATCTTGTGGAAGGCAACCGCGATATCCTTGATGATCGGGTAGAAGCGCTCAGGTTCGAGGATCGAAATGCCGGGGATGGCGGCAGTCGCTTCGGCCAGTACGGTGAAGGCGCCCATGTACATCACGCCGACGTGGTTCTCGTTGCCCGCAAGCGGCATGCGGTAGCGCGCATGGCCGCGCCCGGATTCGAGGAGTTGAATGCCGGTGCGTTCGACGAATTCGACGCGGTAGGTCATTTGGAGGTCCTTATGCCTTGTACTTCACGTCGCCGCCGACAAGCGTTTGCTGGACGCGGATATCCTTGATTTTTTCGGGATCGACGGCGGCGGGATCGCCATCGAGAATGACCATGTCGGCCAGCTTGCCGGGGCTGAGGGTGCCCTTGAGGTCTTCCTCGAACGAGGCGTGCGCGCCGTTGCTGGAGAGGACTTTCAGGCCTTCCATCACGGTGATCTTCTGGCTGGGGCCCCAGATCTCCCCGTTCCAGCCCTTGCGCGTGACCATGCCCTGGAGGCCCATGAGCGGCGCGAACGGCCCGGGCGGAAAATCGGAGCCGGCGCAGACCGGGACGCCCGCGTCTATCATCATGCGGTAGGCCATCATGTGTTCCATCATCTCCGCGCCGTAGAAATGGAACTTGTCGGCATTGTAGTAGGCGTAGCTGGTGAACAGCGCCGGGACCGCGCCCAAGGCCTTGATCCGGCCGACAAGTTGCGGCGAGACATTGGTGCAGTGGGTGATCTTGGGGCGGCGGTCGGCGGGGCCGAGCAGCTTCATGCCGCGTTCGTAGGCGGTGAGCACCATGGCGATGGCGACATCGCCGTTGGCGTGGAAATTGGGCTGGATCCCGGCGCGCATCTGCTTTTCGACGAGGGCATCGAGGCCCTCCTGCGTCTGCATGATATTGCCGTAATAAGCCGGCGTGCGGCCCGGATAGGGCGTGGCGCGCGACATCGTGCGTTCGGAGAAGGAGCCGTCGGAGAACTGCTCGGCAGTGGCGCCGAAGCGGATCCATTCATCGCCGAAGCCGGTTCGCACGCCATTGGCGATCATGGCATCGAGCATGGCGCCCGAGGTTTCATAGGTCACGCGGTGGTTGAGGCGGCCCTCGCGCCGGATTTGCTGGATCGCGGCGAAATCGTCGGCAAGGCCGGTACTCCCGCCGACGAGGCCCGGAGCGGTGTGGCACACGCTGGTGAGGCCGTAACGGACGAATTCGGCGCTGATCTTGGCCTGTCCGGCAATGGCGCGGGCGCGCAGCTGTTCGGGCGTGAGGTCGGGCTCCTTCGCGGCATCGCGCACGAAATTGAGTGCGGCATCGGTGAGGCGGCCAGTGAGATTGCCATTGGCATCGCGGTCATAGGTGCCGCCGAAGGGATTGGGCGTATCGCGGGTGATCCCGGCGTTCTTCAGCGCAAAGCCATTGACCACGCCGGTGTGCCCGCCGCGGTGGGTGACGATGACCGGATGCGTGGTGGAAACGCGGTCCAGATCGGCCATGACGAGCGGGCGGCCGTCCTTGATCTTGGTATCATCGTAGAATTCGCCGCGCACGAGGCGGCCCGGCGGGGTTTGCAGGGCGCGATCGCGCAGCAGCGTGATGATACGGTCGATGGTGAAGAACTCGACCTCGAACGGATTGCCGACAAGCACATCGCCAAGGAGGCTTTCACCGACGGCGTGGAGGTGCGCATCGTTGAAGCCGGGGACAATGGCTTGCCCTCCTAGATCAATCACTTCGGTGCGGGACGTGGCAAGCGACTTGAGCTCGGCCCAGGTGCCGACGCCGACGATGCGGCTGCCCGCGATGGCGAGTGCATCGGCGGACTGGATCGCGGGATCGAGCGTGTGGATGCGCGCACCCTTGTAGATGCGCGTGGGCGCGGGATCGAGCACGGCGGCCATGGCGCGGGGCGAGATGCCGGCCAGCGTAAGCGCACCGCCGGACCCGATAAAACCGCGCCGCGTGATTGCCAGTGATGCCATGGACTGCCCTCCCCCAATAAGCCTCCACATCGTGCGGGGTTGAGGCGCTACTGGCAAGGGGGATGGTGGCCGCCGCTAGAGCACGCGCAGCAGTGCAGTTCCTTCGGCGCCGCCTTGCCCATCGAGCGCGGCGCGCAGCAGGGCTCGGGTGACCTTGCATTGATCCGAGGGGCTGCCGCTGTTGCTGATCGCATCGCGCACGCGCTTTTCCGGCAGGCCGGTTACAGTGATGACCTTGCCGATGAGCGCCCCCGGAATCCGCGCGCTGGTGACCGAGGGCGGCTTTGGCGCCGCGAGCAGGCCCTTCTCGACCATTTCGGCCGCCAGGGCGCGTTCCCTGGTGCGGATTTCATCTGGCACGACGAGGTCTTGCATCTTCTCCATCTTGAGCACGCGCATGCACAGATCGGGGCCCTGCTTGCTCGCGGCGTCGAGCATCGCGAGGCGAAGGGCGACTGTCTTGCGCAGGATCGGGCCTTGCGCATTGCGGCCATCGAGCTGGGCGCGCAGCCGGACATATTCGAGCACATCGGCCATGACACCAGCTTCGCTGCGGCCTTCCCGGCGCGAGGCGCGGATGCGGTCTTCGAAATCCGAGGCGAGGCTGGCCTGCTGCTCGCGCAGTCGCTCGATCGTGGTGCCCTGACCGAACACTTCTGCAAGCGCCCTGTCGCGGATCGTGATGAACTGCGGATCGGGCGATGCGAGGGCAGCTGGCGGGCCGAACACGTTGGCGGGCGGCGCAACAGGATCGGGCGCGATGCCGCGCAGCACGGCCATCAGGATCTGCAAGCCGACGACCACCGAGATCGCGTAGCCAGAGTTGAAGGTGAAGCCGGTGCCAAAGATGCGGAACACGCCGAAGCCCTGCCCACGCGCCGCCGCGCCGTCGTCCCACGAAACCACGCGTTCGCGCGGGAAGTGGTTTTCGAGTTCGGGGAAGTGCTTGCGCACGCCTTCCAGAAGCTGGTTGATTTCGGCGCGTTTGACCCGGAACCTGTCGATCACGGTGGCGCTGCCCGGGCGCGTCAGTTCGGTCCAGGCCTTGTGAAGCTGGTGATCGGGCTCGGTCACCTTGTCCTGGAAGCGCAGCCCGCGCAGGCGCGCGTTGAGCCAGGCGATCGAGGGTCGCTCGGTGATCTGGCCGCGTTCGTTCTCCCAGCCAAACGCTTCGGCACTGGGGCGCAGAAGCGGCGCGCTGCGGGGCCAGGTTTCGGCGAGGAGATCAGCGAGCCACTCCTCGATCCGCGCATGGCGGGTAAGATCGGCGGTGGCCGCTTCGGCGAGCAGCACTCGCAAGCAGCGCTGGGCGAAGGCATCCTGCTCGTCGGTCAGCGGGCCAAGCTCCGCCTCAGGATCGTGGAGCAGCCGCGCCAGATCGCCATCGGGGTGGGCGAGATAGCCGACATCGGCGCGCAGCGGCTGGGCGCTTTCGATGAGCGGCGGACCGGCGATCGCGCGCAGGGCGGCTGCGGGGGTCGCGGGGGCGTGGATCGGCTGCGGCGCGAGCACAGCGGGTTCGGCATGGGGCACCGCCCCTGCATTGAGGAGCGGCAGGTCCGCCGCCTGCGGGTGCGCCAGCGTGGGCGCTCCATAGAGCCACGGCTCGGCCGGGTGCGCGGCGGTTTCTTCGGGCACATCCGCAGCTTCGACCGGCTGCTGAGGCGGCGGGGCAGCGGCGACCTTGGCGGCGCGCAGGGCAATGTCGCGGGCCTGACGCAGGCGCGCGTAGCCTTCCGGATCGGCATCCGGGTCCATTGCCTTGTAGAGCGCGGCATAGGCCTTGCGGATGGCGGGGACATCCGCGCCGGCGCGAAGCCCAAGGTGCCGGAGCGCGGCGGACGGCGTCACAGCAGCGAATTTCCGCTGGCCGCCTCCAGCTGCTGCTGAAGCAGGCCGCGCGCCTCGGCGATGCGGCGGGGATCCTGGCTATCGAGCGCGCCGGCGAAATCGGTGATCCACTGGCCGATCATCCGGCGCTCCTCGCCCACGAAATCTTCGTAGATGCGTTCGGCGCGGGCCATCAGCGCAACGTTCTCGGCATCCTCGCGCGGATGGAACTTGAGTTTGGCCAGCGCATCGCGCCGCGCGGCAACTTCGCGGTCGGTCAGCGTCTCTGCCTCGCCCGCGATCACCAGAGTGCGGGTGACGCCGGTTTCGTGGACAGTCACATCCACTTCGAGCAGGCCGCTGCTATCATAGCTGAAGCGCACGTCTGCCCCCGCTTCGCCCGCCGGGCGCGCCGGCACCGGTACCTTGATCGCGCCGAGGTGGATATTGCCCGAAACCTCGCGCGCCTCGCCCTGATAGATGTTGAACAGGATTTCCTTCTGGTTGTCCTGCACGGTGCGGTAGTTGCTGACCCGGCTGACCGGGACGGGCGTGTTGCGATCGATGATCGGCGAGAATACGCCGTGCTGCATGCCGCCGCGCGAATCGCGTTCGACCGAATCGACGCCGAGCGTGAAGGGGCAGACATCGGCGATGCGGATCTCATCAAGCGCGGCATCGCGGCTGAGCAGGCCCGCCTGGATCGCGGCACCCAGCGCCACCGCGTGATCCGGGTGGACATTGCTGTTGGGGAAGCGGCCGAACATGCGCGTGATCGCCTTGCGCACGATGGGCATGCGGGTCGACCCGCCGACGAGGACGATATCGCCCAGTTCCGCCACATCGAACGCACAATCGCGCAAAGCCCGCGCGACAGGCTCGCGTAGGCGGCGCAGCAGGTCTTCACAGGCAGCCTCGAACATGTCGGCAGAGACTTCCGCGGTCAGGCGGTCTTCGCCGATCACGACAGCGAAGGTGGCCTTGTCCTCGACCGAGAGCTGGCGCCGGGCGGTTTCGGCAGCGCGGTGGAGCATCGCCTCGCGCTGGCGGGCGTCGAGCTTTTCCAGCCGGCCTTCGGGATCGACCAGCGGGCGCATGCGCGCGGCGAGCGCAGTGTTGAAATCATCGCCGCCGAGCCGGTTGTCACCCGCCGAGGCGCGCACTTCGACAACGCCTTCGAACTTTTCGACGATCGAGACGTCGAACGTGCCGCCGCCGAGATCGAAGACAAGGAAGGGCTCGCGGTCTTCCTGATCCTGCAGGCCGAAGGCGAGCGCGGCGGCAGTCGGTTCATTGATCAGGC
Source organism: Novosphingobium sp. (assembly GCF_027486195.1). Taxonomy (GTDB): domain Bacteria; phylum Pseudomonadota; class Alphaproteobacteria; order Sphingomonadales; family Sphingomonadaceae; genus Novosphingobium. The sequence continues at coordinate 22,368 of NZ_JAIXPP010000001.1, forward strand.
GGCGCACGGTGAGGCCGGCAAGCTCACCCGCATGGCGCGTTGCCTTGCGCTGGCGGTCGTTGAAATAGGCCGGGACGGTGATCACCGCTTCAGTCGGGCGGCTGCCGAGGTAGGCCTCCGCATCGTCGCACAGCGCGCGCAGGACGAGCGCGGAGAGGTCCTCCGGCCGCCAGTCCTTCTTGCCGAGCCGCAACTTGCGCTCTGTCCCCATGTAGCGCTTGAAGCTGGTCGCGGTGCTTTCTGGCTGAGTCGCCAGCCGGTCGAGCGCAGCAGCCCCGACATAAGTCGTGCCGTCGCGGCCGACCGAGACCGCCGAGGGCGTGAGCATTTCGCCCAGCGCATTGGGGATCAGCTGCGGTGCATCGTCCTGCCAGACGGAAATGGCGCTGTTGGTAGTCCCGAGATCAATTCCGACGATCATGCCGCGCGCTTGCCCCTGTCCCCGCATCGGCCAAGGACTTGCCCAAGGGCGGCGGTCAGCGCAAGCCCGCGGTGCGCCCGCTCTTCAGGCCTGATGCTCCAGCGCGCTGCGGGTGGCGCGGGTCCAGGTTTGGCTGCCGGTGAGGAAGGCGTACCAGCCGAGCGCGGCGCCGGCGTGGCGCAGGAGCTGGAAGCTGAAGGGTTCAAGCAGCGCGGCGACGAGTGCGGGGCCGAAGCGCAGGCCCTCGGGCCGGCCGGTCCAGCGCTTGTAGATGCCGAGCGACCAGAGGTGGAAGGTCAGGTCGATCACGATCTTGGCGATCATCACGAGGAGGATCGGGAAGGCGAGATAAAAGCGGCCCGTCACCACGAGAAAGATGAGGATCGCGAAGGCGGCGAGGCCGTAGATCGGCTGCAGCGTATCGAGCGCTTTAACCGGCAGCATGCGCGTGCCGACGAGGCCGTAGCGGCTGTTGCCGACCATATCGCGGTTCCAGTACTGCGTTTGCAGGAAACCGCCGAACCAGCGCTGGCGCTGCTTGAGGAAGCCGCGGATGGTGGCGGGGGCATCGGTGCGGGCGAGCGCGCCGCCGACGACGCTGACCTGCCAGCCAAGGCCGTGATCGTTGGAATGGCGGTGGAGGCGGTGGATGAGCTCGTAATCCTCCACCATGCAATCGGGATCGAACCCGCCGACGCTGAGCACCGCCTCGCGCCGGAAGGCGGCGAAGGCGCCCGAGATCAGCAGCAGTCCGTTGAGTTGCATCCACGCGTGGCGCGAGAGGAAATTGCGCACGTATTCGTAGGACTGGAACCATTCGAACAGGCGGCCCGGGAGCGACGGCCCGCAGATCGGCTGGAGCACGCCGGTGGCGGCGACCAATGCGGGATCGCGCAGGAAGGCGGTGCGCATGGCGGCAATCGCGCCGGGCTCCAGCAGGGTATCGGCATCGACGGTGAGCACGACATCGGTGCGCGCGTGCTGCAGCGCCTGATTGAGCGCGCGGGCCTTGCCGCCATGGGGCAGGCGCAGCCATTGCAGGCGGGTCGCGCCGATCACCGTCTCGGCCATGCCGCCGATGCAGGGCGCGGGGAGGCCGTAAGTCTCGAGCATGACCGCGGGGGTGGTGTCGGTGGAGCCATCGTCGGCGATGAGGATCGCCTCGGGCGGCTGGGCCTGCGCGAGGAGGCGGTTGATCGTGAGGTGGATGACGCCCGCTTCGTTATGCGCGGCGACGATGACGCCGAGGGAGGGCGCGTCAACCGTGTGGGGCACCGGGCGGCTGGAATCGGCCACCAGCTTGCGGATCTGCCACGCGGTGAACAGCAGCAGCGCGGTATCATAGAGGATATAGGCCACACCGACCGACCACATGCCGAGGCCCTGCCGATAAAACGCCTGCGCGGTGAGCAGGATGAACAGCAGCGGCGCGGCGATCCCGATCAGGCGGCTGACGAGCGGAATGGGGCGCGGGGTGAAGCGCGGGGACTCGGCGAGGAGAACGGCATTGAGTGGCGGCATGGGTGCGGGCCATAGCCTTGCCAACCTGAACCGGCTATTGCGTTTGAAGGGCAAGTACGTGAACAATCGGCAATGGTCCGATCGGAGCTGAGACTATCATGATCAAGAAATACAGCGGCGTAGCCATTGCTCTTCACTGGATCATCGCGCTGGGCATTCTGGTGAACCTGCTGCTGCCCAACATCTGGGAAGCGGTGGGCGACGAGAACGTGCGGCCGCTGATCGATGCGCACAAATCGATCGGGGTGACGGTGCTGGGCCTTGCCGTGATGCGGCTCTTGTGGCGGCTGACGCATACCCCGCCTGCGCTCCCCGCCAGCTACAAGCCGTGGGAAGTAAAGGCGAGCCATGTGGCGCACTGGGCGCTCTATGCCTTCATCTTCGCGATGCCGCTGACGGGCTGGATCATGGATTCGGCATGGAAGGACGCCGCGACGCATCCGATGCAGTGGTTCGGCCTGTTCGAATGGCCGCGCATCAGCATGGTGATGGGGCTCGACGAGGTGACCAAGAAGAGCGTGCACGACAGCTTTGGCGAAGCGCACGAGATCCTGGGCTATGCGCTGTGGGCGCTGTTTGCGCTGCACGTGATCGGCGCGCTGAAGCACCAGTTCCTCGACGGCGAGAAGGAATTGCAGCGCATCATGCCGTGAGGGGCGGCCCGCACAGTCCCGTCGCTGCTTGACAGCGCGGGGCGTGGGCGTACCCCTTGGCGCATCGGGTGGCTGAGGGGGCATTGTGATGCGGAAGATCGCGGTTTCGGGCGCGCTGGCGTTGGTTCTGGCGGTGTCGCCAGCGGGGGCGAAAACTGCGCCGGCTGATACCGTGCTGCGCGGCGGGACGATCCTGACAGTCGATGCCAAGGACCGCGTGGTGGAAGCCATGGCTATCCGGGGCGGGCGGATCGTCGCGCTGGGGAGCGACAAGGCCATCCGCGCCTACATCGGCAAGCGCACCAAAGTGATCGATCTGGCGGGCAAGACCGCGACGCCGGGGATGATCGATGCCCATGCCCATGCGCTGGAAGGCGGGATCGACGAGGTTGCGAACCTGCAATTGGGCGAGGCTTCCTCCGTCGCCGATTTCCTCGCGCGGGTGAAGGCGCGCGCGGCGGAATTGCCGGCGGGCGCTTGGGTGACAGGTTCGGGCTGGAACGAGAGCCGCATTGCCGAGCACCACCCGCCGAGCCTTGCCCAGCTGGACGCCGTTTCGGGCGGGCATCCGGTCGCGCTGGGGAACACGACGGGGCACTATACGCTGGTCAACAGCGCGGTGCTCAAGCTGGCGGGGGTTGACGCCAAGACGCCCGATCCTGCGGGCGGGCGCTTTGACAAGGACGCCAGCGGCGCGCTGACGGGTGTGATTTATGACAGCGCGCAGGACGTGCTCGACAAGCTGGTGCCACCGGTAGATGCGGCGACACGGACCAAGGGGCTGACCCATGTGATCGAGGGCGCGCTGTCCGAAGGGCTGACCGGCTTCAAGGACCCGCGCACCGGGCGTTTGCAGTGGGATGTCTATGCCGCTGCGGCGAAGCAGGCGCCGCTGAACGTCCATGTCTGCACGCTGACGTTCGCGCAGACCGACATGACGGCGGCGCGGGCGGCAGTGGATGACTATCGCCAGCGTAAGCGGGAATTGCTCGCGCTCAAGGGTCGCAACCTTGATGTGTGCGGGGTGAAGATCTTCCTTGATGGATCGGGCGCGGGGCGCACGGCGTGGGTTTATCAGCCGTTCGAGACCGATGCTTCGCATGCTAATCCGGGCACGGGCTTTCCGATGATGGGCACCGATGTCTACCGCCAGATGGTGGACCTGTTTACCAGGGAAGGCATGCCGATCGGCACCCATGCGATTGGCGACCGGGCGATTGATACGGTGGTCGATGCCTATGCCGAGGCGCTGAAGAAGTGGCCGAAGCAGGGCCTGCGCCACAGCCTGATCCACGCCAACTTGCCGACCGACCACGCCATCGACGTGATGGCCGACCTGCAGAAGAAGTACGATTCCGGCTATCCCGAAGCGCAGGCGGAATTCCTGTGGTTTCTGGGCGATGCGCTGGCCGCGGGATGGGGGCCGGAGCGCAGCGTCAAGATGATGCCCTACGCGACCTACGTGAAGCGCGGCATCCTCTATAGCGACGGATCGGACTATCCGGTGACGCCTTATGCGCCGCGCTATGGCCTGTGGTCCTCCGTGGCGCGTGAACCCGATGGCAACCGCTTTGGCAAGGCACCGTTTGGCACGGCAGAAGCGGTCGATATTCACACGGCGATGAAGAGCCACACGATCTGGGCGGCGCGGCAGCTGTTCCTCGAGAAGGAGACGGGCTCTCTCGAGGTTGGCAAGCTGGCGGACGTGGCCGTGTGGGACCGCAATCCCTATGCGGTGCCCACGGCGAGCCTCAAGGACATGACCTGCATTATGACGCTGTTTGGCGGAAGGGTTGTGTTTGTGAGGAAGTGAGGCTCCCTCATCTGCGCGCCTTGAGCCACGCCTTCCCGGCATTCTGGATCGTAAGCAGCGCCTTGAAGGGCGAGATGCCGATATTGGCCTTGCCGGTGCGGGCGATGGCATCGATCTGGGCGTAGTACCAGTAGGTGACGGCAAAGCCCTCCACGGCGCGCATCATCTTGAGGCCGCCGAGGAACGAGAGCCACGGGGGCAGCAGCTTGAGCTTGTTTTCCCAGCGGTCGAGTTCGTCCGCGCCTGCGAGCAGCTTGGCGGGGCCGGCGGTATCGACGCAGAGCGGGCGGCCGAGGCCGATGACGTCTGCCCCGCCCTGCTCCAGCGCGGTGTTCATGGCGCGGCGGGTGCGGAATCCGCCGGTGACCAGGAGGGGCATTGTGAGCGAGGCGCGCATGGTCTTGGCGAAATCGACGAAATAGGCCTCGCGCGCGGCGGTTGAGGCCTTTTGCGGAGGCGCATCAGGGGCTTCCATGCCCTGAATGTCCATCATCGCGGGCTGTTCGTAGGAGCCGCCCGAGATTTCGAGGAGATCGACGCCCGCATCCTGAAGCCAGCGGGCCACGATCACGCTTTCCTCGAAGGCGAAGCCGCCTTTCTGGAAATCGGCGGAATTCAGTTTCACGCCGATGGGGAATTCCGGGCCAACCCCGGCACGGACGCGCGCGACGACGGCCATCAGCATGCGCGCGCGGTTTTCGAGGCTGCCGCCCCATTGATCGCTGCGCAAGTTGGAACGCGGGCTGAGGAACTGCGAGAGGAGATAGCCGTGTGCGCCATGGATCTGGACGCCGGTGTAGCCGGTGGCCTTGGCGATTTCTGCCGCCACGCCGAAGCGTTCGATGAGATCGAGGATCTCCGGCTCGGTCAGCGCTTCGGGCAGGCCGAATTGCTTGCCGGGGAGGCCGACGGCGACGGCGGAAGGCGCCTTGGGGTGCGGGTTGACGGTGACCTGCGTCTGGCGGCCGGCGTGGCTGATCTGCATCCAGATGTGGCCGCCCGCGCGCGTTCCGGCGCTCGCCATGGCGCGAAGGCCCGCAAGCGCGGCTTCGTCCTGCGTGCCGTGGATGATCACGTTGCCGGGGCGCTCAAGGTGGTCGCGGTCGATCTGGACGTTGCCGGTGATGAGCAGGCCAGAGCCGCCATCGGCCCACAGGCCATAGAGCCGCGCGAGTTCAGGGGTGGCGCGGCCTTGCGGATCGGCCAGCCCCTCGGTCATCGCGGCCTTGGCGAGGCGATTGGGCAGGACCGCGCCGCAGGGGAGAACGAGGGGTTCGGCGATGGACGGCATGGCTGGGCTCTCCGGATAGGCCTCACTCGCGGAGACCTTGCGCGCACTCTTTAAGCGCGGTTGCGCCAGACCGACAATTCGCGTTTGCTGTGCTTGAACAGGTTTCGGGGGAATGATGGTGCGGCAGTTGCGGGCTGATGTGCTGGTGATCGGCGGGGGCACGGCGGGTTTTGGTGCGGCGCTGGGCGCGGCGCGGCAGGGGGCGCAGGTGCGGCTCATCGAGGGGACCAGCAAGATCGGCGGGGTGATGGCGTTCTGCCCGGGGATGCCCTGGGGCGGCGGCTATCCGACCGGGCGGAGCATCGGCGGCGTGTTTGGCGAGTTGACCGACCAGTTGCTGGCGATGAACCCGCCAAAGGCCGAAGTGCGGCCCTCCACGCTGGAAAACTTTGGAGCCGAAGTGATCTACGACCACGAAGCGGCTGTTTTCGCGATGTTCCAGATGCTGGAGGATGCCGGCGTCGAGGTGCATCTGGGCACCTTTGCCGGCGCGCCGGTGCTGGAACAGGGGCGGATTGCCCGCGTGGAATGCACCGACCGCACCGGGCCGATGGTGATCGAGGCCGGGATGGTGATCGACTGTTCGGGCGACGGCGATACCTCGGCGCGCGCCGGCGTGCCCTTCATGGTGGGCGACGGGCGCGGGAACATGATGGGCGTGACGCTTTCGTTTTCGATGGTGGGCGCGGACTGGGCGCGCGTGTTTGCAAAAGGCGATCCCTATTTCGAGGAAGAGGCCGCTGCCGGGATCGCGGCGGGGCTGCTCCATCCCGATCTCGCCAAGCTCTATCTGATGAAGGGTTTTCACCGCGACGCGGTGTTCTGCAATTCGGTGCATATCCGGGGGGTAGACGGGACCGACCCGCAAGGCGTAGCGCGCGCGACGCAGGAGGGGCGGCGCAGGTGCCATCAGCTGGCACAGTTCCTGGTGGGCCATGTGCCGGGGTTTGAGCGGGCGCGGATGAGCGAACTGGGGCCGACCGTGGGCGTGCGCGAGACGCGCAAGCTGGAGGCGGTTCACCGCATACTGGCGCGCGATCTGCGTGCAGGGGCCAAGCCCGCGGACGGCATCGTGGCCTGCGACAATCCGATCGATGACGTGATGCGCGGGGATGCGGACATGACCCACGATGCGATCGTGGCCGATGGCGATTACTACACGATCCCCTTCCGCGCGATGGTGCCGGAAGCGCCCGCCAACCTGCTGTTTGCCGGGCGGCTGGTCTGCGCCGATCCGGCCGCCTTCGCCTCGGTACGCGGGATGCCGCAGTGCATGGCGATGGGGCAGGCAGCGGGGACGGCGGCGGCGCTGGCGCTGGCGGAGGGCATCGCGGTGCAGGCGCTTGATCCGGCGCGGGTGGTTGCCTCGCTCGCCGCGCAGGGGATGCGCGGGATCGGCGGGGATGCGCTGGTGCGGCATGCGCGCGCGCTGGAGGACGTGGCATGACGCGGCGGCGCTGGATGCTGGCGCTCGCGCTGGCGGGGCTGCCGACCGGAGCGCCGGCGCAAGAGGCGCCCTCCCCTGCCCTTTCCGTGCGGATTGACCGCGACGGGTTTGGCGTGCCGCACGTGTTTGGCGAGACTTCGGAAAGCGTGCTCTTTGGCGCGGGCTATGCCGAGGCGCAGGACCGGCTGGCCGATATGGAGCAATCGCGGCGGCGGGCCTTGGGGCGGCTGGCCGAAGTGCTCGGACCTTCGGCGGTGGCTTCCGACGTGGTTTCGCGCCAGCGGTTGCCAGACAAGGCCGAGCTTCTGCGCATGTATGGTGCGCTGGGGGGCGAGTATCAGCGGATGATCGCGGCCTATGTGGCAGGGGTGAACCGCGCGATTGCCGAGATCGAGGCCGACCCGTCGAGACGGACGCCGTATGAATTCACCCAGTGGGGCGTGAAGCCCGAACGCTGGGTGCTGACCGATTTCCTCGCCATGATCGCAAGCTTTCCACGCGGGCGCGGCGGATCGGAAGTGACCAACCTCGCCTATCTGCAGGCGATGACCCTGCAGCATGGCGAGGCCAAGGGGCGGCAGCTGTTCAACGATTTGGTGCCGGTGCGCGATCCCGAGACGCCGACGGTGATCCCGCCGGGCGAGGATCTGGCCCCTGCCCAGCCCCTGCCGCAGGCCACATTCCTGACGCTGGCACCGCGTGCCAAGCCTGCCGAGCCGATCCCCGCACCGGGCAAGGATCACAGCCGCTGCCTCGTGCTAGGACCGCAGCGCACCGCGAGCGGCAAGGTGATCATGATGGAAGCGACGGCGGACGGGCCGGAAATCCATCTGCACGGCGGGGGGTTTGACAGCGCGGGGTTCACGATCCCGGCCTTTGGCGTGCCGATCATGGGGCGCGGGCCGCATCATGGCTGGCTGGTGACATCGGGCCATGGCGACACGACCGACACCTTCGCCGAGAAGCTCGATCCGAAAAATCCGGACCGCTACTGGTTCAAGGGCCAGTGGCGGCAGATGGTGCGGCAGACACAGACCATTGCCGTCAAAGGCGCAGCGCCGGTTGTGCGCGATATCCGCTGGACTGTGCACGGGCCGGTGGTGAGCGAGGACCGGGCCGGCGGCGTTGCCTATGCCCAGCGCTTTGCGATGCGCGGGCATGAGCTGGAGAACTGGGCAGCGTTCGTTGACATGCAGCGGGCGCGGTCCCTGGCCGAGTTTGGCGCGGCGATGGGCCGGGTCTCGACCAATTTCGGCATTTGCTATGGCAATGAAGGCGGCGAAATCGGGTTCTGGGAGACGGGGATGATGCCCCGGCGCGCGCCCGGCACCGATCCGCGCCTGCCCACCCCCGGCACCGGCGAGTACGAGTGGCAGGGCTTCCTCTCGCCCGCCGAGCGGCCGCACATGGTGAACCCGAAACAGGGCTGGATACACGCGTGGAACAGCAAGGCGACCACGTGGAGCCGCGAGGGCGATGACGCACGGATGGGGGCGACGTTCCGCACCTGGCTGGGAGCCAAGCTGGCGGCGGGATCAAAGGGCGCGACGCTCCTCGACATGGTGGGCTACAACCGCCAGATCTGGAACGCGTTTGGCGCGCGCGACCGGGCCAATGCGCCCCCTGCCATGTTTGCGCCATTCTTGCGCGCGGCCGCGGCGAGCGCGGATGATCCCGAGGTGCGGGAAGCGGTCGAACTGATGATCGCGTGGAACGGACGCTATGAAGACCGCGATGGTGACGAACGCTATGACAAGGCGGGGCTGACGCTGTTCCGCGCCTGGCTCGAGATCGCGCCCGAGGTGCTGTTCGGCCCGGTGATGGGCACGTGGTGGAGGGACATCGACGCCAAGCGCTATCAGAAATACCGCACCGCGCTGCTTTACCGCGTTCTGCAGGGCCCGGTGGCAGGCCTGCCGGTGGAGTTCGACTATCTTGCAGGGCGCCCGCGCGAGGCTGTGGTGGCCGAGACGATCAGGCGCACGATTGCGGCAGTGCGGCCGCAGTTCGGCTCTGCCGCGATGGCCGAGTGGAAGCGGCCGATCTTCTGGAAATACTTCACCGACGATGCCGAGGACCCGGCCCGCCCGCCGCTGCCCGATGATGACGAACGCGGCAAGGCGCTGTGGGGCGAGCTTGGTCTGGGGCCGAAGATGATCCCCCTGAACGGCGGCGAAGGCTGGGTGGGGATGATGGAGCTGACCCCGGGCGCGCCCGCGATCTACACGATCACCGAAGTGGGCGGGCAGAACCAGTTCATCGATCCGGCGGGGCGCGGCACGGTGCACCTGACCGATCAGGTGCAGATGCATGCGCAGAACAGGTTCAAGCGGATCGATCTGACGCCTGAAGCGATTGCGGCGGGGCGGGAAAGTTCGGTGACGCTGACTTACGCGCCCCAATAGTCCTGCCGGAACCCTCCACCACAACCCGCTCACCCTGAGCTTGTCGAAGGGTGTTGGCGCGACTGTTGCGCCTTATGCTTCGACAAGCTCAGCATGAGCGGGGTTGGGAACCCCTGCTCGGAGCTAGAAGATCACGTGTTCCTGACCCAGCCAGAGGGGGGAGCGGGGCAGATCGATGAACTTGCGTTCGTCTTCCAGCAGGAGCGCGCCGGCGGCGATGGCTTCGGGACTGCTGCTGGCGAGGTCTTCGAGGCTGTCCCACCACAATTGCGCGACGCCGTCGTAGGGCTCGGGCGCACCGCGGGCCATGGCGAAGGGGGCGTTTTCGGTATCGGCTAGCGAATGAAGCTGGACGTAGCGCCTGATCTTGAGCGCATCGCGGACGCTGGCAACGAGGGGCCCGTGGGTATTGAGCCAGTAGTCCTGAAATTCGGCGCGGCTGAGGTGCGGCAGGCGGTGGAGGCAGAAGGTGAGCTTGATCATGGCTTTCTCCCGGATGGGCTGGGCGGCAATCACATCGGTGGCAGCGGCAGGCTGGTGGTGTGCTTGATCCGATCAAGCACCACGCTGGAGCGCACGCTGGCGACATCGCCGTGGCCAAGCAGCTGTTCGTTCATCAGCTTGGAATAGCTGGCGAGATCGCGCGCGACGATGCGCAGGAGATAATCGGAATCGCCAGTGGTGGCGCGGCAATCGAGCACTTCGTCAAGCGCGGAAATGCGGTTGTGAAAACCGCGCACGACATCGGGCGCGTAGCTGGCCATCGCAACGGCGACAAAGGCTTCGACCTGCAGGCCAAGCGCCGCTTCGCTGAGCAGCGCGACGGTGGCGCGGATATAGCCTTCCGCTTCAAGCCGGGCGATGCGGCGGGAGACCTGGCTAGGGGAGAGATTGACCAGCTTGGCAATGTCGGCATGCGCGCGCGAAGCATCGACCTGAAGCAAGGCGAGCAGCTGGCGATCAAGTTTGTCCATGCGCAGGGTCCTTCCTAGCCGGCCAGCGCGGCGACAATGGCGCGCTCGACAATCGCGCCGGCCAGATCGGCAGTGGTCATGGCGCCGGGCATGGGGCGGATCACGCCCTTGCGGCGCATCGAGGCGAAACCGTAGATCGCGGACCAGAATGCAAGGGTGCGCAGGTCTGCCGCTTCGCCATCAAGGCCGGGCATGCTGGCAGCGACTGCCGCGCGCACAGCGGCGTGCCCGATCTGCTGGAACGCAAGAAGATCTGGATCGAGCGCGGGGGACGTCAGCTCGCTTTCATACATCAGATCAACGAGATGCGGGTTCTCTTCGGCAAAGCGGATGAATTGTGTGCCGAGCGCGCGCAGCTTGTCCGCAGGGTGATCGGCAGTGGCCGCAACCGCGTCCGACCGGGCGAGCATTTCGCGAAAGCCATCGAGCGCGAGCGCGAGGAGGAACGCGCGGCGATCCGGGAAGTGGTGATAGGGCGCGCCGGGCGAGACACCGACCTGCTGCGCAAGGATGCGCATCGAGAGGCCGAGATGGCCGTGCGCTTCCACCCAGGCGCGGCCGGCCCTCAGCAGATCGCCCCTCAGGTCTTCCTTGTGGTACGGCTTCTTCGTGGACATGCGCCTTCCCGGTCGTGACGCATCCGTACCATGTTTGCAGCGAGGCGCCAGTCAGGCCACGCAGAGCGTCGCGAGGCGGGCCTCGTGCATCGGGAACACGTGTACGTCGGGCGGAAAATAGGAATAGCGGATGCGGGCGAGCACTTCGACCTTGTGAATGCCGGGTTCGAGGCCGCCGGGCTTGTCGACGAGGATTTCGCCCCATTCGAGCAGGCCCCAGCGCGCGGTGGTTTCCTCGCGCATTTCGGCGAGCACATAGACTTCATCGCGGATACCGAGGCGGTTCTGCTCGAAGCCGTAGACCTCGCCATCGACGGTGACGGTGAAGCCATCGAGCTGCGAGAGGCGAGTGCCGTGGTAGTTGGGGATGCGGATGCGGACCGCAAAGCCGGTGCGCGCGCCGACAGGGCCGATGTTGCGGAAGCCGGTGCTCTGGATGAGCTGGTGTTCGAGCATCTTGATGTTCCTATGGATTGTGCCGAGGGGTGCGCTCAGGCGAGCAGACCGAGATCGTATTCGCGCTCCAGCTTGCGGAGCAGGACCTGCTGGCGGCGGACCTGATCGATGGCGCGCCAGGGGCTGCGCAGGCCTTCGTATTCGCTGGAGAGGTAACCGGAGTAGCCCGAGCGCTTGATCGCCGCGATGACCGGGCGCCACGGGATGTTGAGGTCTTCCAGAGTGTCGTCGATATCGTGGAACTTGGCCTGAATGAACACGACGTACTGCGCGATATCGAGGAACTGTTCGGGCGGCACCTTGATGCCGTTCAGGAAAGCCATGTGCTCGCGCATCTCGTCGTTGATCTGGTGCGAGCCCCAGTGGGTGAGCGGACGGTCCTGAAAGATGCCGGTATCGATCATCAGGCCGAAGTTCCTGGTGCCGGTGCGCTCGATGAAATCGATATAGCCTTGGGTGACGCGGTGCTTGATCGGCGTGGGCGCGTGGATTTCCGGGCAGATGATGATGCCAAGCTGGTGCGCGAGATCGAGGTTGCGCTCGACATAGGCCTGCCATTGCGGATCGGGATCAAGCTCGTGCGAAGTGACGCCGAACTTGGGGCGCAGGAACTTGAAGCCGAGGCGGTGGGCGAGCCGCAAGTCCCGCGCCAGCTCGGCCGCGCCTTCCGCGATGGTGAGATTGCGGGTTAGCGTGATGCGGGTATCGACCCAGGCACAGAAGTTGGTCGGTTCGAGCTTGTAGCGATCGACGAGCGCGAACCATTGATCGAGCCACGCCGATGACGGCTCGGGATAGCCTTCGACTTGCCCTTCGCCAAGGATCTCGATGCCGGTCGCGCCGGTATCGGCGATGTGATCGAACGCGTCTTCCAGCGTCATCACCGAACCGTAATCGTTGACGTAGCTGTAGACCGAGACGCCGTATTGGAGAGAGCCCATTGCCTGCAAAACCCCTGCGCGCACGAGGGCGCGATGTGTGGACGGCAAGGTGCCGTCGGCGCGACATCTAATCGCTGATTAAATTGCGCGCAAGCCCTGCCATTCGGGCGCTGTGCCGGAAAAACAGCCCAACTCCGTCTGAAGCACTGCGTGACGGAAAGCCGATCCGCGTAAAGTCGTCAGGCTCAGTGATTGTCGCGCGGTAGACCCATGGTCTGCGCGATGCGCTGGTACTTTTCCGCGCCTTCGAGGATGCCGCCGGCTTCGAGCTGGCCAACGCGCTCGCGGTAGATTTCCTGCCATGGCGTCTGCGAAGGGGGATAGGGATAGCCCCCGGCTGCTTCGAGTGCGGCGCGGCGGGAGGCGAGTTCGCAATCCGGCAGCAGGATATCCGCCGTGCCCTTGCGAAGATCGATGCGCACCCGGTCGCCCGTCCGCAGCAAGGCAAGGCCGCCCATCGCGGCGGCTTCGGGGCTGGCGTTGAGGATAGAGGGGCTGCCCGACGTGCCCGACTGGCGCCCGTCACCGATGCAGGGGAGCGCATTGACCCCGGCCTGGATCAGATAAACCGGCGCGCGCATGTTCACGACTTCGGCCGAGCCCGGATAGCCGATGGGGCCAGTGCCGCGCATGAACAGCACCGATTCCGGGGTGATCCCGGTCGCCGGATCGTCGATGCGGGCGTGGTAATCCTCCGGCCCATCAAACACCACGGCGGGGCCTTCGAAGGCTTCGGGATCATCGGGGTTGGAGAGATAGCGCGCGCGGAATTCCGGGCTGATCACGCAAGTCTTCATGATCGCCGAGTTGAACAGGTTGCCCGAAAGCACGATGAATCCGGCATCGTGGACCAGCGGCTGATCGAACGGACGGATCACGCGCTCGTCCTCGATCTCCGCGTCGCGGCAGTTTTCGCCGATGGTCCGGCCATTCACGGTCATCGCACCTTCGGCGATCAAGCCCTGCGCCATCAACTGCGCGACGACGGCAGGGACACCGCCGGCGCGGCAATAGTCCTCACCGAGGTATTCGCCCGCCGGCTGGAGATTGACCAGTAGCGGCACCTTGTGGCCGAGCCGCTGCCATTCGGTGAGCGGGAGATCGACGCCAACGTGGCGGGCAATCGCGGCCAGATGGACCGGCGCGTTGGTCGAGCCGCCGATGGCCGAATTGACGACAATGGCGTTGTGGAAGGCCTCCAGCGTCATGATGTCGGACGGCTTCAGATCTTCATGCACCATTTCGACCGCGCGCTTGCCGGTGCGCCAGGCGCATTCCTGCCGGTCGCGGTAGGGAGCAGGGATGGCGGCTGAACCGGGCAGCATCATGCCGAGCGCCTCCGCCAGGCTGTTCATCGTGGTCGCCGTGCCCATCGTGTTGCAATAGCCGGTCGAGGGCGCGGAGCTGGCGACGAGCTTGATGAAGCCCATCTCGTCGAGTTCGCCCTTGGCCAGCAGCTCGCGCGCTTTCCACACGATCGTGCCCGAGCCGGTGCGCTCGCCCTTGAACCAGCCATTGAGCATGGGGCCGACCGAGAGCGCGATGGCGGGAATGTTGACCGTCGCTGCGGCCATCAGCAGCGCGGGCGTGGTCTTGTCACAGCCGGTGGTGAGGACGACGCCGTCGATGGGATAACCATAGAGCGCCTCGACAAGGCCGAGGTAGGCGAGATTGCGGTCGAGCGCGGCGGTGGGCCGCTTGCCGGTTTCCTGGATCGGATGGACCGGGATTTCGAGCGCGATGCCGCCCTCCTCGCGGATGCCTTCGCGCACGCGCTCCGCGAGCACGATATGGTGGCGGTTGCAGGGTGAAAGGTCGCTGCCCGTCTGCGCGATACCGATGACCGGCTTGCCGGAGCGCAATTCCTCGAGGCTTAGCCCGAAGTTCAGATAGCGCTCGAGATAGAGCGCGGTCATGTCGATGTTGGACGGATTGTTGAACCAGGCCTGCGAGCGCAGCTTGCGGGTGGGCGGGACGTCATGCGTATCGGTCATGGCAGCTTTCCAGGGTCTTGATGCAGCAGGTATCAGCGGGCCTTGGCCGCCTTGCCGACGCGGAAGATCATCACGTGGCGATAGGGCTTGCTGGGATCGACGCGGGCAGAAAGGAAGCCCGGCTGTTTGGGCGCATCGGGGAACTTTTGCGCCTCCAGTGCGCTGGCAGATACGAAGAGCCTTGCGCCGCAGCGCGGTCGGCCTCTGGATTCCATCCTGGTGTCCCTCTTCAACCCGCGCCGCAAAGCACCATTGACGCTTGCTTATCCCGAATATAGTCTGACAAATGGAATGCGCGCAAGACCGATGCTCTTCGCCCCGCGCAAGGACCGAGCAGAGGATGCGACCGCCCATGCCGCCTGCGGCCCCAGCCCAGACTAATGCCCAGATAACCGAGGAATCCACCCAGAACTCCGGCCCGGCGCTGACATTGCTGGCGAGCCTTTTCTTCATGTGGGGCTTCATCACAGTGATCAACTACACGCTGCTGCCGCACCTGCGCAGCGTGTTCGATCTCAACTATACGCAGACAATATTGATCAAATCCATGTGGTTCATCGCCTACTTCGTCGCGTCGATCCCTTCGGCTCGGCTGATCGAACGGGTGGGTTACAAGAAATCGCTGGTGATCGGCCTTGCCATCATGGCGGCGGGCGCGCTGGGCATGGTGGTGGCGGCCTCGATCCCGTCCCACGACGTGACGCTGGCGATGCTGCCCAGTGCGACGGCGCGCCGCGCCTGATCGACGGCATGCTCACACTCTGAAGGACTGCACACCATGGCAAATCGTCTGCTTCAGCACCGCGCCGAGGACGGCACGAGGTCGGTCGTTTTCGCCGAGGGTTCGGCGGCTCATGTGCTGCTCGGCGTGGGCTCGGTGCGCGAGCTCGCGCTCCGTGCGATTGCGGGCGGCATCAGCCTTGCCGCAGCCGCGCGGGCCTGCGGCACGGGCGCGGTGGTCGATCTGGCGGCGGAGTTTGCCTCGGGGCGCTTTCTGGCACCGATCGACCATGAGGACCAGGCGCATCTGGTGCTGAGCGGCACCGGTCTCACCCATCTCGGTTCTGCCGAGGGGCGCGACAAGATGCACCGTGAGGCGGCGGTAGCGGCGCACCAGACCGATTCCATGCGCATGTTCCTCGAAGGGCTGGCGGGCGGGAAGCCCGCTGATGGCGGCGTCGGCCAGCAGCCCGAGTGGTTCTACAAAGGCGATGGCGGCCAACTGGTGGGGCCGGACGAAGCGCTGGAAATGCCGTGCTTCGCGCAGGATGGCGGCGAGGAACCGGAGCTGGCGGGGATCTACCTGATCGGGCCGGACGGTACGCCCTTCCGCCTGGGCTTCGCGCTCGCGAACGAGTTTTCGGACCATGTGACCGAGCGGCACAACTACCTCTGGCTCGCGCATTCCAAGCTGCGCCGCGCGGCGCTTGGGCCGGAACTGCTGATCGGTGAGGCGCCTGCAGATATCCGCGGCACCAGCCGGATCGTGCGCGGCGGCGGGGTGATCTGGGAGAAGCCGTTCCTCACCGGCGAGGCGAACATGAGCCACAGCCTCGCGAACCTTGAGCGCCATCACTTCAAGTATGGCCTGTTCCGCCGGCCCGGGCAGGTCCACGTGCATTTCTTCGGCACCGCGACGCTCTCTTACAGCGACGGCGTGCGCACCGAGCCGGGCGATGTGTTCGAGATCGCGGCAGCGCCGTTTGCGCTGCCTTGCCGCAATCCGCTGACCCGCGCGGCGGGCGATGCGGCGGAGGTGCAAGGTGTGACGGCGCTTTGAGGCGATGATGCGGATTGGCGTCATCGGGCGGGGCAAGATCGCGCGGGATCAGCATCTGCAAGTGATTGCCGCGAGCGAAGCGGACTTTCGCCAGCGTCGAGGCCCTGCTGGCAAGCGGCATCACCATCGCTTGCCGAGCAGAATAGGTAGCGCTATCATAAATCGGCAATCGAGCGGCATACCGCAAGAAAAAGTGCCGGATACGAGGAGGGATGCGGGGCAATGAAGGCAGGACTCACCCTGGCAGCGCCATGCCCTTCCCGCGCTCTGGCCGCTGCTGCGTGCACGCAGGCCGCAACACCTGCCCCGGGCCCTGCCCCGAGCAATGCGGACGGCACGATCCAGACGATCGATCCGCTGAAAGCGAAGTAGGCCGCGCATGCACCTTGGCATCGATATCGGGACGAGCAGCGTAAAGGCGGTCGTCACGGCCGAAAGCGGCGAAGTCCTCGCGCAATCGAGCGCGGACCTCACTGTTTCCCGGCCCCATGCCCTGTGGTCCGAACAGGCACCGGCGGACTGGATTTCCGCCACGCACAAGGCCGTGCTCGGGCTCGATGCTGCGTTGCGCGCGGGAGTGCGCGGGATCGGCCTTGCCGGGCAGATGCATGGTGCGACCTTGCTGGGATCGGACGACAAGCCGCTGCGGCCGGCGATCCTGTGGAACGACGGCCGCAGCTTCGCCGAATGTGCGACGCTGGAGGCGGACGAACCGCGCAGCCGCGCGATCACCGGCAATATCGCAATGCCCGGCTTCACCGCGCCCAAGCTGGCGTGGGTGCGCGCGCACGAGCCCGACGTCTTTGCCGCGACGCGAACGGTGCTGCTCCCCAAGGACTATGTGCGGCTTGCCCTGACCGGCGAGAAGGCGAGCGATATGTCTGACGCGGCGGGGACGCTGTGGCTCGATGTGGCGGCGCGGGCATGGTCTGGCGAAATGCTGGCGGCGACGGGCCTCGATGAGACCCATATGCCGCGCCTTCACGAAGGACCGGACGTGACCGGAGTGCTGCGCGAGGATGTGGCGCGCGACTGGGGCATGGAGCGGGTGCCGGTGGTGGCGGGTGCGGGCGATAATGCGGCGGGTGCACTCGGCGTCGGCGTGCTGGGTGAAGGCCAAGGCATGCTTTCGCTCGGCACTTCGGGCGTGATCTTCGTGGCGAACGATGCGTTCCGGCCCAATCCGGCGCAGGCGGTGCATGCCTTTTGCCATGCGCTGCCCGGGGTCTGGCACCAGATGAGCGTGCACCTGTCGGCGGCCTCGTGCATCGATTGGGCCGCGCGCGCGTGCAACGTTCCGGGTCCGGCGGAGTTCTTTGCGCTCGCCGAACAGGCTGGCGCTGCTTCAGGGCCGGAGCTCTTCCTCCCTTACCTTTCGGGCGAGCGCACCCCGCACAACGACCCGCATATCCGCGCGGCGTTCCTCAGCCTCGACAACGAAAGCACGACACCGCGCATGGCCGCAGCCGTGCTCGAAGGCGTGGCCTTCGCGCATGCCGACGGAATCGACGCGCTACGCAGCGCAGGCACGGTGATCGAGGAGCTTTGCGTCATCGGCGGGGGTTCGCGCTCGGCGCATTGGGGCCGCATCCTGGCCAGCGTGCTCGGCGCGCGGCTGGTCTACCTCCACGGCGGCGAAGTCGGCCCCGCGCTTGGCGGTGCGCGGCTGGCGCAGATGGGCATCACAGGTGCCAGCGCCGCCGAAGTCTGCACCCGCCCACCCGTTAGGGCCGTGATCGAGCCCGATCCCGATCTCGCCGCCCGTCTCGCGCCAAAGCGCGCCCGTTTCCGTGCTGCCTATCGGGCGCTTCGCGCCATCCAGGAGTAACTCCGCCATGTCTGCTGCCTACTTCGATGCCTTTCCGACCATCCGCTACGAAGGCACTGATTCCACGAATGATCTGGCCTACCGCTGGTACGACAAGGACCGCGTGGTCTTCGGCAAGCGCATGGAGGACTATCTGCGCTTTGCCGTGTGCATGTGGCACACCTTTTGTTGGCCGGGCAGCGACGTGTTCGGCGCGGGCACTTTCGATCGGCCCTGGCTGAATGGCCCGCAGGACGAGGCAGCAGCGCGGGCCAAGCGCGAGGCCGCGCTAGCCTTTGTCGAAAAGCTCGACCTGCCCTTCTACTGCTTCCATGATGTCGACGTGATGGCGCCTGCCGAAAGCATCGGCGCGTTTCGGGCCAGCTTTGCCCGCGCGGTCGATCATCTGGAGGAACTCCAGGCCGCGCATGGCCGCAAGCTGCTGTGGGGCACGGCGAACCTGTTTGGCCATCCGCGCTATCTGGCGGGTGCGGCGACCAGCCCGCGCCCCGAAGTCTATGCCTGGGGCGCGAGCCAGGTGCGCGATGCGCTTGAGGCGACGTACCGGCTGGGCGGTGCAAACTACGTCTTGTGGGGCGGGCGTGAGGGTTATGACACGATCCTCAACACCGACCTCAAGACCGAGCAGGACAACTTCGGCCGCTTCCTCAGCCTTGTCGTCGAGCACAAGCACAAGATCGGGTTTGCCGGGACGATCCTGATCGAGCCCAAGCCGCACGAGCCGACCAAGCACC
Organism: Novosphingobium sp.; assembly: GCF_027486195.1. GTDB lineage: Bacteria > Pseudomonadota > Alphaproteobacteria > Sphingomonadales > Sphingomonadaceae > Novosphingobium. The sequence goes on from NZ_JAIXPP010000001.1 coordinate 41,243, forward strand.
AATACGATTTCGACACGCAGACGGTCTACGGCTTCCTCAAACGCTACGGGCTGGAGGACGAGGTCCGCGTCAATATCGAGGCGAACCACGCCACGCTTTCCGGCCATACCTTCGAGCACGAGATCGCGATGGCCGGCGCGCTCGGCATTTTCGGTTCGATCGACGCCAACCGCGGCGATCCGCAGAACGGCTGGGACACCGACCAGTTCCCCAACTCGGTCGAGGAGCTGACGCTCGCCTGCATCGAGATCGAGCGCGCGGGCGGGTTCACCACCGGCGGCTTCAACTTCGATGCCAAGGTCCGCCGCCAGTCGGTTGATGCGGAAGACTTGTTCCACGGCCATATCGGCGGGGTGGACGTGATCGCGCGGGCGCTGCTGCGCGCCGAGGCGGTGATCGCGGATGGCCAACTCGATGCCTTCCGCGCCGCGCGCTATGCCGGCTGGCAGGGCGAACTGGGCCAGACGATCAAGAGCGCGAGCCTCTCCGAAATCGCCGACCTTGCCGTGGCGCGCGATCTGGCGCCGGGGCCGGTTTCGGGCCGGCAGGAGTGGCTGGAGAACCTGCTGGGCCGCTTCTGATACATACGATTCTGGCTGCGGCCAGACCTGCCGCCCGCACCGGTTGTGCCTCGTCGGTACGGGCGGCTTGAACCGGCCCGATATCCCTGCAAGCGCTGGACTTTGGCGAATTTGCGCCCAAATAGAGCGAGGGCGCAAGGAGCACAGGGTGTCGCGTAGCAAGGAACAGGGCGGAGACGGGATCGACCGGTCTGACAAATCGCTGCGCCTGCACGGGAGCATCGCGCGCGATCTTGGCATCGCGATCGTCACCGGCGAATACCCGCCCGGCCACGTGCTGAGCAGCGAGCTCGATTTTGCCGAGCGCAACCAGATCTCACGCACCGCCTACCGCGAGGCGATCCGGATTCTGGCAGCGAAAGGTCTGGTGGAAAGCCGGCCCAAGGCGGGCACGCGCATCACCGATCCTTCGCGCTGGCATATCCTCGACCCCGATGTGCTGGCCTGGACTTTCGCGGGCGAGCCGAGCGTGACGGCGATCAACGACTTGTTCGAACTGCGCATGATTATCGAACCGGCAGCGGCGGAACTCGCGGCAAAACGGCGCAATGGCGCGCAATTGGCGCAGATGGGGCATGCGCTGGAGGAAATGGCGAAACACACGCTGGCCTCCCCGCTGGGGCAGGCGGCGGATCAGGCGTTCCACACCACGGTGCTCAAGGCGACCGGCAATGCGGCGCTGATCGCGCTCGCCAGCACGATTTCGGCAGCGGTGCGCTGGACCACGATCTACAAGCAGCGCAAGCGCAAGCTGCCGCGCGATCCGCTGCCCGATCACCGCGTGCTGTTCGATGCCGTGGCCAATGGCGATGGCCCCGGCGCACGCACCGCGATGCACAGGCTGATCGAGCTGGCCCTTGCCGATATCGACTTGCCCGAACGACAGTAGATCCGGTGCATCGGACCGGGCTTTCGGCAGTATAATCGTACTTATTCTGCAGGGGCGCGGAGTGATCCACCTAGTGCCCGGCTGAGTCCTGTTTCGGCAGATCGACCACCGAGATCGGCGGGGCGGAATTGGGCGAGGAATCGTTGCCGCACAGCACGCGCGTCGCATCGCCTTGCGGGCCGCCCATGCCCGTCATTCCTGTAGCAATCGCGCTTGCCAAGGGGCGGCGGCACAGTCAGGAAATCGCCAGCCGGAGCTCTTGCAACATGAACGAACCCCGATCGCGCCGCCGCCAGTCTGGCCGCCCCACTGTCAGCGATGTGGCGCGCCTCGCGAAGTGTTCGCAGATGACGGTGAGCCGCGTGGTCAACGGCGGCGCGGGGGTGCGAGAGGAGACGCGGCTGGCCGTGGAGGCCGCGATCAAGGAACTGGGCTACGCACCCAACCGGGCTGCGCGCAGCCTTGCCGGCGCCTCGCAGCTGCGGATCGTGCTGCTCTATTCGAACCCCTCCGCCGCCTACCTCAGCGAACTGCTGATCGGCTGCATGGATGCGGCAACCCGGCTCGATGCCAACCTCGTGGTCGAGCGCTGCGATCCGGAGCGCGACCAATCGCGCATGATCCAGCGGCTGATCGAAAGCGCCGTGGACGGCTTTCTGCTGCCGCCGCCGCTGTGCGACGACACCGCGCTGCTGACACGCCTGCGCAGTGCAGGCACCCATGCCGTGCTGATCGGGCCGGGGCAGGCCGAGGCGCACCACGGTGTAGTGATGATCGACGACTATCAGGCCGCGCACGACATGACGCGGCATATCCTCGGACTAGGGCACAAGCGCATCGGCTTCATCATCGGCAACCCGCAGCAATCCGCCAGCGCGCTGCGCCTTGCCGGTTTTCGCAATGCCATGGCCGAGGCGGGTGCGGATGTGGACGAAGCGCTCGTGCGGCAGGGCCAGTTTACCTATCGCTCCGGCCTTGATGCAGCGATCGACATCCTGGCGCTGCCCACCCCGCCAAGCGCGATCTTCGCCTCGAACGACGACATGGCGGCGGGCTGCATTGCCGCCGCGCACCGGCGCGGGCTCGATGTGCCGCGCGATCTCACTATCTGCGGGTTCGACGATACCGCGCTCGCCTCAACCATCTGGCCCGAGCTGACCACGATCCGCCAGCCGATCCGGCAGATGGCAGAAACCGCGCTCGATCTGCTGGCGCAAGAGATCCGCAGCGACCGCGCGGCCGATGCGACAAGGCCGCGGCTTGCAACGCTCGATTACGAGCTGGTGCAGCGCGATTCCGACGCACCGCCGCGCACCTGAATCAAGACGCGACGGGCAACTGGAAGCCGGGAACAGGCAAGACCCGCTAAGTCGCTTCACCCGCCGCATCGCAGATTGGCCACTGCGGCCAAGCCAGAGCGCCGGGTGCCCCGTCCTAATGCCAGCCCAGACAGATTCGGCAGGACCATCCACGCGCCGAAAGCTGATAAGCATGCCGGTGGGCACAATCACCGGACCAAGGTGCTGGCACCACATACGGCGGGGACCAAGGCGTGCTCCGCGAGCGAGGGGAAACCGAATGAGCGACGCGACACTGTTCCTGACCGACGAGCGTACCTTCTGGCATTGCACCGGGGTGCAGGCGCTGTTCTTCCCGATCGGCGACTGGGTCGAGCCGCCTTCGGGCAGCTACGGTGCCGATACGCCGGCCTCGAAGCGCCGCCTGCTCAATCTGGTGCGCGCGGCAGGCCTCGATCAGCATATGGAAGTGCGCAGCGCCGCACCGGCCACGCGCGAGGACCTGCTGCACATCCATCCCGCCAGCTATATCGACGAGTTCAAGCGGGTGAGCGATGCCGGCGGCGGCGAGCTTGGCCTGTTTGCCCCCTTCAGCAAGGGCGGCTTCGAACTTGCGGCGCTCTCTGCCGGGCTTGCCATCGAGGCGGTGGACGCGGTCGTGACGGGCCGCGCGCGCAATTCCTATGCTCTGTGCCGTCCGGCGGGGCACCATTGCCTTGCCGATCAACCGATGGGCTTTTGCCTGCTGGCCAACATTCCCATCGCCATCGATGCGGCCAAGGCGCGGCACGGGCTCGGCAAGGTCGCAGTGGTCGATTGGGACGTGCACCACGGCAACGGCACGCAGAGCATTTTCTATGATCGCGGCGATGTGCTGACGATCTCGATCCATCAGGACCGCTGCTTCCCGCCGGGCTACACCGGCCATGAGGATCGCGGGACAGGCGAGGGCCTGGGTGCCAACCTCAACGTGCCGCTCCCCGCCGGTAGCGGCCACGAAACCTACCTCAGGGCGCTGGACCGCGTCGTGATCCCGGCGTTGCAGCGCTACCAGCCCGATCTGATCGTGATCGCGAGCGGGCTCGACGCCAATGCCGCCGATCCCCTCGCCCGGCAGATGCTGCATTCGGAAAGCTTCCGGGCAATGACCGAACGCATGATCGCGGTGGCAGACGAACTGTGCGGCGGGCGCCTCGCGGTGGTCCACGAAGGCGGCTACTCGGAAGCTTATGTGCCGTTCTGCGGCCTTTCGCTGCTCGAGGCGCTGACGGGCGTGAAGACCGAAGTCGTCGATCCCGAAATGGATTTCTTCGGGCCGCAGCAGCCGGATGAGCGCATGCTGGCGTTCCACTTCGAACTGATTGAGGAAATGCGCGCGGGCGCAGGGCTGTAGAGCCCCTCACCGCTGCCGCGCCGGGCCGGTTCACCGCATGGGGACCGGCCCGGCGCAGCAATGCCGCAAGGCGAATGGCAGCCCCGGCCAGTTAGTTGGCAGGCTGCGACGTTGCATCGCGCGTCATCTTGGCGAAATTCGTGACCATAGCCGGAGCGATACGTGTCGCGACCGGACTCAGGCCGAATGGGAGCGTGATGTGACCGATGTAATGGAAAAGCCGCAGCTGGATACGAGCGCGGCAACGCAGGATTTCGACGTCCTGATCGTGGGTGCCGGTATTTCGGGCATCGGCAGCGCCTATCACCTCAAGACCCAGAACCCCGGCAAAAGCTTCGTGATCCTCGAGGCGAAGGACGACATCGGCGGCACGTGGCACACCCACAAGTATCCGGGCGTCCGATCGGACTCCGATCTCTATACCTTCGGCTACCGCTTCAAGCCCTGGATCGGCCCGCCGATCGCCACCGCCGAGGAAATCCGCAAGTATCTGCGCGATGTGCTGGCCGAGAACGATCTGGACACGGCCATCCGCTTCGGCACACTGATCACGCGCTGTTCGTGGTCCACGGCCGAGAAGCTGTGGACCGTGGAAACGCGCAAGACCGATGGCTCGGCCGGGCCGACCTATCGCGCCAACTTCCTGTGGATGTGCCAGGGGTACTATGACCACCACAACCCCTATCTGCCCGAGTGGCCGGGCATGGCGGACTACAAGGGGCAGCTTGTCCACGCGCAGTTGTGGGACGACAGCATCGACTATGCCGGCAAGGACGTTGTCGTCATCGGTTCTGGCGCGACCGCTGCAACGGTGATCCCGGTGCTGGCCGACAAGGCGAAGCACGTGACGATGCTGCAGCGCTCGCCCACCTACTTCTACTGCTATCCCAACCGCAGCGATCTGGCTGACAAGCTGCGCGAGATCGGCGTGGACGAGGATACCGTGCACCGCGTTGTGCGGCTCGATTATCTGCACAACCTCAAGATGCTCGATCACCGCGCGCGGGCCGAGCCCGATCTGGTGTTCGAGGAACTGAAGGAACTGATTCGCCAGTATGCCGGGCCGGACTTCGAGTTCGAGCCGCACTTCACCCCGCGCTATCGCCCTTGGCAGCAGCGGCTGGCATTCATCCCCGATGGCGACATGTTCGAGCGCATCCGCGACGGCAAGGTCTCCGCGATCACCGATACCATCGACCATTTCACCGACAGCGGGATCAAGCTCGGCTCGGGCGACGAGCTCAAGGCCGACATCGTCATGGCGGCAACCGGCTTCAAGCTGCTGATGATGGGCGGCATCGAATTCCAGGTGGACGGCAAGACCATCGATTGGTCCGAGAAGGCGACCTATCGCGGCATGATGTTCGAAGGCGTGCCCAACATGGTCTGGGTCTTCGGCTATTTCCGCGCGGCGTGGACGCTGCGGGTCGATCTGCTCGGTGATTTCGTCTGCCGGATGCTGCGGCACATGGACGAGAAGGGCACGTCCGAAGTCAACATCGTGATCCCGCCCGCGCTGGCGAATGAGCCGCTCATGCCGTGGATCGAGGACGACAACTTCAACCCCAGCTACCTGATGCGCGACATGGACAAGCTGCCCAAGCGGCTTGGCGAGCAGCCGGAATGGCGCCACACGCAGGATTACTGGCGCGAGGCGGAAGACATCCCGGCTATCGATCTGGAAGGCGCCGAGTTCGCCTACAGCTGATATCCTCGGCGGCAGGCCTCAGGCGAGACGTGTGTTGCTCGTCTGGGACTGCCGCCGGAATTCCAGGGCGCCCATGCCCGACCAGCGCTTGAACGCGCGGGAGAAGCTCGACGGTTCGGCGAAGCCGACCGCAACGGCGATCTGCTCGATCGCCATGTGCCCTTCCATCAGCAATTCACGCGCGCGGCAGTAGCGCGCTTCGTCGATCATCGCCGAAAACCGGGTGCCTTCCTCCGCCAGCCGCCGGTGCAGCGTGCGTTCGGAAAGGGCGAGCATGCGCGCCGCCTCACCGGCGGTCGGAAAATCGCTGTCGCTGCGGCTAAGCCGCGCGGCGAGCCGGCCCTTGATCGTGGCATCGGTCTGCGCGCGGCGCAGCATGGTGTCGCACCGCGAGCTGTAGAGCGTGACGAGATCGCTGTCGGCCATCGGCAGCGCCAGGTTCGCCGCGCCCGGCAGGAACAGCCACTGCGTCTGATCCGCGTTGAACTGCACCGGGCAGGGGAAATGGTGCTGCTGCTGCGCCCAGTCCGGCGGGGGCGGCGTGGTGAGGGTGACGCGCTCGAGCGGCAGAACGCCCCCCATCAGATCGGCCACAAGCGTGCGGATCGCGCCAAGATCGCGGTAGTGGGTGAAATCGTGCAGCGGCCCCGCCAGCTTGCTGCAGCTGCCGATCAGCGCGAGAGCGCCATTGGGCGCAGAGGCATAGCGATAGTTGATCAGCGAATACGTGAGCGACTGGCAGCGGCAGGCGATCTGCATGGCTTCGCCCAGCGTACGCGCCGTCATCATCGCAAGCCCAAGCTCGCCATACTTGATCGCCCGGTAGCGCAGGCCGATATCGAACCAGATGTTGCGCGCACCCGCCGTGCAGGCCGCGAACGACTTCTGCAACTGCAGTTCCTCCTGCGCGAGAAGCTGCCCCGAATAGGCGTCGAAACGCACGGGCCGGACATGGCTGTTGCGGCAGAAATCATCCCAATCGACCCTGGTTTCGCTCGCCAGGGCGCTGCGCATGATCCGTGCGCTCAGATCCGGCAACGTCGCGTAGAGTGCATTGGAGTCCATGCTCCATCCCCTCCTCTTTACCCTTGTGCTGCCTTTTTTGGAGGAACGTAGCGGGCGCTGGCCACATCCGTCAATAACTTGGCGCGCAGCGACATGGTGCCCAGCCGCCCATTCGCCTAGCTTTCCTGATACATGCATGTAGCTTTTGGAGTTACTGTTATTTTTCAGATGTTTGCCGCAAGACCCGATCAGATGGACTCCTTCAGTCCAAAACCGGCCGGGATGCGGCAATTCATCCTCGGTGCCCGCGCGCCTCTCCGCAGCGGGCTGAACGTGTTTTTGCAGATGGCAGGAGCCTCTTGATGGAAGAACCCTTTGTCTTGCCCGAGACGGCGGCTGTGCTGGCGGGAATTGCCGAACAGGGCGGCCCGCACCTGGCCGATCTCTCGGCGGCGGACATGCGCGCGACCTACCTGCAGATGGGCGCGCTATTCGATACGCCGCCCGAGGAAGGGGTGCGCTGGAAGGATATTGCGGGTCCCACCTGCATGCTCCGCGCCTATTTCCCCGGTGAAGCGGCAGCGGGGCCGGTCGTGCTCTACATGCACGGCGGCGGCTGGGTGATCGGAGACCTCGAGACCCATCATCCCGTCTGCACGACGATTGCCGCGATCACCGGGCTGCGCGTGGTCGCGGTCGATTATCGCATGGGGCCGGAAGCCCCCTTCCCCGCCGGCCATGACGACTGCGTAGAGGCCGCGCGCTTCGTGCTCGGCAGCCCGGCGGACATGGAAGCGCCGGTCACCGGGCTCGCCACAGCGGGAGACAGCGCGGGCGGCAATCTGGCATTCTACGTGGCAGCCGCGCTCGGCTCCGCTGCGGTCAAGGCGCAACTGCTGGTCTATCCCTGGCTCGATTGCACGGCCCCGGATCGCGGATCGTACAAGGCCTTCGGCGAAGGCTTCATCCTCGATGCCAAGCTCCTCGCCCGGTTCGCGGCGGATTACCTGCCCGGCGAAGGCATGACCGCAGGCGCGGCTGCATCGCCGCTGCTGCACCCGCTGCCGGCAGACCTTGCCCCGGCGGTCATTCTCACCGCCGGGCTCGATCCCTTGCGCGATCAGGGCCGGGCCATGGCCGGCCGCATGGCAGAGGCCGGGATGGAAGTTCATTTCATGGAAGCGAAGGGCCTGATCCACGGGCTTGCCACGATGCGGGCCGCCTTCCCGACCGCCGATCGCATCCTGCGGCGCGCCATCGGCGTTTTCGGAGATCTGGTGAACGGCTGACCACAACAACAACTGACCACAACAAAAAAACGACAACCCAAAGGAGAGGGAAAATGAGCAAAATCAGGCGCACCGTTCTGGTGGCATCCACGGCAATCGGCTTGGCCGCCATCGCGCAGCCGGCATTCGCGGCTCCGGCGGCGGAAACCGCTGCCGCCGCAGAGGAAGCCCCCGTCGGCGAAATCATCGTTACCGCCAACAAGCGCAGTGAAAGCATCAGCAAGGTCGGCGCGAGCGTCGCCGCGTTCGACACCACCTTGCTCGACAAGCGCAACATCGTGCGGCTGGACGAACTCGCCAAGGCCGTGCCGAACCTCGCGCTCGCCCCGTCCACCCACGGCACGCCGGTGTTCACCTTGCGCGGCATCGGCTTCAACTCTGACTCGCTCGGCGTCTATCCGGCGGTCAGCCTCTCGCTCGATCAGGCACCGATGCCCTTCCCGGTGCTGGCAGGCCACTCGCTTTATGATCTGGAGCGCGTCGAAGTGCTCAAGGGTCCGCAGGGCACCCTGTTCGGCCAGAACTCGACCGGCGGTGCAATCAACTTCGTCGCGGCCAAGCCAACCAAGGAGCTGCAGGCCGGCTTCAACCTTGATTACGGCCGCTTCAACGAAGTCCACGGCACGATGTATATCAGTGGCCCGGTCAGCGAGACCGTCGGCATGCGCCTCGCGGTCGATGCGATGCACCGCGATGACTGGCAGTACAATTTCACGCGCAAGGACTCGAATGGCGAGCAGAACTACATCGCCGCCCGCCTGATCACCGATTGGCAGGCCTCCGACAAGCTGAAGTTCGAGCTCAACCTCAATGGTTCGGTCGACCGGTCTGACCCGCAGGCGCTGCAGATCATCGCCTCGCTGCCGTCGAACCCCGCCGCCCCGACGCCCGAGGAGCTCAATGCGCCGCTCGCCCCGCGCGATCTGCGTGCGGCCAACTGGTCCAATTCGGGCCGCCGCGGCGTGGGCACGCAATCGGATACCGAATCCGCCCGCCCGCGCGGCAACCGCAAGCTGTTCCAGGCTTTCCTGCGCGCCGACTACAACGTGACCGACGATGTCGCGCTGACGTCGATCACCACCTACAACCACCTCAAGCAGAACATGGCGTTCGACCTCGATGGCTCGCAGTACGAACTGGTCGACAACCCGCGCGGTGATGGCACGATCAGCGATTTCAACCAGGAACTGCGCCTCTCGAACGCTTCGGCGCCGGGTGCGAAGTTCCGCTGGACCGTGGGCGCAAACTACAACCACAGCAAGGTCGACGAACTTCAGATCATCACTTACGGTGCCAACTCGCTGAGCAATGCCGGCACCAACTTCATCCACGAATCCAACGTGCAGAACCGCGGCCGGATGGACAACTACGCCGCCTTTGCCAACGGCGAGTACGACCTGACCGACCAGCTGACCTTCAAGGCCGGCATCCGCTACACCAGCTCGAAGAACAAGAACCGCATGTGCGGCTCGGACACCACGGGCGACCAGCAGCTTTCCTCGCTGTTCCGGCTGCTCGGCAATCTGCTGGGCGGGAAGGACATCCCGATCGGTCCGGGCGATTGCATCTCGCTCAACGCGCAGAACCTGCCGGGCGATCCGATCAACATCACGCTGAAGGAAGACAACGTCTCTTGGCGCGCGGGGCTGGACTTCAAGCCCAACTCCACCACGCTGCTCTATGCGAACATTTCGCGCGGGTACAAGGCGGGCGCGTTCCCGGTGATCACCGGCGCGACGCAGGAAGTGTTCACGCCGGCCAAGCAGGAATCAGTGACTTCGTATGAAGCGGGCGTGAAGACCCGCCTGATGAACAACGCCATCTCGCTCAGCGGCGCGGTGTTCTATCAGGATTACCGCGACAAGCAGATCCAGGGCACGGTCAACACCGCGCTGTTCGGCCTGCTCCAGCGGCTCGACAACGTGCCCAAGTCGCACATCTTCGGCGTCGAGGCTGAAGTGACCATTCGTCCGACGGCAGGCCTGACGCTGTCGGGTTCGATGAGCTACCTCAAGACCAAGGTCGACGAATACTCGGGCATCACGGTGTTCGGCGATCAGCGCAACTTTGCCGGCAGCCGCCTGCCCTTCGCGCCGTCGTGGTCGCTGGTCGGCGATATCGACTACCGTGTGCCGACCAGTGCCGGCGGCGAAATCTTCGTGGGTGCGGGGATCAACTACCGCACCTATCAGGATGCCTACATCGCCGGCAGCCAGTTGCAGATCCCCGACAACGGGGTGAACCGCTGGATCGACCGCACCGCGTTCCGCATCGAAGGCTATGCGCTCGTCGATGCCCGGATCGGCTACGTCTTCCCGGGTGAGAAGCTGACCGTTTCGGCCTGGGGCAAGAACGTGTTCAACACGTTCAACGTGCAGAACAAGATCTCGTACAACAACATCATCACCCAGGCGACCGGCATGCCGGCCACCTATGGTGTCTCGCTCAAGGTGCGCTTCAAGTAAGCACCGGCTTCAAGGGGGGAGCAGTGCCGCTGGCGCTGCTCCCTTTTTGCTGCTTATCGCCCCCCTCTCCACCAGCCATTTCAAAGGGTTCCCATGTCAGCGGAAGCGCATTCTGATCCGGTTATCGCCCGCGCGCGGGCGCAATCGCTTTCGGCCATGCTCACCCGCGCGGCGGAGCGACATGGCGCAAAGACCGCGATCATCTGCGGCGATGTAACGTGGAGCTATGCCGGTTTTCACCGCGAAGTGGAGCGGCTGGCTTCAGGCTTGCGCCGGCTGGGGCTGCAGCCGGGCGACCGCATCGCGATCCTCGCGCGCAACAGCCATGCCTTCATCGCGCTGCGCTTTGCGATTGCGCGGGCCGATGCCGTGCTGGTGCCGATCAACTTCATGCTGAACGCAGAAGACGTGCGCTATATCCTCGATCATTCGGGCGCGCGGGTGCTGTTCGTGGATGAGACCACGCTGGCGACGGGCCTTGCCGCGCGCAGCGCTGCTGTAGAGCACATGTTCGGCATGGCGGGTGAGCTTGTGTCACCGCCGGCGGGCCTTCCTGCCTGGACCGAACTGCTGAGCGACGAACCGCTCGCCCCGCAGGAGCGCGGCGGCGAGGACCTGTTGCAGATCGTCTATACCAGCGGCACGGAATCGCGGCCCAAGGGCGCGATGCTTTCGCACAACAGCGTGCTGTGGGAATATCAGAGCTGCATCATCGATTGCGAATGGACGGCGGGGACGGTCGCGCTCCACGCCATGCCGCTGTTTCACTGCGCGCAGCTCGATTGCATGATCGGTCCCGCGCTACATGTCGGCGCGACCAACGTGATCACCGGATCGCCTGCTGCAGACAACGTGCTGCAGCTTCTGGCGCAGCACAGGATCACCTCGTTCTTCGCACCGCCGACAGTGTGGATCTCGCTTTTGCGTTCACCGCTGATGGAGACCTGCGATCTCTCGGCGCTCGAAAAGGGCTACTACGGCGCCTCGATCATGCCGGTCGAAGTGCTGCGCGAAATGAACGCGCGGATCCCCCAGCTGCGGCTGTGGAACCTCTACGGCCAGACCGAAATCGCCCCGGTCGCCACGATCCTGTTTCCGGAGGAACATGCCGCGCGGCTGGGTTCGGCAGGGCGGCCGACGCTGCATGTCGAGACGCGCATCGTCGATGACGTGATGGAACCGGTGGCGCCCGGCGAAGTGGGCGAGATCGTCCACCGCTCGCCGCAATTGCTGAGCGGCTACTGGAACGATCCAGAACGCACCGCAGATGCCTTTGCGGGCGGCTGGTTCCACAGCGGCGATCTCGGTGTGGCGGATGCCGAAGGCTACATCACCGTGGTCGATCGCAAGAAGGACATGATCAAGACCGGCGGCGAAAACGTCGCCTCGCGCGAGGTGGAGGAAGTGCTCTACCAGCACCCCGCAATCAGCGAAGTGGCGGTGATCGGGATGCCCGATCCCAAGTGGATCGAGGCAGTGACCGCCGTGATTGTGCTGCGCGAAGGGCATGCGCTGGAAGCCGAGGCCGTGCTGGCCCACTGCGGCGAGCACCTCTCCGCCTTCAAGATCCCCAAGAAGGTGGTGTTCGCGCAGAACCTGCCGCGCAATGCGAGCGGCAAGATCTTGAAGCGCGAACTCAGGCTTTCGCTGCTTTAGCGAACTATCCCTCCACATTCGTCACCCCCGCGAAGTCGGGGGTCCAGAGCGGCTTGCGCATTGGTTGCGGCTCTGGATTTCCGCCTGCGCGGGAGTGACGAAGGGCTTTGAGGGCGAACGGCGGTCAGACGCTACGCCGCGAGATATTCCCCGCCCGTAACGAACACCACCTGCCCCTGGATCATCGCCGCCGAGGGGCTCGCGAGGTATTCGATCAGGCTGCAATAATCGTCATGCGTCACGTTGCGCCCGCTCGGGCTGGCGGCGGCGGCGGCGGCAAGGATTTCCTCGGTCTTCTCGCCGTAAACCTGCCGGAGCGCCTCGGTATCGACCGCGCTGGGGGCGACGCAATTGGCCCGCACGCCGAGCGGAGCCAGCTCACGCGCGAGATAGCGGATCAGGCTTTCCGCGAGCGACTTGCCTGCGCCGACCGCAGCATAGTTCGGAATGACCGTGCGGCTGCCCCGGCTCGACAGGAAGAACACCGTGCTGCCCCGGCGGAACAGCTTCACGGCGGGCTGCACCAGATAGACAAGCGCCGTGCCGTTCAGATTGATTGCCTCGGTAAAGGTCACCGGATCGACCGTCAGCAGCGGTTCGGGCAGCACTTTCACCGCGCAATGGACAAGCTGGTCGAGCCGGTCCGTCTTCGCTGCGACCTCAGCCACTACCGCCTGCGCCCCTTCCGGCGTGCTCACATCACCCTGAATCAGATGGCAGCGCGCGCCGAGCGCCTCGATCTCCGCCTTGGCGCTATCCGCCGAGGCCTGATCGGCGCGGAAGTTCAGGAACACATCGGTATCGGGCTTCGCAAAACGCTTGGCGATGGCAAGCCCGATACCCTTCGTGCCGCCGGTGACGAAAATGGACATGGCCCCAGCTCCTTAGCCGACGTTGCCGATGGAGGACGTCAGCGTCACGCCGAAACGCTCGATCATCCCGCCGGCATCGGTGCGCAGCGCGAGCCATTCCGGCGTATGCTCATCGCGCTCCATCGCGGCCTTGTCCGCCCAGGTCATGATCGCGAAGCGGTAGGCCCCGGCCTCGGCGCCTTCGAGGCCTTCTGCCACCAGAATCGTCTCAAGGCTGGTGAGGTTCGGCAGCGCCCGAGCGAGCGGCGCGTGGACATTGGCATAGGCGGTTTCGAAGGCCTCGCGGTCTTCCGGCTTGGGCGCCGACCACACGGCAACGAGCTTGAGCATCTGTTCTCTCCCGCGGCGCATGTCGCTGATAGGGCACTTTGCTGCGCCCCTTGCGCCTTCGGCCGGAGGCTACCAAACAAGTGTTTGCTATGGCAAGGGCGCAATGATAGCAAACCGTCCTGCCGGGAGCTTTTTCGAACGCCATGTCCAATACCGCACTCGTCTTCGATCCGCGCGATCCGGACGTCATCCAGCGCCCGCTGGAAACGTTGCTGCGCTTGCAGGCGCAAGATCCGGTGCACTGGTCGCCGCTGCTCAAGGGCTGGGTGCTGACGCGGCACGACGACGTGAAGTCGGTGCAGATGAACAGCGGGATCACCTCGGACCGGTTGACCCCGTTTTTCGAAAGCCAGCAGGGCGAAGAACGCGCGCGGCTGAATGATCTGATCCGCTATCTGAACACCTGGGTCGTCTTCAAGGATCCGCCCGATCACACCCGCCTGCGCACCTTGCTCAACAAGGTGGTGACGCCCGCGGTGATGCGCGATCTGGAAGGCGGGATCACCGAACTGGCCGACGGCCTGCTCGACCGGATTGCAGCACGCGGTGATGGCCGCTTCGAATGCATCAGCGAGTTTGCCAATCCCCTCCCCGCCAGTGTGATCATGGATCTGCTCGGCGTGCCGCGCGAGGATATGGAGAACTTGCGCGACTGGTCGATGCAGTTGCAGCCCTTCCTCGGCAATGCCACCAGCACCGGCGACAAGTATGAGACCGGGCGCGCAGGCATTGTCGCGATGGCGGATTACTTCCGCGATGCGGCGAAGGACCGGCAGGCCAACCCGCGCGGCGATGTTATTTCGCACTTCGTGATGCTGCAGCAAACCGGCCAGATCACCGAGGATGAGGTTCTCGGCTCGTGCATCCTTTTCCTGTTCGCCGGGCATGAGACGACCACCAACCTCATCGGCAATGGCATCCGTGCGCTGCTCGAAAACCCTGACCAGAAGGCGCGGCTGCTCGCCGATCCTTCGCTTTCCGCCAGCGCGGTAGAGGAAATGCTGCGCTTCGAAGGGCCGACCGGCGCCGTCGTGCGCGTGGTGAAAGAGCCCTTCGAAATGCGCGGCAAGACGCTCAACAAGGGCGACCGGGTCTATGCCATGGTCAATGCCGCCAACCACGATCCCGCCGTGTTCGAAGCTGCCGCGCATTTCGATATCGGCCGCACGCCTAACCGCCACCTTACCTTCAACCACGGCATCCACTTCTGCCTTGGTGCACCGCTGGCCCGGGCCGAGGCCCGCATCGCGATAAGCCGCTTCTTCGCGCGCTTCCCCGACGCAGCCATGGCGAGCGATACAGTGGAATACATGGACACGCTGACCATGCGCGGCGTGCGCGAAATGCCGATGGTGACCGGATAAAAGCACGATGATCGAAGCCCCCGCCTTTGGCATGGCCAGCATCTGGGCCGCCCACGCCCGTTTCGCGCCCGATCGGATCGCGGCAATCTGCGGCACCCGGCAGCTGACCTGGGGCGAATTCGACCGCGCGACCTGCCGGGTGGCCAATGCCCTGCGCGCGATCGGCGCAGCGCATGACGAGCCGGTCGCGCTGGTCATGACCAATTCTCTCGAAATGCTGGAAGTGATGTTCGGCATCGTACGCGCCGGGGCCTGCATGGTGCCCATCAGCGGCATGCTGACAGGTGCGCAGATCGCGACGATGATGGCCGACAGCGGCGCGCGCACCGTTTTCGTCTCTGCCGGAAACCGCGCGTTGGTTGAAGCTGCGGAGCTTCCCGTCAGCGTGCGGCGCATCGCCATCGGCTTTACGGGCGAAGGCTGGGAAGCGGGCGACGCGCTGCTCGCCGCCGCGCCGGAAACCGACCCCGGCGTGCGCAACCGCCCGGAAGACCGCTTCAACATCATCTACAGCTCCGGCACCACGGGCCTGCCCAAGGGCATCGTGCAGAGCCACGGCGCGCGCACGCATTTTGCGTGGTCCAATGCGCTGGAGCTGGGCATGTCGCGCGACAGCATCGCGCTCGTCACCACCGCGCTCTATTCGAACGGCACGATGTTCATGGTCCTCCCGCCATTGCTGCTGGGCGCGACCGTGGTCATCATGGAACAGTTCAGCCCCGCCGGCGCGCTGGCGCTGATCGAGCGGCAGCGCGTGACCCACGCGTTCATGGTGCCCACCCAGTGCATCGTCACGCTCGATGATCCCGCGCTGGGCACGCATGATCTTTCGAGCCTCAAGGCGCTGCTTTCCGCCGGTTCCTCGCTGCGGGCCGATACGCGCGAGGCGGTGATCGAGCGGATGACCCCGCATGTCTACGAGCTCTACGGCTTCAGCGAGGGCTTCGCGACGATGCGCAAGCCCGGCGACGCGCCCGCGCGGCCCGGTGCGGTCGGGCGGCCGGTGATCGGCTTCGACCTGCGCATCGTGGGCGGTGACGACCGGGAATGCGCGCGCGGCGACGTGGGCGAAATCGTCGGGCACGGCCTTGGCGTGATGGCCGGATACCACAATCGCCCGGATCTCGACGAGGCGATCCTCTGGCACAGCCCATCGGGCGAGGCATTCCTGCGCAGCGGTGATCTGGGTTATGTGGATGAGGAAGGCTTCCTCCACATCGTCGATCGCAAGAAGGACATGATCCTCTCCGGCGGGTTCAACATTTTCCCGGCAGACCTCGAAGCCGTGATCGGCGAGCACCCCGAGGTTCAGGACGTGACCGTGATCGGCATTCCGCATCCCAAATGGGGGGAAACGCCGCTCGCGCTGGTCATCCCGCGCGGGAACCCCGATCCGGCGACGCTGCTCGAATGGGCGAACGCCCGGCTGGCGCGCACACAGCGGCTGGCGGGGCTGGAACTGAGGACCGAGTTTCCGCGCAATGCGCTGGGCAAAGTGCTGAAGCGCGAACTGCGCGCACCTTGGTGGGATAACGCGAAATGACGGACGCCTACATCGTCGGCAGCTATTCGAGCAGCTTCGGCAAGTTCCCCGATCGCAGCTTCAAGGATCTGACGCGCGAGGTCTATCTTGGCGTTCTGGCCGATGCGGGGCTGGCCAATGGCAACGACATCGGCATGGCCTGGTTCGGCAATTGCGGCATGTGGACCGATGGCCAGGGCAGCATTCGCGGGCAGGTCTGCCTCACCCCGCTGGTGCGCGAAGGACTGTTTCCCGAGCGGGTGCCGGTCATCAACGTCGAAGGCGGCTGCGCCACCGCATCCATCGCGCTCCACGGCGCGTGGAAGGATGTGCTGAGCGGCCAGACCGATCTCAGCATCGCCATCGGCGTCGAAAAGACCTTCAATCCCGCCATGCCGGAGCGGACCAAGGCGCTGTTCGATGGCGGAATCGACCAGTATGATCCCGCAGAGTGGATGGCCTACTATTCCGAGGCCGGAGAAGCATCGGGCAAGCCGTTCGAACCGGGGCCGGGCCGGACCATCTTCATGGATACTTACGCCATGCAGGCCGCGTGGCACATGCGCACTTACGGCACGACCGAGCGCCAGATCGCCATGGCCTGCGCCAAGAACCACACGGCATCCGTGCACAATCCCAAGGCGCAGTACCGCTTTGCCCTGACCCCGGAGGATGTTCTCGCGGACAGGCCGGTCAGTTGGCCCCTCACCCGCGCGATGTGTGCGCCGATCGGCGATGGCGCGGCGGCGGCGCTGGTCTGTTCGGGCGCATGGCTGGCGCGCCAGCCCGCAGCGGTTCGTGCGCGCGCTGTCCGGATCGCGGCGAGCACAATGACGGCGGGCAAGTATCGCCGGCTGGACGAGCCGGGGCTTTCCAAGCTCGCCGCCGAACGGGCCTACAAGGCAGCGGGGCTGACACCGGCCGACATCGATCTCGCCGAAGTGCATGATGCGACATCGTTCTGCGAGATCTACCAGTCCGAGATGCTCGGCTTCTGCGGCATGGGCGAAGGCGGCCGGCTCGTCGAAAGCGGTGCGACCACGCTCGGCGGGTCGATCCCGATCAACCTTTCGGGCGGGCTCGTCAGCAAGGGGCACCCCGTCGGCGCGACGGGGCTTTCGATGATCGACGAGCTCATGCTGCAACTGCGCGGCGAGGCCGGACCCCGGCAAGTCAGCGGTGCGCGCATCGGGCTGGCCGAGAATGGCGGCGGCGTCATGGGCTTTGACGAGGCGGCCTGCTCGGTTACCATCCTGCAGCGGGATTGAGGCGGTCATGCCGAGGGGAGCTGTGCAAGTGACCAACCGAGTCGCCGAAGCCCCGGCGGATCCCCAGCCCAAGGCCGAAGCGCGTGGGGGCGAAAGCCGACGCGAGGCGCTGCTGGATGCGGCCGCCGCCATGTTCGCGGCCAAGGGGTATGACGGCACGTCGATCCGCGACATCGCCGGCGCGGTCGGGATGCTGCCGGGCTCGCTCTACTATCACTTCAAGTCCAAAGAAGACATGCTGATCGCGGTCTACCGCAAGGGCGTGGCGCGCTTCGAGGCCGCGATCGACGAGGCATTAGGCAAAACTGGGGTCAAAACCGTGAGCGAGCCGTGGCAGGCGATCGAGGCGGCCTGTGCGGCGCACCTTTCGATCCTGCTCGATGGCGGCGATTATGCGCGGATCGTCAATCCGGAATTCGTGCGCTCGTTCCCGCCCGCGATGCTGCCAACGCTGAATGCGGAGCGCGACCGCTACGAGCGCCATTTTGAAAAGCTGATCGCCGCACTGCCGCTTGCTCCCGAGACGGATCGCTGGCTGTTCAAGGTCGCGCTTTTCGGCAGTCTGAACTGGTCGCAGACCTGGTATCGCAAGGGCCGGTACACACCCGGTGACATTGCTGCAGCATTCATCGGCATGCTGCGGCAAAAGGGAGCCTGATACTGCCCCTGGCTACCCTCGGAAAATGGCACGGAAAGCCAGAAAAATGGCCAGATAAATCATCGTGCTGAAGCGCTGTGTATGGTGCAATCAAGCATGGCGGTCTAACCAGTCGATAAACATGGACCCGGGCAACGCCGGGCCGCGAGGAGAGGGATATAGATATGCGCATTTCCTTTGTGCGAAAGCTTGGCCTGGCATCCAGCCTCGCGCTGGCAGTGGGCGCCATCGCGGTCCCGGGTGCGATGGCCACGGTGACCGAGGCGATGCTGCGCGCCGTGCCGGGCGCCGAATGGCTCACCTACGGCGGCGACTATGCCGAGCAGCGCTTCTCCCCGCTCAAGCTGGTCAACGAATACAACGTCGATCAACTGGGCCTTGCCTGGTATGCCGACATGGACACCGCACGCGGGCAGGAAGCCACGCCGCTGGTGCATGATGGCGTGCTTTATGTGACCACCGCCTGGTCGATGGTGAAAGCTTACGACGCGAAGACCGGCAAGCCGCTCTGGGCCTATGATCCCAAGGTGCCGCGCAGCACGCTGTACCGCGCCTGCTGCGATGCGGTGAACCGGGGCGTTGCGCTCTATGGCGACAAGCTGTTTGTTGCGGCGCTGGATGGCCGGCTGATCGCGCTTGATCAGAAATCGGGCAAAGTGCTTTGGGAGAAGGTCACCGTCCCCAACCAGACCGACTACACCATCACCGGCGCGCCGCGCATCGTGAAGGGCCGTGTGCTGATCGGTGCTGCGGGGTCCGAATACAAGGCGCGCGGCTATATCGCGGCTTACGACACCGAGACCGGGAGCGAGGTCTGGCGCTTCAACACCGTGCCCGGCAACCCCGCCAAGGGCTTCGGCAAGGAAGGACTCAACAAGGCCGCGCACGAAGCCGCGGCCAAGACCTGGGGCAACAAGTGGTGGGAGCTGGGCGGTGGCGGCACCGTCTGGGATTCGATCACCTATGATCCGGAAACCAACCTCGTCCTCTTCGGCACCGGCAATGCCGAACCGTGGAACCCGGCGGCGAACGGGCGTGAGGGTGACAGCCTCTACACCTCCTCGATCGTGGCGGTGAATGCCGATACCGGCCAGTATGCCTGGCACTATCAGGAAACCCCGGAAGACCGCTGGGACTTCGATTCCGATCAGCAGATCACCATCGCGGATATCAACATCGGCGGCGAGAAGCGCCATGTCGCCATGCACGCGCCCAAGAACGGGCACGTCTATGTGCTCGATGTGAAGACCGGCAAGTTCATCTCTGGCACGCCGTGGGTGCCGGTAAACTGGGCAACCGGCCTCGATCCGGCGACAGGCCGACCCAAGATCAACCCGGATGCGCAATATGAAAAAACCGGCAAGCCCTTCATCAGCCTGCCCGGCGCGGTCGGCGCGCATAGCTGGCAGCCGCAGAGCTACAGCCCCAAGACCGGCTATCTCTACATCCCGACCAACCTCGCAGGATGGCCTTACCTTGCCGCCAAGGACTGGAAGCCGGGCACCGTCGGGTGGTCGATCGGAATGGACGGCTATGCCGTGGCGATGCCGGCCGATCTCAAGGTCCAGGAAGGCGCCAAGGCGGCAACCAAAGGCCAGCTGGTCGCATGGGACGTGGCAAACAAGAAGGCCGCATGGCGAGTTGACCTCACCGGTCCTTCGAACGGCGGCGTGCTTTCGACTGCGGGCAACCTCGTGTTCCAGGGCACTTCGGGCGGCGAATTCGTGGCCTACACCGCCGACAAGGGCGAAAAGCTGTGGTCGTTCCCGGCCCAGAGCGGCATCATCGCCGCGCCGATGACCTATGCCATCGGCGGCGAGCAATATGTCGCCATCCTCGTCGGCTGGGGCGGCGTGTGGGATGTCGCCACCGGCGTGCTGGCCAACAAGGGCGGCGCCGGGCGCAACATCAGCCGTCTGATGGTGTTCAAGCTCGGCGCTTCGGGCCAGTTGCCCGCGCCGCCGCCGATGAACCAGATGGTGCTCGATCCGCCGCCGTTCACCGGCACACAGGCGCAGGCGACCCATGGCGGGCAACTCTATGGCCGGTATTGCGCCATGTGCCACGGCGACGCTGCCATTTCGGGCAGTCTGAACCCGGACCTGCGCCATTCCGGCGTGATCGGTTCGGCTGAAGCGGTGAAGGCGATCGTCATCGGCGGCCAGTTGCACCAGATGGGCATGGTCTCGTTCAAGGCGGCACTCAAGCCGGCGGACGCCGAAGCCATCCGCCTGTACATCATCAAGCGGGCCAACGAGGACAAGGCGCTGGCCAGCCGCTGAGGCATTGCTTCAAACTGCCGGCGACGTGGATGCCGGCCCTGCAAATGGGCAGGGCCGGGTCCGCTTCGCCGGCAGTCGGCATCTCACGAAACCGGCGGATCAGCCGTGCGGGTAGAGCTTGGGGAAATCGGGGTGACGGAACCGGTCGCCCGGAACCAGCCCCTCGTAAAACTCGCTGACATCGCGCGAGCCGGATTCCTGCCGGTTGAAACCGACGGCCGATTCCTTGCTGACCCCCGGCCGAGCCACGAAGTTGCAATCGTCGCCGAAGAACCGGAGCGAGATCGTGCGCCGCTCGCCGTGCGCTTCGGTATGCCCGCCGCCGTGCAGCGTGCTGGGGTGAAACACGAGCGCATCGCCGGGTTCGAACGGCCATGACACGATATCGAACCGCTCCCGGTCCGCCTCGATATCCGGCAGCCGGGGCATCTCGCCCACATCATAGAGCGGGGCGGTATCATCATCGCCGGTGAAGGCCGAGCCATTGTAGAGCCGCCCCCGGTGCGATCCGCGCACGAATTCCAGCGCCTGCGAGGGCGGCACGGGATCGAGGCTGATCCACAGGACCGACATGTCCGCGCCATCCACGGGGAAGTACGACGTATCCTGATGCCAGGGCGTGCGGCGGCTCGCGCCCTTCTTGTGGAAGACCTGCTCGAAGAAGAACCACACGTTCTCGCAGCCCCAGAGCCGCGCCATCACCTCGCCGAGCCCTGCCTTGCGCAGCAGCGGATCATAGTGCGGCCAGCTCAGCGTGTTGAACAGGTCCTGATAGAACACCGTGCCGTCCTGCGGGAACAGCTGCTGGGCGGCCGGGCTGGGGTTGGCGAGGCTCCATTCGAAGCCCTGGCGCGCCAGTTCCAGCATTTCGGCATCGAACAGCCCGGGCAGGTAGACCACGCCATCCTCGCGGTAGCGCTGCATCAAGGTGTCGGCGTCCCCGGCCTCGGCGGTCATCACGGTCATGGCTAGGCTTCCTTGAAGGGGGAGATGGGCGCGATCAGCGCGCTTCGGCCAGCCAGGCGATGCAGCGGCGGAGCAGTTCCTGAAACGCGGCTTCGTCCCAAGGGCCGCGCACGACCGGCGCTTCATCCATCAAGGGCCGCGCATCAAAGCGGCCGCAGGCATGGCCAAGCGGGCTGTAGGCCACCTCGCCGCCGCCGAAGCTACGGACATAGAGCTGCGGGCGCGGCGGATCATCGTCCCACTGCCCCAGCAGGTAGCCGGGCGCCTCGCCCTTGTAGCGCGCGGTCAGCAAGGTGCGGTAGTTGCACAGGGGCGCCGCGATATAGGGCTCGTCGGTCACGGTGAAATCATCGAGCCCGCGCGTGATCGGGTGATCCGGATCCTCGACATGGATATGCATGGTCTGCGCCGAAAGATGCGCGACGAAGCGGCTCCCGAGGAGTTCCATGAAGGCCGGTGCCACGGTTTCCGCCGTCGGCTTCACGAGCCCGGGAATGCGCACGCCGCTGGCGACGATTTCCGGCCCGTCGGTAAATTCGAGACCGGCGTTCGCGCCATGCAGCGCAAGCAGCCGGCCGCCCGCCGCGACAAAATCGGCGAGCGCCTGCGCCTCGCTTTCCGAAGGCATGAGATCGCAGGTGTAGAGCACCACGGCGGCAAAGCCCGCAAGATCGCCCACATCGCGGAAATCCGCAGCGCAGCGGACCCGGATGCGATCATCCTCGGCCATGAGGTTCAGCAGCACCAGCCGGGCAAGATCGAAATCGTGGTACTTGCCCCCCGAAATGAGGTGGATGCGGACGGGGTCGCTCATGCGGCGCTCTCCAGGGGAATGAGGAAGGGGGCGCCGCCATCCCACCGCGCGGCGGCGCGCTCGGAGAGATCGAAGAAGGCACGGGTTGCCGCGCAATCGGTGATCAGCTCGATGTGAAGGCCCAGCGCGGTGCGGCAATCATAGTAGCGCAGCTCGACCTCCTCGTTCAGCTTGCCGGTCGAAACCGGCGGTCCGGCATCGAGCGCAGCGCCCGCGCGGTCGAGATCGGTGACAAGGAACGCATGGTGGTGCGACTTGCACGCGCCGGCGGGCAGCGGCCCATCACCATAGACGCTGGGCCAGGGCCCATGGGGCTGGATCAGCTCGATCATCTTGTCGCCCAGCTGGCCGAAGGCGATGTCGAGCGTGAGCGCCTGCGGTTCGCCGTGGAAAGTCCAGCCCGCGAACGCCATGCCCGGCATGTGGATGAAGGGCCCCGCCCCGGTGCGCCGGACCCAGTCATCGACGCTCGTGGCAAGATCCCCGACAACATAGCCAAGCTGCATGATCGGGCCGTGCATAATGCGTTCCCTGTTCAATCGAGTGAGGATGGCGTCCCGTGCCAGGCGAAGGGCCGCGCTTTCATCCGGACGAAGAAGTCCTGCAGCCAGGTGGCTTCCTCGGGGATCGGCTGGCCATGGTTCTCGCCGAACTGGAGGAAGCAGTAGAGGTAGATATCCGCCAGCGAGTAGCGGCTGCCGCAGACGAACTCGCGGCCCCGCATCACGCCATCGAGCCAGACCATGCGGTAGCGCGACTTGGCCTTGAGGACGGCGGCGGCTTCCAGCGGCAGGAGGCTCTTGGTCACCGCGCCGTCGATGTCCTTGTCGCCCTCGAAGAAGGCGCGGCCTTCCTCGGTGGAGAAGCCCTCGCCCATCGGCCAGGCGATGTTCTGGTCGATCCGGCGTACCCACATGCGGGTTTCCGCCCGCTCTTCGGGCGTGGAGCCAATCAGCGGCGGATCGGGCCGGATATCCTCGAAGTATTCGCAGATCGCGGTGACTTCGGTGATGGCAGTGCCGTCGTCGAGCTCCAGTGCGGGCAGCTCGCCCATCGGATTGATCCGGCTGATGAAGGGCTCGCGCCGGTTCTCGCGCGTGAACAGGTCGATGAAGCGCCGCTCCAGCGCGATGCCCTTTTCCTGCGCGAAGATCCAGGCGATCCACGGGTTCGGTGCAAACAGGTCGAAATCATAGAAGATCATGTGTGCCTCGTTCGTGGAAAATCGCCCGGATATTCGGCCGCGCCTCGCGCTAGAACTTGCCCTCGATCGAAATGCCGATGGTGCGCGGATAGACGATCTGGTTCTGGCCGCCGGGCCGGTTGAGCGGGCCGACCGTATTCCCCACGTTGTCGCTGAAGATGCCGGCTTCCCAGCGGTCCGTGCCGATGCTGGCGCGGACGTAGCCGATTCCGTTGAACGGCGCATAGACCCCGTTGAAGATGCTCTGCTGGCGCGAGCGATAGCTGTAGCGCGCGTTCAGCTTGAGTTCGAGGCCATCGGGCCCGATCTCGCGGCTGTAGGTTCCGCCAAGGTTGAAGGTGGTCTTGGCGGTGCCGGGCAGCTGGTTGCCCTCGCGCAGCTGGGGGATCTTGGCGACGATCGGCGCGGCCACGTTGTGGATCGTGGTCGAGTTGAAATTGCCGTTGAAGTTCAGCGTCAGCCCCTGCACCGGCGTGCGCCAGGTGATCGACGGCTCGATGCCGTGCCCGCGCACGTCGCCGACTTGCGCCACGATGGTTTGCAGCGCCGGCGAAAGCTCGATCTGGGCGCGCGGCCAATCGACGTAGTAGGCCGCCAGTTCGACTTGCACCGTGTTGTTGAACAGGCCCCACTTGAGCCCTGCTTCGTAGTTCCACAGCGTATCGGGCGGGGAGATGTTGGAGAGGTTGACCCCCAGCACCGCGTTGGACGCACCGACAATCGAGGCCGAGGAAATCGCGCCGCTGCGGAAGCCCTTGGCCGCTTCGACATAAAGCAGCCCGCCGCCCGGTGCATGGTAGGCAAGGTTGAAGCGCGGGTTGAAGGTGCTGTTGCTGGAACGGGTGGTGCTGCGATTGGGGATCACGCCGCCCGCGATCTCGAGCTGGCTGTTCTCCTCGAACCGGCGCTTCTCCTTGTAGTAGCGCCCGCCGACGGTGATATCGAGCTTGCGATCAAACGCCGCATACGTCGCTTCGCCATAGACCGCCCAGCCCTGGCTGAAGAGCTGGTTCTTGTCGTTGACGGTGTTGAAGCCCAGCACGCCGGGCGCCACCACGAAGTCCGGCAGCTGCACGGTCTGGCCGCCGAAGGTATCGCCCTTCTGGTAGAAGAAGCCGACGATGTACTGCAGCGGCCCCTTGCCCGATGAAGTCAGGCGCACATCCTCGTTGAAGTTGTGCGTGGTGAGCGGCCAGAGCGAGGAGAAATTGCCGATGCCGGGGATGAAGCCGCCATTGTTCGAGATGACGGTGTTCTTGATGTGGCCGGTCGAGCTTTGCAGCGTGGCAAAGCCCAGATCGTATTCGACATCGCCGCTGAACAGCCAGTAGTCCGAGAGCGCCTCGCCGAAGCGCTGGTCGATGCTGGCGGGATCGGCAAAGGTGATGCGATCGGACCAGTTCTGCTTGGTGTTGTTGCGCCAGGCCGAAAGGCGGATCGTGAGGTTGTCGGTGGGCTTGGCCAGCAGCTTGACGCGGCCGGTGAAGCTGGTCGCGTAGTTGTCGTTCTTCACGCCGGTCGGGATGATATCGGCATAGCCGCCCGTCCGCTTGTAGGTGATCACCCCGCGCAGCGCGACCTTGTCGGTCACCAGTGGCAGGTTGACCATGACATCGCTTGAATACCCCGGCTTGCCGCCCGTCACGAGGTTGCCCGATGCGCGCACCGAGGCGGCGTTGCGGTCAAGCTCGGGATCGTTGGTCAGCACCTTGATCGTGCCGCCGATCGAGCCGAGGCCGTAGAGCGTGCCCGAAGGCCCGCGCAGCACTTCGACGCGCTTGAGATCGTAGAACGCGGCGACCGGCGCATAAGGACGGCCGGGCATGGTGAAGGCAAAGTTGTCGAGATAGTAGCCCACCGCCGGATCGCCGTCGGTCTCCGAGGCCGCAATCGCGCGGATCTGGTAGGTCGTGCTGCCCGCACCGATGGTCGCGCCGGTCGTGGCGCTCGGCACGAGCGAGATCGCCTGCCCGATATCGGTGACACCCGAACGCAGCAGCGTTTCCCCGCTGATGCCCTGCACCGCCTGGGGAACCGAGGTCAGCGTCTGTTCGCGGCGCTGCGCGGTCACGATGATCTCGCTGTCATCCTTGCTCTCGGCGGCTTCGGCCTGCGCTTGCTGGGCCAGTGCGGCCTGCGATGCGAGAAGGACCGCAAGTGCGGCGGACGAGGCGGCGGCGCGCCATGCATAGGCGGCAGATCGGCACGTTTTCATTGGTTCTCTCCCCGCTTCTTGTTCATTGCCGCAGGGTTCGTGCCCGGCGGCTGTTCGGCGCCGGTTCAACCGTGATCAAGCCACGGGTAGTCCCCCATCAGGCAGCGATCGATCTGCTGGTGGAAATGGCGGATCCGCACTTCCTGATCGCCCAGGATCATGCCTCTGAAGCCCTGCGACGCGGTTCCATGCTGCATCGTGGTCATGTTGGAACCATCCTGCTTGAGCACATTGGCAAGGAACGGATCGAACGTGCCGTCGAACGCTTCGGCATAGTCCTGCAGTTCGCCGTGGCGATAGGTCCGGTGGTTGACCACGGGCGGCTCCGATCCGGGCGCGCGGCGCTCGGTAATCAGGAAGTCGTAATAGCAGATGCCCGGATCGGACGGGTGCGGCCGATAGCGGAACATGATCGAGACTTCGGGCGTCTGGGTCAGCGTGGTGCCCGGGAAGAACGTGTAGTGATACTGGTGAACGAGCTGCTCGTCGTTCATCCGGCGATAGGGCATGTAGGTATCGTTCTCGATCGCCCGCTTGGCCTTGATCACCTCGAGATGGATGTCCTTCAGGCTGCCCTTGTAATCCGCAGGGACGAGCGTGCCGATGCCGAGGAACTTCTCGCGCAGCGGGGTCATCTCCTCCGCATTGCCGAGCAGTTCGCTCACCGTCAGGTTGAAGTTGATCATCCGGCTGTGCATGCCGATCAGCTCGATCGGAACGTCATAGCCCTCGGTGATGTTCATGAAGTCTGCGTGCAGCGATTCGAAATGATAGCTTTCGTTGAAAGCATCGTGCGCGTGCTTCCAGTTGCCGTTCCATTCGAATGTGGCGCTGTCGATCAGCTGGAATTCCTCAAGCTCGTAAGTCTCGAGGTGCGATCCCGCTTCGCCGAGATACTCCTTGAGGCCGATTGCGTGCCGATCGAGATTGAACCAGACCCAGCCGCCCCAGATTTCGGTGCGGATCGCCGCGAGATCGAGTTCGCCGTTTGGCACGCCATCGCGGTACTGCGCGAAGAGTTCGGGCCGCGCGATCCGGTTCAGCGTGCCGTCGTTGTTCCACTTCCAGCCGTGATAGGGGCAGGTAAACGTGTCGAGCGAGCCGGAGTCCACCTGGCAAAGCAGATTGCCGCGATGCTGGCAGATGTTGAAGAAGCCGCGGATCTCGCCATCGTTCGAACGGACGAACAGCAGCGACTCCTTACCCAGCGTATGGAGGCGGAAATCGCCCGGCTCGGCGAGTTCGGAAACATGGCAGCCGACGTTCCAGGTCTTGGTCCAGACGTGATCCCATTCGCGCTGCATGAATTCGCGGCTGTGGAAGCGTTCCCCATCTATGCGCTGATAGCCGATGACCGGGATCGGCTTGCGCGGCACGAACGCAGGCGCCTGCGTGTCCTTCTTTGCCGGCCCCAGCGCCTCGATCAATCGGTCTTCGATCTTTGCCATTACCCAGCCATCCTCGCTCACGGCGCTGGCGGCATCCGGGCTCGTCGAGGAGATTGCCGGTGATGACCGGCGCAGCGCGATCCTGCGGCCAGCAGAGCCCGCAGACGCGCTAGCTTGCGCTCTCCCAAACGTGCCGCGGCTTTAAAACATGCCAACCAGCTTGTTTTTGAAAACACCACAGCACCCGAGGACTGTCAATAAACAAGCGGACTGGCTGGTTTTAATGATAGGGCCTTGCTGCAGGCTTGACTTGAGGCGGCAAATGCCCAGACCAATGTGCCATGAACCTGCAATCGGACCCTGTGATATCGATGGATCAGGACGATCCGGCGGTCGATACCGCAATCCCCCGGGGCCGGCGGCCATCGCGCAGCGCCGGGGCCTCCCCGCGCCAGATCGCCAAGAGCGAGGCCATGCGCCTGCGCGTGCTCGAAGCCACCGTCGATTGCCTGCAGGAAGGCAAATCGCACGAGGTTTCGATCGCGGTGATTGCCGAGCGGGCGCAGATTTCACGCGGGGCGGTGCAATATCATTTCGCGACGCGGCGCGAGCTGCTCTGCGCCGTGATCGCGCACATCAACGCCCGCCGCCTCCAGCAGTTCCGCGCCGATCTTGCGGAGATCGGCCCCGGCGAAGACCTTGCCGAGCGGATCGTCGATACCCACTGGAAGCACCTCGGCGAGCGGGACTTCCTCGCCTATCAGGAACTCGTCCTCCTCGCGCGGAGCGATCCCGATCTGACCGAGGGCTTCGCCCCGCTCTATCAGGATTTCCTCGGCGAATGGTACGAGACCGCACGCCGGGCCTTCGGCTGGAGCTACCGCGACCGCGAGGTGATGAAGGCGGGCAACATCGCGCACTACCTGCTGGAAGGCATGGCCTATGGCCAGCTGGCCGGCCAGCTTTCGAGCGAGGTCGTCGCCGACATGCTGGATCACACCAAATCGATCCTGCGCGCAGCAATCCAGAAGAAGCAGGAAGGCGGCTGACCGCAGCGCCCCTTCCCCAAATCCACAAGAATCCAGCACGGGAGAGCGAGATGGGCGGCAGATTTGCAGGCAGGACCATGGTGGTGACCGGCGCCGCATCGGGCATCGGGCGCCGCACCGCAGAGCGGCTGGTCTCCGAAGGCGCGACTGTGCACGGCGCAGACCTGACCCCCGTCTCCATCGCAGGTGTGACCGGACACCGGCTCGACGTGACCAGCGAGGCGGACTGGGAAGCGCTGATGAGCAGCATCGCGGCGCAGCACGGCCATCTCGACGGCCTCGTCAATGCCGCCGGAGTGATCCGCATGGGCACCACTGCCGAGACCTCGATCGAGGACTTCCGGCTGGTCATGGCCGTGAACGTCGAGGGCACGTTCCTTGGCAGCAAGCACGCCATGCGCGCGATGCAGGCGCGCGGGACGGGCGTGATCGTCAACATCTCATCCACCGCGGGCATCTGCGGCTCGCCCGGTGCCGCTGCCTACACCGCGAGCAAGGGCGCGGTCCGGCTGCTGACCAAGACCACCGCGCTTGAAGCCATTGCGCTCCCCAGCCGCATCCGGGTGAACTCGGTCCACCCCGCGCTCACCAACACCCCCATGGCCGATGCCATCGTCGACCAGCTTGGCGGCGCTGCCGAAGTTCGCCAGGCCCTCAGCGATATGATGCCATCGGGCCGGCTGGCGGAGCCGGACGAGATCGCCAGCGCGATCCTGTTCCTGCTTTCGGACGATTCAAGCTACATGAACGGTTCGGAACTGGTGGTGGACAACGGCTTCACCGCCCAATGAGCGGTTGAAGCCAGGGCGCTACCCGGCAGGGAGGTGCCGTTCGAGGAACGCGGTCACCGCATCGTTGAACGCATCGTTGCGATCACCCGCCACCATGTGCCCGGCACCGCCGACATCGGCCACTTCAAGGTCCGGCACGAGCGCCCGGAAGGCGGCTACGCCAGCATCGCTCACCACATCGCTCTTGAGGCCGCGCACCAGCAGCACCGGCACGCCGATCTGCGGCAGCTTCGCCGCTGATTGGCGCACCATGTCATGCAAGTCCTGCGGGCGCGCTGCGACGATCCGGGGGTCCCAATGCCAGTAAAGCCTGCCGTCCTCGCGCTGGCGCAGATTGCGCATCAGCCCGTTCGGATCGCGCGGACGGGGCCGCTCCGGGTTGTAGGCCGCAACGGCATCGACCGCCTCGTCCAGCGTGGCAAACCCCTCCGTATGGGCGCGCATGAAAGTAACGATGCGGCTGATCCCCTCCGGTTCGGGATGCGGGACGATATCGACCAGCACCAGCGAGGCAGGCCGCATCGCCTGGGCAACCGCGTGGATCGACGTCGCCCCACCGAGCGAGGCCCCGACAAGCGCAAAAGGCCGATCGAGCTTCGCGACAATCGCCTCAAGGTCAGCGACACGGTCATCGAGGGAATAGGCTCCCGCTTCGGACCATTCGCTCTCGCCATGCCCACGCAGGTCGACGTTGACCACCCGGTAGCCGCGCTGCGCAAGCGCCTTGGCGGCGCCCGACCAGCTGTGCCGGGTCTGCCCGCCGCCGTGGAGCAGGATCACCACCGGCGCATCGAGCGGCCCCAGATCATCGACAGCGAGCACGAGCCCATCGTGCGAGGCGATCCGGTGCAGCCGCGCTGCGCTTGTTTCGGCAGAAGGGCCGAGGGAATTGTGGCTCATTGCGGAAGGCTTTCGATCGAAGTGGTGCCGATGCGCGTTTGCACAGGCGCGGGTTTGGCCTTGGTCCAGCACAGGCGGCCCATCATCGCGGCAGGAACCCCCGCGCGAGAATGTCCACCATCTGCCGGGCAACGGCCTCGGACGAGAGCGCACCGCCATGATCGTGCCAGCGCGCGGGCCAATTGAGCGCACCGGCCAGCGTGAAGGCCATCAGGCGCACGTCGCACGGCGGGATCGAGCCGTCCTCGACTGCGGCGGCAATCAGGCCGCGCATGTCGCTATCGATCTGGCGCTTGAGCGCACGGAAGCGCTTGCGGCTTTCCGGCGCCAGCGCCTCGTCACCGGTGCGGATCACGCAGCGGCCGAAATCATCCATGTTCACTTCGGCATAGCGCACAAGGAAGGCGATCAGTCGGTCCGCGCCGCTGCCCTCGCGCGCCCGCGATTGTTCGGCTGCCTCAATCAACTGGCCGAGGCCGATCGAAACGCATTCGAGCAGGACCTGATCCTTGTTGCCAAGGTAGTGGTAGATCGTCGGCTTGGAGATCCCCAGACGTGCCGCGACATCATCGAGCGAGGTCTGGTGAAAGCCGCGTTCGTTGAACATCTGGACCGCCGCGCGCAGCACTGCGGCGCGCTTTGCCTCGCGCGCGGCGCGCTTCTCCTGCGCGGAGGGAAATGGCGATTGAGCGGCTTCCATGGTTTGCTCGACGTTGACTGAAAACTTGCCAGCAAGCAATCTACTCACGCGTAAAATTTTCGCGTAGGAACAGGAAGCGAGTCGCCGCAGCGGCGCTGAAGGAGATCGGGTTCATGGAGATTGCAGGACTGGCCGCCATCGTGACGGGCGGCGCATCGGGGCTTGGCGCGGCCACCGCAGAACTGCTCGCGGCGCGCGGGGCGAAGGTAACGCTGTTCGATCTCAATGCAGACCTCGGAACGGCCAAGGCGGCGGAAATCGGCGGGCGCTTCGCAGCTGTGAACGTGACCGATGAGGACGCCGTGGCGAACGCCATTGCAGAGGCTGAGGCGGTCAACGGCAAGGCGCGCATCCTGATCAACTGCGCCGGCATCGGCCCGCCGGCCAAGGTGCTCAACCGCGATGGCAGCCCGCTGCCGCTGGCGGACTTCGCGAAGATCATCCAGATCAATCTCATCGGCACGTTCAACGTGCTTTCCAAGTTTGCCGCGCGCATCCACGATGCCGAACCGCTCAACGAGGATGGCGAGCGCGGCGTGATCGTGAACACCGCCAGCGTCGCCGCGTTCGAAGGCCAGATCGGCCAGCCCGCCTATGCCGCATCCAAGGGCGGCGTGGTCGGCATGGCGCTGCCCATCGCGCGCGAATTTGCCCGCTATGGCATTCGCGTGAACACCATCGCGCCGGGGATTTTCTGGACCCCGCTGCTGGGCTCGCTGCCCCAGGAAGCGCAGGATTCGCTGGGGCGGCAGGTGCCCTTCCCCAGCCGTTTGGGGAGGCCCGAAGAGTACGCGAAGATGGTAGAAGCCATCGTGACCAACCCGATGGTCAACGCCGAAGTGATCCGCCTCGATGGCGCGATCCGCATGGCGCCGAAGTAAGCACGCGCAGGTTTCAGGAAGGTTTGAGGACATGACGATCAGCAGCGAAGCGCTGGAAATGGCGGCAAAGGTCGAGGCATTCGTGCGGGACAAGATCTTCCCCTACGAGCAGGATCCGCGCCGCGACCACCATGGCGCGCCAACGGATGAACTCGTCATGGAGATGCGCGAACTGGCGCGCGCGGCGGGCGTGCTCACCCCGCACATCCGCCCGGATGGCAGCCACTTCAACCAGCGCGAGACGGCGGTGATCCTCATCAAGTCCGGCCTTACGCCGCTCGGCATGCTGGCCTGCAACACGCAGGCGCCGGACGAGGGCAACATGTACCTCATCGGCCACGTCGGCAGCCCGGAGCTGAAGGAACGGTTCCTGAGGCCGCTGGTCGAAGGCCGCGCGCGTTCGGCCTTTATGATGACCGAGCCCGCCGAACTCAACGGCGCAGGCGCAGACCCATCGATGATGCTCACCACCTGCCGCAAGGACGGCAACCACTGGGTGGTGAACGGCAAGAAGTGCTTCATCACCGGGGCCGAAGGCGCGAAAGTCGGCATTGTCATGGCGAAGTCCGAGGACCCGGACAGCAAGGGCGGCGCTTGCATGTTCCTGGTCGATCTGCCCGACCCCGCCATCCAGATCACCGGCGTGCCCAACACCATCGACAGCTCGATGCCCGGCAGCCACGCCGAAATCACCATCGACAACTTGCGCATTCCGGCTGACCAGATGCTGGGCGATGCCGGCGAAGGCTTCAAGTATGCGCAGATCCGCCTGAGCCCGGCGCGGCTATCGCACTGCATGCGCTGGCTGGGCGGCTGCATGCGCGCACAGGAAATCGCGACCGACTATGCCAACCGCCGCATGGCCTTCGGCAAGACGCTGATCGACCACGAGGGCGTCGGCTTCATGCTCGCGGAGAACATGATCGACATCAAGCAGTGCGAACTGATGATCGACTGGTGCGCGGGCGTGCTCGATACCGGCTCGCTCGGCACGGTCGAAAGCTCGATGACCAAGGTCGCGGTTTCCGAAGCGCTGATGCGAATAGCAGACAAGTGCGTGCAGGTGATGGGCGGCATGGGCGTGACCGACAAGACCATCGTCGAGACGATGTTCCGCGAAGTACGCGCGTTCCGCATCTATGACGGCCCGACCGAGGTTCACAAGTGGAGCCTCGCCAAGAAGCTGCGCCGTGACTGGAAGGCCGCGCAATGACGGCAGACCTGGCGGCGGCGAATAGCGGCGCGGGCAAGGTCCGCGTTGCGTTTGACGAGGCGGCTCTCGGGGCGTGGATGGCGGCGAGCGTCGAGGGCTTTGCCGGGCCGCTGACGGTCGAGCAGTTCAATGGCGGGCAGTCCAACCCGACCTACAAGCTCACCACGCCCGGCCAGCGCTATGTGCTGCGCCGCAAGCCGCCGGGCCCGCTGCTGAAGGGCGCGCACGACGTTCTGCGTGAGGCGCGGGTGCAGCAGGCGCTGGCGGGGAGCGATGTGCCGGTCGCACGCATCTTCGCGGTCTGCGACGACGAGAGCGTGATCGGCAGCGCGTTCTATGTGATGGACATGGTCGAGGGCCGGATCTTCTGGGATGCCGCCTTCACCGAAGTGCCCAAGGCCGAGCGCGCGGCCTATTTCGATGCGATGAACCGCGTGATCGCGGCGCTCCATTCGGTTGACGTGGAAGCCGTGGGCCTTGCCGACTATGGCCGGCCGGGCAACTACTTCGCGCGGCAGATCGGCCGCTGGAGCAAGCAATACCTCGAGGACGAACTCGCCGGGCGCCTGCCCGATATGGATGCGCTCGCCGAGTGGCTGCCGACCGCGATCCCGGCAGGCGACGAGAGCGGAATCGTCCACGGCGATTTCCGCTGCGACAACATGATCTTCCACCCAACCGAGCCCCGCGTGCTGGCGGTGCTCGATTGGGAGCTTTCGACGCTGGGGCATCCCCTCGCCGATTTTGCCTATCACGCGATGATGTACCGCATGCCGGGCGATATCGTGGCGGGGCTTGGCGGCGCGGACCCGGTGCCGCTGGGGCTGCCGACCGAGGCTGAGTATATCGCCGCCTACTGCGCGCGGACAGGGCGCGACGGCATCGCCAACTGGGACTACTACCTCGCGTTCAACTTCTTCCGGCTGGCGGCGATCATGCACGGCATCAAGGGCCGGGTGCTGCGCGGCACCGCCTCCAACGCGCAAGCGCGGGAGCGGGCGGAGTCCCTCCCCCGGCTGGCGGCGCTGGCGCGGGCGGCGATGGAAAAGGCGCTCTGAACCCGTTTGGACCCTAGGGCCGAGATTGCCAGCTCTTGCGCTCTGCCGCGGCCTCCTCGTCCGAGTAGATCGGAGCGTTCTCGTCGAAGTGCGTCCAACCCGCGCTGCGATAGGCCTCGCGCCGGTGGCCCAGTTTCACGTGTCTTGACCGGTCCAGCACGGCTTCAACCGAAGCCGCTTCCTCATCGTCGACAGTGACGCTCACCAGCGTTCCGCCGCGCCGCACGCCCTCGGCATAGACGTCGGCTTCCTCCTGACTGACCCCCGAATTGGTCAGCGCGCCGACAATGCCGCCCGCGCCGCCGCCAACGACACCCCCGGCAACGGCACCGACCGCAGCGGCCGCCAGCCAGCCGGCTGCCACGACCGGCCCAAGACCCGGAATGGCGATCAGGCCAAGCCCGGCCAGCACACCTCCGCCCGCTCCGAGCAGCCCGCCCAAGGTTGCGCCGAGCGCCATACCGGAGCCTGACGCTTCGGCGGCAGTCATGTCCTGCGGTTCGCGCACCGCTGCCCGAGCACTGCTGACCCCCGATTGATGGGAGACGAGGCTGATGTCGCTATGTGCCACACCGGCGCGCTCAAGTTCGAGCACGGCTTCTTCGGCGTGCTCGAAGCTGTCGTAGAGACGCGTTACAATCTTTCCCATGTCATGGTCCTTGTGTGGGCAGGTCTAATGTTCCGCGACGTTGCCCTTGAAATCGAGCGCCACGCGGACGGGCTGGTCGTTCATTGTCGCGTCGGCTTGCCACAGCCCGTCCCCGTCGAGCCTCAGGCGCGTGATCTTGCGATAGCCGGCCTTTTCGAGCCTGCCTTTCGCCTGGCTCGCGGTGAAGGAGTTGTGCCCCTTGGCCAGATCGCCCCAGATGATCGTATCGGGCGACTTGACCGCGGCATTTGGCGCAGCACTGTCGCTGGCGACTGGCCGCTCTTGCGCCACCGCCGCAGTCCCCGCAACCATCCACAGCGCAAGGGCGGCGGTGCCCCGGATCAAACTGGTGAACTTCATGGCAACTCTCTCCTCTGTTGCAGAACAAGAAAGCGCGCAGCGCGGGGAAATGTTCCCGCTCGCCATGGCCGCCTGCCCTGCGCTATCATTCGATGTCTCACCATGAGCGAACAGGCCTTTGACCTCGTTGCCGATGCGAACTGCCGCCTGCTGGTTCTGGGCAGCTTTCCGGGTGTCCGCTCGCTGCAGGCGCGGCGCTATTATGCGCACCCGGGCAACCAGTTCTGGAAGCTGATGTCGCCGGTAGCCGGGGTCGATCTGGTTGCACTCGAATACGATGAGCGGCTGGTGGCCCTTGTCGCGCGCAGGATCGGGCTGTGGGATGTCGCGCAGACGGCCCAGCGCAAGGGCAGCCTCGATGCGGCGCTGCGCGAAGTGGAGGCGCGCGACCTGCGCACGCTCGCCGCACAGCTGCCGCATCTGCGCGCGATGGCTTTCAATGGCGGGACTGCCTTCAGGATCGGGCAGCGGCAGATGGGCGCAAATCCGCCCGTTGCGCTGATCCCCCTGCCCTCAAGCAGCGGAGCGCACGCGATTCCGCTCGCCGCCAAGCAGGCTGTGTGGAACCAGCTCGGCGCCTGGCTTCAATCGTCCTCCCCACCCGGTCCGAACATGCCGTCCTCGTCGTCGTCGTTGCGCTCGCCGCGATAGGCATCCATGTCGATCCGGCCCGAACGCACCATGTCGTGCATGTGGTCGACGAGGTCCTGAACATCGTCTTCCTCGTCTTGCGCAGGCGTCTTGTCGCTGTCTTCCAGCGCGAAATCGGCGGCATCATGGCCGCTTGCAGCTGCTGCCAGCGTCTGGCTTTGCGCGTCCTCGTCTTCCTGCGACTGGTTCACGGTTTCGGGCGGCAGCGGATCAGCGCCGGACGGCGCCATGCGCGGTTCGATCGGCTGGTCACGTTCGGGGTGATCGTCAGGATCAGGAAGGGGCACTTCGGGCGGATCGGGGTTCGGATCGGGGATAGTGGCCATCGGATTTGCTCCTGCCCGGCGTGTGATGGGGTGGCCGGGCAAAGAGGAAACCGCCGAGGCCCTGATCGGTTCCCGCTGCGCCCGGTTGCCGCCGAACAGCGCTATTGCGCGGAACAACAGCCATCCTGCGCTGTTCTCTCCTCAGAAGGTCATCCTGCCTTCGCGCATCTGGGAGACACATCATGGGTTCGACATCTGATCGCATCGCCGGCGCGGCCAATTCGGTGGCCGGCAAGATCAAGGAAACCATCGGCAAGGAAACCGGTGACGCCTCGCTCGCTGCCGAGGGCGCCGCGCAGGACGTCAAGGGCAAGGTGCAGACCGCAGTGGGCAAAGGCAAGGCCGCGCTCGGCAAGTAAGGCCCGGGATTGCCCCCGTCCTGCACAGGGCGGGGGGCAATCTCCCCCTTCACAATCGCGTCCATCGCAAGAAAAAGGGCTGGAGCGAACTCCAGCCCTTTCCCATTCCGGATTCTGGGGGGGATCAGAATCCGGCGTTCGGTCCGTAGGTGATTTCCACCCGGCGGTTTTGCAGTTCACGCACGCCCGGTGCCGTCGGCACGCGCGGATTGGCCATGCCATAGGCCTTGGTTGCGATTTGCGTGGCGGGCACGCCATGCGTGGTCAGATAGCCCTGGACCGCGCTGTTGCGGCGGGCCGAGAGATCCAGATTGTACCGCGCCGTACCCGAGAGATCGGTATAGCCATCGAGCTGGATCGGCACGTTGGCGCAGTTGCTGTAGGCGGTCACCGCGTTGTCGAGGATCGAGGCGGCCTCGGCCGAGACATCTGCCCGGTCCCAATCGAAGAACACGATGTAGGGGCCCTTGTTGCACACCGGCGCAGGCGGCGGTGGCGGGGGCGGCGGGGGCGGCGGAGGAGGAGGCGGCGGCGGCGGCGGTTCGGTGGCCGGCGCAGGTTCGGGTGGCGCTTCCTGAGCCCGGCCGAAGTTGAACGTCAGCGTCGCCAGCAGCGAATGCGAACGCAGCGAAGCGCGCGCGTCCCGGTTGGCCACGGTCAGGAAGTTGCCCTCGTCGGGGCGGAAGTAGCGATAGCGCACGCCAAGATCGACATTGCGGCCGAGCGGCACGGTGACCCCGGCAAGCGCCTGCCAGGCAAAGCCCGAAGACCTGTCACGCACGTCATCGCCATAGGCAGTCACTTCGTAAAGACGGGTCCGCGCATAGCCGGCACCGCCGCCGACATAGGCCTTGATGCCGCCCCAATGGCCAAGGCCGATGAGCGCGTTGCCCATCGCTGCCCAGGTCGAGGTGTCACCGCCGAGTGTGCCATCATCACGGGTGAGAAACGCCGGCACGCCGGCCACATCCCGGCTCTGCGATTTCAGCTTCGAGCGGGCATAGAAGCCTTCCGCCTCGAGCCTGAAATGCCCGAAATCGTAGCCAATTGCACCGCCCGCTTCCCAGCCGGTGTTGAACTTGTCCGAACGGACGGACGATCCATCCGCACGGACATCCGAACGCTCCTGTTTGACCGCGCCACCTTCAATGGTGACATAAGGCCCGGACTCATCAGCCCAGGCTGTCCCTGCCATTGCAGTTGACGCAAGAGCAGCAGCTAAGAGCAGTTTTCTCATATGGGTTTCCTCGTTTCGGCGCGTTTCACGCGTGCAAGAAAGCGTTGAATCCGCCGATTGTTGCCTGAGCGTGCCGCTGCAGGTCTGTTTTGTGGTGAGGCCGCCTGATCGTTGCTCAATTGCAACAGCGCGGGCCGGTCCACCCGCGTGTCATGCGATCACGTGTGGATGCGGGGCGATCCGATGCCGCTCAGCACGCCAAAGACCTGCAGCAGCCAGATCACCAACACGATGATGACGACACCGTTGAGCAGCGATTTGATGGTGCCCTGCATCGGCACGTAAGTGTTGATCAGCCAGAGAAGTACCCCGGCCACGACCAGAACGATAATGATGCTGAAGAGATCCATTGTGCGTGCTCCTTGATCAGCAGAAACGGTGCCGAAACGCCGGGGCGCAAACGGCCGATTACTGCTGCAAGCATAACGACGCGCGCCGCGCATTGTTCCGCGCTGGCCTGTGGCGTGGGCGCGCCAAACAAAGACGCCGCGCTCCCGGAGGAACGCGGCGCTTCTGTGCTACGGGGCAGGACGGGGATCAGAACCGGAAGCGAATGCCTGCGCGGCCGCCGAAGCCTTCCTGTGTCAGCTGGCCATTGGCGCTGCTGCCGAAGGAATGCTCGTAGGTGCCTTCCATGAAGGTCGTCATCGCACGGCCATTGGCGATGTTGAAGCCGGCGACAGCTTCGCCGTAATCGCGGCGCTTCTGGCCATCGACGGTGAACGTGCCGCCAAGGTTGCTGAAGGTAACGCGGTCCTGGCCCTTGAATTCATGGACGTAGTTTCCGCCAGCGTAGAAGGCCATCTTGTCACCGTTGCCGATGCCGGTGTTGCCACCGATCCGGGCACCCAGCTTGCCGCGCACGCCTTCACGGTTGTCGAAATCGACGCGCGTGCCTTCAAAAGCGAAGGGATTGAGCGTGCTGCGGATCCACGAGATCTGGGCAACTGGCTCCATGAAGAAGCTGTTGCTGCCGAAGCGGGCGCCCAGCTCGCCACGCGCGCCATAGGCATGGCCGCGGAAGTCCTGGCTGAAACCGGCGGTCTGGCTTTCCGCACGGGCCCAGTAGTGATCGTATTTGCCCAGCACCGTGGCGAAGACATTGCCAGTGGTGAAGCTGGCATAAACGCCGCCGTTTGCGCCGTTGATCCTGAGGTTGTCGGTGGAGTGGCCGAGGCTGGTCATCGAGTGGATGAAGCCGCCGGTAACCCCGACCGAGAACCCGCCGCGATCCGAAACCCCGCCGGTCAGATCAAGTCCGACCTGTCCGCCGAAGAAGTCCTGATGCGCGGCCGTGTCGGTCAGGTTGGTCTGGCCGAGCGTGCCGAAGTTGCGATAGCCGCGCGTGTTCTCGACCGAGGCGCCCATCGAGAGCCAGAAACGACCGGATGGCGCGGTGCCGCCCATGTTCCACAAGGTGTCACGCTTGGTGCGCAGTTCGGTGGTGACGGCATCGGCAGACTTGTACCACATGCTGCCCAGCGCGTTCTGATAGCCGAGCATGTGGTAGGCCGCATCGCTCGGGCCGGCGACGAGGGCATAGTCGGAGGTGGTCGGATTGAAGACCACATCATAGCGCACCAGACCGGCGTTCTGCCGGGCCGGATCGACCACGAAGGCCCCGGCGGTCGAGCCGGTGCCGGCCTGCACGATCGTCGTGCCCATGTTGAACAGCGGCTGCGCACCCGAAGCGAGGTCGAAGGCGACCCGGGTCGAACCCGTGGCCGAACCGCCGACGATCAACTGGTCGGCCGGAATGGCCATACCGGGGGCAATCCTTACCCCGAGCTGGGCATTCCCACTGCCGACGTAGTTGCCGGTGGTGGTCAGCGTGTTGCCAATCGCCCCGCTGCGCAGATCGATGAGCCCGGAGTTGTTAAGGGTGCCGAGCCCGGTCAGCGTGGCAGTGCCCGGTACTGCGCCGGCGGATCGCACCTGCAGGAGGCCTGAGTTGTTCAGCGCCGAACCGGCACCAAAGGTGCTGACCCCTGCTGCATCGAACGTTCCGGTGTTGTTGAAGGTGCTGCCTACGCCATTGAGGGCCACCGCGCCCCGGACCATGCCGGAGTTGTTGACCGTGGCGGGGCCGCCATTTGCGGAAACCGCGTAGACCCTGCCCTGCAACGTGCCGGCGTTGTTCACCGTGCTGCCGGTGCCGCCAGCGAGCACGGCACCGTTAAGCCCGCCGTTCACTGTCGTGCCGCTTGCCGTGTTCAGCGTGGCGGTGGTGGCGCTCGTGATCATCACGCCGTTGCCGGCGGTCGAGGTAACCTGACCCGGGGCCAGCGTAACGGTTGCCGGACCGGCGGTGGAAGCGGCCACGATCGCATCTCCGGTGGTGGCGCTGGCACTGCCGCTCGTGACGAGGACAGGACCGGTGCCGCGCGCCTGGATGGCATTGCCGCCTGCGCCGCTGACCGTGGTGGTACCGGCATTGACCGTGACCGGACCTGCAGTGCTTACGGCGAGGATGCCATTGGAGCCGGTGCCCAGCGTAGTGACGGTACCCGTGGTAACGGAGACCGGCCCGGCGCCGAAGGCGTTGACGCCGTTGGCGGTGTTGCCAGTGGTGCGAACGGTGGTGCCGTTCACCGTCACGGCGCCGGTGTCGGCCATGGCGCGGATGCCATCGCTCGAAAGGCCGGTGGTGGTGACCGCGCCGGTGGTGACGCTGACGGGGCCGGTGGTCGAGACAGCGTAGATGCCGTGGGCAAGCGCGCCGGTGGTATCAACGGTGCCGCCGCCGGTTACGGTCGCGCCGGTCACCCCGCTGGCATAGATGCCGCGGCTGCCGTCACCGGTGGTGGTGACATGGCCGGCATTGGCGACACTGGCAGCTCCCGTAGTGGAGACCGCGCTGATGCCATCGGCATTGATGCCCTGGGTCGCAGTATTGCCATTGGCGGTGATCGTTGCGTTGCCGCCAGTCGCCGTTGCGGTCAGCGCGCGGGCGCCGGCGCCAAGGGTCGAGGCATTCTGCGCGGTGATCACGGCGTTGCCATTGGTGGCAATCGCACTCACAGCGTCGCCGCTATAGATCGGCACGCCCGGTTGGGCGGTGCCGCTGGTGGCAGCCGTTCCAGTCACCACGGCGGAGGCGTTGGCGCCGCTGGCGAAAACCGCATTGCCGCCCAGCGCCGCATCCGCAGGATCGGCAGCGACGGTCGAGACGTTGGTCGCGGTCACTGCAGCGTTGCCTGTAAGGGAAGTGGCGATAAGGCCGAGGTTGCCGCGCCCGGAGGAGACGACATCACCGGTGGTGACGATCGAGGCATTGCCTATGTCCGAAGTGGCGGCGGCGGCGGTGTTGCCGGTGCCGGTTGCACGGATTGCGCGCGCCGCAATCGTGGCCGGCCCGCCGATCGAGGTTGCGGTAAGGCCGTTGCCGAGCGCCCCGGCGACGCTCACATCGCGGGCAGCGATAGTGGCTCCGCCCGCGCCGGCGATCGCCGTCACGCCGTTGGTGGCTGCTGCGCCGGTCATGGTCACATCCTGGACCTGCACAGTGGCACTGCCGCCGGGCGCATTGGCCTGCACACCATAGGCGTTGGAACCAGCGGCGGAAATCGGGCCATTGACTGTGACAGCGACATTGCCGGTAGTGCTGCGCGCAAAGACACTATTGGTGTTGTCACCCAGCGTAGTGACGGCGTCCGTCGTGATTGCAACGTTCCCGGTATCGGTAAAGCCCACAGCACCTGAGGCCCCGTTGGCAGACGTGCTTAGCATCCCTGTGGTGAGAGCGACATTGCCGGCCCCAGTCGTGGCTGCGGTAACAGCGGTGCTGCCAGGCAGCATCAACACGGCGTTCGGCGTCGTGCCCGTGGTCGCGACGTCGCCGGTGCGCACCGAAACAGACTGGTTCGGCCCGCCGGTGGCGATAACACCCGCGGCAAGCGCCCCTGAGGTGCTGACATTACCGACATTGACCATTGCGGGGCCCGTGCCGGTGATGAGGTACACACCGTTGCTGCCGTCTCCGGTTGTCGACACGGTTGCCGCGCCGTCAAGGGTGGCGGCCTGCGTACCGATGATCGTGAAGCCGTTGGTGGCGGGCGCAGTCGTGGCGACCGTGACGTCGGCGGGGGCGTTCACGGTGATATCGGTCGGCGCGATGTAGGTAACGCCAGTGGGGTAATTGCCCGCGCTCGGAGCGCAGGTGACGGTGCCGCCCGAAGGCACGCCGCATTCATTGGCAGCGAAGGCCGGCGAGGCAAAGCTGCCCACGCACAGTGCGGCAAGGGCGCAGCCGATCCGATATTGCAGCCGTGCATTGGCTGTATTGGCAACGGGCGCATGATTATTTCTATTGACCATGAATATTTCCTCGATGAACGAAGTTCTAAATATTTGGGCGACGATCTGGTTCCCTGTTGGAATATTTCAGATCGTAATTGGTGAAAGCGTGATATATTTGCCGCAACTCACCCCGGTGAGGTGAATGACAGTTTCCATATGATAGGGAATGAAGACTGGCTGGGAGGCCTGCGGCTCCCAACCCTGTCTGTTCAGAACTATGGCTGCCGCGCTGCGGAACGCCGCGTCCGCAGGTTAGGCGTGGTGCCTATCGATGACGTGCTGCGGGGCGATCCTGCCAAGCTCGACAACGAACGCGTCCAGCACTTCGCCCTTGAGGACGTAGTTGTGCCGATAATCGGGCAGGATGCCGCTTTCGATCGTGGCGGAAAGGCTGGCCCGGGCGCGGGCGATGCGGCTCTTGATCGTGCCGACAGCCACGCCGCAGATCTCCGCCATCTCGCGGTAGCTGACATGGCCGACCGCAGCGAGGATCAAGACTTCGCGCTGGGCAGCGGGGAGGAGCATCATGGCGCGCAGTACATCGGTGGCCTCGAGGCCGACATCCTGCTTGGCAGGCGTGCTGAGCACCCGTTCGGCCTCGATCTCGTTGTACTCGCCCACAAACCGCAGGCGGCGGATCTGGCCGAAATAGACGTTGCGCAGGATGGTGAAGGTCCAGGCCTTGAAACTGGTACCGGCCGCGAACCGTTCGCGCGCAGCCCACGCGCGCATCAGGGTTTCCTGAGTGAGATCGTCAGCCGTATCCCGATTGCCGCACAGAGATCTCGCGAATGCCCGCAAATGCAGGGCGGATTCGGTCAGCTCGGTTCGAAAGGCACTGTCAGATAGACATATTCCGCGCGGGGGAACAACGTCGCCCACGGACTCCAGAACGCCAGCCATCGTTTATCCTTATCGTTATTCACGATGCCTCCCGGAACCCATAATGCTTGCGCAGCCGGGAAGTTCCGCTTTGCAGCGGGCCATCGCAAATAAACTTTTTCGGGTGTGGCTGGAGCGACGGATTTCGCCCGCTGGCTGGTCGCGCCTGCCGGCTACTCTGGCCGGGCAGGCGCGATCCTCGTTTCAGGCTGTGACGGCTTCGGACACCTTGCGCAACTCCTTTGCAGCCTTCTTCTTCGCCTTGCGCGCGAGCCTGCGGGCGTCATCAAGGCTGGCGGAGCGGTTCTGCTGCACATAGATCAATCCGCCGGCGATCAGCCCCACGGCCACAAGGCCCGTCAGCGAACGCAGTGCGATGCGCGTTGTCGCAAAGGCGGCTGCGGAGGCAAGCAGCGGATTGTCCTCGAACGCTTCGGTGATCCGCGCCGCAATCGGCGTCGCCATGGCGGTGCGGATACCTTCGCTGATGTTTGTTGTCTGTTCCATAAATCTGTTTTCCTTTGAGCAGGTTATGCGGGATTGGTGATGGGCCTGTATTGCTTTGGCGGCAGATCGCTCAGGTGAGCAGATCGCGCAGATCGTCCGCGTGCTCCTCCTCCTGCGCGAGGATTGCCTCGAGCATGATGCGGGTGGTCGGATCACGATCGCCAAGGAACTGGATGAACTCGCGGTAGGCCTCCACCGCGATGCGCTCGGCGATGAGGTTTTCGCGGATCATCTGCTCGGTCGTGCTGGCGGGGACATATTCCGCATGGGAACGTGCGGCGAACGTAGCGGGATCGAGATCGGGCTCTGCCCCCAGTTGCACGATGCGTTCGGCCAGCTTGTGGGCATGCGCCTGCTCCTCGCGCGCATGCTGCAGGAAGTGCGCCTTGATCGGTTCGGCAACGACGCCAGTAATACAATAGGCGTGGCGCAGATAGCGCAGGACGCAGACCCATTCGGTGGCCAGCGCCCGGCCAAGATGCTCGACGATCACGTCGCGGTCTTCGGGATAGGACACGGTGACCGGGCCCGTCTCGACATGCTGGCGCGCCTGCGCACGCAAAACATCGACGGGCGTGAACGCGGGATGCGGGAGAGTAGCGGAGGTGGCCATTGCATGTCCTTGATCGTCGGGAATGTTCGGCGCGCTGTGCGGGCCGGGATCCCTCACCAAACGTGCGGGGAGGCGGAGGGTTCCGGCACGCCCTGGCGCAAAGCTTGATCAGGTTGCCTCGCAGCGCGGCGCGAGGTTGGTCGCGATCATCATGGAGATGCCGTCAGAACGTCCAGCGGACCAGAGCCGGGAATGCTTCGTGACGGGAACAAATCCCCGGCGCGCGGATTGTGCGGACACTGCCACTCAAACCGACAAGGATAACAATATGGGCAAGGGCATACTTCTCTGGCTGCTGGGCATCCCGCTGCCGATCATCATCCTCCTCGTCCTGTTCTGGCATTGACCATGCAGTCCGAACCAAGCGCATCGCTCGATCCCGGACTCCTGCAGAAGGCCGCCAGCGGTCCTTGATGGACCGCCCGGCATAGACCACCGGCTTTGGCGAAGGCGTTGCGCCCGCCAGTCCTGGCCCATCAGTCCTGGCCCGTCAGTCCTGATTCGCGCGCAGGGTGCCGTTCCCATCGAGATTGAGCGCGGCGAACTCCCAGTTGATCAGCGCGCTCAACAGCGCCTCGACGTATTTGGGCCGGGCGTTGCGGTAATCGATGTAGTAAGCGTGCTCCCACAGATCGAGCGTGAGCAGCGGCGCCATGCCGCCATGCGCGATGGGCGTATCGCCATCATACAGCGAGGTGACGCGAAGCACGCCCTCTTCCAGCACCAGCCAGGCCCAGCCGCTGCCGAAATGCGCTATAGCGGTCTCGGCGAGCGCCTTGGTGAGCGCCTCAAGCGATCCGAAATCCCGCGTGATGAGGTGCAGCAGCGCTTCCGGCGGGCTGGTCGGTTCGGGCGAAAGGCATTGCCAGAAGAAGCTGTGATTCCAAAGCTGGCCGGCATTGTTGCGCAAGGGATCGGACTCCGCCGAACGGATCACATCGACGAGGGAACGGCCTTGCAGCCCGGCCTCCACCATCAGCTGATTGGTCTTGTCGACATAGGCCAGGTGGTGCTTGCCGTGGTGGTACGCAAGCGTCTCGGCAGACATGTGCGGCGCAAGCGCATCCGGTGCGTAGGGAAGTGGCGGCAGAGTAAAGGGCATGATTTTTTCCTTGGCCAGTGCAAGCACTG
Organism: Novosphingobium sp.; assembly: GCF_027486195.1. GTDB lineage: Bacteria > Pseudomonadota > Alphaproteobacteria > Sphingomonadales > Sphingomonadaceae > Novosphingobium. The sequence continues at coordinate 86,016 of NZ_JAIXPP010000001.1, forward strand.
GAAAGCCTTCAACCAGCCCCGGGTTCCGGAAGTCTTCAGCAAATGCCCGTTTTTTCGACGCAAACGCGCTGATCCGCCCGATCTTGCGCCATGCCGTGATGGCGGCGGGGAACATCATTGGCGCTGGCCCGTTGTAAAGGCGCTTGCCCAAGAAGGACCCGCAATGACCATCAGACAGTACACCGCCATGGCGCCCGGCGCGCCGCTCGCGTCGGTGCCCCGCGCAGACAGGCCTGCCGAACTGCACTCGATCCTCACGCGCCCGGCCTACGGGCTCCACGCCGCGATGCGCGTCGCCGTGGTCGGCACATATGCGCCGCGCAGCTGCGGCATCGCCACCTTCACCGCCGACTTGTGCGAGCAGCTCGCCTCGCACTTTCCCGAGGTTGGCCTCGATGTATACGCGCTGGAGGCACCCGGCCGTCAGCACGTCTATGCCGATGACATCGCCCTCATCGCGGCAGAAACGCCCGGCAGTTACGCAGAAGCGGCGCGGGCCATCAACGCCAGCGGCACCGATGTCGTGTGGATCCAGCATGAGTTCGGCATTTTCGGCGGCAAGGATGGCCAGCTGATCACCGAACTGGTCGATCGTGTGGCCGCGCCGATGATCGTCACGTTCCACACCGTGCTCGCCTCGCCCAGCGAGGGCCAGCGCGCGGTGATGGAGCATCTCGTCCAGCGCTGCTCGCGCATCATGGTCATGTCGCAGCAGAGCCGCGAGATCCTCGTTTCGGTCTACCGCGCCCGCCGCGAGATCGTCGACGTGATCGAGCATGGCGCGCCCGACCGGCCCTTCGGCAAGGCCGAAGCCGCCAAGCAGCGGATGGGGCTCGAAGGCCGCAAGGTGCTCACCACCTTCGGCCTGCTTAGCCCCGGCAAGGGCATCGATGTGGCCATCGCCGCGATGCCGGCCATCCTCGCGCAGCACCCCGATGCCATCTACCGCATCATCGGCGCCACCCACCCGGTCACCGCCGCGCGCGAGGGCGAAAGCTACCGCGCGATGCTGGAGGACCTCGCCCAGCGGCTCGGCGTCGCAGAGAGCATTCAGTGGGACAACCGCTTCCTCGCCATCGACGAACTGCTCGGCCAGCTCGAATGCTGCGACATCTATCTCACGCCCTATCGCAGCCTCGGCCAGACCACTTCGGGCACGCTCAGCTACGCGGTGGCACTCGGCAAGGCGGTCGTCTCGACGCCCTACGTCCACGCCCGCGAACTGCTCGCCGACGATGTCGGCTGCCTGATCGAGCCGGAATCTCCCGAAGCCATCGCCGAGGCGGTCACTGCGCTGCTGTCCAGCCCGCCGCGCCTGCTGGCCATGCAGGAGCGCGCATACGAGCGCGGGCGGCGCACGATCTGGACGAGTTTCGCGCGCGCCAGCATGCAATTGCTCCGCCGGACCCAGGCCCCCCGCGCCCGGCCTGCCAGCACCGCGGTGGACCCAGCGCTCACCGCCGTCTGGCACATGAGCGAAGCGACCGGCATGCACCAGCACGGCATCGGCGCCATTCCCGATTTCCGGCATGGCTACTGCATCGATGACAACGCCCGGGCGCTCATGCTGATGAACGTCGCAGGCGCGCTCACCGAGGCCGAGCGCCACCGCTGGAGCGTCACTTACGCGGCCTTCGTCCAGTATGCATGGAACCCTGATCTGAACCGCTTCCGCAACTTCATGGCCTATGATCGCAGCTGGTGCGAGGATATGGGATCGCAGGATTCCAACGGCCGCGGGTTCTGGTCACTCGGCCACACGGTCGAAAACAGCCCGTTCAAGGCGTTGCGGAGCTGGGCGGAGAACCTGTTCGACCACGCGGCCACGGCGCTGGAGGCGCTGGACACGCCGCGTTCGATGGCATTCGGAGCCTTGGGCGCATGCGCCCTGCTGCGCGCCGGAGCAAACAGCGCGGCTGCCGAACGCCGCATTGCCGCCACTTGCGATGCACTGGCTGGCCTCGTGTCCCGGCATCAGCGTCCGGGCTGGACATGGTTCGAACTCATGCTCGCTTACGACAATCCGCGCCTTAGCCAGGCCTTGATCGAGTGCGGCGTGCTGCTGGGCCGGCAGGACTGGCTCGACACGGGGCTCGAAACGCTGCGCTGGCTGGCCGAAGTGCAAACCGCAGCCGCGGGCCATTTCCGCCCGGTCGGCTCCGAAACCTTCGGCAGCAACGGCACTTCGCTGCCGTTCGACCAGCAGCCGCTCGAAGCGCAGGCCGCGATCGAAGCCGCGCGCGCCGCCTGGCATGCCACCCGCGATCCGTTCTGGCTGCGCCACGCCGAGCGCGCCTATCAATGGTTCCTCGGTGGCAACGACCGCGGGGTAGTGCTTGCCGATCCCGCCAGCGGCTCGTGCTGCGACGGCGTGACCCCGCGCGGGCGGAACGAAAACTGCGGCGCGGAATCGATCCTTGCCTACCAGATCGGGCACTACAGTCTGAAGGCGCTCCAGCGGTCCGCCGATCAGCGCCTGCCGCCCGATCAGTGCCTCCCTGCCCATCTGGATTCCACGGCGGCGCTGGCCTGAGCCGGCCAGCAGCTCGCCATGTCCGACATGCCCTTGCCCGCCTCGCCGGTCAGTCCGCTGCGCATTCTTGACCTGCGCCTGCACGCCGATCCCTCGCGCACGGTGCTGCGCCCGTTCCATCTCGGCTGGCAGGCCACCAGCGCGCCGGAGGGACGGGTGCTGGCGCTGGTGCGAGGGGTCATGGATCTGCCGGAGGAGGAGATCGAGCACGAGTACCAGGCCGTGCTGCGCGATTTCGGCGCGCGCCATTGGCAGACCGAGCACATATTCGAGGCACGCTATCTCGAGGTGGCCGAAAGCCTGCACCTCGATGGCAGCACCTTGTCGGATGCGCGCCGCCGGTTGCTGGGTGCCTATTTCTGCCACGAGTATACCTATGCCGCCGCCGCGCTGATGAACCCCAGCATCGTGCCAGCCCCCAACCAGCAGGGCATGGACGACGGCGCGGTGCGCTTCGTCCTCTCGCTGCGGGCGGTGGGCGAAGGTCACATCAGTTCGATCGCCTTTCGCGACGGGATCGTGGAGACCGACGGTTCCTTCATGCTCTGGCCCGAATCCGCCTTTGCCACCAGCGTGCAGCGAACGGACAACAACCCGCGCAACGACCCCGATGCCACCGTCACGGTCCAGTGCAATCCCGAAAGCTCGCTTTCCAACACGGTGATCTTCCCGATCACCGAACAGCAGGCGAACGGGCTCGAGGACCTGCGGCTTACCCGGTTCGATCATGGCGACGGCGATTTCGAATGGCTGGGCACCTATACCGCCTATTCCGGGCGCTCGATCCGCTCCGAACTGATGCGCACGCGCGATTTCCGCAGCTTCGATCTCACCCCGATCAAGGGCAAGGCCGGCCGCAACAAGGGCATGGCGCTGTTCCCCCGCAAGGTGGGCGATCAATATTGCATGCTGGGCCGGCAGGACGGCAAGAATCTCTACCTTCTCCGCTCGGACCGGCTCGATACCTGGGACGATGACGGCGTTCTGCTGATGGAGCCGAAGTTTCCGTGGGAATTCATCCAGATCGGCAACTGCGGCAGCCCGCTGCTGATCCCGGAAGGCTGGCTCGTGATCACCCACGGCGTCGGCCCGGTGCGCAAGTATGCGCTGGGCTGCGCGCTGCTGGACCGCGACGACCCCAGCCGCGTGCTCGGCCGCTCGGCCTGCCCGATCCTCACGGCGGAAAACGCCGACCGCGCCGGCTACGTCCCCAATGTGGTCTACAGTTGCGGCGGCATGCTGGTGGGCGATGACCAGCTCCTCCTGCCCTACGGGATTTCCGATATCGCAGTCGGCTTCGGCCTGGCGCGTCTGAAAGACCTTCTGGCGACCATGGTATGATTCCCGCCAACCCGGACGGAACCGGGGCGCAAGGTGGTCGTTTCTGGCAAATGGCTTGCGCTCGAGACCCGCGGCAGCTTGCGGAACAGGGCCCGACGGCTCGATCAGCGTAGAATCCGAGCCGGGCGCAGGCTCCATTTTCATCCTATCCATTCCCGTGCGCTGCGCAGGCGAAGAGGAGGACTTTTCATCATGAACAAACGGGCCAGACGAACGTGGGTGGCTGATGCCGCTCTCTGAATCGAACATTCTCTACATCGATGATGATGATGGCCTGTGCCTCCTCACCAAGCGCCATCTCGAAAGCCTGGGCTGCACGATGACCTGTGTGCTCTCCGGCCACGAGGGCCTGCACCTTGCCCGCCAGCAGCATTTCGATCTCGTCGTGCTCGATCATGTCATGCCCGGCATGAGCGGCATGGAGACTCTGGAGCAGCTGATGGCCCTGCCCTCGCCGCCTGCGATCATCTACGTCACCGGGTCGGACGACAGCAGCATAGCGGTTTCCGCGCTCAAGGCAGGCGCGGTGGACTACGTGGTGAAATCGGCCCCGGACGATTACTTCGAACTGCTGACAAGCACGCTGCATCTGGCCCTCGATACCTTGCGCCTGCGCAAGCAGAAGGACCTCGCCGAACAGGAACTGCGCGAAACCAACAAGCAGCTCGCCGCCCTGCTCCACGAAGTGAACCACCGCGTCGCCAACAGCCTGCAGATGGTGGCAACACTCGTTCACCTCCAGGGCCGCCGTGCGCTTGGCGCAGAAGCCAAGGCGATGCTGCAGGACGTCCAGAACCGGATTCAGGCGATCGCCCGCATCCACCAGCAGCTCTATTCCGGCGCCAGCATTCGCGAGGTCGACATGGCCGACTACATCGAGGGAATGGCCCGCGATCTCTCGCGCACCTATTCGACCCACAGCGTGCGGCGCGATATCCTTGTCGAGGCCGAGAGCGCAACGCTGCCCGCCGCCACTGCCGTGACGCTCGGCGTCCTGATCAACGAACTGGTGAGCAACGCCTGCAAGTATGCCTACGAAAGGGACGAACCCGGCCAGGTCCGGATCACGTTCCACACCGAAGGGAACGACGGCTATCGGTTGCGCGTGGAGGATGATGGCGTGGGAATGGGCAAGAGCATGACGCCCTCGGGAACGGGGCTCGGCTCGCAGATCATCCGATCGATGGTGCTTTTTCTGGGTGCCCGGCTTGAGCAATCGAGCCCCGGGCGCGGGCTCTGCATCGAGATTCACCGGCCGACAGACGAACCTCCCGGCCCACGATCAGCTTCGCTGTAGACACCCCCGCTCCCGCACTGCCCATATCCGCACTGCACGCTGGAAACCTTCGGCGGCGCTGCGCGGCAGCGCCGCCGAAGGACCTGTGGCCGTTTCTGCTCGGGCAAAGGGGGTTCAGGAGCAGACCCGGCCGCAGATGTCGGAAGGGCCCTACGCCGCGCGGTTCAGATAGTGCGCTGCGATCACCCGGAACTTGGCGAGACAGGCGTCGAAGACTTCGCCTTCCAGCACGAAGGCGTGCCGCGCATCGGGAAGGACACCGCCTTCGAGGATAGCGGAAAGCGCCGCACGAGCACGCGCAATCCGGCTCTTGATGGTGCCGACCGCCACGTTGCAGACCTGCGCAATCTCCTCGTAGCTCATCGAGCCGATGGCCATCAGGATAAGGACTTCGCGCTGCGTTGCCGGCAGGCACTCCAGCGCGCGCAGCACGTCAATCGTCTCCAGCCGCGATTCCTGATCGCCCTTGCAGTTGAGGATGCGCTCGGCCGCAGCTTCATCGTAATCAGCCGAGAACCGCTCGCGCCGCAGCTGGCCGAAGTAGTGGTGCCTCAGGATCGTGAAGGTCCACGCCCGAAAACTGGTTCCGGCCCTGAACCGTCCGCGGGCAGCCCAGGCCTTGAGCATGGTTTGCTGCGCCAGATCATCGGCGGTATCGCGGTTCCCGCACAGGCTGCGGCCAAAGGCGCGCAAGTGCGGGATCGAAGCCACCAGTTCCTTGTGAAAATCCGCGTCGGACAAGGTGTCACCCTGCTCGACTTCGGCATTGCGCTCGATCAGCTTGGTCATTGGACTTTCCTGATAAAGTGGTTCGGGCAATCACTCTCCGGGATAAGCGGGCGGAACGCGAAAATGGTTCCCCATCCGCGAAAAATATTGCCGAATCAGTGCTTAACTGGAAACGGGGATAGGCGGGCCCCTCTTGCGGCAAAGCGTGGCAATTGCCGTACCGACAGCGCTTTGGCGCTGATTATTTGCCGGTGCGCCGGAACAAGCACTCGCCTGACCATTTATCACATGACCACTTAACGCCCGGATCCGGTTCGGCATCCGGGCATTGCCACACGGGACTTCGCATGGGCACGCCATCCTATACTTCAAGCCCGACAGAACCAGGGCCGGCAAACCGCGATCGGGCGGGTGCCGAACTGGCGCGGACGCTGCCCTACCTGCGGCGCTACGCGCGCTCGCTGACAGGCCGGCAATCGGCGGGAGACGCGGTTGTGCGTGCTCTGCTCGAATGCTCGCTGCACGATCCCGATGTTCGCGCCGAGATCCGCAATGGCCCGATCTCGCTGTTTCGCGCCTTCACCCGGCTCTGGATGTCGATGGAGGTGCCCAGTCCTGCCGGGGCCTTGTCCGACCCCGGCTCACAGATCGCCCGCGTGCCGAGCCTGCCCCGCCAGGCGCTTCTGCTCCACCAACTGGAAGGCTTCTCGGTGGCGCAGACCGGAGCCATTCTTGGCCTGCCCGAAAACGAAGCGGAGGGGCTGGTGCAACAGGCCATCGGTGAACTGGGGCTCGATGAGCCGGTGCGGGTTCTCGTGATCGAGGACGAGGGCCTTATCGCCAGCCATCTCGAAAGCATCGTCGCCGAAGCCGGACACCGGGTCGTCGCCAATGCCACCACCGCAGCGCAGGCAAAAATCCTGTTCGAGCGGGAGAAGCCCCATCTCGTGCTCAGCGATGTGCAACTGGCCGATGGCAGTTCGGGCGTCGACGCGATGGACGCGATTGCCGAACTGAGCGACGTGCCCGTCATCTTCATCACGGCCTTTCCCGAGTTGTTGCTGACAGGTGAGCGGCCGGAGCCGGCGTTTCTGATCGGCAAGCCGTTTCGCGACGAGACGGTGCGCACGGCGATCAGTCAGGCGTTGTTTTTCGGCTCGCACGGCCGGCAGTGAGGCGTCCTGAGCGGCCACCAAAGGCCGCCGGGATTGAAGCAAGATGACAATGGAATCCGGGGACGGAATATGCTTTTACATTCGGGCGACGGGCGGAAAACGAGCACGCTGACGGGGGGTGTCAAGCTCGCTAGGATACAACTTGTGGCAAAAGATCCATTCCTTGAACCAAGACTTGCGCCGAATGGCCAGACGGCCGCCAGCGCTGCGCCCGAAGTGAACGATGGTTCCATGCCCGACCCGGCGTGGAGCAAGGACATCCGCGACTACTACAATTCGGTGATGCAGGAGCCCGTGCCGCAGGAATTTCTCGACCTGCTGGCACAGATCGCTTCGGACAGTTCCGAGTAGGCCGCCGCTGCCAATCAGTAGTACGTCAGGCCGTAGTGCGAACAGATCCGCTCGTTGTAGCCTCGGTCATATTCGGGCGCCGTGGAGACGTGGTAGTGCGGCGCGCAGCCAAGCTGCTCCTTGGTGATATCGACGACATAGCCGCCCTGGTTCGGCTGATAGACCAGCAATTCCCAGGGGATCGGATAATAGTCATTACCGAGGCCCATGATGCCGCCGAACTGCATCACGGCATAGTGTGCCTTGCCCGAATTCCTGTCGACCATGAAGCGCTGTATGCTGCCGAGGCGCTCGCCTGCGGCATTGAAGACCACGGTCCCCTCAACCCGATCGGAGGCAATCAGGTCGCGCGTTCCACAGGAATCCAATGTGTCGGGCATGTCTTCGCTCCTGGCGTTTGAAGGGCCCGGGCCGCGCCCCCGGACATATTCTGAACCGCGCGCGCGGCGAGATGTTCCAGCCTCGCAGTCCGCTGACATTCCAACCCGGGTCAGTATCTGGCGCCCGGGTCACTCGCCGGAAAGCTCTCGTCGGAGGCCTGATCGACTTCGTCCCAATCCTGTTGCGGCGTCGCAGTAGCTTCCACGCCGGCATTGCGGATCTGGGTCATGTTCTCCGGCACCGCTTCCATGTCTGAAAAGGCGGCGGGCGAAGTTGCCGGGGCCGGCGCTGATTGCCGCAGTACGCGGTACAGTCCGTAGAGGCCGGCGATAGTGATCAATCCTGATATCCAGCGCATGAGCGCATCTCCTTGTTGGCGGGTGTCGCCACGAGACCTAACGCGCCGCGCACGGGCGATGTTCCGCACGGCTCGCCTCAAGGATGGCGCGGCGCGTCGGCCATGCCGCCATGCGCCGGGAACTCCGCCCTCCCTCCTGCGTAGTCGCTCCATGCCGGCTCACACCGGTTCACAATGGAGGTCGACATGAAGAATCTTGCCCTGTGCGGCGCTGTCATCCTGTTCGGCGCGTGCGCTGCGAATGCCCAGGCGGCTCCCCCCGCAAGCACCACCGCGCCCGCACCGCAATCGGCAACGCCTGCGCCGGTCGCGCCCAAGGCGGGCGACGTCGTCTATGACAACACCGGCCAGCAGGCCGGCTCGGTCGAGAGCGTCAACGGCAATGTCGTCGTGGTGGCGACCGAGCAAGGCAAGGGCTCGATGCCGCTGACCGAGTTCGCGATGGGCGAAAAAGGCCTGACGATGAACCACACGAAGGCCGAGCTCGAGACAGCGATCCGCAATGCGAAGGCGCCGGAGGGCCCGGCCGCCCAGACACCGAGCACCGCTGGCGAGGCCCCCAAGGCCCCCTCCAGCTAAGCGTGATCGAGGGCGGTCCGGTCTATGCGCCGGGCCGCCCGCAGCCCGTCTGGAGCGGCTTGCGGGGCGGCCCCCATCAGTCGTCCGGCCCCAGCCATTCGAACCATTCGGCATAGGGATGGCAACGCGCCGCCAGCCTGGGTTGGCCGGAGTGCGGACCGCCATCCCATTGGGTAACGCGCACTTCCACGGCGGTTCGCCCCTCGTTCCATTCGAGCCCGACGCGGACAAGCGGCCGCTCCGCCGCGGCGCGAGTGCCGGCGGCGGCCAGCAGGCGATCGATCGAAAGGCGCTCCGCCTCCGGCAGGTATTGCAGCACCATCGAATGGAACACCACGCGCCGCTCCCCGGCCGCCTGCGGTGCTGCCAGCTGGCGTGCCAGCCAGGTGCCGGCGCTGCCCTGCTCGATCCGGGGCGGCAACCGCTGCGCCAGCGCAATGGCGCCGCGCAGCCGCTCGCTGCGGTCGCGCTCGCCGGGCCAGACATAGGCATGGAGCCGCTCGGCATCACCGGGCCTGCCCACATCAAGCGGGCTGAGATCGACACCCTCGGCGCTGATGATCCTGAGCTTGCCCGGTCTGGGTGACCGTCCCGACCAGCGCGGGGCGATATGAACATCGCTGGCGGCATCGCCGACGCGCACCCCGCCGATGCACAGATCATAGTACGCAAGATTGAGATTGAGCCCGGCGCTGGAGCCGAGTTCGAACAGGCGGCACGGCATTTCGTGCTGCGCCGAAAGCTCCAGCAGCACTGCCGCCAGCCCGGCGATGCGGGCCACCTCGTTGGTCTGGGTCGGCCCGGTCAGCCACATAAGCAGGTCGTCCTCGCCATCGCGCAGCGCCAGCGCCAGCGCCGGATCCAGCCGCAGCGGAACCGGCACGGTCGCGGTGGTGGCAGCGGCGTAGATCACCTCGAGTTCGGGAAACCGGCCCGAGCGCGCCAGCGCATGGAGCCCGGCATTGAGGCGGAAGATGACGCCGGCGCTGGCCAGATCACCCGGCCATTCCTCGATGACACGGACAAGCGCCGGTGCGTGCCAGAGCGTCCGCGCGAGGCCTTCGAGCAGCGCCGCGACAAAGTGCTTGCCGAAACTCTGCGCCTTGGCCGCTTCGAGCAGGAGCTGCGCTTCGGCGCGCAGAGCGGGGCGCAGGCGGCAAGCGGGCTGGGCCCCGATGGCAGTGGTATACATGGGGGCTCGCCTTCACGTCAGGATCGAGCCCCGATCTGCGGGAATTCATTCCAAGTTTCAGGGAAAGCGCCCCCACGTAGAAGTACTTAAGGCACGCGCTACGAAACTGAAAAGCAAGCAATTAACCATCGTAGAACTGCGTAAGCACGGGCTTGGCAGCACTTAATGTGATGGCGGTATCGACCAGCCTCGACGTTTTTACATGAGGTACCCATGCGACACGCGCATCTCCTGGCTTCCACCCTGCTCGCGGCCACACTGGCCACCCCCGCTCTGGCTGGAGAGGCCAAAACCGCCACTGATCCGGCAAAGGCTGCCGAGGGTTCCGAAGCCAAGCCCGCAGCGGGCGGCAAGACCTTCAGCACCGGCGTTGCCAAGGGGCGCGATCTGCTCGACACCGCGATCTCGGCCAGCGTGATCGACGAAGCCGATCTCGCCAAGCTTTCGGTGAATTCGGTCGCGGGCATCTTGCAGAACATCCCGGGTATCCGCGCCGAGACTTCGGGCAATGATGGATTTTCCGCCATAACCGTTCGTGGCCTGCCGCTCTCGGCGGACGGCGCAAAGTATCTGCAGATCCAGGAAGATGGTCTGCCCGTTCTCGAATTCGGCGATATCCTCAGCGCCAATTCGGATATGTTCGTCCGTGCAGATCTTGCCGTTTCCCAGGTTCAGGTTATCCGCGGCGGATCGGCCTCGACCTTCACGTCCAACGCGCCGGGCGGCGTGGTCAACCTCATCTCGAAAACTGGCGAGACCGCGGGTGGTGCAATCCAGGTTTCAAGCGGTATCGACCATGATCTCAATCGCATCGATTTTGCCTATGGCAGTCCGCTGGGCGATGGTTGGCGCGCCCATGTCGGCGGGTTTTTCCGTCAGGGCGAAGGGCCGCGGAAGATCGGTTACGATGGCTTCCGCGGCGGCCAGTTCAGAGGCAACCTGACCAAGCAGTTCGCCAATGGCTACATCCGCTTCTACGGCAAGTACCTTGATGACCGGCAGCCCAACTACACGCTCTATCCGGTACTGGTCTCCGGTACCAACGGCGCGCCCAGAATTGCTGACCTTCCGGGCAACAATGTGCGCGGCGATGCCTATGAATCGCAGTTCGGGGCACGCTATCTCGGCGTCGATCAAAACAACCGCCCGACCGCCTATGATGCGCGCAACGGCATTCGCGGCATCAGCAAATCGATCGGCCTAGAGGCGCAGTTCGATGTGGCGGAATGGACGGTCAGCAATCGTTTCCGCTTCTCCGATCTCAGCGGCGACTACAATGATAACATTCCGTTTCTGACAGCGCCTGCCCCCATTCTGGCGGGGGTGCTTGGCGGCCCGGGAGCGACCCTTGGCTATGCTGCTGGGCCGCAGAGCGGGCAAGTGATTGCAGATGCCCGGCCGCTCTCACTCACCGTTCGGATCAATTACAAGCAGAACCAGCTTGATAACCTGACCAACGATCTGCGGGCCAGTCGCGTCTGGATTGTGGGCTCGGGTAAGCTCACGACGACCGCCGGCGTATACAAGTCGACACAGTCGATCTCAAACTTTGGGAATTTGGCTAGCACCATCAATGATTTGGCGGGAGGCGGCCGAAATGCACCTGTCAATGTGACAAGTGGCAGCGGTGTCCCGCTGAGCGACAACGGCGTGTATGCCTATGGGCTCACCTTGGGCGTTCCGGTCGCCGCCCAACGCGTCCACAATGAACTGACGACCAGTGTTCTGGCACCGTATGGTTCGGTCAATTACCAGATCGGCAAGCTATCGCTGGGCGCCAGCGTTCGTTGGGATCGTGGCAAGATGCGTGGTTCCATTGCCAAAGCCGAGTTCGGTGGCAATGCGCCGAGTTCGGCCGCGATCGACGTCAACGGCGACGGAACAATATCGGTTGCAGAAAGCAATGTCGCAATTCTCGCGCTCGGCAAGTCCGCTGCGGTGGACTACAACTATGACTATCTGTCGTATTCAGCGGGTGTGAACTACCGGTTTGCCGAGCCGTTCTCCGCCTTTGCCCGCTACAGTCGCGGTGCCCGCGCCAATGCCGATCGTATTTTGGGCGCAGCCTCGCTCAACCCGGCGACCGGCAAGCTGCTCGATCCCTCGGTCGCCTTTGGCGCAGTGAAGCAGGCCGAACTGGGCATGAAGTTCCGCAAGGGAGGGCTGACAGCCTACATCACCGGCTTCTGGGCATCGACCGCCGAGCGCAACTTCCAGCTCGCCGCAAATGCCAGCGGGCAGGCCGTCGTAGTTCAGCTCAACCGCACCTATAGCGCGACGGGCATCGAGTTCGAGGGTGAGGCGCGCCATGGTCCGTTTTCGCTGACGCTGGGCGCAACCTGGACCAATGCACACATCGACAAGGATCGCGCGGATCCGACGCTTGAAGGCAACCGCCCGCGCCATATCCCGACGTTTTCGTTCCAGGCCCGCCCGCAGGTGGAACTGGGCAAGTTTACGCTGGGCAGCGTGATCAACGGCACGACCAGCAGCTTTGCACAGGACAGCAATATCCTGAAGCAGCCTGGCTATGTGATCTTCAGCCCGTTCGTGCAGGTGCGCCCGGTCGATCGGGTGCAGATCGGGATCAACGCCTTCAACGTGTTCAACACACTGGCAATCGTCCAACTCGCCTCGGCAGCGATCCCGCCGAGCGGCCTCGTCAACGCGCAGGTCATGAACGGCCGTACCGTGACCGCCTCGCTGCGTTACGCGTTCTGATGGGAGCAGCCCGCATGGCACCGGCCATGCGGGCTGCCCCTGCCCCTCAAGACCCTGTTTCAACGCCATCAAGGAATTGAGATACCGTGTTCGACCGCATGAACATTCCGCGCAGGCTTGGTCTGTCCTTCGTCACGCTCATCGCCGCGGCGGCGATCATGATGATTGTGTTCGGCATCAGTCTTGGCATGGTCTCAAGCGTGACCGCGCGCAACACGGCCAGCCAGGACGTGCTGGCCGATACACTGACTCTGGAAACAGCGTTGCTGCGGCAGAACAGCCAGTTGCGCGGATTTCTGGTGACGGCTGATGAGAGCTACCTCAAATCCTACTACGAAGGCCGCGACGATTACGACAAGGCCTCGGCTTCGCTTGAAGCCCAGCTGACCGAACCGCAGCTCAAGGACCTCGTGCTGCGATCGCGCGCCGAAACGCTGAAATGGCGCGAGAACTGGGGCGACAAATATGTCGCACTGGTCAAGTCCGGGCAGCGTGATGCCGCGCAGGAGGCGATCCGCGCTGCCGGCAAGGCCGTGCTGGTGACAGAAGCAGTCTTGCCCTTGCGCGAAATCAGGGATGCCAAGGCCAAGGAAATCATCGAGGAAACGCAGCGCCAGGCCTCGGCGATCCTGTTTGCGTGGATCGCGCTCGGTCTGGGCGGAGCGACGCTGATCGGCCTTGCGCTGTTCATGGCGCGCCGCCTCTCGCGCTCGATCGCCACGCCGATCACCGAACTGACCCGGACCATGTCGGCGCTCGCCCAAGGCCAGACGGATGGCATGGTCCCCGGCACGGACCGGGTCGACGAACTGGGCGACATGGCCAAGGCCGTGCTGGTGTTCCGCGATGCCACGCTCGAACGCGATCGTTCGGTCAAGGAACGCGAGGAGGCCATGGCCAAGATCGGGAGCCATCTTGCATCGGTCGCGCACTCCGATCTTTCGGTCCGGCTGCACGATGTCCCGCCGGCCTTCCAGTCTGTCGCAAATGACTTCAACGATGCAATGGAGCGGCTCTGTCAGGCGATGGGCCTCGTCCAGCAGAGCATCGTCGCGATCAACCTCACCTCCAATGAGATCCAGCAGGCGACCACCGACCTCGCCGGGCGCAGCGAGCAGCAGGCGGCCAGCCTTCAGGCGTCTTCATCGGCAATGGACCGACTGACCACGCAGATCGAGGACTATGCCAAGATTGCCTCCAATGTCAGCGGCTCGATGGTCGAGGCTCGCGGCGAAGCGGAAAGCGGCGGCAAGGTGGTGAGCCGCGCGATCGAGGCGATGGATAACGTGGCCCGCGCGAGCGGCGAGATTTCGGACATCACCACGATGATCGACGGGATTGCCTTCCAGACCAATCTCCTTGCGCTCAATGCCGGGGTCGAGGCCGCCCGCGCGGGTGAGGCAGGCAAGGGCTTTGCCGTTGTCGCATCCGAAGTGCGCGCGCTGGCGCTGCGGGCGACCGAAGCGGCCAATGCGATCAAGCTGCGTGTTGCCGCAGTGACTGGCCACGTCGAATCCGGCGTCTCGCTGGTCAACGAAACAGGCACCGCACTCCAGACGATCATCGACCGCGTGAGCACGGTCACCGCCTCGGTCTCGACAATCGCCGAGACAGCGGGCGAGCAGAGCCTGGCGCTGCGCAAGATCAGCAAGGCGATCAGCGCGATGGACCAGATGACCCAGCAGAACGCGGCGATGGTCGAGGAAACCAATGCCGCGACCAAGAACCTCACGCAGGAGGCAACCCAGCTCAGCACGGCCTTTGCCAGCTTCCGGATCGGAAACGAGCCCAAGCGCCAGTTCGCGCCCGCCCCGATGAAGCGAGCGCCCGTTGCCGCACCCACCCGGCCGGTGCATGCGGTGCCCGCCATCAGCGGGAACCTTGCGATCGAGAGCGATTGGGCCGAGTTCTAGCGGTCGAAGCCTGCGAAGAAGCCTCCGCGCGGGCTCGGCCCTATCGAGAATGCGATCACCCGCCGAACGCGGTGCGCTCGATGTCCCTTGCCGCCGCGCTCAGGGCGGGCAGGAGTTCTTCGGGGGGCCGCACCTGCTCGCCGAATTGCGAGCTTGAAATCGCCGCCAGCACGCGGCCATCAGGCCACATCACAGGCACCGCGGCGCAGACCAGCCCGTCCGCCACTTCCTGCGCGTCGAAGGCAAAGCCTTGTGCCCGCACGCGCTCAAGCTCATCGGCAATCGCGTCTGGATCGGTAATCGTGCGCGCTGTCAGCGCCGGAAACGGCCCGGTTGCGAGATAAGCGCGCCGGTGATCGTCGGGCAGGTTGGCCAGCAGCACCTTGCCGATGCCCGAGCAATAGGCTTCGAGCTGCATGCCGACCCGGCTGAACAGCGCCCCTGCCCCTTGCCCGGTCTTGACGCGGTAGGTCACCATGTCGTTCTCGAACGTGCCGAGCTGGACGACAGTGCCGCTTTCCGCCGCCAGCCGGTGCAGCACCGGCGCAGCGCAAGCGGCCACGATCTGCTTCTCGTCGAGCCGGTGGAGCATGCCGATCAGGCGCGGCCCGGCGATATGCCGCCGCGCTGCATCGCGCGCGAGATAGCCCTCTTCCACCAGCGTCGCGACTTGCCGGTGCGCGGTCGCCACCGGCATGCCGATCCCCCGCGCGATCGCGGCGATGCCCGATTGTCCGCCATCGGCCAGCACGGCATCGAGCATCGCCAGCGTACGGCGGAAGGCCGCGACCTTGGGAGTCCCGTTTCTCATATAGTGAGACACTAGGCCTGCCCCGCTCTAGGCACAACCGCGCGTGGCCCCTATCGACAGGGCATCGAACCGCAGCAGAGAACCCGCCATGAACTGCCCGACCCATGCCGCGCTCGCAGAGCGTCTGCGCAACGCCTACACAAGCGGCACCGTGCCGCCCTTGCGCGACGGGCTGGCCCCCACCGATGCCGTCGGCGCCTATGCCGTGCAGGAAATCAACACGCGCTTCTGGGAAGCGCAAGGCCGCCGCATCGTCGGCCGCAAGGCGGGGCTGACGGCCAAGGCAGTCCAGGCCCAGCTCGGTGTCGACCAGCCCGATTTCGGCGTGCTGTTCGATGACATGCGCGTGACCGATGGCGGCACGCTCGATCCCGCAACGTGCATCCAGCCCAAAGCCGAGGCGGAGATTGCCTTCGTGCTGGCCGCTGATCTCCCCTCACCCGGCACGACGCCCGAGCAGGTCGCTGCCGCCGTCGCCACGGTCCACGCCGCGATCGAGATCGTCGACAGCCGCATCGCCGACTGGAAGATCACGTTCGCCGATACCGTGGCCGACAATGGCTCCTCGGCCTTCTTCGTGCTCGCGGCGCAAGGCCTGCCACTAGCCGGACTCGATCTGGAAGGCGCCGCGATGGAAATGACGTTCGACGGCACAGTCGTCTCGACCGGGATCGGCGCGGCGGCGCTCGGCAATCCGCTGAACGCCGCAGCCTGGCTGGCGCAGACTTTGGCCGCGCGCGGCGAACCCCTGAAGGCAGGCGACATCGTCCTCGCCGGAGCGATTGGCCCGATGGTGACGCTGCAACCGGGCGTGACAGTCTGCACCAAAGTCGCCGGGATCGGAGAGTGCCGCTTCACTTATGGAGACGCCTGATATGGCCCAGACCCCAACCGCCAAGACCAAAGTCGCGATCATCGGTTCGGGCAACATCGGCACCGATCTGATGATCAAGGTCATGCGCCTCTCCGATGTGCTGGAGATGGGCGTGATGGTCGGCATAGACCCCGCGTCCGACGGCCTCGCCCGCGCCGCGCGGATGGGGGTTGCGACCACTGCCGAAGGGATCGACGGCCTCCTCGCCATGCCCGAATTCGCCGATATCGGCATCGTCTTCGATGCAACCAGCGCCGGCGCGCACCAGCGCAACAGCGAACTGGTGCTCGCGGCGGGCAAGCGGATGATCGACCTCACCCCCGCCGCCATCGGGCCCTACACCGTCCCGCCGGTCAACGGCGAGGCGAACCTCGATGCCCTCAACGTCAACATGGTGACCTGCGGCGGGCAGGCGACAATCCCCATCGTCGCGGCGGTAAACCGCGTCGCCAAGGTCCATTACGGCGAGATCGTCGCCTCGATCTCCTCGAAGAGCGCAGGCCCCGGCACCCGCGCCAATATCGACGAATTCACCGAGACCACCAGTCAGGCGATCATGGATGTCGGCGGGGCAACGCGCGGCAAGGCGATCATCGTGCTCAACCCCGCCGAACCGCCGCTGATCATGCGCGATACGGTCTATTGCCTGTGCGAAGAGGCTGACCGCGAGGCGATCCGCCAGTCGGTGCATGATATGGTCGCCGAAGTGCAGAGCTACGTGCCCGGCTACCGGCTCAAACAGGCGGTGCAGTTTGAAAGCATCGGCGGCAACAAGCCACTGCGGATCCCGGAAATGGGCGGCAGCTTCACCGGCCTCAAGGTCTCCGTCTTCCTCGAAGTGGAAGGCGCGGCGCACTATCTGCCGGCCTATGCCGGCAATCTCGATATCATGACCTCGGCCGCGATGAAAACTGCCGAGAAGATCGCGACAAGGATGGCCGCATGAGCTTCGACCCCACCGAGCAAAAGCTCTACATCCAGGATGTTACCCTGCGTGACGGGATGCACGCGATCCGCCACCAGTACGGGCTGGATCACGTCCAGAAGATCGCCCGCGCGCTCGATCTGGCCAAAGTCGACGCCATCGAAGTCGCGCATGGCGACGGGCTGCAAGGCTCCAGTTTCAACTACGGCTTTGGCGCCTACACCGATTGGGACTGGATCGGTGCCGTCGCCGAAGTGCTCGAACACAGCGTGCTCACCACGCTGCTCCTCCCCGGTATCGGCACGGTCCATGATCTCAAGCACGCCTGCGAAATGGGTGTGAAATCCGTCCGCATTGCCACGCATTGCACCGAGGCGGACGTCTCGAAGCAGCACATCGAGGCCGCGCGCAGCCTCGGTATGGACGTCTCGGGCTTCCTGATGATGAGCCACATGTCGCCGCCAGAGGCGCTCGCGCAGCAGGCCAAGCTGATGGAAAGCTACGGCGCCCACTGCGTCTACGTGACGGACAGCGGCGGCGCGATGAACATGGACGAATATGCCGCGCGCCTTCAGGCTTACGACCGCGTACTGAAGCCCGAAACCCAGCGCGGCGTGCACGCGCACCACAACCTCAGCCTCGGCGTGGCGAACTCCATCGTTGCGGTGCAGAACGGCGCAGTGCGGGTCGATGCCAGCCTTGCGGGCATGGGCGCAGGCGCAGGCAATGCCCCGCTCGAAGTGTTCATCGCCGCCGCAGACCGCATGGGCTGGAACCACGGCTGCGATCTCTATGCACTGATGGACGCTGCCGAAGACCTCGTGCGGCCCCTGCAAGACCGGCCCGTGCGCGTGGACCGCGAAACGCTGACGCTAGGCTACGCCGGCGTCTACTCCAGCTTCCTGCGCCACGCAGAAAAGGCGAGCGCCGACTACGGCGTCGATACCCGCGCGATCCT
Source organism: Novosphingobium sp. (assembly GCF_027486195.1). Taxonomy (GTDB): domain Bacteria; phylum Pseudomonadota; class Alphaproteobacteria; order Sphingomonadales; family Sphingomonadaceae; genus Novosphingobium. Next base: position 104,154 of record NZ_JAIXPP010000001.1, read on the forward strand.
TGCCGAAGCGGGCCGCCGCAAGATGGTCGGCGGACAGGAGGACATGATCGTCGATATCGCGCTCGATCTGGCCGGGGGCCTTCAGGATAGCTGAGTTACTTCCGAGCTTGCAGGGGATGAATTCTGCACTACGTGAAAGCCGAATATTCGACTTATCGCCCTGTAAATCATAATAAAAAATTCATCTCATTTCGCACGACAGCATTAAGGGTACTCCTCAATGCTCCAAACCAACTAACGAAAACAATTCTTTCTATTTCTCCCGCCATCCATTTGGTCACTGCGGGAGATATTGAATGAAGTTTCTGAGTTCGACGGCGCTCTCAAGCCTCGCTTTGGCGGCATGTCTGCTGGCCGCTCCGGCATTTGCGGAGGAGAGCAAGCCGCCGCTGACGGCATGGGAAGCAAGCCGGACTGCCACCAACGATGATGTGATCGCCACCGGCGTCGCCCGCGCCCGTGACCGCCTCGACAGCGCCACCTCGACAAGCTCGCTCGGCGACAGCACCATTGCAAAGATTGGCGCCACGTCGATGGCCGACCTGTTCCGCAACATTCCGGGCATCCGCGCGGAGGCCGGAAACGGTGAAGTGAACGGCAATTACACGATCCGCGGCCTCCCGATGGTCGCCACCGGTGCCAAGTACCTCCAGATCCAGGAAGACGGCCTGCCCGTGCTGGAATTCGGCGATCTGCTGGCCCTGATCCCCGATATGTTCATCCGTGCGGATTTCAACGTGGCCCAGGTTGAATCGATCCGTGGCGGTTCGGCTTCGACTTTCGCATCGAATGCGCCCGGCGGCGTGATCAACCTCATCTCGCACACCGGCGAAGTGGAAGGCGGCTCGATCCAGGCCTCGACGGGACTCGATTATCGCAACCACCGCACCGATTTCGATTATGGCGGCCGCCTCAGCGATAGCCTGCGTTTCCACGTGGGCGGCTTTTACCGCGAAGGCGAAGGCCCGCGTCGCACCGGCTTCACCGGCAATCGCGGCGGCCAGTTCAAGTTCAACGTCACCAAGGAGTTCGCTGGCGGCTTCGTGCGGCTGGAAGGCAAGTTCCTCGACGATACCACGACGCAGTTCTTCAACACGCCGCTCGGCGTGACCGGCACCGATGCCGATCCCAAATATGCCGTGCTACCAAACTTTGCGGCCAACAAGGATTCGCTCACGTCGCGCTACACCAGCACCTTCCCCAAGTTCTCGGGCGATGGTTCCCCGTCCCAGATCAACATCCACGATGGCAACCACGCCGTGGTCAAGTCGATCGGCTTCCAGGCCAAGTTCAACATCGGCGATTGGACCGTATCCGAGCACGGCCGCTATGCCGCGCAGTCCGGCAGCGTGACGGTTGACTACCCGCTTGTGGTGCTTCCCGCGCAGGTCGCCACGTTCGCCTTTGGCTCGCCGTTTGGCAGCCTCGTCTACGCGAACGGGCCGAACAAGGGGCAGACGATCACCTTGCCCGGCACGCTCAACGGCAATGGGCTGGTGACCTATTCGGCGATGTACAACAGCCAGGTCCGCAAGCTGGACAACTTCACCAACGATCTCCGCGTCAGCCGGGTCTGGCAGCTGGGTACTGCCAACCTCACCTCGACCGCAGGCGTCTACAACTCGCGCCAGGATCTGGCTTACGAACGCTATCTGCTCGATTTCATCCAGGATGTGGTCGGTGGCGGCAATTCAGCCCTGATCGACCTCGTGAATGCAGACGGCACGCCCAATTCGCTCGGCGGCGCGCTTGATTTCACCGGGCCGACGACCGGAACCCTGCACAACGTGGACCTGCGCTACCGGGTGCTGGCCCCTTATGGCTCGCTCAATCTGCAAATGGGCAATCTCTCGCTCGGCGGGTCGCTGCGGTATGATTCCGGCAAGGTCGAAGGAACCCTGCGCAACAACCGTCCCAGCGACGTGAGGACCATCGATGCCAACAACGATGGTGTCATTGCTACGGCGGAAACGAGGTTCGGCTTCTCGCCCGTCACCAATGCGGCCCCGGTCAACTACAGCTATCACTACACCTCCTACTCGGTGAGCGCGAACTACCGGCCTTCCCGCTCGATGTCGTTCTTTGCCCGCTACAGCCGGGGCGCCCGGGCTGCGGCCGACAAGATTCTCTTCACACCCGCGATCAGCGCAACTGATGGCGGACTGGTGGACCGCAGTGTCGGCTATGATCCGGTCAAGCAGGCGGAAGTGGGCGTGAAGTTCCGCTCGGGTCCGTTCTTTGCCAATCTGACCGGCTTTTCGGCCAGGGTTGCTGAAACCAACAGCCAGATCCGCCCGGATGCGAACGGCGTGATCGGCCTTACACTCGTGACACGGCGCTACAGTGCCAAGGGTTTCGAGTTTGAGGGTGGCGTGCGCAAGGGCGGTTTCAGTCTGACTGCCGGGGCGACCGTGACAGATGCGAAGATCGTCGCGGCCGAAGACCCCATGCTGGTCGGCAACACACCGCGCCATCAGGCCAAGCTGATCTTCCAGATCATGCCGCAGTACGAGACCGACCTGTTCACGATCGGCGCGAACGCGATCGGCACGACCGGCAGCTTCAGCCAGGACGAAAACAAACTGCGCATGCCGGGCTACACCACGGTCAATGCCTTCATTCAGGTGCGCCCGGTCGATCGGGTGGTGCTCTCGTTCAACGTCAACAATCTGTTCGACACGCTGGCGCTGACCGACGTCTCCGCGCCCTCGCTGCCGGCAGGCGGTGTCACGCTGGCGCAGACGCTGTTCGACCGCAACATGACCGCCTCGGTCCGCTTCTTCTTCTGAGCATCGCGCCCCCCGGTGCGGCTCTGGTGAAGGCTACCTGCCTGATCCAGGGCCGCACTGCGCCGAAGCTAGTGGACAATGGGGGCAGCGTGCGGGCGGCGGTTTTGTCTGTCCTACACAGCCCATTCCAGTCAACAAACACGGCATGCGCTCCAGACCCGCCATGCCCTGTATCGAGTCGGTCCGGCCGGGCCGATTGATCGCGTCTGCCGATCAAAAGCGCGCTACTGATCGAACGCAGTTGTTCCTCAGGACTGTGTCAACTGTGTCAACTTCTCCCGATCCGGCACAGGCGGGTGTGGCTTGACCCCCGGCAGGCGCGGTGCTGGACTGCCCGCGGCAGCAATCCCGCAGGAGGCATCATGATTTCGGTTACACGCATCGATCCGGCGGGCACCGCGCACCGCATTGCCGTGCGCGGGCACGAATTCGTGACGGACATGACGCCCGCTGCGGGCGAAGACAACGAGGGGCCCGATCCGCACGAGATCTATGATGCGGCGCTGGGGGCGTGCAAGGCGCTGACGGTGCTGTGGCTGGCGCAGCGCAAGGGGATGGCGCTGGAAGATATCGAAGTGGTGGTAACGCGCGATGATTCCGACGAACGCAAGGGCATCTACCGCTTGCGCACCGCACTGATGCTGACCGGCGATCTTTCCCCTGAAGAGCGCGAGACGCTTCTGGCGGCGGCGAAAAAGTGCCCGGTGCACAAGCTGATGAGCGAAGTGACGACCGAGATCGAGACGGTGCTGGTCGAACTTTAGCGCACGTTTGCATCGAGGTGCCGCGCTTCGGCGCGCTGCCTGATGATCGCGAGGACGTTGTTCTGGATGTCGCCAAGAAGGATCTCACCCCAGAACGCGGCGTAGGGATTGACGTGGGTCTTGGCGATGTAGTTCGTGCGCAGGGTGAGGCGGGTGGTGCCATCGGCAAGCGGGGTGAGGACATAGTCGCCCGTGTCGATCTTGAGGAATTCGCCATCGGGCGAGATGTGCTTGTCGGTATAGTCCTGCAGCGTGGTGTTGCGGAACGCGAAGGCCCAGCCGAGGCGGCGGCCCGGCTCCCAGTGGGTGATCCGTTCCTCGAAATTGATCCTGTCCCCCCACCAGGCGGTGCGAACCCCGCCCTTGCGTCTTTCAGTGATCGTCGTCGCACGCGGGCGGGGCAGGCCCAGCACGTTCTGCGTAAAGGTCCACCGGCCCTCGCTCGCCGCAATGTGCGGGATGGAGACGGCATAGGGCCAGATCTCGTCCGGCCGTGCCCGGATGACAACTTCGCGGGTCAGCGTCACCTGATCGTGCGTAACGGGGAGCTGGCTTTCGAGGCCGGCGCTGAACAGCGGGAGGAAGATCAGGGTCGAACGGAAGGTGTTGGGATCAACCGGCTGATTGCGCATGCGGCGCATCACAATGGCGCCGAGCCAGCCAAACAGCAGCCAGAGCGGAGCGAGCATGATCAGGCAGATCACCCCTTCGCGCAGAATTGCAATCGATCCGACGATGACGATCGCACCGAAGATGAGCGGAACGCTGCCATAGAACCTGGCAGGCTTGGTGCCATCCGGATCGCCCACATAGCAGATGAGGGCGCAGAGATAGGCCGGAAGGAAAGCGAGGAACCAGACGCTGCCGAAGACCACGCCAGCGGAGCTGAAAGCACTGATGAGGACGAAAGCGCCGAACGAAATCGCGAGGGCCAGGGTAAAACCGGCAATGACGCGGCCGCGAGTGCGGCGGTCTTGCCTGGCGGGTTCGGGGTGTGGGCTGTCCATGGTTCCTCCTGTGTGAACGTTCCGATATTTCTGTATTCCGAGAAATGTAGATTCAAAAAAAGGGGATCAGTCCCCCTCGTCCTTCGGTCGGCTGCGGCGAGTGACGAACTTGAGCAGGCCAACCACCCGCGATCCCATGCGGATCAGCGTCATGATCTGCGCCGGGGGCACATCGAGCATCTGCTGGTACCAGCGATCGACCGTGCCGACGAAATCGTTCATCGCGACAAGGCGGCCGCGCACCTTGGCACTGATGCGCGGATCATCGATGCCTTCCATCGCCGCGTGGATCGCGGCCACCATCGGATCGATCTCACGCGCCTTTCGGCCCTGCGCGACCTTGGTGGCCATCTGCCAGAGATCGGTTTCGGCCTCGAAGTGATCGCGCCGATCGCCCAGCACAGGGACGCGGTGGATGAGCTTCCACGCGAGCAGTTCCTTGAGGCTGTTCGAAACATTGGACCGCGCCATGCCGAGCTTGTCGGCGATGTCTTCCGCCGTGAGCGGGCGTTCCGACAGGAACAGCAGCGCCTGAATCTGGGCGACCGAGCGGTTGACGCCCCACTGCGTACCCATATCGCCCCAACGCAGGACGAACTGCTCGACGGCATCGGGAAGCTTGCTCGACTCGGCAGTTGTTTCTGTCATGACAGAAATATCTGATTATCTTGCGGAGGAGTCAAGGAGAGACCTCCTCCCCTGCCCTTCAGAGATCGACTGTAAGGTACCCACCGAAGCGGCGGCCGGGGAGGAGATCGTAGGCGCCGGCACCCTTGAGCTCGAAGCTCTGGACATCGGTGAGGTTTTCGATCTGGAGCCGCAGGGTGGCGGAGCGGCGGCTGATGGTGAACTGGTAGCGGGTGCCGAGATCGACAAGCGTGCGCGCGGGGATCGCGGTGAGGCCGGAGACCGTGGCGGTTTCGGCGCTGCGGTGCGCGGCGCTGACATCGAACGAGAGGCCCGGAGTCCACACGGGGCGCCAATCGGCGTTGAACTCAAGGCGGCGGCTGATCGCGCCAACAGGCCGCGTGCCGACGCCGACACCAAGCCCGCCATTGGGGCCGCGCGCGCGCGGGCGCAGGAGAACAGCGCCCGCGACCACGCTGAGGCGCGGCGTGACGGGGCCAGCGATAGAGGTTTCGATGCCTTGGTTGATCACATCGCCGAGCGCATCGAAGCGGCCACCCGCATCAAGATTGAAGTAGGGTTTGCGCAGATCGAACAGGCCGGCGACGAACTTGATCTCGTCGGTGAGGGCAAAGCGCAGCCCCGCATCGCGCTGGCTGGTGCGGATCGCGGGCAGCGCCTCGTTGCGGTTGGCGGCGTTTTCGGGCGCGATACCGCTTTCCTCAAGTCCGGTGACATAGCCGCCATAAAGCGCGAGGCGGGCCGAAAGCTCTGCGGCGACAGTCAGGTTGAAGAGGAAGGGCGAGGCATTGGTCGAGCGGGGCGGTTCGCCGGGCAGGCCGATGCGCTTGCGGTAATGCGTCTTCTGAAGGCCGACGCTGAGCTCGCCAATGCCCTCCCAGCGGCCTTCGTAGGCAAGCCCGGCGGTCCACTGGCGGACGCGGTCCTGCTGCTGGGCGGTGAAGGCATAGGCGGGGCGCGGCGCGGTGGTCAGCTCGTAGAGGCTGGTGGTGCCGAGATCGATCTCCGCCGAACCGCCGAAGCGGCGGTCTCCCGCGCGGGCGCGCAGGCTGGCGTGAATACGGTGGACGCGCGGACCATCCGATATGGTGCGGGTGAGGCGCAGCTCGCCGCTGGTCGAGCCGAACTTGAGCGGTGGATCGGCGAGGATCAGCTGGCTGCCGGTACCCACAGCATCAAGATCGACGAGGAGGTTGGTGAAGTTGCGGTTGTCATCGAAGCGCGAGTGGAACAGGCCGCCTTTGACCTCCCACCCCGCAGCGGGGCGCCAGGTGGTGAGGAAGCCGCCGTTGAATGCGGTGCCATCATAGCGCGCCCAGGCTGGGCCCTTGAAGAAGCGGCGCGGGAGGCGCGGCGGCAGGCCCTCACCCGCCGGGAGGAAAAGCGGGGCCTTGAGCTCGTTGCCCTGCGCGCGGGTGGCGAAAGGCACAAACTCGAGATCGGGCGCAGGCTGCCAGCGGGCGGTGACGGAATACTCGAGGAACTGGGCGCGCGAGGCGTTGCCGTTGCGATCATTGTAGAGCGCAGCGCCGAGACCGAGGCTAAGTGCGGAACTGACGGGCATATTGGCATCGGCCTCAACCGATTGGTTGCCCCAGTGATTGAGCGCCGCGAGCAGGCTGAGCGCGGTCTCATCACCCGGTGTGCGGAATCCATAGTCGATGATGCCGGTCGGTGCAGGAAACGGGCTGCCGAATGCGGAAAGGCCGACACGAATCTGCGTGGTACGCTGGAGCCGGGCACCGAGTTCCCAGACCTGATCGAAATAGAGTCCATCGATGCGGACATTGCCCGCAGCGGTGGGGGAAAAGCCGCGCACGCCTTCCGGATCATAGAGGCCAATGGATTCGCGGCCGACCGAAGTGCCGAAGGCATCGGCAGCGCTGCGCACCGCGTTCTCGGCGGCGCGGGCACCGGTAGCGGCTGTGGTGGGCGCGTCGATCGCGGGGGCGGCGGTCTGCGCATTCGCGGCGGGTGCGAGTGCCAGTGCGGCGGCGACGGCGCAGCAGGACGTGATGGGACGCAGTTTGACCGGCATGATCCCTCCGGCAGGCCGCGGGGCGGCGCGCTATTTCGCCTTGGTCAGGGCATCCCAAGTCGCCCAATCGATATCGCGGCCGGGCCAGGCGACGTTCTTGAACGGCCATTTGGCGGCGACCCATGCGTGGGCCCAGGCTTCAAGCTGCTTGTCGAAGCCGGCGTCATACTCAGCCTTGGTGACCCAGATACGCACGACCGCATCGTAGCCGGGGACGGGGCTCGGCGCGACGTAGATGCAGCCGCGCTCGCGTTTGCCATCAGGCGTGAGGACCGAATAGGCGAAGCTTTCGCGGCGCTGGAAGCGGCCAGCTTCGGTCTGCATATCGAGCAGAGCATCCGCATCGCTGATCCCGGCGTGGGGCCAGTCCTTGCTGCGCGTGAAGGTCTGCTGAAGGTGCTCGACCGAGGACATGTAGGCATCGAAATCGATCTTCACGAGATCGGGGCCGAGGGGCTGCAGGCGGAATCCGGGGCCTACGGCGCTGGTGGGGACGGCAAAGGCGGGCGCGACGAGTGCGGGCACTGGCGGCTCAGCGGCCACGGCAGCGCAGGGCATGGCGCAAAGAATGGCTGCCGGGAGCAGCGCTGCGGCGAATAGGATGCGCTTCATGCGTGGTGGTCCCTCGTGTTGCAGGTGCGAAGGTTCCACGCACGAGCGCCGAGGGCAAGCGGGATTTGGGGCTAGGCTGGCTTTGGCACTTCGGTGAGGAGCGCAACTGCGCGGCGCAGTGCGGGGATGACCGGCCAGGCCGCGAGCAGCCAGCCCGCAGCGGCACAGGCAAGCGGCAGGGCGAGCGCGACAAGTGGTGTCGAGGTCCCGAACGCGCGGTCTGCCGCGAGGCCTGCGACGAAAGCGCCGACAAGGGGGAAGATCACGAGGCGGGCGGCTTCGGCCAGCGCGGGACGATCGCGGCGCTGGAGCGCGGCGAGCGCCATGGCGACGGCGGCGAAAAGGGCGACAAAGGTGGCAGCAACTGCCGCGCCGAGCGCGCCATAGGGCGCGGCCAGCAGGGTAAGCCCGGCAGTGGCGGCAGCAGCGAAGGTCTGAATGGCGAGCACCCTGCCCTGCCGGTCCGTCACGATCAGCTCTGCCGTGGCGACCGCGGTGACGAGCGCGGCCATGCGCGCCACGCAGAACACCGCGACGACGGGCGCGGCAGCAGCCCAAGCCGGGCCGAGCGCGAGAGGGACCACGCGGTGCGCGAAGAGCGCCAGCAGCGCGAGTGCAGGCCAGCCGAGCACCGCGAACAGCGCGGCAAGGCGGGGCCATGCGCCGGGGAGGCCCTCCCCCTCGCCGCGGGCGCGGCCGGACGCGAGTGTGGTCAGCGCGAGCATGCCCGCAGGCTGGACGAACATGTCAGCCAGCGCAGTGACCATGCGGTTGGCCGCACGGTAGAGCCCGGAGGCGGCCGGAGAGAAGACCATGCCGAGCACGAGATCGCCGCTATAGTTGGCAAGGAAACTGACAAGGACCGAACCGAAGCGGCTGACCGACCAGCGCAGCACTTCAGCCACCAGCGCGCGCGGCGGGGCAGCGAGCGCCAGTGGCGGGCCGAGCGCACCGAGCGCGAGGGCCATGAGCAGAGTACGCGCGTAGATCTGGAGGACGAGCGCCCAGAGACCCCAGCCACTGGCCAGCAAGGCGATCGCGGCAATACCCGCGCCGACTTCGGCAAGGACGGTGATGGCATAGTAGCGCCGTACTGTTCCGCTTCGCAGCATGAGCGATTCGGCAAAGGCCGCGAGCGCGCCGAGGAGGACCGAAGGGGCCAGCGCGAGGATGACGGGTGCGACACCGCCGCCCTTGAACACGAAAGGTGCGGCAAGCCCGAGCATGACGAGCAGCGCGATCCACACCAGCGCAACCAGCACCGTCGCGGCAAGGCAGGCACCCGCGCCCCGGCGCTGATCGGCATCATGCGAAAGCTTGAGCAGGTACTCGAACGGGCCGGTGTAGAGCATCGTGCGCGCGAGCATGACCAGCGCACCGGCGATGGCAAACACGCCGAAATCGGCAGGCGCGAGGTGGCGGGTGGCGACCAACGTGACCGCAATCATGGCGAATTGCCCGCTGACGCGCGCGGCCATGGCGATCACCGCTGTGCCGCCCCCGGCACGGGCAAAGCCGAGCAGGCGCGCCTTGATGCCCGATCCGCTCATGCCCTGCGCGCCAGTTCGCGCAGGGAGGACAGCAAGGTCCGGCCCGCGCGGGCCCAGGTGTAGCGCGCGGCGCGGGCGTGGCCCGCAGCGGCCAGTGCATCGCGCGGCAAATCGGCGAGCGCGGCGCGCCAGGCGGCGGGATCATCGGGATCGGCATAGCGCGCGGCATCGCCGCACACTTCGGGCACCGCGCCGCAGGGGGCCGCAATGACCGGGCAGCCGCAGAGCATGGCCTCCACCGGCGGCAGGCCGAAACCTTCGGTGCGCGAGGGGAACAGCAGGGCCTCCGCCCCATCATAAAGCGCACGCAGAGCCGAATCGTCGCACGGTCCTGCGAACACGGCATCGGGCGGCGGGGCGAGGCCAGCTGCCTCGAGCGCGGCACGCGGGGGGCCGACGACGACAAGGCGCAAGGGGGCAAGCGCGCCATCCGCGAAGGCAGCGAACACGACCGCGTTGTTCTTGTAGGCCTTGGGGCTGCCAAACATCAGCGCATAGCTGCGCGGTGCGAGGCCATGGCGGGCGAGCGCGGCGGGATCGGCCTGCGCTTCGAGGATATGATCGGCACCGTTGTGGAGCACTTCGGCCTCGACCCGTCCCGTGACGCCGCCGCGCGCGAGCTCATCTGCCGAGAACGCCGAGACCGTAAGCACCCGCTCGCTCGACCGCGCCATCAGCGGGGTGAGCAGGCGGTAGCCCACGCGCTGGCGCCAGGGGTAGGAATTGTCTGCCCGGAGGAACTGCGCATCGTGCAGCATGGTGAGCTTGGGGCGGTGCGCGAGCGGTGCGAGATTGGCGAGATTGACGAGGAGCCCGCCCGCCGCGAGCCGGGGCAAGCGCAACTGTTCCCACGCCTGCGAGGCAGGGCGATCATCCTCGATCAGCTGAATGGCGGCGAGCGGCGGCCCTTCGGCGCAGCCCCTGGGCACGATCAGCGCGCACGGAGGATCATCGGGAGCTGGCGCGCTGGCGAGGAGATCATCCACTTCGGCGATCAACCGCGCGGCAACGCGGTGGACGCCGTTGAGCCCCCCGGCGCGGAACTTCCCGTTGAAGACGACGCGGCGCATGCCCCTCACATCCGCTCGATCTTGCGCGGATCGATGCGCCCGCGCACGAGATCGGCCAGCGCGCGCAAGTTTCCGGCGAGACGGCCGGCACGATCGATATGCGGTTCGGGGAACGGGGCGCGCAGCAGATTGGCGGCGAGGTTACGCCAGAACAGGCGCTTGGCGAGCCAGCGGGGAATCGTGCCCTTGCGCAGCAGATAGACGATGTTGGCGACCTGCGAATAGCCGAGCCGCCGCCCCGAAGTGCGCCCACCGCGCACGCCGAGATGGACGCCGGTGACGAGGCCGCTGGAAATCAGCCGCCCGCGCCGGGCGAGCTGCATGGTGAGATCGATATCCTCCTGCCAGCCATAGAGCGGCAGCGCCTCATCAAAGCGCAGGCCGCGCATCAGCGACATGCGCAGCGCCATGTTGCAGCCATAGAGCGCCTCTCGCGGGATAATGGCGGGATCGAGCCCCGGGGCATCGCGGGCGATCAGCGTGAGCGCCTGACCGGCGGTAAAGCCGCCGTGGCGCACACCATCCGCCACGAGGTTCCCGGTGATCCCGGCTATCCCCGGATCGGAGGCAAACAGCGCTTCGATGGCCGCGCAGTAATCCGGTGCCATGACGAAATCGTCGTCGAGGAAGAGGACGATATCCGCCCGACCCCCAAGCAGATCGAGCGCGCGGTTGCGCTGACGGCACAGGCCCTTGGGCGAGAGGGCAAGTTCGGGGCAGACATCGCTTTCACCCGCCGTGCCGAAATCCTCTTGCGCAGGGGCGACGATCAGCACGCCATCGGGCTGCCGCGTCTGCCGCGCGATGAGATCGACCGTTTCGCGCAGGAGCGCGGGCCGGCCGACCGTGGCAATGACGATATGGATACGCAGCATGTGCCGCCTGCCCCCCAAGCCTTGCGCCACTCCCTGTCGAGTGGCCGGGCCGGTCTAGCGGGCGCGCCGCCCCGCGCCCACGAAGGTTGTCTCCGAAGCCGACCGGTTAGCGGGCGCGGAAGAGGCGTGGGCGGTGTTAGAACGGGCCCATTCCAACAGCAGGACAACGGGCGCGCGCATGAACCAGCCGACCAACAGCCATCCCGAAATCGTCATCAACGGCCGCTTCCTGATGCAGCCGGTGACGGGCGTGCAGCGCGTGGCGCGCGAACTGACCCGCGCGCTTGACCGGCTGGTGGCAGAGGAAGGCTTGCCGGTGAAGCTGCGGCTGGTGTGTGAACCGGCAGCGCAGCTCGACGATCTGGCGCTGCGTGTCACCACGGTGGAGCGCGCAGAGAGCCGGTGGAACGGGCGACTGGGCTGGCATCCGGGCGGGCATGCCTGGGAGCAACTGGTGCTGCCGGGCCGGGTGCGTGGGGGGCATCTGCTCTGCCTTGGCAATACTGCGCCCGTTGCCGCCCTGCACAAGCGGCAAGGTGTGACGGTGATGATCCACGACCTTTCCTATCGGCAATTTCCCGGCGCCTACCGGCTGCATTACCGGCTGGGGCACCGCTTCATGCTGCCTTCGCTGCTACGCCGGGCGAGGACGATCCTCACCGTTTCGGAGCGGGAGAAAGCCATGCTGGCAGCGCTGCGACCCGAATCGCGCGGGCGCATCCGCGTGGCGCAGAACGGCGGCTTGGGCGGCGCAGCCCCGGTGGAGCACGCAATGGCAGCGCATGGAACGCTGCCGGAGGACCAAGGCCCGGAGCCGGGATACCTGCTGTTCGTGGGCTCCCTCTCGCGGCGCAAGAACATCCACGGCGTGCTGGAAGTGGCCGTGCGGCTCGCGCGTGAGGATGGTCTACGCACGCTGATCGTGGGCGGGGGCAGCGATATCCTCTCGCCGATCACGGGAGATATCCCGGCAGACGTGGCGCATCTGGTGCGCTTTACCGGGCCGGTGACGGAGCTTGATGCGCTGGGGCGGCTCTATCGCGATGCGGGCTGCCTTCTGTTCCCCTCGTTCTATGAAGCGAGTCCACTGCCGCCGATCGAGGCGATGCATTTCGGATGCCCCGTGGTCGTCTCCGCCATTCCGGCGATGACCGAGCGCTGCGGGACAGCAGCAGTCTACTGCGATCCCGATGATGTGGACGACATGGCGGCGGCAGTGCGGCGGGTGCTGGCCGATCCGGCGCCGTATGCAGCCCGGGGCCGCATCCATGCCGCGCACTGGACCTGGCGCGATCAGGCCACTCGTGTGCTGGAAGCGGTGCTGGGCGAAGCTGCGGTGAAGGCCAATGAGAATGCCCACCGGAACGTTTCTGGCGATCCGGCGGGCGAAGTTTCAGGACACGGCATCATCCTGGCTGAGGCCGCTCAGTAGGCTCCCTGGCCGCGCAGCACCGAAGGCACGGTGAGCAGGAGGATGGCAAGGTTGAGCGCCAGCGAGCGCGAGCGCGCGTAAGTGAGATCGAACGCGACGCGGCGGCGGTAGCTCGTCTGGTCCTGCCGCTTGACTTGCCATAGGCCGGTGATGCCGGGCTTCATGCTGCAATAGACCGGGAAGTGGCGGCCATAACGAGCCGCCTCTGCTGCCACGATCGGACGCGGGCCGACGAGGCTCATTTCCCCGCGCAGGACGTTAACGAGCTGCGGCAGCTCATCAAGGCAGCTGCGGCGCAGGAAGCGGCCCACGGGCGTGATGCGCGGATCGCTACGCAGCTTCTGCGTTTCGGCCCACTCGGCGCGCGCGGCGGGATCCACCTCAAGCAGGCGGGCGAGGCGCGCATCGGCATCGACCGTCATCGAGCGGAATTTGAGGCAGTGGAACGGGCGACCGCCCTGCCCCAGCCGCTTGTGCGCGAAGAGAAGCGGGCCGGGATCGAAAAGCTTTATCGCCAGCGCGACGACCAGCAGCACCGGCACCAGCACGGAGAGCGCCGTGACCGCGACGACAATGTCGAACAGGCGGATGGCTGCGGCATGGCGCGTGGGCGGCTCTGCACGGCGCGGCGGCAGCAAGGGCTGCGCCGGCAGCGGCACAGAGGTGAGTACGCGCGGAGGCGGAACAGGGCGCGCAGCAGGAGCAAACGCGGGGGCGGCAAGTTCAGATGCCCAGGGCTCGGCCTGGGCTGGCATGAGGCTGTTCACTGCTCAGGTCTCCATCGAGGCCCGCACGCCGGAAATTGGCGGCAGTCGGGTCATGATGCAGTGCAGCGGGGTGCCGGTCAGGCGAGGATGCCCCCGGGACGGTTGGATAAGGATGCTGCGAAGCGGTTGACGCGAACGCCCTCAGGCGAGGTGGCTGGCGCCCCACAGGATGGCTGCCCAGAGCAGCAACGAGCTCGCCAGCGGAAAGGCGAGGCGGAACCAGCCGGGGTAGAGCTGCTCGGCCTCGGCCTCCGGTGGAACAATGAGCTGCACCAGTTCGGCTTGCAATTGGTGCACCGGCGAAGGCGCAGGAACCGCCAGTTCATCGGCAAGTCGGGCCACCGAGGATGATGATAGGGGGGCGTCGTGTGCCTGTGGCGCAACTGCGGACGGCACGACCGAACGGGCAGAAGCAGGACTTTCGGGGCGCGGCTGGACAGCAGGCATGAGGGTTCCTCCGCGCACTAGACTAGCGCTGCGGAGTGAAGCGAGGCTTGCCCGAATCTATGTATTTTTACTTAAGTGTATGCAGTGCAACGAAAAATTCATTGCACCGCACAATCGCCTCCAACTTGGAGCAGTCTAGGCTCGGTCTGCCTGAGCGAGCGGTTCGCCATCGACCGGGTAGCCGGCATCGGGGGGAATCAAGAGCCACCGTTCGCCATCGCGCAGTTCGATCCGCGGCGTGACGGTGACGATGGGCGTGGCTAGCGCATGATCCCGCGCGGCCGCGAAATGGCTGAATTGTGCCAGCCGTTCGAGATTGCGGCGGGTGGGGAAGATGATCTTGATCGCCTTCTCGTCGGCAAGGCGCAGCGCCTCGGCCGCGCTGGCCCAGAACAGGTGGCGATTCTCGGTGGTATCAGCGGTGACTTCGACTGCGCCGGTGCCGAGATCCGCCAGATAGAAGCGCGTATCGAACACGCGCATGTTGCGGTGGCGCGGCCACCAGCGCGCGAAGGGCACGAGCGCTTCGAAATCCAGTTCCCAAGCAAACGCTTCGAGCACATCGGCAAGGCGGCCAGTATCGAGCAGCAGGCGCCGCGCGGCGGCGGCACGCCCAGCATCGATTGCGCCGACCAGACCAACCGCCAAGCCGGTCTCCTCGAGCGTTTCGCGCACCGCCGTGATGCGGCCAGCGGCATCGGCGGGATCGAGCGAGAGACCGGTGCGGGCCATGAAGGCTGCGGCGAGTTCGAGATCGGCGGGATCGACCTTGCCGCCGGGGAAGACAGTCGCCCCGCCGGCAAAAGCGAGGCTGCCCGAACGTTCGACCATCAGGATCTGGGCTGGGCCACCAGCGGAATCGTGGCGGAACACCACCAGCGTGGCAGCCGGAGTGGCGGGAGCAGCGTCGGCGTGTTCGCCCATGTCATCGAGTTCGTCCATATCGCGACCATGCTACAGGGTGCACGGCCTTGCCAAGCTCTGCGGCACCGGTTTGCCGCATTCTCCCCCAAAGTGAGAGGCCCCTGTCGGCAGACTTTACAGATCGCGAACCAGCCTGCGCCCGACCTCTGCGGGATCACTTGGTTTTTGGGACATTTGGCAGTTTGGCACGCCCCATGCATAGTGTTCTGTGTCCTGAGAGTGTCTTCCCAGAGGCGGAGCCGTTCCCCCCGGTCTCCCGGTTCCGCCTCTCCAGGCCCCACCGCCTGACAAGCCCCGCGCGCGGATCCACCCCCCACCCGCGCGCGGGGCCGGACGGCCCTCCCCCTCACCCACCGGCTCCTGAAACGCAAAACGCGGCCCCGCTTGTGGCGGAGCCGCGCTTTACATTGCGCCAAAGTGGAAGGTTCAGGCCTTCACGACCTGAGCATCGACCATGAGCTGGTGGAGCTCGCCAGCCTGATACATCTCCATCATGATGTCCGAACCGCCGACGAATTCGCCCTTCACGTAGAGCTGCGGGATCGTCGGCCAATCGGAGAAGGACTTGATTCCCTGACGGATTTCCATGTCCTGCAGCACATCGACCGAGGCATATTCCACGCCAAGGTGATCGAGGATGGCTATCGCCTTGCTCGAGAAGCCGCACTGCGGGAACAGCGGCGTACCCTTCATGAACAGGACGACGTCGTTGGTGCCGACGATTTCAGCGATGCGTTCGTTGGTGGACATGGGCCTAGCCTGCTTTCGAAAGAAGATTTGGGTTTCAGGTGGGGACGCCGGTGGTCACTTGCAAGGCGTGGAGCACCCCGCCCATGCGCTCACCCAGCGCGCCGTAGACAGCCTTGTGCCGGGCAACGCGGCTGAGACCGGCAAACGAGGGCGCAACGACATGGGCGGCATAGTGATCGCCATCGCCTGCGAGATCGGTGATCGTCACCTCACAATCGGGAATCGCGGCGCGGATCAGCGCCTCGATCTCGGCCGCGGGCATGGGCATCAGGCGTCGCCCGTGATCTGGCGGCGCGCTTCGATCGCCTGCTCGGCGAGCGCGGCGCGGATTTCGGCCTCGTCGATCTCGACCTTGGCCATCGTGAGATCGCCCAGCAGCTTGCGCACGACATCCTCGTCGCCCGCTTCCTCGAATTCGGCCTGCACAACCGCGCGGGCATAGGCCTCCGTCTCGGCGGCATCGAGGCCCATGCGCTGCGCCGCCCAGTGGCCGAGCAGCTTGTTGCGGCGGGCCTGGATGCGGAACAGGGTATCTTCATCGTGCGCGAACTTGGCTTCCTCGGCGCGTTCACGGTCCTGGAACGAGGTCATGGCTGGTCTTTCCTGTGGCTCGTGCCCGCCTTGGCGGCGGGCTGCTTCAATCCCGAGGGATAGTGGCGCGCGCGCATGGCTGCAAGGGCGCGTGGCGCGAAATCAGCGCTCTATTCAAGAGCCAGCCCCGTCCACTTGGCGAGGAAGGCAAGCACGTCGGCGCCGTTGGCGATGACCTTGTCGACCGGCTTGCCGGGACCGTGGCCGGCCTGCGCCTCGACCCGCAGCAGATGCGGGCGGGCGCCGAGATCGGCCGCCTGCAGCGCGGCGACATACTTGAAGCTGTGCGCCGGCACCACGCGGTCATCGGTATCGGCGGTGGTGACGAGAATAGCGGGGTAATCCGCGCGGGGGCGGATGTTGTGATAGGGCGAATAGGCGCGCAGCACGCGCCAGTCCGCTTCGCGCGAGGGGCTGCCGTAGTCGTCCACCCAGAACCGGCCCGAGGTGAACCGGTCGAAGCGCAGCATGTCCATCACGCCGACATCTGGATTGGCAGCGGCGAAGAGATCGGGGCGCTGGTTGATGACGGCGGCAACGAGCATGCCGCCGTTCGATCCGCCCTGAATGGCAAGCCCGCCCTTCGCGGCGATGCCTTCCTTGAGGAGGTATTCTCCGGCGGCAATGAAATCGTCGAAGCTGTTCTGCTTGTTGCCGAGGCGCCCTGCATCGTACCACGCGCGGCCGAATTCCCCGCCGCCACGGATATTGGCGAGCGCGAAGACGCCGCCTGCCTCAAGCCAGGCCATGCGCACCGCCGAATAGCCCGGCGTGAGCGCGACATCGAAGCCGCCATAGCCATAAAGGAGCGTGGGCGCCGCGCGGCTTGCGGCCGCCAGGCTGCGCTTGCGCACGACGTACATCGGCACCCGCGTACCGTCCTTCGAGGGGAAGCTGCGCTGCTCGACGATATAGTCGTCAGGATTGAACGGCAGGCGCGGGACGGCAAACGGCGTGGCCGTGCCGGTGCGCATGTCGAGCCGGAAGATCGAGGGCGGCTGGTTGAAGCTGGAGAACTGGTAGAACGTCTCCGGATCTCCCGGACGGCCGCCGAAGCCGCTCGCCGCACCGATCGCGCCAACGGTGATGGCCCGCTTGGGCCTGCCCTTGAGATCGGTGACGACGGCATAGCTGGAGCCGTGCTGGAGATAGGAGAGGATCAGCCGGTTGCCGACAATGCGGCCGGCATCGAGCGTATCATCCTTCTCGCCGATCACGTCGCTGATTGCGAAGCCGCCCTTCCCGCCGCGATCAAGATCGACGCGCACGAGGCGGTAGTGCGGCGCGCGGGCATTGGTGATGAACCAGAGGCGATCGCCGACGCCCTCGACGAACTTCCAGTCGTCGGTCATTTCTGGCGCGATGGGAACCGGAGTCCAATCCTGCGCCTTCCCGCGCGCGAGGGAGATCACCTGCACGGTGCGGCGCGGGAGCGTGCTGGCAGAGGACAGGATCACCGCCCAGCGGCCATCCGACGAGACCGAAACGCGGTGGTTCCAATCGCGGTGATCGGGTGTCGCGAAAACGCGGATATCCGCGCTTTGCGGCGTGCCAACGCGGTGGAACCAGATCGCCTTGTCGAACACTTGCGCGCGGTATGCCTCGCCCGCAGGCGGCTCCGGATAGCGGGCATAGAGGAAACCAGCATCGCCGACCCAGCCGATCGCGGTATCGTTGGCCCATTCGAGCCGCTCGTCGAGCATCTTGCCGCTGGCCACATCGACGACACGGACCGTGCGCCAATCGCTGCCATCGCGCTGCTGGGTAAGCGCAACGAGATTGCCGCCCGGCGAAGGAACCCAAGCATCGAGGGTGCGCAGGCCCTCCCCGGCCTTGGCTTCCCATGTATTCGGATCGACCAGAATGCGGCCCTCGCCATCCAGCCCTTCGCGCACCTGCAGCACGGCCTGATTCTGCAGCCCGCTGTTGCGCGTGTAGAAGTAGCGGGTACCCGCCTTGCGCGGCAGACTGAAGCGTTCGTAGGCGAAGAGGCTGCGGATCTTGTCCCGCAGCGCATCACGGCCGGGCAGCTGGGCGAGATAGGCCGAACTCGCGGCGTTCTGCTGCGCGACCCACGAGGCGACTTCGGAGCTTGAGCGCACGTCCGCCTCGAGCCAGCGATAGGGATCGGCCAGATCCTCGCCGAACTGGTGCTCGATCAGGGAATCGCGGCGCGTGGGCGGATAGTGTGGGGCGGAAAAGGTGGTGATGCCGGCCCGGTCAGAGTTTCGCTCGGTGGCGGAGGGCTGCACGACATCGCTGCCGGAATAGGTGGAGGGGCCGCGAACCGGCGCAACCAGCGCCTCGGCCTCCTCACGGGCCCTGATACCCGGAGCCGGCAGCAGCGCTGCCAGAACCAGGACCGCCCTTCCGATCCTACCCGCGATTTTCATGCTTTTACGGGAGGGGTTTAGCACCTCGGAGGGGCAGAGGGCGAGAGCGAAATTGTACTAGGCCGGACGCAAGGGTTTGGCAGGATTTCGGGGGTGTTTGGAGCCGACGGCAGGCGCTGCGCAGTGCGGCCACGACTTGCTAATGCTTGGAAGAGCGATGACGCGATACCCCCGATCCAATACGCCAAGCCAATCCAACGCCGCTCACCCTGAGCTTGTAGAAGGGTATTGGCGCGACGGTAGCGAAAGCTGCTTCGACAAGCTCAGCATGAGCGGGATGGAGGTCGATCAATAAGCCGGGTCAAAGGCACCAAAATGAAAAGGGCGGAGCCTTGCGGCTCCGCCCCAGTTTTCCCTTGCGGGATCCGGCGGCCTTAAGCCGCTTCGTATTCGTCTTCGTCCGCAGTCAGAACCGGGCCGGAATCGAGACCCTTGGCGCTGGTGTCACGGTCGACCAGCTCGATCACGGCCATCGGAGCGGCGTCCGAGGCGCGGTAACCTGCCTTGATGATGCGGGTGTAGCCACCGGCACGGGCGGCATAGCGCTCGGCCAGGGTGGTGAAGAGCTTGCCGAGCTGCGCGTCGTCCAGCAGGCGGGCGTGCGCGAGGCGGCGGTTCGAAAGGCCGCCATGCTTGCCCAGCGTGATCAGCTTTTCGATGTAGGGGCGCAGTTCACGTGCCTTGGGCAGCGTGGTGGTGATCTGCTCGTGCTTGATGAGCGCAGCCGCCATGTTGCGCATCAGCGCGCGGCGGTGCGAGGATGTACGACCCAGCTTGCGCTGGCCCAGCTTGTGACGCATCGGTCTTCTCCGTTCGTTAGGGGCCCGTATCAGGTAGCCCGTACCAGGCGGCTGTCAGGGTCGCCGCCAAGAACCCGTTGGGGCACGCCCTTGCGAAACGCGCCCCCAATTCCGAGTTAGCCGAGCAGTTCCTGCTCAAGCTTCTTCGCCATCTCTTCGATGTTCTCGGGCGGCCAGCCAGGGATGTCCATGCCGAGGCGCAGACCCATCGAGGAAAGCACTTCCTTGATTTCGTTGAGCGACTTGCGGCCAAAGTTCGGCGTGCGCAGCATCTCCGCTTCGGTCTTCTGCACGAGATCGCCGATGTAGATGATGTTGTCGTTCTTGAGGCAGTTGGCCGAGCGGACCGACAGCTCGAGTTCGTCCACCTTCTTGAGCAGGTAGCGGTTGAGCTGGTTCGCGTCGCTTTCCTCGGGCGTGTGGACGGTCATGCCGCCACCCATCGCCGGCGCATGGCCGGTGGGCAGCTGATCGTCGAAGTGCACGAAGAGCGAGAGCTGGTCCTGCAGGATGCGCGCGGCATAGGCGACCGCGTCTTCCGGCGTGACGGTGCCATCGGTTTCGACCGAGAGGCTCAGCTTGTCGTAGTCAAGCTCCTGACCGATACGGGCGTTGTCGATCTTGTAGGAGACCTGACGGACCGGCGAGTAGAGCGAATCGACCGGGATGAGCCCGATCGGCGCATCGACCGGACGGTTCGACACGGCGGGGACGTAGCCCTTGCCGGTGTCGGCGGTCAGTTCCATGTTGAACGTTGCGCCCTCGTCGAGGTTGCAGATCACGAGGTCCTTGTTCATGACCTCGATGTCGCCGCTCACCGCGATATCGCCCGCCTTCACTTCGCCCGGGCCGGTGGCCGAGAGCTGGAGCCGCTTCGGGCCTTCGCCCTGCATGCGGATGGCGATCTGCTTCACGTTGAGCACGATGTCGGTCACGTCCTCGCGCACGCCGGCGAGCGAGGAGAATTCATGCAGCACGTTCTCGATCTTGATCGAGGTGACGGCCGCGCCCTGCAGCGAGGACAGCAGCACGCGGCGCAGCGCGTTGCCGAGAGTGAGACCGAAGCCACGCTCGAGCGGCTCGGCGAC
>NZ_JAIXPP010000048.1 GCF_027486195.1 Novosphingobium sp.
ATCCACACCGCCGCCTTGCTCGCGTTGTAGCCGGGCATGGTGTGCGAGGCGATGAGGCCCGCAATCGAGCTGATGTTGACGATCGAGCCGGGCTGGTTGTCCTTCAGCAGCGGCAGCGCCTTCTGGCAGCCGAGGAACACCGAATCGACGTTGATCGCAAAGCCGCGATGCCATTCTTCCAGGGTGCAGGTCTCGATATCGCCGCGCACGCCCACGCCCGCATTGTTGACGAGCACGGATAGGCCGCCGAGGTTTTCCGCCGCCATGGCGATGGCCGCATCCCAGTCGTCGGCGCTGGTCACGTCATGCCGCGTGGCGAAGGCGGTTCCGGCACCCAGTTCTGCGTTGATCGCCTCCGCCTGCGCCGCAGCACCTTCGCCGTTGATATCGGTCAGCAGCACGCGCGCGCCTTCGCGCGCCAGCAGAGCCGCATGCGCTGCGCCCAGCCCTTGTGCCGCGCCGGTCACCAGTGCCAACTTGCCCGAAACTCGACCCCCCGAAACCTTGGCCATCACCCGCAATCCTCTCGCTTATACTTTCAACCAGAGGGGGCTTAGCAGCATGAGCAGCCGGACGTCGATGCCATAACCGGCCGCTCGCTTCTCTTCGAGAAAGCGGGGCAGCTCTGCGCGCGGCACGTGGTGCACGGTGATCCCTTCGCCCTCCACGCCGCCGCCAGAGCCGACGCGTTCAAGGTCGTAGGCGCGGAACAGCGTGAAGCTCTCGCTGACCATGCCGGGGCTCGAATAGTATTCCCCAAGGTCTTCGATGCGGCCCGCGCGGTAGCCGGTTTCTTCCTCCAGTTCGCGGATCGCGGCAGTGGCGGCTTCCTCGCCTTCGCCGCCTGCGTCATCGCCGATGAGCCCGGCGGGCAGCTCGATGCAGGGCTTGCCCAGCGGGATGCGGAACTGCTCGACGAGCACGACTTCGTCCTCGGGTGTGATCGCGAGGATCACCGCCGCCTTGATGCCCCGCGCGCGGCTGACATACTCCCAGCGCCCCCGCGTCTTGGCGGTGATGAAACGGCCCTGCCACTGCGTGATTTCGGGATCGTCGCGGTATTCGTCTTCAAGGCTCATGCGGGTGTCCATCTGAAAGACCCGTTCGTGTCGAGCGAAGTCGAGACACAGTGCCCGGTGTCTCGACTTCGCTCGACACGAACGGAGGAAGGGAAGTGGCTAGACCTCGATCACCCGGTCCGGCAGTTCGTTTTCGTCGTCCGCTGCGCGCGGCAGATGCTTGGCCAGCACCGCGCCGACCTTGCGAACCGCGGCGACCATGCCTTCACCCACCTTGCCCGCGCGAAGCGGCCCGAGCAGCGCGTGCATGGCATCACCCCAGACTTCGGGCGAGACTTTGCTGGCAATCGCCTCGTCGGCGATGATCTCGGCGCGGTGTTCGGCGAGCGAGAGGTAGATGAGGATGCCGGTGCGCCCGGTCGTCCGTCCCTCTGCGCCGATGCGGAAGCAGGTGAGCGCGCGGGCATGGACGCGCGCAGACTTGATCGGCGGCGGGGTCAGCAGCAGGCGCAAGGGGCGCCAAGCCATAAGCAGCAGCATGCCGAGGAACTTGATCACGGCCACCGTCAGCGCGATGCCCAGCACTTGGCGGGGCGTCCATTCATGTGCCCAGAGGCCGAGCAGCCGCTCGATCAGGCCGAGATAGAAGGTGGGCGCGAGTTCCAGCGCAGCGAGCGCGAGGAACGCGACAAATATCGACCACGCCAGCGCGACATCGCGGTAACTGTCGGACTGCGGGGTGATGATCGTGACGATCTCGCCTGCGCTCGTGGCTTCCGCGGCCGCCACGGCTTCGGCGATGTCTTTGCGGTCTGTGTCGGTCAGCATGGCCTACCAGCTCCCCGAAGAGCCGCCGCCGCCGAAGCTGCCGCCGCCGCCCGAAAAGCCGCCGCCGCCGCCGCCGCCCCAGCCACCACCGCCGCCGCCCCAATCGGAGCCCCCGCCGCCCCAGCCGCCCGACGGGAAGATCATCACGCCCGGCGAGCCATAGCGCCGCCCGCCGCCGCGCATCGCGCGCAGGAAGGGGAGGACGAAGAAAAAGAAGAAGATCAGCAGGAAAATCACCGTGCCGGCATCGAAGCGGGGCTCCTTGGCCTTCTTGGCTTGGGCCGAAGCATTGGCGGCAACCTTGCGCGCCTCATCCTCGGGCAATTGCAGCTGGGCGATCAACTTGTCCGTCGCGGCTGCAATGCCGCCGGCATAGTCGCCAGTCTTGAACCGGGGCACGATCTCGGTGCGTCTGATCTCGCTGGCTAGTGCATCCGAGATCACGCCCTCGAGTCCGTAGCCGACCTCGATGCTGACCTTGCGTTCGTTCGGGGCGACGATCAGCAAAAGCCCGTCGTTGCGCTGCTTGTCGCCGATGCCCCAGGCGCGGCCGAGCCGGTAGCCGTAGTCCTCGATGTCGTAGCCTTGCAGATCCGGGATCGTGGCGATGACCATCTGCCGCTGTGACTGGGTTTCGAGCGCCGCCAGCTTGGCATCAAGCGCGGCGGCTTGCTCTGCCGAAAGCAGATGCGCTTCATCGACCACCCGGCCGGTGAGTTTGGGGAAGGTCTGTGCGGCGGCTGGCCCGGCAAGGAGGGCCAGCGCCGCGAGCAGGACAAGGAGGAGGCGCTTCATGGCGGGGCCTGCCGCGCCCCGGCTCAGTTCGCCGCCGCCTTGCTGGCCGGTGCCGCCGCGTTGTCATTGGCGGCGGGGGCTGCAGCAGGGGCAGCCGGGCCGTCGAAGCTCACCGCAGGGGCCGTATCCGCGCCGGGCGTGGTTGCGGCGAACGGCACCATCGGCTTGGCACCATAGACCACCTTGGCGGCGATGATCGCGGGGAAGGTGCGGATCGTGGTGTTATAGTCCTGCACCGCCCCGTTGTAGTCACGCCGGGCGATCGCGATGCGGTTTTCGGTCCGCTCGATCTGGTCCTGCAGGGTCTTGAAGTTCTCGTTCGCCTTGATCTCCGGATAGGCTTCGACCGAGGCGAGCAGGCGCCCGAGCCCTTGGCTCAGCTGGCCCTGCGCGGCCTGATACTGCGCCATCTTGTCGGGATCGGTCACGTCGGCGGCGGAAATCTGGATCGAGGTCGCCTTTGCACGTGCCTCGGTCACCTTCACGAGCGTGCTCTGCTCGAAGTTGGCCGCGCCCTTCACCGTCGCGACCAGATTGGGGATCAGGTCGGCACGGCGCTGGTACTGGTTCTGCACGTCGGCCCACTTGGCCTTGGCGGCTTCCTCGGCGGTGGGAATCGCGTTGACCCCGCAACCGGCAAGGCCGGCGGCGGCCATGGCGACGAAAGCGAAACGGGAAAAGCGGGCAAGCAGCGAAGCGGCCATCGAAATGTGTTCCCTCAAGGATCCCGGCGCGGACGCGGCGGGTATGCTCCGCCTCGAATGTAGCGGGTCCCGATGGCGGTTCAAGGGCTGGACCGGATCGGAGTACCAGACCACTTG
The DNA here is from genome assembly GCF_027486195.1 of Novosphingobium sp. Lineage (GTDB taxonomy): Bacteria > Pseudomonadota > Alphaproteobacteria > Sphingomonadales > Sphingomonadaceae > Novosphingobium. The sequence goes on from NZ_JAIXPP010000048.1 coordinate 3,464, forward strand.
TTACAAAGGTTTGCGAGTGGCACGAAGCGGGCGGGTGAAAATGCCTGACAGGAGAACAACGGCATGGGCATGATGGGAGAATTCAAGGCGTTCGTAGCGCGCGGGAATGTGCTCGATCTCGCGGTTGGTGTGATCATCGGCGCGGCCTTCGGCAAGATCGTCACCTCGCTGACCGAGGACCTGATCATGCCGGTGATCGGCGTGGTGACCGGCGGGGTCAATTTCACCAACAAGTTTCTGGTGCTGGGCGCAATCCCCGAGACGTACAAAGGATCGCTCGAGGACTACGCTGCGCTCAAGGCTGCGGGTGTGCCGATGCTGGGCTACGGCGCGTTCGTTACCGCCGTGATCAGCTTCCTGCTGATGGCCTTCGTGATCTTCCAGATCGTACGTGCCGCCAACAAGATGATGCCGGCGGCGCCCGAAGCTCCCGCCGCGCCTGCCGGCCCGAGCGAGATCGATCTGCTGACCGAAATCCGCGACGCGCTGAAGAAGGGCTGAGGATCGGACGGAAGGGGCGATGTGCCCCTTCCATTCCCCGCGCGCCGTGCCTATATCGGGCTTGCCGGGTTCGCCCGGATATGACGATAAACTGTACCGTACAATAGGCGCAGCGGACCCGGGGGCGGTACCCGGCGGCTCCACCATCACCACCGGCTGCAAGGTCCGGGCTCTGTTGTCGCAGAGGTGTTGATGGGGCCGAACTAGGATCGACGTGTGTTGAAAAGCGGTATTTTCGTCCGGGCTGAGTAACCCGTTAAAGGCTCAAAACCCACAAGTG
>NZ_JAIXPP010000064.1 GCF_027486195.1 Novosphingobium sp.
ACGACGTCGCCGATGGAGCCCAGCTTCTCGATGCGCTCGAGCAGGATGATCTGCATGGTCAGCGCTCCTTACTTGACGATGTAGGGAAGCAGGCCGATGTGCCGGGCGCGCTTGATCGCCTGGCCCAGCTCACGCTGCTTCTTTGCCGAAACGGCGGTGATGCGCGAAGGCACGATCTTGCCACGCTCGGACATGAAGCCCTGAAGCAGGCGCACGTCCTTGTAGTCGATGACAGGGGCGCCCTTGCCCGAGAACGGGCACGACTTGCGGCGACGGAAAAACGGACGAGCCATGGCTTATTCCCCTTCGCGTTCGCGGCGGCGGGTCCGCTCGCGGTCGTTCTTGCGCATCATGACCGAGGGACCGGCTTCATGGGCGTCGACACGCACGGTCATGAAACGGATCACGTCCTCGTTGATCGCGGTCTGGCGCTCAAGCTCGGCAACCACCCCGGCGGGGGCTTCGATGTCGAGCAGCACGAAGTGCGCCTTGCGGTTCTTCTGGATCTTGTAAGCCAGCGAACGGAGGCCCCAGGTCTCGGTCTTGACGACCTTGCCATTGTTGCTCTCGACGATTTCGGTGGCGGTGGCGGCAAGCGCATCAACCTGAGCCTGGCTCAGATCCTGACGCGCGAGGAAGACATGCTCGTAAAGCGGCATGAGGCCTTCTCGTCCTTCATCAATCTAACCGATCGCTGGCTGATCCGCGGTATTGCGGGGCCCCTCCGGCTTTCTTCAGTTTCCGCCCATGGGCAGCGCCCGTTTCGCGGAAGCGCTGGCACTTAGCGGGAATCGGCGAAGATGCAAGGCGAAACTGGGCCTGACGAGCCTGGGTGTGCCGGTATCGGGCTTTCAGGCGGCATGCCGAGCTGGCGGCACTCCCGGTTTGGTTTGCGCTGTCGCATCAGCCTCGGGCCGGCCCAGTTCGAGCCGCTGCAGATGGCCGATCGCGAAATCGGCGACCAGGTTGGCAAACACGTTCTCGTGCAGCGGCAGTTCGAATTCGAGGCCGGATGTCTTGTCCTTCGACCACACCACAAAGGCGAGCTTGGGCGCGAGTTCGGGCAGGAACAGGGTGACGGTATCGCCGATGCGCTGGCGCGGAATGCCTTCGATCCGGGCGCCGTGCGTCGTCATGTCCTTAAGCATGACCGTTGACCGCGTCAGCCCGTGCTTGCAGCGCACGGGAAGCTCGAAACCCACGCGGCGCGTGCGCCGTTGGTTGATGTTTTCCACGCCTTCGAAGTCATCGAACATGGCCTGCTCCTGCCGCTGGCGTTTACCACATGCATTGAGAACGGCAGCGTTCGACCATCCTTCAGGCCCTACGCATTTACGCTAGGGCACGTAGCGCATCGCCACGTCGCAGCGGGCATAGCGCGTGCCGTAGTCCGCCATGATCCCCGCATCGTGGCGGAAGCCCAGCTTTTCGTAGAGGTGGATCGCCGCCTCACAGGTCTTGTTGGTCAAAAGATAGAGCGGATCGGCCCTGAGATCGAGCGCGCGCGCAATGGTCGCGGCCAGAAGGAATGCGCCTGCACCAAGGCCCCGCGCGCTCTCGCGGACCCCCATCTTGGTCAGTTCATATCCGCCGCCGCCAGTCGGCTTGAGCGCGCAGGTGCCAACCACGCCCAGCCCCCGGGCCGTCACGAACAGGATCACCCCGCCCACATCAATGATCTTCTCGCGCGGATTTTCCAGCACCTCGCGGTCAACCGGCTCCAGCTTGAACATGGCCTGGATCCATTCCGCGTTGATATCGTGAAAGTCCTGCGCCAGCTCGTCGGAGAACTCGCGAATGGAAAGCAGCGTGACGGTCATGGCCGCATGCCTTTCGTGACCAGTTGTTGCTCCACCAGCGCGATGGCCGCGGCAATCGCCGCCTCGATCGACAGCGCGGAGGTATCGAGCAGCGCGGCACCTTCGGCCTGGCGCAGCGGCGCGGCGGCGCGGTTGCGGTCGCGCTCGTCGCGCATTGCAAGGTCGGCCTCGATTGCCTCGCGGGTCACGTCCTCGCCGCGCTTGTGCATTTCGGCCCAGCGGCGCAGCGCGCGGGCGGCGACGCTGGCGGTGATGAAGAGCTTGGCCTCCGCCTCGGGTGCGATCACGGTGGCGATATCGCGGCCATCGAGCACCGCACCGCCGGGCTGGCGGGCAAAGGCCTGCTGGCGGGCGAGCAGCGCGGCGCGTACGGCGGGGTGGATCGAAACACGGCTGGCCAGCGCGCCGGTGGCCTCGCTGCGCAGGTCCGGATCATCGAGCAGGGTTTCGGGGAAATCCGCTGCGGCGAGCGCGTGGTCCGGATCGTCCGGGTTCCCGCCGGAGAGGAAGACCTGCCGCCCCACCGCGCGGTAGAGCAGCCCGGTATCGAGATGCGGCAGGCCATAGTGCGCGGCGAGGGCCTTGGCGATGGTCCCCTTGCCCGAAGCGGTCGGGCCGTCGATGGCGATGATCATGTCGTCCCGCCTGCTTGCGCCAGCAGCACCTCGAACGCAGGGAAACTGGTTGCGATGGGGCGGGTGTCGTCGATTTCGACGCCGCCTTTGCTGGCGAGCCCCGCTACCGCCATGGACATGGCGATGCGGTGGTCGAGGTGCGTGGCGACGGGCGCGTTGTTGGTGCCGCGAAGCGGATCGCCGCCGGTGCCCTCGATGATCAGACCGTCCTCGGTCTCGGTCACAGTAGCTCCGGCCTGCTCCAGCGCTGCGCGCATCACGGCGATGCGGTCGCTTTCCTTCACGCGCAGTTCTTCAAGGCCGGTGGTGACGGTGCGCCCGCTGGCGAGCGCGGCGGCGACGAAGAGGACCGGGAACTCGTCCACCATGCTCGGCACCACGGCCGGATCGACGGCGATGCCGGTGAGAGCCGAATGCCGCACACGCAGGTCCGCGACCGGTTCGCCGCCGACATCGCGGCGGTCGAGCTCCTCGATCTGGCCGCCCATGGCGCGCAGCACATCGAACAGCGCGGCGCGGGTGGGATTGAGCCCGACGTTCTCGACCACGAGGTCCGAGCCCGGCACCAGCAGCGCGGCAACGACGAAAAAGGCAGCGGACGAGGGGTCGCCCGGCACTTCGATGGTCTGCGGCCTGAGCTCCGCCTCACCGACTAGGTGGATGGTGCGTGTGCCGTCCGGGGCGACTTCGACGGTCAGCTCCGCGCCAAAGCCCCTCAGCATGCGCTCGGAATGGTCGCGGGTGGGCACTGGCTCGATCACCGTGGTGATCCCGGGCGTGTTGAGCCCCGCCAGCAGCACCGCGCTCTTCACCTGGGCCGAGGCGACCGGGAGGCGGTAGCTGATCGGCACCGCCGGCGAGATGCCGCGCAAGGTAAGTGGCAAGCGGCCACCCCCATGGCCACTGGGTGCAGCAGTGAAATCGGCGCCCATCTGCGAAAGCGGATCGATCACCCGGCCCATCGGGCGCTTGGAAAGGCTGGCATCGCCGATAAACGTCGCGGTGATCGCATGGCTGGCGACAAGGCCCATGAGCAGGCGTGTCGAGGTGCCCGAATTGCCCATGTCGAGCGCCTGCTTCGGCTGCAGCAACCCGCCGACGCCCACGCCGTCGATCACCCATTCCGGACCGCTGGCCCCGGTTTCGAGCCGGTCAATCGTTGCCCCCATCGCGCGCATTGCGGCGGCGGTAGCCATCACGTCCTCGCCCTCCAGCAGCCCGGTCACCCGCGTGCGCCCGACCGCCAGCGCACCGAGCATGATCGAACGGTGGCTGATCGACTTGTCGCCGGGGACGCGGATCCGCCCGGTCAGCGGCCCGGCGGCGAAGAAGCGGCGGGGGCGCGGGGCGGACGTTTCGGCTGAATGCACGGGGAGCGGTTCTTTCCGGGTTCAGGTGCGTGTTGAAGCGGGCGCGCTTTTGACAGCGCCCCGCGCCTATGGCAAGGCGCGCGCCGCGCTTGATTCCCGGACTGCCTGTCCCCATCAAGCAATGCCATTGAGCCGTCCGCATCTGCCGCGGGCGCCAGATTTAAGGAATTCGCATGGTCAAGCCTGAATGGGGCGCAAAGCATGGCTGCCCGAAGTGCGGCACCCGCTTCTATGACTTGGGCAAGGACGACCCGGTTACCTGCGTGGAATGCAAGTATACCTGGACGCCCGAGCCGGTGCTCAAGTCCAAGCAGCCGATCCCCTACGAGGAGATCCAGAAGGAGAAGGTCGATGTCGTGCCTGACGTCGATCTGGCCGACGAGGATCTCGACATCGATGAAGACTCCGATTCGCCGGACAACGATGTCGATCTGGGCGGCGACGACGATCTGGGCGTTCCCGGCCACGATGGCGAGGACGAGGAAGTCTGAGTTCTTTTTTGCCGGAGCGTGCGCGGCCCAATGGTCCGGCGCTCCGGCAATGATTTCCTGCTGGCGCAAAAAAGCTGTTGCCAGCGAACGGGGCCTCGCATAAAGGCGCGGTCCTCCGGCGCGACGCTGCCGGTGCAGGGTGCCTCCAGCGGCACCTCTGTCAGGAATTGTGGGGCCTTAGCTCAGCTGGGAGAGCGCCTGCATGGCATGCAGGAGGTCAGCGGTTCGATCCCGCTAGGCTCCACCAATTCCTTTGCCCTGTCCTAACATCCTCGATGGTCATAGCGGCTTGCTGATGCCGTGATTGCAGGCAGGCCATGCCTGGCGCACTCGTCAGGACCACGCTCCCGCGGCGCTTCTCGTCTCTTTCGGCCAGCGCCGGTCAGCCAAAGGTTCTGGTTCCATGTCCGTCCACGTTCCCCCGGCACCTGCCATCGGCATCGACTTCGGCACCACCAATTCGGTCGTCGCGCGCAGCGCGGGCGATGGCGCGGTCCGCCTTGCCGAATTTGCCGCGCCGGATGGGGCGAGCTCGGTGTTCCGCTCGGCGCTGTGCTTCTGGCAGGACGATGCCCTGCGCGGCGGGCTTGGGCATGAGGCCGGACCATGGGCCATCGCCGAGTTTCTTGCCGATCCGCAAGGCTCGCGGTTTCTCCAATCGTTCAAGTCGGTTGCCGCCAGCGCCACATTCGAACATGCCCCGGTCTTCACCAAGCGGCTGGCGTTCGAGGACCTCGGCCGCACCTTTCTCGATCATCTGATCGCCCATGCCGGCGAGGCCTTGCACGATCTGCCCGAGCGGATCGTGGTGGGCCGGCCGGTGCGCTATGTCGGAGCGCGGCCCGATCCGGCGCTTGCCCGTGCGCGCTATGCGGGGATGTTCGCCCGGTTCGGCAGCGAGGTTCACTATGTCTATGAGCCGCTTGGCGCGGCTTATGGTTTCGCGTCGCGGCTCAGCGATCCGGCGACGCTGCTGGTGGCAGATTTCGGCGGCGGCACGAGCGATTTCTCGATCGTCCGCGTAGAGGCGCCCGATGCCCCGCGGCGCTGCATCCCGCTCGCCTCGGCCGGTGTGGGCATTGCGGGGGATCGGTTCGACTTCCGGATCATGGACCAGCTCGTCCTGCCGCTGCTAGGCAAGGGCGGCACTTATCGCTCGTTTGACAAAGTGCTCGAAATCCCGCCCGGCCACTTCGCCGATTTCAGCGACTGGTCGCGCCTTGCGTTGATGCGCAACCGGCGCACGCTCGCCCAGCTTGGCAAGTTGCAACACGCGGCGACCGATCCCGCCGCCATCGGCCGGATGATCGCAGTGGTCGAGAACGAGCTCGGCTACGGGCTCTACGAAGCGGTCGGCGCAGTGAAGCGCGACTTGTCGAGCCGGACCGAGGCGGTGTTCGCCTTCGAGGGGGAGGGCCTTTCCGTCAGTGCCGAAGTCCGCCGCGCGGATTTCGAACGCTGGATCGCGCCCGATCTGGCCGAACTCGAAGCCGGAGTGGACCGGGTGCTGGCGCGGGCAGGGTTGGAACCGGGGCAGATCGACCATGTGTTCCTCACCGGCGGCTCCTCGCTCATCCCGGCGGTTCGCCAGATCTTCGAACGGCGCTTTGGCGAGATGCGCATTGCCAGCGGCGATGAATTGACGTCCATTGCCCACGGCTTGGCGTTGATCGGCAGCGCGCCCGATCTTGCCGAGTGGACGGTGGACGAAGTGGAGGAAGCATGAGCGTCGCATTCCGCCGCGAAGGCGATGACGAACATCTCGAACCCAAGTTCGAGTTGCCGATCCCTGCGGGGCCAAACCTCGTCACCGAGCGCGGGGTTGCGATGATCGCGGCGCGCGTCGAGGCGCTGGAGGCGGAGCTGGCAGGCCTGTCCGACGAGACCGAGATCAAGCGCGTGAAGCGGGACTTGCGCTATTGGCGCACCCGTCAGGCCACCGCGCAAGTCATGCCGCCGCCGGTGGGCGCGGCGGTCGCATTTGGCTCGACCGTGACGTTCCGGCTCAATGGCAAGGAACGGACCGTGACGCTCGTCGGCGATGATGAGGCGGACCCTGCGGCGGGGCTGCTCTCCTTCACCGCACCGCTCAGCCGCGCGCTGCTGAGCGCCGAGGCGGGCGATGAGCTCGATTTCGGCGGGAAGGACAGCGCGATCACGGTGATCGACGTGAAGGCTTAGGCCTTCAGCCCGATTTCACGCAGTCTTTCGTGCAGATACTCGTCCGCGAGAATCGGAACGGGATAGCGGTCCGGGTTTTCGGCGCTGACGCAGCCGGGCAGGGTGCGGATCGCGAAATCGCTGCGCAAGTGCAGGAAAAACGGCATCGAATAGCGGCTGTGCGCGGCGCGCGCCCCATCGGGGTTGCGCACGCGGTGCGTGGTCGAGGGTAGGACGTGGTTGGTCAGGCGCTGCAGCATGTCGCCGATATTGACCACCAGTGCGCCGGGTGGGGGTGAGGCGGGAATCCAGCGGCCCTCGCGGGTCAGCAGCTCCAGACCCGCTTCCTCGGCACCCAGCAGCAGTGTGATGAGGTTGATGTCCTCGTGCGCGCCCGCCCTGATCGCGCCGCCAAGGTCATTGGCCTTATCGCCCGGGATTGGCGGATAGTGCAGCAAACGCAGGATCGAATTGCCGCCTGCAATGGCCGGATCGAACCAGTCCGGGGCAAGCCCCAGCCAGACCGCGATGTGCGAGAGAATGCGCGCGCCGATCCGGTCGAACTCGGCGTAGAGGGCGGTGAACGTCTCGCGGAAACCGTCCGGAGCATCGGGCCAGACATTGGCGGGCATCGTCGCGGCGAGAGGATCACCGGCCGGCAGTTCGCGGCCGACGTGCCAGAATTCCTTGAGATCGTGCACCGCCGCGCCCTTGGCGATTTCAGTGCCGAACGGGGTGTAGCCGCGCTGCCCGCCGCCGCCCGTGATGTGCCAGCGCCGCTTGGCGGCCTCGCCTTGTGCGAAGAACGCTGCGGTCAGTTCCCACCCGCGCGCTACCAGTGCTGGATCGAGCCCATGGTCAGAGACCATCGCGAATCCGAAGCGCTGGAAGCTGCTGCCGAGATCCTTGGCCAGATCCTCGTCCAGATTGCCCGAAGGGGCGGCCAGCGACAGCACGGGAAGGGTGTCAAGGTTCATGGCTTGCGTGCGTTCCATCAGCGATTATGAGCCTCCCCATATCCCGATCCCGGAAGGCATGCATGAGCAAAATCAAGGCGACCGAACAGGCTTGGCTGATGAAGTCGGAACCCGACGTCTACGGTTGGGATGACCTGATTGCTGAGGGCGAGGGCACCTGGGACGGCGTGCGCAATCACCTCGCCGCGCGCAACCTGCGCACCATGAAGGTGGGCGATCTGGCGTTCTTCTACCACTCGAACATCGGCAAGGAGATCGTTGGAATCGCGCAGATCAGCGTTGCTGGCCTTACCGATCCGACCGACCCTGAAGGCAAATGGGCAGCGGTGAAGGTGAAGCCGGTCGTGAAGCTGAAGGCGCCGGTTACGCTGGCCGCGATCAAGGCCAATCCTGCGCTGGCCGACATGGAACTGCTGCGGCTCTCGCGCTTGTCCGTCTCTGCGGTGCGCGCGTCCGAATGGGATATCGTGCTGGAGATGGCGGGCGGCACGATCTGATCGGTCGCCCGCGCCCGCTGTGCCGGATCGGAACAGTCCCGCTTTGATTGTGCGCGGGGGCGATTCGCATCCTCCCCGTATGGTGAATAAAGCGTTACCATCGACGCTATGCTCAGACGGCGCGCCCCCAATCCCGAACTTGCCGGCCACCCCTTTCGCCGCACGCTGCCCGCGCATGTGCTGCGCCCGCTCCCGATGTTCGAGCCTGAGGTGGAAGCGGCGATGAAGGCACTGCAGCTGCCCGAGGGCGTGCGTTCGCCGCCGGTCGATCCCAAACGGATCACGCGGCAGGATGTGATGGACTTTCTGCTGGCCTACTGCGCCTGCTTCCTGGCGGTTTCGGTCTTCATCTTCTGAAAGCGGATACCCCGCTCAGAACGTGTGCTCGATCTCGCCCTCATGGGCCAGTTCTGCCTTGTGGAGCACACGGGCGAGCCACGCAGCGACAAGGCACATGGCAGCGCCCAGCAGCAACTGATCTGCCAGCGCCACGCCCCCGGCGCTCAGCCCGACCGCGATGAGCGATCCAACGACCATCGCGCCGGCATTGACGATGTTGTTCGCCGCGATTGTCCGCGCGGTTTCAGCCTTGTCGACCACCGTGGTCAGGAACGCGTAGAGCGGGACCACGAACATGCCGCCCGAAATGGCGATGCCCAGCAAGGTCAGCAGCAGCGGCACCGCCAGCGGCTCCATCACGAATTGCGGCACGCTGAGCAGCGCCGTGCCGGCCGCGTGGGGCCAAGTCTTGCACACCACGTGGAAGGCCACGATGAACAGGCCCATCACGATCACCGACACAGGACCGAAGCGCGCCGAAACGGTGCCCTTGAGCAGATGGTTGATCGAGACCGAGCCGATCGCGACGCCGATCGAGAAGACCACGAGGAACAGGCTGGCCACTTCCTTGCTCGCCGAAAGCACGTTCTTGGCAAGCGGCGGAAACTGGATGAACAGCACCGCGCCGATCGTCCAGAAGAAGCTGATCGCTGCGATGGCGAGGAACACGCGCGGGTGGCGCGTGGTCATGCGCACAAGCGTGATCGAGGAGCGGATCACGTTGAAGTCGAGCGGGACGGGCTCCATCTGCGGCGGTGCGGAGGGCACGAACTGCGCGGTGAAGAACCCGATGGCAGCGGTCACGATGCAGATGACCGCGGCCCATTCGACCGGGATCCAGCCTGCGAAGATCGTACCCGCAAGGATGGAGATATAGGTGCCGGCTTCGACAAGGCCGGTGCCGGCCAGCACTTCATCGGGATGCAGGTGCTGCGGCAGGATTGCGTACTTGATCGGGCCGAAAAAGGTGGAATGCACGCCCATCGCAAGCAGCGCGGTAAGCATCAGCGGGATCGCCATGATCTGCACGGCCATGCCACGCCAGGCCATGAACAGACCTGCCGCGCCCACCAGCATGATCGCGATTTCCGCCGCCTTCACGATGCGGATGATCCGCGCCTTGTCACGCATGTCGGCAAGCTGGCCGGAAAGTGCGGAAAGCAGGAAGAAGGGAAGGATGAACACGGCCGAGGCGATGGCCGAGAAGCGCGCTTCGGCTGCCTCCGAGTGGTATACGGTGTACACCACATAGAGGATCATCGCGTTCTTGTAGAGGTTGTCATTGAACGCGCCGAGCAACTGCGTGGCAAAAAGCGGCAGGAAGCGGCGTTTCCGGATGAGCAGCGCGGTTGTCGTCATTCGGGCGTTGTCATTCGGGTTTTGCCAGCCTTCGCGTGTTGGGTTCATCCCATAGCGCCCTCCACGGGGCGGGCAAGGGGGCACGTTGGGACCAACTTGCGGTTTCTTCGCGGCGTCTTCATGCCTATGGTGGGTCTACGATGCTGACCCTTCCCAATCTGCTAACGCTGTCCCGCATTGTCACCGTGCCGTTGCTGGCAGGCCTGCTATGGTGGCCTGAATGGCGGGCGGGCTATGCGATCGGCTTCGCCGTCTATGCCCTGATGGGGGTGACGGACTATTTCGACGGCTACCTGGCCCGCGCGCAGGGCACGGTTTCCAAGCTCGGGATTTTCCTCGATCCGATTGCGGACAAGATCATGGTGGCGGCGGTGATCCTCGTGCTCACCGCGCAAGGCGTGCTGACCGGGCCCTATGTGGGTGATCTCCATGTGATCGCCGGGCTTATCATCCTGATCCGCGAGATTGCCGTTTCGGGCCTGCGCGAGTTTCTTGGGGGCATTCAGGTCTCGGTGCCCGTCTCCAAGCTCGCCAAGTGGAAGACGACCTTCCAGTTCATTGCACTCGGCGCGCTGATCCTGGGGCAGGGCGCGCCGGATTGGACGGTGATGTTGGCAGGGATCGACGCCAACGTGCCGCACACGGTGGGGCTCATCACGCTGTGGGCCGCAGCCGCGCTGACAGTGATTACCGGCTGGGATTATCTGCGGGTCGGCCTCAAGCACATGGACTGAGAGCCTTCAGCCCGCACCGGTTTTCGAGAACAGGTTCAGCACCAGCACCCCGGCCATGATCAGGCCGATCCCCGCCAGCGCCGGCATATCGAGCCGCTGACCGTGGACCACCCACGCCAGCGCGGCGATCAGCACGATGCCTACGCCCGACCAGATCGCATAGGCGACGCCTGTCGGAATGCGCTCCAGCGTGAGCGAGAGGAAAAACAGCGCAATCGCATATCCGGCCATGCTCACCGCCAGCGGCAGAAGCTTGGTGAAACCCGCCGATTGCTTGAGCGCGGTTGTGGCGATCACTTCGGCGACAATCGCTATGGCGAGAGAGAGATAGGGCGGGAGGTTCATGGGGCCAGGAACCTCGCTTCATAATCGGTGGCACCGTGGAGGATGCGCGCGACGGTCACGCGGTTCGGATAGACCCGATAGAAGATTAGGTAGCTGCCGTGCGTCATCTTGCGGACACCGGCGCCTGCAAGTCGCTCCACAAGCGGGAACCTTGCGGGCTGCTCAGACAGGGACAGGCACCGCCCGATCAACTCCTCGACAAAGGTTGCAGCCCGGGCTGGATTTTCTGCGGCAATGAAGTCGCTTATGTCTGTGAGATCGGACTGCGCACGCGGCGCAATGATCACCGGTAACATGGTCACATCATTGACCGGTACTTGTCTTTCAGCCGCTTGAGTACATCCTCTGCCGGCGCGCCGAGACCTGCGTCAGCCTCTCGCACGCCTTCCATGATCGCAGCATCAAACGCAGCCAGCCGCGCCTCGCGATCCTGAATCAGCCGCACACCTTCGCGCAGGACTTCGCTCTTCGAGTTGTAGCGACCGTTCGCGACGAGCGAGGACACGAATTCCTCAAGCTTGGTTCCGAGATCGGCGCTGATCATGAATGCCTCGCAGATGAAGGGACGGCTGATAATATCTCGCTTATCAACTATTATCAACCGGCGGCCAGTTCGCTCGCCAGCAGGCGGAATTCCTCGGCGCGGGGGGAGTTCTTGCGCCACACCAGCGCGATTTCGCGGCTGGCATGTTCGGATTCGAGCGGGCGGGCGACGATCTGGGTGCCCTGCAGGATGCCCGCCTTCACCGCCATTTCCGGCAGCATGGTAAGGCCGAGGCCATTGTCGACCATCTGCACCAGCGTGTGCAGGCTGGTGCCGATCACGCTCGCGCTGGCGCGCAGTTCGGGGCGGTTGCAGGCGGCGAGGACGTGGTCCTTGAGACAGTGGCCGTCTTCCAGCAGCAGCAGACGCGCCTCGTCGATCAGCGCGGGCGCGATGCTCAGCGGGGGATCGCGCGGGTCGTCCTTGGGGAAGGCGACGAGCAAGCGGTCGTGAAACAAGTGCGCCGCCTCGACCTCGCCCGTTGCGAAGGGGAGGGCGAGCAGCACGCAGTCCGCGCGGCCGTGATGCAGCGATTCGACCGCCGCCGCGCTTGGTTCCTCGCGCAGGAACAGCTTGAGCGAAGGCCGTTCACGGCGCAGGCGCGGGAGGATGCGCGGCAGCAGGAACGGCGCGATGGTGGGGATCACGCTCATCCTCAATTCGCCCGAAAGCGGCGCGCCGTGCGCCTGGACGAGCGCCGAGAGTTCCTCGCCTTCACGCAGCAGGCGGTGGGCCTTGGCCACAACCTGATCGCCCAGCGCGGTGAAGCGGACTACGCGCCGCGTGCGCTCAACGAGTGTCACGCCAAGCAGCGTTTCCAGTTCGCGCAGGCCTGCCGAAAGCGTCGATTGCGAGACAAAGCAGGCCTCCGCCGCGCGCCCGAAGTGGCCGTGTTCGTGGAGCGCGACGAGATATTGCAACTGCTTGAGCGTGGGGAGGTAGGTGGTCATGCCGCTCGGCTCTCAGTCAGCCTCGGGCTCGGGGGCCTGAACGTCGTCCCAATTGCGCCCGTCGCCCCCCAATTCGTCGCCCTCGGTCGCCAGCAGGATGGTGTCATCATCCGCCGCCGGCTCGACCTCGTCATCATTGCCGCCGCCGATGGCATCGATATGTGCCATCTTGAGCTTGCCCTTCACCACAGCGAAGGCGAGCTTGCCTTCGACCAGTTCCAGCGCATCGCGCCCGAACTGCTCGAAGCGCCAGCCTTCGAGGATCGGCAGCCCCTTGCGTTGACCGGCGGCTAGGGCCTCCAGATCATCGCTGCGGGCCAGCAATCTGGCTGCGATATCAATCTCGCGACTGCGGATCTTGAGCAGCAGCTTGAGCAGATCGGCCACCAGCGCGCCTTCCTTGCCCAGCGGCGCGCCGCGGGGCGCACGCGGGGGCAGTTCGGCATCGCTCATCGGCGTTGCATCCGCGATCGCCTGCATCAGGCGGCGGCCGATGTCGTTGTCCTTCCACCCGGCGGAAAGCCCGCGCACTTTGGCGAGTTCGTGCTGCTCGCGCGGTGGGTGGCTGGCGATATCGGCCAGAGTCTCGTCGCGCATGATTCGCCCGCGCGGGATGTTCTTGTCCATCGCCTCGGTTTCGCGCCAGGCGGCGATGGCCTTGAGCCGCCCCAGCACCGCCGGGTTGCGACTGGGGGCGCGGATCTTCTGCCAAACCACTTGAGGATCGGAGCGGTAGTTCTCGGGATCGGCGAGCTTTTCCATCTCGGCATCGAGCCATTCGCCGCGCCCGGTCTTGATCAGCCGCTTGAGCATGCGCGGGAAAATCTTGGAAAGATGCGTCACGTCGCCGATGGCATATTCGATCTGCCGTTCGGTCAGCGGCCGGCGCGACCAATCGGTGAAGCGCGCGCCCTTGTCGACCGTGAAGCCCAGCCAGCTTTCGACGAGGTTCGAATAGCCGATCTGTTCGGACTGGCTGATCGCCATCATCGCGATCTGGGTATCGAAGATGGGGTGCGGGGTCTTGCCCGAAAGGTTGTAGATGATCTCCACATCCTGCCCGCCGGCGTGAAACACCTTCAGCACGTCCTCGTTGTCGACCAGCAGCTCAAGCAGCGGGGCAAGATCGAGGCCGGGCGCCAGTGGATCGATCGCGGCGGCTTCCTTGTCGTCGGCGATCTGCACCAGGCACAGTTCCGGCCAATAGGTGTTCTCGCGCATGAACTCGGTATCGACCGTGATGAAATCGGCCTTGGAGAGACGCTCGCACAGATCGGCAAGGGCCGGAGTCGTCGTGATCAGCGGGTGTATCTTCATCGTGCTTTTCTTATTGCGCACCGGGCCAGGCCCTCATGCCTGACCGGTGCTGGTGGTGACCCCGTCCGGGGCCTGCGGCTTGACAAATCCGCAGCCATCGCCTCTTGGCCGCTGGCCATCAGTGCCCGAATGCTGGCCGGTTTGCCAGCCAAATTGGAACCTCGCCTCATGCATCCTTACCGTTCCCACACCTGCGGCGCGCTCGCGAAGATGGATGTCGGGCAGAACGTGCGCCTTTCGGGCTGGGTGCACCGCAAGCGCGACCACGGCGGCGTGCTGTTCGTGGACCTGCGCGACCACTACGGCATCACCCAGATCGTGGCGGACAGCGACAGTGCGGCGCTTGCCGTGCTCGAAAGCCTGCGCGTCGAAAGCGTCGTGACGATTGAGGGCGAGGTCAAGGCTCGCAGCGCCGGCACCGTGAACGCCGCGCTGGCGACGGGTGAGATCGAAGTCTATGCCCGCGCCGCCACGGTGCTTTCGGCGGCGGAAGAGCTGCCGATGCCTGTGGCCGGGGAGCAGGAGTATCCCGAGGATATCCGCCTGCGCTACCGCTTCCTCGATCTGCGACGCGAGACGCTGCATGCCAACATCATGACGCGCACCAAGGTGATCCGCGACATGCGTGCCCGCATGGAAACCGCCGGCTTCACCGAATTCTCGACGCCGATCCTCACCGCCTCCAGCCCTGAAGGCGCGCGCGACTTCCTCGTGCCCAGCCGCATCCATGCCGGCAAGTTCTATGCGCTGCCGCAGGCGCCGCAGCAGTACAAGCAGCTGCTGATGGTGGCGGGCTTCGACCGCTATTTCCAGATCGCCCCCTGCTTCCGCGACGAGGATCCGCGTGCCGACCGTCTGCCGGGCGAATTCTACCAGCTCGATCTCGAGATGAGCTTCGTCACCCAGGAAGAAGTGTGGGAGACGATGGAGCCGGTGATCGGCGGCGTGTTCGAGACGTTCGCGAACGGCAAGCCTGTCACGCCTTCGGGCAGCTTCCCGCGCATCGCTTATGATGATGCCATGCTGAAGTACGGCTCGGACAAGCCGGACTTGCGCAACCCGCTGATCATCACTGATGTCGCCAGCCACTTCACCACCTCGGGCTTCGGCCTGTTCGAGAAGATCGTGGCAGGCGGCGGCACTGTGCGCGCGATTCCCGCGCCGGGCACCGCGGACAAGAGCCGCAAGTTCTTCGACGACATGAACGAGTGGGCACGCAGCGAAGGCCACGCCGGGCTTGGCTACGTCACGCGCAAGGGCGGCGAATTCGGCGGCCCGATTGCCAAGAACCACGGTGCCGAGGGCATGGAAGCGCTCTATGCGGCGCTCGGCCTTGGCCCGGACGACGGCTTGTTCTTTGCCGCCGGCAAGCCCGAGCAGGCCGCCAAGCTGGCCGGTGCCGCACGCACGCGCGTCGCCGAGCAGCTCGGCCTTATCGACAAGGACCGCTTCGAGCTGTGCTGGATCGTCGATTTCCCGTTCTATGAATGGGACGAGGACGCCAAGAAGGTCGAGTTTGCGCACAACCCGTTCTCGATGCCGCAGGGCGGCATGGCCGCGCTGGAAGGCCAGGACCCGCTGACGATCAAGGCTTTCCAGTACGACCTCGTCTGCAACGGCTATGAAATCGCCTCGGGCTCGATCCGCAACCAGTCGCCCGAACTGATGGTCAAGGCGTTCGAGCTCGTCGGCCTGTCCAAGGCAGACGTCGAGGAGCGCTTCGGCGGGCTCTATCGCGCCTTCCAGTATGGCGCGCCGCCGCACGGCGGCATGGCGGCGGGCGTGGACCGCATTGTCATGCTGGTCTGCGGCGCGCAGAACCTGCGCGAGATTACGCTGTTCCCGATGAACCAGCGTGCCGAGGACTTGCTGATGGGGGCGCCTTCGCCGGCGATCAACACGCAGCTGCGCGAATTGCATCTGCGAACGGTGGAACCCTCGAAGGGGTGAGCGGATTAGGCGGGGTGGGCGCGCAAACCGCCGGTCAGGCCGCCCGTCTCGCCGCTTCTTTCACCGCTCGTCACGCCTCTCGCACAATTCGTCCACACCGCACCACTTGCCAGCCCGCAATCCGGACATTAGGGCGATGGCCAGATTTGAGTATACCAACCCAGTTCCTTGAAGGGGCAAAAGAATGAGCGATACTGCCGACCGCGTGAAGAAGATCGTTGTCGAGCACCTCGGGGTAGAGGCCGACAAGGTCACCGAAGACGCGAGCTTCATCGACGATCTCGGTGCCGACAGCCTCGATATCGTCGAGCTGGTCATGGCGTTCGAAGAAGAGTTTGGTGTCGAGATCCCCGATGACGCGGCCGAGAAGATCGCCACCGTGTCGGACGCGATCAAGTACATCGACGACAACAAGGGCTGATCCTTTCGGATTGCCAATCCGTCCGCACCTTTCCGTCTTGCCCCGCCTGCGGAGCGTGACGGGAGCGGCGGTCGTCCCCCGGCGCTGAACCGCCGGGGCTTCGACAGGCTCGGTCCCGTGAGGGGTCTGGGCCTGTTGTGCTTCAAGGTTCGTTCGCCGGTTGCGGGCGGACGTTTCGGAGACTGAAATGCGCCGTGTCGTCATCACCGGACTTGGCCTCGTCACCCCCTTGGGGGCCGATGTCGAAACCGTTTGGGCCAATCTCATTGCGGGCAAATCGGGTGCGGGGCGGATCACGCGCTTCGATACCACAGGCCAGAAGTGCCTGATCGCCTGCGAAGTGAAGCCGGCTGATCATCCTTATGGCTTCGACCCGAACAAGCGCGTCGATTTCAAGGTGCAGCGTCAGGTCGATCCGTTCATCGTCTACGGCATCGATGCTGCGGGCCAGGCGCTCGAGGATGCCGGCCTCACCGACATGGACGATGACCTCAAGATGCGCACCGGCTGCTCGATCGGTTCGGGCATCGGCGGCCTGCCGGGCATCGAGAGCGAATCGATCGTCCTGCATGAAAAGGGCCCGGGCCGCGTGAGCCCGCACTTCGTGCATGGCCGCCTGATCAACCTCATCTCGGGCCAGGTCTCGATCAAGTATGGCCTGATGGGCCCCAACCATGCCGTCGTCACCGCCTGCTCGACAGGCGCGCACTCGATCGGCGATGCCGCCCGCATGATCCGCGACGATGACGCTGACATCATGCTCGCGGGCGGTTCGGAAAGCACGATCAACCCGCTCGGCGTCGCTGGCTTTGCCCAGGCACGCGCGCTCAACTGCAGCTTCAACGACCGTCCCGAACAGGCGAGCCGTCCCTATGACAAGGGCCGCGACGGATTTGTGATGGGCGAGGGCGCCGGTGTCGTCGTGCTCGAGGAATACGAGCACGCCAAGGCGCGCGGCGCGAAGATCTATGCCGAAGTCGTCGGCTATGGCCTCTCGGGCGATGCCTACCACGTCACCGCGCCGCACCCCGAAGGCAAGGGCGCCGAACTCGCCATGCGCATGGCCTTGCGCAAGGCCGGGATGGAGCCGGGCGACATCGATTACGTCAACGCCCATGGCACTTCGACCATGGCCGACACGATCGAACTGGCAGCAGTCAAGCGGGTGCTGGGGCCGGATCTGTCTGGCGCTTCGATGAGCAGCACCAAGTCGGCCATCGGCCACCTGCTCGGCGGCGCTGGCGCGGTCGAGGCGATCTTCTGTGTGCTGGCGATCCGCGATCAGATCGTGCCGCCCACGCTCAATCTGGATGACCCGGATGAAGGCACCGAAGGCGTCGATCTCGTGCCCAAGGTCGCGAAGAAGCGTGTCGTGCGCGCTGCGCTCAACAACTCGTTCGGCTTTGGCGGCACCAACGCCAGCGTGATCGTGAAGGCGATCTGAGCCGGAAACGGGGGAGGCGGCGTTCGATGCCAAAGGCAGCAGCAGGCCGCCTCAGGATCATCGCGCTGGCCGTGCTGCTGGTGGTGGGCGCCTTTGGCGTCCATTTCCTCTACGGCTGGTATGGCAGCGGCCCGCTGGTCAAGGACGCGACCTTCTCCGTGCCAGAGGGAGCGACGCTCGCCGGCGTGGCGGAGAAGCTGGAAGCGGAAGGCATCGTCGCTTCGGCTGATACCTTCCGTCTCCGCGCGCGCCTGCTGGGCGGTAGCGAGCCGCTCAAGGCGGGCGAGTATGCCATTCCGGCGCATGCCAGCGGCTCGGCCGTTCTGGCGATTCTCCAGGGTGTGGGCGGCGAAGTGCGCCGCATGGTCACCATTCCCGAAGGCATGCCCTCGATCATGGTGGAGGAACGCCTCGCCAAGGTCACCCTGCTGACAGGGCCGGTGCCGACGCTTGCGGAAGGCTCGGTCCTGCCTGATACCTACGCTTTTCAGCGCGGGGAGAGCCGCACGGCGGTGGTGACCCGGATGCAGCAGGCGATGGCCCGCACGCTGGCCAAGCTCTGGGCAGACCGCGCGCCCGATACTGTCGCGCGCAGCCCTGAAGAAGCGGTTGTTCTGGCCTCGATCGTCGAGAAGGAGACCGGCAAGCCTTCGGAACGGCGCATGGTCGCCGGGCTTTACTCCAACCGGATCCGGCAGGGGATGATGCTCCAGGCCGATCCCACGATCATCTATCCGATCACGCGCGGCAAGCCGCTGGGGCGGCGCATCCGCCAGTCGGAAATTCAGGCAGTCAATTCCTACAACACCTACACGATGATCGGCCTGCCCAAAGCGCCGATCACCAATCCGGGCAAGGCTTCGATCGAAGCGGTGCTGCATCCGGCCAAGACCAACGCGCTGTTCATGGTCGCCGATGGCAAGGGCGGGCACGTCTTTGCCGCCACCCTGCAAGAGCACAACGCCAACGTCGCCCGCTGGTTCGCGATTCGCCGCGCGCGCGGGGAGCTCTAGGCGGCCGTGCAGGCCCCGCTGGTGGTGACGGCCGAGCTGCCGGTCGCGCTCCAGTCCCGCGCCGATGCCCTGCGCCGCGCGCACTATCCGGCGGACCGCAACCTGGTGCCGGCGCACGTAACCCTGCTGCGCGCATTGCCGCCCTTCGTGGAGGACGAAGCGCGGCGCCTGCTGGCCGCGTTCGCCGCCGAGCTGCCACCGCCGCCCGCGCAGATGACCGGCCTGATGGATCTCGGCACCGGCACCGCGCTTGCGATCGAAAGCCGCTCGCTGCTCGATGTCCGGGCAATGATCGCCGAGCATTTCCACGGCATGCTCACGCTGCAGGACGATGGCGTGCCGCGTCTCCACCTCACCATCCAAAACAAGGTGCTGCGGGCAGAGGCAAAGGCCCTGCAGGCCGCGCTAGCCCCCGCAGTGCAGCCGGAGCGATTTGCCTTCGCCGGGATTGCGCTGCACCGCTACCTCGGCGGACCGTGGGAGCCGGCGGGCCGCTGGCCCTTCCGTGGGCGCGTCCGGCGTTAAGCCATGTGCCGCAAGGCCGATTCCCCTGTTGACCCCGCAGGCAGCCTTGCCTAATAGGCCCGCCTGCCTTGCCGCCGGATGTGTCCGCCGCTTGGCCGGAACCCTTCGGGGCGGAGTAGCTCAGCCGGTTAGAGCAGCGGAATCATAATCCGCGTGTCGGGGGTTCGAGTCCCTCCTCCGCTACCAACCATATACGGTCATTTGGTTCCACTTGGCGCCGTAGGCGTCCAGATCATGAGCAAGAATTCCCGGGACCCTGGCAGATCTGGACTTGTTGCCCATCCACAACGGGCCGGAGATATCCGCACGCAGCGAGGAGTCTGTAGGGGTATTCTGGGGGTGCTTTCGGGTGCTCACGGCCTTGTGAGATACCTCCAGGCCAGAAGCCCGAGGATTTGCGCAGTTATCGCGCTAAATCAGATGTGTGGTTCGTGCTCGCCATGCCGGCCTTGCGGCGCGGGCTCATTTGCAGATTGAGTCCGAGCGTCGCCATCACGCTGTGGAGCGTGTCGAGCTTCTTCGCCGCTGCTTTTCTTGATCGCCAAGTTCGTTTCTTGCTGCCTTTCGATCAAGCCGGCAAGCTGCTGCGAGGTCATGCGCGCACTTTGCGCGACTTCGCCGAGTTGGTTGGGCGGTCTGACTATCTGGCTGATGGGTGTTTCGCCCAACCAGCCGATACCCTGGAGCGGATGAACCGATTTTATACCCTGGGGGGTATTGGAGGGTGCATATTCGCTGCAGGAATGAAGTGAGGTGATAGATATTGCCCTGATGAGCTAGTCAGGTGTCGACTAACTCAGGGCCTTGGCATTGCTGGGTTACAACGGCCTCTCTTGCCAAAGAAAGTGGACATCGGTCCTTGCGGCTTCCATCGACCGTGATTGGATCCGGGGTGTCTCGGCGACTGCATCGCAGTCTTCGTCGGCGGCGGTGCAAGTCCCGCGCAATGGGTGGCCGTCGGGCAGGCGTGCCAGCGCTTTGCGCTGCAGGCGACGGCGCTCGGGTTGAAACAGGCGTTCATCAAACAGCCGGTCGAAGTAGCCAGTCTCCGTCCCGAACTGGCGGCGCTGGTTGGCCTGCCGGGCAGGCGCACCGATATCGTGATGCGCTTTGGCTATGGTCCCGAATTGCCATGGTCACCGCGCCGACCAATCGCAGCCGTTATCGCGACGTGATGGGATGACTCCGGGCTCCCAGCTTCGAGCCATAACGCTGCTTCATACTGCCATCTGGGCGTTCTTGGTGGCCATGATTGGCGCGATCTGGGTGTTTGCAGCAAACGCCTCAATTGCGGTGATCGGGGATTTGCCGACGACAGCCTGAAAACGAACAGGTTTGTAGCCGTTGTCCCGTCATTCGTAGCGAAGGGCGTCGATCGGATTGAGCCCGGCGGCACGGCGCGCCGGAAAATAACCGAAGACCATGCCGATCGCCGCCGCGATCAGGAACGCGATGACGTTGATGCGCGGCACGAACAACCACGGCACCTGCATCAGTGGGGCAATGATCAGTACCATCACCTGGGCGAAGACGATGCCGATCACACCGCCAAGGCATGACAATACGATCGCCTCGACCAGAAACTGGGTCAGGACTTCATTCGCCACCGCGCCGATGGCCAGCCTGACGCCGATTTCGCGGGTGCGTTCAGTCACCGACACCAGCATGATGTTCATGATGCCGATGCCGCCGACCACCAGGCTGATCGCCGCGACGGACGTGACGATGCCGGTCAGCAAGGTGGTCGTTGCGGTCAGCGTCGCGCTGATCTGCGCGGTATCGAAGATGTTGAAATCGTCCTGCTTGTCGCCGGTAATCTGGCGCCGCTGGCGCAGCAATCCCGTGATCGCGGTTTGCACCGTGGGGCTGTCGTAAGCCTCGTCCACTCCGACCAGCATCACCCGGATGTCGAGATTTCCGGTCAGCCGGCGCTGAACAGTCTTGATCGGCATGATCACGGTATCGTCCTGGTCTCCGCCGAAACCGGCCTGTCCGCGGGTGGAAAGCAGGCCAATGACCAGGCAGGAAATCCCGTTCAGGCGGATCCTCTGGCCGAGCGGCGCGTCTGGCGCCCCGCCATTTGTGAAGAGGTTTTTGCGCACGGTATTGCCTATGATGCAGACGGCCTTGCCTGCCAGCTCCTCGTCGGGTTCGAAGCTGCGCCCTGCGATCAGGGGCCAGGGCTGGATCAGGAAGAAGTCTGCGGTGGTGCCATTGACCGAGGTGGTCCAGTTGGACCCTTCGTAGACAGCGGTGACGGCACTGCTCGCCTGCGGCGCAACGGCGGTGATCCCGGCAATCTGATCGCGGATCGCGGCAACGTCCTGCGCGTCGAAATCGGCGGGTTGCGGCCCGCCGCCGCCCCGTCCGAACCCCTGTCCCGGGCGAACGAGGAGGATGTTGTTGCCCAGGCTCGCGATCTGCTGCTGCACGGCCAGCGTGGTTGCCTCGCCCAGGGTTACCATGGTGATCACGGCGGCCACGCCGATGATGATGCCCAGCGTGGTCAGGAACGAACGCATCAGGTGCCTGCGGATCGAGCGGATGGCGAGAATGAAGGTCGTGAACAGCATCAGGCAAGCACCGGCTGGTTGGTATCCACGTGATCGACCAGCCCGTCCTTGAAATGAATGATCCGCTGCGCAAAACTTGCCATGTCGGGCTCATGCGTCACCATCACCACGGTTATGCCGCTGGTCTGGTTGAGGTCTGTGAGCAGGCGCATGATTTCGATCGAGCGTTCGCTGTCGAGATTGCCGGTCGGCTCGTCAGCCAGCAGGAGTTCGGGATTGGTGACAAGCGCGCGGGCGATCGCCACGCGCTGCTGCTGCCCGCCAGAGAGCTCTGCCGGGGTGTGCCCTGCCCAATCGGCCAGCCCGACTTTGGTCAGCGCGGCCAGCGAAAGCGTCTGCCGCACTTCGCGCCCGTCACCCCGATAGATCAGCGGCAATTCGACATTCTCCAGCGCCGACGTACGCGCGAGCAGATTGTAGCCCTGAAATACAAAGCCGAGATAGCGCCGCCTGAGCAGCGCGCGCTGATCGCGATCGAGTGTGCCGACATCTCGGCCCTTGAACAGGTATTGCCCACTGCTGGGCACATCGAGGCACCCCAGAATGTTCATCATCGTCGATTTGCCTGAACCCGAGGGCCCCATGATGGCGACAAAATCACCGGCCGCGATCTCGAGGTCCACGCCCCTCAACGCCTGAAATTGTGCGTCGCCCATGCCGAAGGTCTTGGTCACATGGCTGAGCTGGATCAGGGGTGCCATCAGCCAGCGCCGCTCGCCAATTGCCCGGTGATGACCTGCATGCCGGGCCGCAGTGCACCGCCGATCACTTCGGTCGAGGTGCCATCGCTGGCGCCGGTCTGGATGTCGACGGCTTTGGGCACGCCCTTGTCGAGCACATAGACGGTCTGCCGCGCACCGCGGCCCTTTTGCGCGGTCTTGTCAGCTTGGCCGCCGCGGATCCCGCGCATGGTCAACGTGCTGGTGATGCCACTTCTGCCGGTCGCGCCTGCGGCGGCTGGCGTATAGCGCAAGGCGGCATTGGGAACGAGCAGCACGCCCAGCCGTGCCTTGGTTATGATCGTGGCCGTTGCGGTCATGCCGGGGCGCAGCCGCAAAGTGGCGTTGCCCACCGTGAGGTTCGCATTGTACGAGACGACCTGCGAATTGGTCGTCGCTGCCGCGGCCGAGGCCGAGGTGGCGGTCAGGTTCGAGCCGAGATCGACGCGCGAGACGGTGGCCGGAAAGCGTTCGCCAGGGAAGGCATCGACGGTGAATGTCGCCTGCTGCCCCTCAGCCACTTCGCCGACATCGGCTTCATCGACGGCAACCGGCAGTTTCATCTGGGCCAGATCCTGCGCGATCACGAACAGCGTGGGCGTGTTGAAGGACGCGGCCACCGTCTGCCCCGGTTCGATCTGCCGGGTCAGCACCACGCCCTTTACCGGCGAACGGATCACGGTCTTGGTCAGGTTGGTGGTGGCCGAAGACACCACGGCGCGTGCTGCCCCTACATTTGCGACCGCAGATTCCAGCGTGGCCTTGGCGCGGCTGTATTCGGCGCGTGCGGTGGCCAGATCGGTATCCGATGGCACTTTGCCGCCCGACAGGCGGAACACCATCTCCAGCCGCGACAACTGCGCCCGGACCTGCGCCAAGGTGGCCTGCGCCAGCGCGACGGCGCCCTGGCTGGCGCGCAACTGCGCGGCGCTCTGGTTCACCGTATCGGCAAACCTAGAGGGATCGATCAGCGCCAGCTGCTGGCCGGCAACGACCGGGTTGTTGACATCGACCATGACTTTGGTGACCAGACCGGACAGTTCCGAGCCGACAAGGATCTGGTTTACCGGCGCCAATCGCCCGGTAGCCGATACCGTGACTTGCAGCGCCCCGCGATGGATTGGCTGGCTCACGTACTGGTTGGCCGGTACAGCGGTGTAGTAGCGTGCCAGCAGCGCGATTACGACGACCGCGATCAGCCCCAGGACCAGCCATTTGGCCTGGCGCCGCCACCAGGGCACCGGCTTGACGCCCAGAAAGGCATCGGTTGTTTCCGCTTCGGTCGCAGGCACGGCCGCATCGGGTTTGGTGGGTTCAGCCATTGTCAGTCCTGTCCGGGATGGCGTCTCGGTTGGTCCAGCCACCGCCGAGCGCCGCATAGAGCTGCACCAGCGCCGCCGCCCGGTCGTGGCGCGCTTGCGCCACCCCGTTGCGCGAGGTGATCAGCAGGTTCTCGGTGATCAGCAGCGCGGCATAATCGATCAGCCCGCTGCGATATTGCTGCCGCGCCAGCGCGGCCGAGGATGTCGCGGAAGTTTCTGCTAGGTCGAACTCGACTTGGCGCCGGTTCGCCGCCTGCAGCGCGACCACGGCATTCTCGATATCTTCGAGCGCGACCAGCACCGACAGCTTGTAGCGGGCGAAGGCACCGTCGGTTGCCGCGCGCTGCGAGCGCACCTGGCTGCGCAGCCGCCCGCCGTCGAAGATAGTCTGGGCGATCCCGCCAAAGGCTTGGCCGGTGATGAGATCGAACGGGCTGGACAGCGTGGCCGAACCGGTGCCGATGCTTCCGCCGAGGACAAGCGCGGGATAGAGCGCAGCCTCTGCCACGCCGATGCGCGCCGTGGCGGCAGCCAGCGCCCGTTCGGCGGAGCGTACGTCGGGCCGCTGCCTGAGTACATCGGCAGGGATTCCCACGGCGAGACCGGCGGGGCCGATGGGGATCTGCTGCGGCTGTGCCAGTTCGGCGCGCAAGGCCCCGGGACCCTCGCCGAGCAGCACACCCAGCGCGCCGATCGTCTGGCTGAGGGTGCTTTCAATTTGCGGAATTGTTGCCGTCGTCTGGGCCAGCTGGGTCCGCGCCAGATCGACATCGAACTGGCTGATCAGCCCCGCCTGCCGACGCCAATCGGCGATCTGCAGATTGTCGGTCTGGTTGGTCCGGGCTTTCTGCGCATTGGCGAGATTGGCCTGCAGCAGGCGGACTTGCAGATAAGTGCTGGCGATGGTCGACTGCACGGTCAGCGCCACCGCGGCATAGTCGAACCGGCTTGCCTCGTTATCGGCGCGCGCCGCTTCGATCGCGCGCGACCGGCCGCCAAACAGATCGACCTGATAGGCCGCGTCGGCGGCGCTCGAAAGGCTGTCGCCCGAAAGGCTGGCCCCCGCGGGCGCGGCAATCGCCTGTGTGCGGGTATAACCGCCCGATGCGGAAATCGTCGGCACGGCCGCACTGTGCACCTGCGTCAAAGCCTCGCGCACCTGGCGCAGCCGCGCGAGGGCCTGCGCGATATCGAGGTTGGTGGCCAGACCGGCTTCTTCCAGCCGGGTCAGGTCCGGGTCGCCGAACTGGTTCCACCAGCGAGCTGTGGCGCTTTGCGCTGAAGGGTCATGCGGCACCGAATAAGTGGGCGGAACCGCAAGCACCGCCAGCGCAGGGGGATGGTAGTTTGGCCCTACCACACAAGCGGACAGTGCCAGAACGCCGGGCGTGACCATCAGCCGGAGCCCCAGCCTCATGCCGGCCCGCGCATGACAGCGGCTGTGAGCGAAACACTGCGCATGATGTCTTCCCATTGGAATGAGCGTGCAGCGGCATCGCCTTGGGCTGCCAGGAGTCGGCGCGATCACGCTGCCGAAGCAATGGGGCAGGGGGGGTAAGGGTTCACCTCTGTGAACGTGAGGTATGTGGCAGCACCTTTCCGCGCGACACTGTCGGAATCTACGCAGCCGGCCGAACGTCGCGAAAGATGTCCCAGACCGCAATGAACAGCGCCGCGATCACCGGCCCGACCACGAAGCCGTTGAAGCCCATCAGTTCGA
This sequence comes from Novosphingobium sp., assembly GCF_027486195.1. Lineage (GTDB taxonomy): Bacteria > Pseudomonadota > Alphaproteobacteria > Sphingomonadales > Sphingomonadaceae > Novosphingobium. The sequence continues at coordinate 25,226 of NZ_JAIXPP010000064.1, forward strand.
ACCCGCCGAGCGTGGCTATCAGCACCATGTAGTCCGGCATCCGCGCATCCCGCCCGACGAGGATCGGGCGGACCACATTGTCGACACTGCTGACGATGAAGAAGCCGACAAGGAACAAGGCGCCGCCGCGCCACAGGTCGCCCGTGAGCAGCAGCCAGGCGGTGACAGGAACCCAGATGAACGCGGTGCCGATGGCGGGAAACAGCGAGAACACCCCCATCGCCACGCCCCACAGCAGCGCGCCGCCGATCCCCAGCATCCAGAATGCGATGCCCCCGGTGAGCCCCTGCAGCACTGCGACGACCAGGCTGCCCTTGATCGTGGCACGCACCACCGCGACGAACCGCGCGATCAGCACGCTGCGCTGATCGCGCGGAAGCGGCAGGCAGCTTTCGATCCGGTCGAGGATCCGCGCGCTGTCACGCAGCAGGAAGAAGGTGAGGTACAGCATCACCCCGAGCGACAGGAAAAAAGCGAGCGCCCATTGCCCGATATCGAGCGCCCGGCCTGCGAGAGGCTGAAGGCTGCTCGCGAAGGTGTGGGCGATCCGCTCGCGCACATGAGTGAAATCGCCGAGGCCAAGATCTGCAAGCCAGCCGCGCACTGCTTGCGGCAGATGCTGCTCGGCCGATGCGAAGCCCCGGGCGAAATCGATTTCGCCCGATTGCAGACTGGCATAGGTCGCCGCGGCCTGACTCAGCAGTGCGGCGCCCAGCAGCATGGCCGGAACGACCGCGACCGCGATGACGGCCATCAGCGTGATCGCTGCGGCCAGGTTGGGGCGCCCCGGCGCATGGCGCAGCAGCGCGGCGTTGAGCGGCGCGAACAGAATGGCCGCGATCACGCCCCACAGGATCGCGCCGGCGAACGGCCCGACCAGCCAGGCAAAGGCGAGCGTGGCAGAGACGAGGAGGACCATAAGAAAGCCGCGCTCCAGCGCGCCGCGAGGGGCCTGTCGCCCGGTCATGCCGCGCCCTCGCGGAAGAGCGGCGCCTGATCACCCCGGCCTATCAGAAACCGGCCGAGAACAATCTTGCCCACTTCGAGCAGCACCAGCAGCATAACGCCGAGGCCGCCCGCCAAGGCCATGTCGCTCCACGCGATCTTGCCGAACTTCAGCAGGGTCTGTGCTGCCGGGATGAACAGGATGGCCCCGGTGATTGCGGTGACCGCCAGCAGGACCATGCGCAAGGCCGTGTTGGGCCGCAGCAGCGCCTGCGCCAGCGATGCGCTGAACGAGCGGTTGACGAAGGTCAGCGCCAGCACCGCAGCGATCAGGGCGAAGAACATCAGGGCGCGGAGTTCGCTTTCGACCATGCCGCTTGCGGTCTCGGCGAAGAGCAAGGTTGCCAGCAAGGCCAGTGCCGTGCCGCCCTGAAACACACTCCACGCGATCATGCGCCAAGAGAACAGCGCCTCGTCCGGCACGCGAGGCGGGCGTGTCATGATATCGGCCTCGTCATCCTCGGCCTCGAACACCAGCGCGCAGACCGGATCGATCACCAATTCGAGCAGCGCGATGTGGATCGGGCCGAACAGCAGGGGCAAGCCGAAGAGCAAGGGGATCAGGGCAAGGCCGGCTATCGGCACGTGCACCGCGAAGATGAAGGCCATGGCCTTGCGGAGATTGTCGTAGATGCGGCGCCCGAGCCGCACTGCCTGCACGATCGCGCCGAAGTCGTCCTGCAGCAGCACGATTGCCGCTGCCTCGCGCGCCACATCTGTACCGCGCTGACCCATTGCCACGCCGATATGCGCCGACTTGAGCGAGGGGGCATCGTTCACCCCGTCGCCGGTCATCGCCACGATCTCCCCCGTGGACTTGAAGGCCTGGACGATGCGCAGCTTCTGTTCGGGCATGATCCGGGCGAACACGGTGACCGCTTTCAGGCGCAGCGCCAATTCGGCATCATCAAGTACGGCAAGGTCATCCCCGGTCAGGACATCGCCATCTGCGATTCCCGCCTCGATTGCGATGGCACGCGCGGTCGCGGCATGATCGCCGGTGATCATCACCACCCGGATACCCGCGCTGCGGCATTCGGCGACTGCGGCTGGGACGCTGGCGCGCAAGGGATCGGCGAGCCCGACAAGTCCGGTTAGCGTAGAGTGATAGTCCTGCTGGCTTTTGGCCCAATTGCGGTCCTTCGGAGCGGCGGTGGCGACAGCCAGAACGCGGATGCCCCGTTCTGCCATGGCCTCGACCGCCGCTTTCATCGCCGCGTGGTCGCCATCCGACAGGCGGCACAGCCCGGCAATGGCTTCCGGCGCGCCCTTGGCAGAGAGCCGCAAGTCCTCGCCATCGTCCCACACGTTCGACATCGCCAGCAAGTCCGGGCGCAAGGCATAGGCCTGCACCAGTTCGCCGTGGGTTTCGGCAAGCGGCGCCGCGTGTCCCCTCGCACCGTGGATCGCGATTTCCATCGGGTCGCTTGGCGTCTCGGCACTGGCAAGCGCTGCCGTTTCGACCAGTGCGTGGAACCCCTGCGGCAGCACCGAGCCCGGCTTCAGCGCGAATGTCTCGCCCGAAGGCAGCCACAGCGCCGCCACCGACATGCGGTTTTCGGTCAGTGTGCCGGTCTTGTCGGTGCACAGCACGGTGGCCGAACCCAGTGTTTCGATCGCGGCGGCGCGGCGGGTGAGGACGCCGACTTTGCCGATCCGCCACGCACCCATCGCGAGGAATATGGTGAGCACAACCGGAAACTCCTCCGGCAGCATCGACATGCCGATGGCGATCCCGGCCAGCACGGCCTCGATCCACCCGCCGCGCAGCAGGCCGAACAGCAGCACAACCGTGAGCGCCACAGCGCCGCCACCCAGGGCGCACCAACCCACGATCCGCGTGGTTTCGCGCCGCAGACGCGGGGCTTCCGTTTCCAGGCTCGCCAGAGATTGGCCGATGCGCCCGATCTCGCTGTGCCGCCCCGTAGCCAGAACGCGCGCGATCCCGCTGCCGCGCGTGACGAGCGAGCCCGAATAGAGGAACGGCAGGCCATCCCCGCCGGGACGCGGGGCGGGTTCGTCCGCGATCGCCGCCGCCGCGATCTTGCCGACAGGCACGGATTCGCCTGTAAGCAGCGATTCATCGGCCTGCAGATCATGGGCCTCAATCAGCCGCGCGTCCGCAGCGATCCGGTCACCCTGTGCCAGCACGATCAGATCGCCGCGCACCACCTCGCGCCCGGCAATGCGCAGCCGCGTGCCGTCCCTGATAACGAGCGCACGCGGGGCTGACAGATCGCGCAGGGCTTCCAGCACATGTTCGGTCCGCGCTTCCTGAATGATCGTGACGGCAATGGAGAACGTCGCGAACGCCAGCAGGATCAGTGCCTCGCTCAGGCTCCCGAGCAGCAGATATGCGCCTCCGCCCAGCAGCAGCAGCGCCAGCATCGGTTCGCGCAGCACGCCCAGCGCAATCCGCAGGACGGAACGCTGCCCCGCGCGGGCAAGCTCGTTTGGGCCATCGGATGCCAGCCGGGCCGCAGCTTCGGCAGGCGTCAGACCTGCTTCAATCACCGCGCCCACCTTCACCCCCGCCTTCGTGGCCTTCCGCGCCTTCACCCGAACCGCTGCGATGGCAGGCTACGCAGTTGCCGATGTTCTGGATGCCTTCCTCAGCATGTTTGGCGCGGATCTGGTCAGGCTGGTGTTCGTGGCAACCGAAGCAGGTGTAGCGGCTGGTGTTCCCGCCGATGTGGCAAGTTGTGCAGGCCGTCTGGTGTGGCCCGCTCAGGGCAAAGAACCGCGTGTGATCGAACGTCGCGGGCTTCCATGCTTTTGCTGAATGGCAAGCCGCGCAATTGCTTCCGGCCTGTGCGTGAAACGGCGTGGCCGGGGCGCGGTGGCATGCGGCACACTGCCCGCGCACATCCGGCCGCAGGAGGGCATGCGCGAAACGGTGCTGCGCCGCTTTCAGCAGCAATGGCCCGGTGTGATCGCTGTGGCAGGCCATGCAGTTGGCTTCGCTGAGCGCCCGATGGAACGCGATCCGGGGGGCACCGGCTTTCACCGGCACACCCTTGGTGGTGCGGAGGCCAATGTCGGTGAGTTTGTGGCAGGCGGTGCAGCGCTGCGCCGAGACGCCGCGCAGCGGTGCGTGGCAGGCGAAGCAGTTTCCGGCGATTTCGCGATGCGCCGCTATCACCGGGCCGGGCGCGACCATCGCTTGCGGCCACGCAAACGTCAGCGCGATCAACCCGCCAAGGACCGCGATCATCAGCCAGAGGCCCCACCGGCACATCAGTGCCAGCCCCAGAACAGAAAGGTCGAAGCGATGTGCGCCAGCGCGAGCACGCAGAAGGCCAGCGTGATCGGCAGATGCACGACGCGCCACGACTTGACGAGATCATAGGTGAGGCTGTCCCAATAGGTTTCGTCGTCGAGTGCCCCATCCGACAACCCCGCCTCAAGCAGCTGCGCCCGGTTCGCCACCAGCCGCTTGCGCGAGGGCCCCATCAGGTATTTTCCGGTAAGGCCGCTCGCCACGTTGATCAGCATGGCCGCGACCGCCAGCCACGCGAGCACCGCGTTGAAATGGATGCCGGCGTGGACGAGGATCAGCAGTGAACCGGCCCAGGCCAGACGCTCATGCAGCCGCAGCAACGTAACCGGCTTGCCCGAGGAGATGACCTTGTGCTTGCGCAGCGAATAGGCTGACGAGGCGAGGATGAGCAGCACGCCGGGAATGCCGAGATAGCGGCCGATCCAGACCAGACCCGCCAGATGCAGCCCGGCATCGACAGCGAGCGCAGCGCCGATCAGCGCCAGAAGCATCAGCGCGAAAGGCACAACCTCTCGGCTCAGCAGGCTGCTGCGCGAGATGATGTGCCGATCGGGCTGCAACTGTGGTCTGGTCATGTTCGCCAATCCTCACGGCAACCGATTTTGCGCCCGGCAGCGCGCCCAAGGAACAGCGCTGTGGTCGGCGGCCATCAAGGGAGGCCGCGGCCGGACCTTCGGTCGGCCAAAGACCTGACAGAAACCTGACGGGGATGAAGGCTCGTGCGATTATCGGCCCGGTTCGGGCGGCGCGAATGTGACCTCGAACAGCGCTCCGCCGCCGGGCGCATTGCGGGCCGTGATCGCGCCGCCATGCGCCTCTGCCAGGCGCTGGACGATGCCGAGCCCCAGCCCGGCGCCATCGCTCTTGCGGCGATCCTTGCGCCAGAAGCGCTCGAAGATATGCGGCAGGTCCTCGTCAGCAATGCCTGGCCCGTGATCGCGCACGCTGAGCTGCGGCCCCGGCCCGGCGGTGACCTCGATCGGGGTGGCGCCGGGGGCATGGGCCAGGGCATTGTCGATCAGGTTGCGATAGATGCGGTAGATCGCCTCGGCATGGCCTAGCGCGCGGGTGTCGCCAACCGCTTCAAAGCGCAATTCGCGCTGCGCCGCGAACGCCTTGGGCGCCATGGCCCCGACAATGTCTCGCCCGATATCGGCCAGATCGACCAGCACATCAGGCTCTACCGCGAGCGCATCGGCCTGCGCAAGATCGAGCATTTGCCCGACCAGTCGCGCCATATGCTGGGTGTCCGCCTGAAGGTCATCCCGCAAAGGACCAGGTGGCAGCTTGTCGAGCGAAAGCTGCATGATCGACAGCGGCGTGCGCAGTTCGTGCGCGGCATTGGCGGTAAAGCCGCGCAGGATCGCCATCGTCTTATCCAGCCGGGTCAGCGCGCGGTTGACCGCCCGTACCAGCGTGTTGACCTCACGCGGCTCGGGCGCCTCGGAAAGGCGCAGGAGGACGTTGTCGGGGTCCAGCGCATCGACTTCGGCCTCTGCGCGCTGCAGCGGCCCCAGCACCCGGCGGACGGCGAACACGTTGAACAGCAGCAGGAGGAGCGAAAGCGGGATCAGCGGCAGGACGACGTGCTGCACGATCTCGTTCGCGATCACGGGCACATAGGGCCGGATGCCATCGCCTTCGAATTGCATGTAAAGCCACCGCTGCTGCCCGCCCTGCTGCACCGAACGGACCCCCGAAATCCGGTAGCCGCCGGGAATGCGCTCGCGGCGAGTCCAGTCCATCAAGACGCCGCTGGGCGCATCGACGCGCGATGGCGGAGGCGCTGATCCACCAGCAGCTGGCTCGACATACCGGGCTGCCCAGTGCTCTGCTCCGGGTGGTCCGGCCAGCAGATCAGGGACCGGAGCCGTCGATCGTTCTGCTTTGTTGGCTTCCAGAGTCAGGAGTTCCTGCGCCAGCGATTCAGGCTGGCTGCTGTAAGTGAATACAACGATGCCGACGTCGAGAAGCGCGAACAGGAGCGTGAAAGCGGCCAGCCGCGTCGCAATCTGCCGGAAGAGCGTGGGGCCGGCAGGGCCCCTCTTGCTGTTGCCCGCCTTATCCATGCGCAGCTATCGGCGCGAACAGCGCATAGCCCACGCCGTGGACAGTCGTAATCTGCACGTCCGCCCCGGCTGTTGCCAGCCGCTTGCGCAGGCGCGAGACGCAAGCCTCCAACGCGTTGGGCGTTACTTCCGCGTCCATCGAATAGAGCGCGCCCTCGATCGCCAGTTTGGCCACGACATGCCCCGCCCGTCGAAGCAGACATTCGAGCAGATCCACCTCGCGCGGAGTCGCAACCACGGGCTCGCCTGACACCTTCACGCTACGCTCGGCCGAATGCAGCGTGACATTGCCTGCGGAAAGCTCGGTGCCCAGCGATGCGCCGGGCCGTCGCAGCAGCGCCCGGCACCGCGCGGCCAGCTCGGGAATCTGGAACGGCTTCACCAGATAATCGTCCGCGCCCGCATCCAGACCGACCACCCGGTCATCAAGCCCACCACGCGCGGTCAGGACGAGAATCGGCATCGTGTCCTGCCGCCGCCGGAGCCCGCGCACCAGATCCAGTCCTTCGCCGTCAGGCAGACCGAGATCGAGCAGCAACAGGTCATACATGGTGATCGCCAGTGCATGCTCGGCTCCGGATACGGTCTCGCACCAGTCGACCGCAAAGCCCTGACGATCGAGACCCTCGCGGATCAGGCTCGCCAGCCTTGCATTATCCTCGACCAGGAGCAGGCGCATTGTCGATATCCGTTCCAACTGCTGCCCGCTTGTAGCCGGTAATCATCGCGAGTGGCAGGTTCTCGTGATGGCGCACGCTTTCGGCAATCGCGCCGATCACGTGCAAGGCCACTGCGCCGATCAGCACGTTTGCGGCGGTTTCGTGCAATTCCTCGACCCAGCTCACGCCCCAGAAGGCATCAAGGCCCATCATCCAGCCGCTGGTGCCGACCACAGCGAGCAGCACGAGCAGGAGTACGATCATTGCCGCGCCTGCAGGATTGTGGCCCAGATAGCGCGGCTCGCGCCGGCCGAGCATGGCGCTGACATAGCCGAAAAACCGGCTCGGGCCCGGCACGAAGCTGGCGAAGCGGGCGTGTCCGCGCGCGATCAGGCCCCAGATGAGCCGCACGGCCAAAGCTGCCACGACCACGTAGCCAACGTTGATGTGGGCGCTCTTTGCCTCGCGCAGGAAGGTCAGGTTGGCGATGACGCCAGCCGCAACGGTCCAGTGGAACAGGCGGACAAGCGGGTCCCACACCCTGACCTGGCGGGGAACCAGGTCAGGGTCGGGCATGGCCGCGCGGGGGGGAGCCGCAGCCATGATCAATCAACGTTGTTCTGGACGACCGCGCCGGTCACCGGGTTGAAATAGACTTCGGCGCGCTTGCCGTCCTTGGTGTGCGCGTAGATTTCGTAGCAGCTGCCCGAAACCTGGAAGACCTTGAT
>NZ_JAIXPP010000071.1 GCF_027486195.1 Novosphingobium sp.
GGGGCGAGAAGTCTACCGCCAGAGTAGGCTTTGCGGCGGGCTGCGGGCCCGGCGCGGTCCACTTCAATCCAGGGATTGTAACGCATGCGCAAGCTCCTCCTCGCCGCAGTCGCCGGCACCGCCTTCGCTCTCGCCGGTTGCTCGGAAAAGGCTCCTGAAGCCCCCGCCACCGAAGCCGCTATGGAATCGACCGACGCTGCTGCCGATGCTTCGGCTCCTGCTTCGGAAGACGCTTCGGCTCCGGCTGCTGACGCTTCGAGCGAAGCCGCGAAGATGTAATCAACCCCGCAAGGGTTTGATAGAGATAGAGGGGCGTGATCGTTTTGGCGGTCGCGCCCCTTCTCTTTGTGCGGGGCAGACGCGCATGACAAAGGCCCGCGCGCAGCGCGGCACATCGTCAGATAATCAGGAAGATCAGCGGCGCGCGGTCTCGAAGCTGGCGGGCAGCGGTGACTGGCTGTAGCCGTCGTAAAGTACGCGGGCGATCTGCGCGATCATGCCGGCGTGTGCGGTATGGCCTTCCGGCCCTGTCACGAAGATGGCGATGGCAAGGTGCCGGCCATCGGGCAGGCGCACGATGCCGACATCGTCGGTAACCCCCGACAGCGTACCCGTCTTGTGGGCGAAGACCACGCCTTCGGGCAGGCCGCTGCGGATGCGGTTGCGGCCTGTGCTCGTGCGGGTCATCGTATCGAGCAGCACGGCGCGGCTTTCCGGGCTGAGCGCGCCGCCGCGATCGATCGCAGCGAGGAGCTGCACCATTGCACGCGGCGTGCTGCTCGTGCGCGTGTCGATCGTCGTCACCGGATTGACCCGGCCATCATCGCGAACCAGCGTTGCCATCGTGTGATCGAGATGTTGGCCTGTCACACCGATACGGCTGAGCCAGGTATTCACAGCGCCGATCCCGCCAACTGCGGCGATCAGCCCATCGGTTGCGTGGTTGTCGCTGCGCGTGATGGAAAGCTCCATCAGGCTCTGCGCGGACATCACCATGCCGGGCCGGACCGCTGCGACGGCCCCGCGCGATTCGACCGATTCGGCCACCGGCATCATCATCGGAAACTGCTGGTCGAGCCGGAGGCGGCCCTGCTCCACACCGGAAAGGTAAGTGGCAGCCACGGCAATCTTGGCGGTGCTGGCCATCGGAAACGGCATGTCGCCGTTGATCAGGATCTGCCCGCCGCCATCGAGATCGACCGCCGCGACGCCGATGCGGCCGCGGCCTTGTGATACGATGGCAGAGACCTGCTGCTCGATCGCGGCATCGCGCGCGTTCTGCAGGGTGGTGCCAGGACGCGCCTGTGCCGGGGCGGCGACAAGCAGCAGCGGCGCCGCGCACCACAGTGCAGCCGCGATCCACTTGCTCATCGTCTTGCCACCGGAAGCCATGTTCCCCCTTAGCCCAGAACCCGTTTATGATCCATTAGCAGCCTAACTGATTGTGATTCCGTGGCAAGTGCCGCGTTGACAGGTGGTCGCGCGTGGCGCGCGGCCTGCCGTATCGCGAGCTGGAGCCGAACCGGACGCTGGACATTAATCGCGCGATTAATGATAGTGGCGCGAACAACAGCAAAGCGAATAGCCCGATGAAGAGCGGGCGAGAGGAGCGGATGGCGGCGGACGCGCAGCAGGGCTTGGCCGATGGGCTGGCTGAAGGCCTTGAGCAGGTGATGACGCGCGCCGGCTGGCGCGGCATGGTCACCGGCCTGCTCCGGCTATCCGGCGGTGCCAACATGCAGAGCTGGCGTTTCGAGATCGGCGGTGAAGCCTTCGTGCTGCGCCGCGCGCCCTCGGCTGAATGGGTGGCCAATCGCCAGCTTGATATGGCCAAGGAAGCCGCTGTGATCCGCTGCGCGCGTGCGGGCGGCGTGCCCGCTCCCGAAGTGGTCGCCGAACTTACCCCCGAAGACGATCTCGGCCTGGGCTTCATCATGCGCTGCGTGCCTGGCTCACCCGATCCCGAAAACGCGCTGTCCTCACCGCCAGCCCTGCTGGGCGAGATCGCGACCGCGATGGCCGGGGTTCATGCGCTCGATCCTGCCGCGCTGCCATTCCTCCCGGTGCTCGAACCCGCCGCCGGGGTCGAAGTGCTCGCCGCGCAATTTGAAGAGGCCGGAGGCGACCGGCCGCCCATCGCGCTGGGCCTCGCCTGGCTGCGCGCCAACCTACCGCCGCCGGCACCGCTCGCGGTGCTCCACGGCGATCTGCGCATCGGCAATATCATGGTGGAGGGCGGGCGTTTGTCTGCCGTGCTCGATTGGGAACTCGCGCACCTTGGCGATGTCCACGAGGATCTTGCTTTTGGCTGCATGACCGTCTGGCGCTTTGGCCGTCTGGACAAACGCGGCTTCGGCCTCGGCCAGATCGAGGACCTTGCCCGCGCCTACGAAGCTGCCGGTGGCACCATGTTCGATCCCGCCCGTTTCCGCTTCTGGCTGGTCTATCGCACGGTGTGGTGGGCGCTTTCCGCGCTTTCGATGGGCAAGGGCTGGCGCAGCGGTGCAGACCGCTCGCTCGAGCGCGTCGTCGTGGCGCGGCGGGCGGCGGAACAGGACCTCGATCTTCTGCTCCTGCTGGAAGCCGAAGCGCCCGAGGCGGAACGCGCACGGCCCTTGCCGCCCGCGCCGCCGCCGCCGCCCGCCTGCGCGGGTGAGCCGAGCGCCGCCGAAATCCTCACGGCCATCTCGGAATGGCTCGCCGCCACGGTCAAGCCGCATATGGCCGCCGGGCGCGAGCGCTTCGAACTGGCCGTTGCGCAGAACGCGCTCGGCATTGTCCGCCGCGAACTTGCCGGTCGGCCCAGCCCGCACGACAGGGCCTTGTGCGAAGCCATCCTCGCCGGGCGCACCACGCTGGCCGAGCCCGGCTTGCTCGCGACCCTGCGCCGCCGCGCCCTCGATACGCTGGCCGCCGATATGCCGAAATACCCTGCGCTCAGCGAAGCGCGCCGCATCTGGGAGAGCACGACATGAACTTCGATCTGCCGCAGGAGCTCGTCGATTACCTCGCCGAACTCGACGCCTTCATCGATGCCGAGATCAAGCCGCTCGAACAGGCGGACGACAACATCCGCTTCTTCGACCACCGCCGCGAATATGCGCGCACCGATTTCGAAAATCAGGGCCTGCCGCGCCATGAATGGGAGGCCTTGCTGATCGAGGCCACCCGCCGCGCCGATGCCGCCGGGCACTGGCGTTTTTCCGCGCCCAAGAAGTATGGCGGCAAGGATGGCAAGAACCTGTGGATGGCGGTGATTCGCGATCACTTCACGCAGAAGGGCCTCGGCCTCCACAACGATCTCCAGAACGAGCATTCGATCGTCGGCAACTTCCCGTTCGTGAACATGTTCGAGCATTTCGGCACGCCCGAACAGCAGGAGGAATTCATCCTCGGCGGCTTTGCGCGCACCCGCCGCGTGTCTTTCGGCCTTACCGAGGCGCGCCACGGCTCCGATGCGACGCACATGGAAACCCGCGCCGTGCGCGAGACGCGCGATGGCGTCCCCGGCTGGCGGATCGACGGCGAGAAGATGTGGATCACCGGCATGCACATCGCCAGCCACTGCGCGGTCTTTGCGCGGACCGAAGGCGAGCCCGGGAACGCGCGCGGGATCACCTGCCTCCTCGTGCCCAATCCCTCGCCGGGGCTGGTGATCGAGGAGTACATGTGGACCTTCAACATGCCGAC
>NZ_JAIXPP010000051.1 GCF_027486195.1 Novosphingobium sp.
ACCGCCTGATCGCCAAGATGCCGACGATCGCGGCGATGGCCTACAAGTATTCGGTCGGCCAGCCCTTCGTCTATCCGCGCAACGACCTGTCCTACACCGGCAACTTCCTGCGCATGACCTTCGCGGTCCCGGCCGAGGAATACGAGGTGAACCCGGTGGTCGAGCGGGCGCTCGACCGCATCTTCATCCTCCACGCCGATCACGAGCAGAACGCCTCGACCTCGACCGTGCGCCTGGCCGGTTCCTCGGGGGCAAACCCGTTCGCCTGCATCGCGGCCGGCATCGCCTGCCTGTGGGGCCCGGCGCATGGCGGCGCCAACGAAGCTGCGCTCAACATGCTCAAGGAAATCGGCACTCCTGACCGGATCCCGCACTATATCGAGCGCGCGAAGGACAAGAACGATCCGTTCCGCCTGATGGGCTTCGGCCACCGCGTCTACAAGAACTACGACCCGCGCGCGACGGTGATGCAGCAGACGGTGCGGGAAGTCTTCGCCTCGCTCAAGGTCACCGATCCGCTGTTCGAGACCGCCCTGCGGCTCGAGGAACTGGCGCTCAGCGACCCTTACTTCATCGAGAAGAAGCTGTTCCCCAACGTCGACTTCTACTCGGGCATCATCCTTTCGGCGATCGGTTTCCCGACCACGATGTTCACCGCGCTGTTCGCGCTGGCGCGTACCCTTGGCTGGGTGGCGCAGTGGAACGAGATGATCAGCGATCCCGGCCAGAAGATCGGCCGTCCGCGTCAGCTCTACACCGGCCCGGTGCAGCGCGACTACGTTCCCGTCGAAAAGCGCTGAGCCCTTGGGGCGGCGAGAGGAAGAAGCAGCATGAACCTGATCTTGCGTGTTTTCGGTATCGCCGCCCTCCTCATGGGCCTGCTCTGGATGGGCCAGGGAGCCGGTCTCATCATGTGGCCGGCGTCCAGCTTCATGCTGGAGCAGAAAGTCTGGATCCTGTGGGGCGGCGTGCTCACCGCTGCAGGAGCGGGGCTGCTGATCCTCGCCCAGCGCCGCCGCTGAGGTTCAGGCCGTCCGGTCGGGCGGCAGGGTCAGTTCGAAGCGCGCGCCTTCGCCCGCAGCGCTCGTCACCACGAGATCGCCGCCCATGGCGCGCGCGAGATGGCGCGAGATATAGAGGCCGAGGCCGGTCCCGCCATCACCGCTACGGCCCAGTCGCTCGAACTTTTCGAACACGCGTTCGGCCTGTTCGGCTGTGAGACCACGCCCTTCGTCCTGCACGGCGATCCAAGCACCGCGCTGATCCAGCCCCACCCCAAGCGTGACCGTGGTGCCTTCCGGACTGTAGCGGATGGCATTGGTGACAAGGTTGAGCAGCACCTGCAGCACGCGGCGGAACTCACCGATGGCCGGTACGTGCGCACCGCTTTCCGGCGTGACGAGCGTGATGCCGCGCTCCTGCGCACGCACCGAAAGGATACCCGCAGCCCGCCGTGCGCAATCGGCCAGATCGATATGATCGGGCGCCGGCGCAAAGCCCGGCGCTTCGACCGCTTCGAGATCGGCAAGGTCCTCGATCAAGCTCATCAGGTGGCGGCCAGCATCGGCGATATCACGCGCGTAGCTCGCATATTCCTCCGCCAGCGGCCCCGCGAGCCGGGTGCGGATTGTCTCGGCATTGGCGATGATGCGGGCGATCGGCTGACGCAGCGCCGGAGCCAGATCGCGGCCCAGCAGGCGGTTCCAGCCGGGCTGCGCCTCTGCCTCCTCCGGCTTGGCTTCGGCCGGCTGGGCGCTGGGAGGCAGCGCTTCGATAACTTCGGGAAGCGCCAGCAGCGCAAAGCCGCCCTGAGCGCGCGGGAGGATGCGTGCGCGCCAGTTGCGGACCGAGCCTTCGACCGTGAACGGCGCATCATCGAGCAGGCGCCAGTGCAGCGGCCCCTGCCGCGCAGTCATCAGATCGCTCACCCGGTCGATGGTTACGAAATCGGTCCAGTAGCGCCCCCGCCCCGTTTCCAGCGCAGCCGCAAGGTCAGCCAGATCGGCCGCGCGCACATCGGCAACGATGACCCTTTGCGCGTCGTCGAGCAGGATCTCGGCCTCGGCCAGATGGTGCAGTAGCGCGTCCGGCACGGGCAATTCGGCGGCAGACTCTTCGCCGCGATGCCATTGGCTGAGCTCGATCGCGGTTCCCTCGCCCTCCGGCGTCACGAACGCCATTGCGGTGACCGGGTAGCCTTCGTCGACCGAAAGGATCGTGCGCGAGGCAGGCTGTCCGGTCCGGCGCACGCGGCGCACCAGCGCAAGCAGCGCTGGCAGCGCGATGGCGCCGGGCACGGCACTGCCACTGCGGACCTGGAGGCCGGCCAGCGGTTCGTCCGCTGCGATCAGCTGGTCCGTGCCATCGGTGCGGGCGCGGATCATGCCGCCGGGCGTGGTGGGCGCGGCACCCTGTTCGCGCAGCGCGCTCATGCTGCTGCCTCGCCAAGCAGCGCGGCAGCATCGCCGGGCGAAAGCTCGGCATAGCCCTGCGGCAGAATGGCGTCCGGATGGAACGCCAGTGCGGCAGCGGCGACCGCAGCGGGTGCAAGGCCGCAGGCGCGCAGCGCCAGCAGGAAGCGCGGTAACTGGCTGTCCACGGTTGCCATGATCGCGGCCTCGCGGCTCAGCCCCGATCCGCGCGCAAGCGCGGTGAGGAACAGCGCGACCCCCGCCTTGTCGACATCAAGCGCCGCAAGCGCGGTGCCCCCCATGGCATCGAGCACGCGGCTCATCTGCGCGAGGCGTGAGCGGCTCTCATCGATCCCGGCGCGCACGCTGCGCTCGGCGATCAGGGCATAGGCATCCGCCGTGGCATCCAGCCCGACATGGGCCCGCAGGGTGACCAGCGCGATGTGGACCAGATCGCCCGGCAACTCGCCAAGCGGCAGCTGCATGCGCCGCTGGCTCTGGCAGAAGCGCGCCTGCGCGGCGAGGAGGGTCATCGCACTTGCTGAGGCCTGCCCATCGGGATCGGCCATGCGCGACTGGAGCAGCGGTGGCAGTACCGGATCAAGCGCGCGGCTGCGCTCGAGCTTGACGGTCCATTGCCATTCCAGCGCAAGGGCATGAAAATGCTCGAGGAAGGCGGGATTCTCGACAAGCACCTGGGCCAGTTCGTCCGCCGCTTGATGCGCCCAGCCCTCAGGCTCGGAATGGCCTGCCGCCTCGGCCAGCGCAACGACCAACTGGCGCGCCACATCGACGAACATGCCGCGTACGCGCGCGACGATCTCGTCACTGAAGATAGAACTGTCGTCGCTGCGCAGAAGATGCCGCAATATGGGCACGGCATTGGCCACAGCGCCGCGCGCAGCCGCGATTTCTTCCGCCAGCGGCGAAGGGATCGCGGTTGCCGAAGCTCCGGAAGATGCGGGTATGGCCATCGTCACCAGCATAAGCCTGTGCTGGTTAATTCGGGGTTAGGCGGTCGACCGTCACGCAGGCCGCCCTCCAGCGGGCAAGGCGCTCCCCGGCCCATCGCTGCGTGCGGTGAGAAACAGCCCCACGACCATGAGCGTCACGACCAGCGCGCGCAGCACGAAATCGAACGGTAGCAGGATGCTGGAGAGCGCCAGCAACGTGCCGACCACGAAACGATCGTTGAGCCACCAGATCCACGCTTCATCGCCTCGCAACCGGGCAAGCAGCCGCAGCAGCAGGAACAGCACCACCGGCGGAAACCACGCAATTCCCCATGGCACGCCGGTGACCGCGGGAATCTCGCTCCGCCACGCACAAAGCGTGATGAACATGCCGTCCAGAACCCAGTCGGCCAGCTGGTCGAGCGGGGCGACGCCCGTCGAGGCGATCAGCGAATCCCGTTCGACCCGGGCGAGCAGCCCCGCCACCTGGTGGACCAGCCACGCCAGCGCCAGCATGGCAAAGCCCGGTCCGCACCAGCCGAACCAGCCCGCGCCGGTGCCTAGCAGAGCCGTGATAACCGCGCCCAGCGCGATCAGGTAAGGGCGCGTGCCGGCATGCAGCAGCGCCGGCCCCAGCGTGCGCACCACACCTGCCGCCAGCCACAAACCCGGCGAGCGGACCTGCGCGCTGGCGGTGTGCAGCCGCACCCAGCCCGGCTCTGCGCGGTGCGCTTCGGCCTCATCGCGGATCAGGCGCCAGCGGCCCTGATCGAGCAGGAGCTGCGGCAATTCACGCTGCACGATCCGCGCCTGCGAGGCGATGCGCAGCAGCGCCGAGCCGGGGTTCCAGTCCCCCGGCAAATCGCCCAGCGCGGCAATCAGCTTGCCCGGCAGCAGCATCGCGCCTGCGCCGGCGTTGTTGATGTCGATCCGCTCGAAGCCGAGCGGAAGGCCCGTCTCGACCGGCAGCGTCAGGACAACCGGGCCATCGCCGAGCAGACGCAGCGCATCCTCGGGCATGGCGAGCAGCCCTTCGCCCAGCACGAGCAGTTCGTCCTCGGCCGCGACCAGCGGTGCCAGGGCACGGGCCGAGGCGATCACGTGGAAGCGTGCCCCGCCCGCCTCTGCCGCATGCTGGAGCACGACGAGATCATTCGTGAGCGTTTCGGCCAGAACCACGATGCGCGAGCAGCCTAGCGCCATGGCAAGGCCCAGTTGATGGCGCAGGATCGAGCGGCCGCCGATCGGCAGCAGGCCGCGAAGACCCTGTGGCTCGCCCTGAGCGGCGTCCATCAACGACAACAATGCGACCCGCAAGGCGGCGACCTCCCTTTGCCCTATGCTAGGGCCGCCGGGCAGCAATGCCAAGTGTGTGGGCCAAGTGTGAGGGCGAATCAGCCGGTAGGTTCGATCGAATCGAGCGCGGCGGCAATGCGGCGCAGCACAACCGGCTCTCCCGGTGCTGCCTGCAGGGCCTGATCGGCTAGCGCGATGAGATCTTCGGCATGGAACGTCGCGGCAAGGCTTTTCAGGCGCATGGCGGCCATTTCCCAATTGCCGTCGCACCGGGCGCGGCCCAGCAGATCAAGCTGGCGGCGGGCAGATTCGACGAAAGCGGCCCTCAGTTCGCGAAAGAGGTCCGCATCGTCGCCGGTTGCCGCCGCCAGGTGGGCATCGATCGCATCGCCAAGATAAGCCATGGCAAAGGGAATATCGGCTTTGGGTTAACCCCCGCTTTAAGCGGCAGCCCCATGTGTGTTAAGGTCTCCGACATGGCCGGGGGAAGAAAGATCATCGCGATCGAAAGTGGCGCGGACGACGACGCAGCGAATGCGGCTGCCGTGCGGCTGGGCAAGCGTCTGGCAAACGAAGCGCTGCTCGAGGAAGCCGATACCGGTGCGGCGCTGGCCGCATTGGAAGAGGATGTTGCTGACAGCGGCTGGCCGATCGCGCCAACCCCGGAAGACAGTATGGCCGTTTGGGACGATGATGGAGACAACAGGCTGCCGCTCCAGCGCGAGTGGCTCGGCCTTGCCATCGGCGGCGCGCTGATTGCGGCGTGGACGGCTGCTTTCGTGATGGGCAATTGGGCCGCGTTTCAGCAAGCCCAGCCTCTGGGCGTGTGGACCGCACTCGTCTCGGCGTGGTCTGCGCCGGTGCTCGTAGTGTTGGTCGCGCTCCTCCTCGTGCGGCGTGGCAGCCGGCGCGAGGCCGCGCGCTTCGGTGATGCTGCACAATTGCTCCGCATCGAATCACAACAGCTTGAGCGCCGCCTGGCCGCCGTGAACACCGAACTTTCGCTCGCGCGCGATTTCCTGGCGGCCCAGGGCCGCGATCTCGAATCGCTGGGCCGCATTGCGGTGGAGCGGATCAGTGGCAATGCCGGGCAATTGCAGGCCCTGATCGCCAGCAACGGTGCGCAAGTCGATCGTATCGGCACGGTTTCGGACCACGCGCTGGAAAACATGGAAAAGCTGCGCGGCCAGCTGCCCGTGATCGCCAATTCGGCGAAGGACGTCACCAACACCATCGCGAACGCCGGGCGCACGGCGCATGCCCAGCTGGAAGACCTCGTCGCCGGGTT
This sequence comes from Novosphingobium sp., assembly GCF_027486195.1. Taxonomy (GTDB): domain Bacteria; phylum Pseudomonadota; class Alphaproteobacteria; order Sphingomonadales; family Sphingomonadaceae; genus Novosphingobium. The sequence goes on from NZ_JAIXPP010000051.1 coordinate 5,949, forward strand.
CCAGCGGCTCAACGAATTCGGCCTCGCCAGCGAACGGCAGGTCGGCACGGTGCGCGAATCCGTCGATGCAGCCCTTGCCGCCTTCGAGGAAAGCGCCGCGCGGATCACCCAGATCAGCGAGACGCGCTTCGCAGCCCTGGAAGAAGGCACCGATGCGCATCGCCGGCGCCTCGATTCCGAAGAAATCGCTGCGCTCGCCGCCATCCGCACCCGCGCCGAAACGCTCCACGAAGAGCTTGCCCGCCAGCGCGAGGCGATCATCCGCAGCGAGGAAGACACCCTTGCCGCGCTCGGTGCGCGCTTTGCCGCCATGCGTGCGGAAAGCGGCGCGTTCAGCCGCTCGCTGAGCAGCGCCGAAGACACCGCGCTGCGCCAGTTTGCCGAACGTTCGGAGACCCAGCTGGCCGCCTTGCGCCATGCCATCGAAGCGCTCGGCAGCGATCACGAAGCGCTGATCTCCGCCTCGCGCGATCGGCTCGCCGCGTTCGAGGCCAACGCCACCGATCTCACCCACCGCCTTGGCGAGGATGCGACCTTGCTCGACGAGCAGCTCGCCGCCCGGCGCGCGAATCTCGAAGTCGCCTCGGCTGAGCAGCGCGCCGCGCTCACCCAGAGCCTCAGCGATCTCGACAGCGCGATCCGCGAACGCCGTTCCGCGATGGCCGCTGCCGGGGCCGAAGCGGCCGAGGCACTTGCCCGCAAGCTTGCCGATCTCGATACCGCCGTCGAAGCGCAGCGCCAGCGCCAGCTGGAAGAAGCGCGCGCGCTGGGCCAGCAGTGCGAGGCGATCGCCGCACAAGTCGCGGGCTTCAGCGCGACCCTCAAGCTCTCCGGCGAAACCGGCGATGCCGCCGCGACGACCATCGACCGCGCGCTGGCCGCCCTCAATCAGCACCTTGTGGACATGCGCCAGGCTCTGAATGGCACCGACGGGCAGATCGGCACGCTGACCGATTCGGCGGTGCGCCTGCTGGAGCTGATCCAGGCGGGCAGCGACCATGCCGGCACCGCGCTTCCCGCTGCGCTGGGCCGCGCCGAAGCCGGGCTTGGCGCCTTCGAGAACCGGGTCGACCAGATGCGCGCGGCGCTTGGCGAAGCCGGCGAGACCGGCCGCGCCCTGTCGCAGGACGCGGAGAACACACGCAGCAGCCTGAAGGCGGCGATGGCGGACGCAGCGCGCATGCAGAAGACACTCGCCGCGCAGGCCGCCGAACAGGAAGCGCGTCTTGGCGAACTGCGCGCGCTTCTCGCCGCAGCGCGGGAAGACAGCGAGGCGCTTTCGCAGGATATAGACGGGCAGCTTTCGGGCGCGATCGTCCGCGTACTGCAGGGCCGCGGCGCCGAACTGGTGGCCCGGCTGGAAGAAGCGATCGACAGCGCTGCCGCCGCGAGCCGCGAGACCGCGATCCAGCTGCGCGACCAGCTCGCCAAGGTGGACGAACTGGCCGGCAACCTCGAAAACCGCGTCGCCCGCGCGCGCGAACGCGCCGAAGAGCAAGTCGACAACGATTTCGCCCGCCGCACCGCACTGATCACCGAATCGCTCAATTCCACCGCGATCGACATCACCAAGGTGCTCTCTGCCGACGTTTCGGAAACCGCCTGGGCCTCGTACCTGCGCGGCGACCGCGGCATCTTCACCCGGCGCGCGGTCAGCTTGCTCGAGAGCAGCGAAGCCCGCGCGGTGCAGCAGCACTATGAGGCCGACACCGAGTTCCGCGGCCATGTGAACCGCTACGTCCACGATTTCGAGGCGATGCTGCGCCAGCTGCTCTCGACCCGTGACGGGCATGCGCTGGGCGTGACGCTGCTCTCTTCCGATATGGGCAAGCTCTACGTGGCGCTCGCGCAGGGGATCGAGCGACTGCGGACCTAGTCGGGCTGCCCGATTGTCGGCAACGATCTGCGCCGTGGTAGCCAATGGAGTTCAGCATGATCAGAAGCGTCGCGCTTGGACTTCTGGTCGTCGCAGGACTCGGATTTCGACCAATGGCGGCGCGGTCTGCTGATCGTGATGGTCCGGTAGGCCGCCCAATCCTCGTGCCCCCGGCGCGGCAGATTGCCCCCCTCGATGAGCGGGCCTTTTGGACGCTTGTCGATCAATCGGCAAAGTTCGAGGACGAACCGGAAGCTCAGATTGTGGCGCTTCGTAGCAGCCTGAGCCGACTGCCGCAGGAGAGGATCGCCGACTTCGAGCGGGTCTTCGATCAGGTCATGCGTCGGTCTTATTCCTGGGACCTCTGGGGCGCTGCCAGTGTTGCCAATGGCGGTGCGTCGGATGACGGTTTCGAGTATTTTCGGTGCTGGCTGATTTCAAAAGGCCGCAAAACGTTCGAGGCCGTATTGGCCAATCCCGATAGTCTTGCCGAAGTCTTGGCACCGGGCCCTCAAGGCAGCCTCGAGTTCGAAGATTTTGCCTATGTTGCACGTGAAGCGTGGTCGGCAAAGACGGGTCGCGACTGGAACGAGATGCCGTTTGTTGCGGCCATGATGTATGCCGAAAGTCCCGGTGGCATTCGTTTCAACGATAATCCGACTGACCTCGCAAAGCGGTATCCGAAACTGTGGGCGAGGTTCGGCAGCCGGTGATGTGTTGGAAACCTTACAACCTCTTCCACATCAGCGTTTCATCCACATAGCTGCCATCGCCGCGCCGAACCGAGTCCGGTTCACTGGCATAGACCTCATAGCCGTGGCGTTCGTAGAGCGTCTGGGCGCGCGGGTTGTCGGCCATCAGGGTCAGTTGCAGCTGGCGCAGGCCGAGTTCGCGGGCCTTGGCTTCAAGCTGCTCCAGTATGCGCGCCGCAGCGCCCGAGCCGCGTGCGGCGGGGACGGCATACATGCCCCAGACGAGGCCTTTGTGATCGAGCTTCTGCCCGGCGATGCGCGTGAGGCCGCCGACGGCAAGCCATTCGCCGTCCTGCACCACGGCATAGACATGATCGCGCGCCAACCGGTCGCGCCAGGCCGCCACGCCGATGGCATCGTCATCCGCGCCCGCACCGCGAAAGCTCATCGCTTCGGCTTCAAACATGATCTGGCGCAGCGCGAGGAAGCGCGCGGTGTCGTCGGGGCCCAGTTGCACGAGTTCCATGGGGCGATCGCCTAACTGCGGCTCGCGGCGCAATTGTGGCGCGCGCGGCTTCAATGAAAATCGCGCGATTTCGGGATCACGCGGACGTTGCGCGGATGGCTGCGCGCAGGTGGCGGGACGCGGCCGGGCACGGGGCGGTTGACCTCATCGGCGCGGGCCATCGCGGGCTGCAGCGCATCGTCTGAAAGCCGCGCGAGGCCCTCGCTCGCGTCGGTCAGGTGCTGGGCGATCACGTGGATCACCTCGTCGTCGTACTCCACCCGCCCGCGCACTTCCATCAGCCGCGCGCCCATCACCACGCTGCGCTGCTTCTCCTTCAGATCGGGCCAGATCACGAGGTTGATCACCCCCGTCTCATCCTCCAGCGTGATGAAGCACACGCCCTTGGCGCTGCCCGGCTGCTGGCGCACCAGCACCACGCCCGCCACCCGCACCATCGAGCGCACCTTGCGGTCGCGCAGGTCTGCCGCGCGCACAAAGCCGCGCTCGGCCAGCTCGGCGCGCAGGAAGGCCATGGGGTGTGCTTTCAGCGAAAGCCGCTGCGTCTGATAATCGGCGACGACTTCCTCCGAGAGCGGCATGGTCGGCAGGCGGGTCCGCGCGCGTTCCTCCCCCTCCTCGCGCGCGTCGGCGGCGGCGAACAGCGGCAGGGCATTGGCGGCAACAAGGCTGCGCGCATCCCACAGCGCCTGCCGCCGGGGCAGGCCCAGCGAGCCGAAGGCATCCGCCGCCGCCAGCCGCTCGATTACTGCCGGCGAAAGCCCGACGCGTGTCTTGAGCGCGGCCACATCCTCGAACCGCCCCCCCGCCTCGCGCGCGGAAACGAGCGCGGCGGCGGCATGTTCGGGGAGGCCATCGATCTGACGGAGGCCGAGGCGGAGGGCCATTCTGGGTTCGCGCAGAGGCGCAGAGGCGCGGAGAGCGGAAGAAAGATCGGGTTCGCGCAGAAATCGCAGTGACCGCAGAGATTCAAGAGAAGGCGGCGAAGCCGCTTTTGATCCTGACGGCCTATCAAATTCACTTTCTGCCTGCGGCGCACGCAAGCTCTCTGCGATCTCTGCGGTCTCTGCGCGAAATATTTCCCTTCTCTGCGCCTCTGCGCCTCTGCGCGAACCATCCTCTTCCAAGGCTTCCAAGGTGCAATCCCACATCGAATGATTCACATCGATCGGCAGCACCGTGACCCTATGCTCCACCGCATCGCGCACGATCTGCGCGGGTGCGTAGAAACCCATCGGCTGCGAATTGAGCAGCCCGCAGGCAAACGCTGCCGGATAGTGGCACTTCAGCCAGGACGAAACATAGACGAGGTGCGCGAAGCTGGCGGCGTGGCTTTCGGGAAAGCCGTATTCGCCAAAACCGCGGATCTGGTTGAAGCAGCGCTGCGCGAAATCGCGGTCATAGCCGCGCTGAGTCATGCGTTCGACCATCATGTCCTGCAGTTCGTCGACCATGCCCCGGCGGCGGAAGGTGGCCATGGCCTTGCGCAGGCGGTTGGCTTCCGCGCCGGTGAACTTGGCCGCATCGAGCGCGATCTTCATCGCCTGTTCCTGAAAGATCGGCACGCCCAAGGTGCGGCCGAGGATCGAGGTCAACTCGTCCGGCGGGCCGAAAGCGGGGCCGGGCGCCGGGATGCTGACGGCCTCCTCCCCCCGCCGCCGCCTGAGATAGGGGTGCACCATATCGCCCTGAATCGGCCCGGGCCGCACGATCGCGACCTGGATGACGAGATCGTAGAACTCACGCGGGCGCAGGCGCGGCAGCATGTTCATTTGCGCACGGCTTTCGACCTGGAACACGCCGAGCGAATCGCCCTTGCGCAGCATGGCGTAAGTCTCCGGGTCCTCACGCGGCACGGTGGCGAGTGTGAGATCGCGGCCGTGATGTTCGCCGAGGAGATCGAGGCATTTGCGGATGCAGGTCAGCATCCCGAGCGCCAGCACATCGACCTTGAGGATGCCCAAGGCGTCAATATCGTCCTTGTCCCATTCGATGAAGCTGCGGTCCGCCATCGCGCCATTGCCGATCGGCACGGTCTCGGTCAGCGGGCCTTGCGTGAGGATAAAACCGCCGACATGCTGCGAAAGATGACGTGGCATGTCAATCATCTGCTCGGTCAACTTTAGAACTCGCTTGAGGTGTGGATCGGTGAGATCGAGCCCTGCCTGCGCGACGTTCTTCTCGGCGATCTCGCCCCCCCAGCCGCCCCACACGGTGCGCGCGAGGACGGCGGTGACGTCTTCGGTGAGGCCCATGGCTTTCCCCACTTCGCGGATCGCCATGCGCGGGCGGTAGTGGATCACCGTCGCGCAGAGCCCAGCGCGCTGGCGGCCATAGCGGCGATAGATGTACTGGATCACTTCCTCGCGCCGCTCGTGCTCGAAATCGACGTCGATATCGGGCGGCTCGTTGCGATCCTCGGAAATGAAGCGGTCGAACAGCAGCGCATGGCGTGCGGGATCGACCGCCGTGATGCCGAGGCAATAGCACACCGCCGAATTGGCCGCCGAACCGCGCCCCTGGCACAGGATTGGTGGATCCTGATTGCGCGCAAAATCAACGATATCCTTGATAGTCAGAAAGTAGGTTGCGAGGTTGAGCTTGCCGATCAGCGCGAGTTCGCGCGCCAGCGTATCGCGTACACTGTCCGGCACGCCGGAGGGGTAGCGCTCCGCCGCGCCGAGCGCGGTCTGTTCCTCAAGCCAATCCTGCGGGGTGCGGCCTTCGGGGCAGATTTCCTCGGGGTACTCGTAGCGCAGTTCATCGAGGCTGAAGGTGCAGGCATCGGCAAGCTCGCGCGCGGCGGTGATGGCGTGGGGCCAGCGTTCGAACAGGCGAATCATCTCGGCCGGGGATTTCAGGTGGCGCTCGGCATTGGGGTGGAGCAGATGCCCGGCACGCGCGACGGTGGTCTTGTGGCGGATCGCCGTCATCACATCCTGCAAGGGCCGCCGCGCCGCTTCGTGATAGAGCACGTCGCCCGTGGCAAGGAGGCCGAGGCCATGCGCCCTGGCCAGCGCATCGAGCGCGCTGATCCGCGCGATATCGTCGCCGCTGTAGAGATAGCTCGCCGCCAGATGGCGCATGGTGGGCAGGCTGTGGACAAGATGGGGGACAAGCGCGGCAAAAGGCAGGGATAGCGTGCTCCCCTCCCGCTGGCGGGAGTTCCCTTCCATTCCCCCCTCCCGCTGGCGGGAGGGGTCGGGGGTGGGCTGTTCAAGCGCAACGTCTGCCGCTTGCCCACCCCTAGCCCCTCCCGCCAGCGGGAGGGGGACAACGTTGCTCTCCACTTCGATGGTGAAGTGCGCATCCAGATCGCGCGGGGGGATCAGCACGAGGTGGACGCCTTCCGCATGTGCCGCCAGCAGCGCAAGATCGATCTCGCAGACCCCCTTGGCCTGCCATTCGCCATCCAGCCGCGCCATGCGTCCGGCGGAAATAAGGCGGCACAGGCGGCCATAGGCGGCGCGGTTTGCCGGATAGGCGAGGAAGGCGAGCCCCTCGACCGTCTCGATCCGGCAGCCGATCACGGGCCGCACGCCCAGCGCCTTCGCCTCGCCATGCACGCGCACCACGCCCGCCATCGAATTGGCGTCCGCCACCCCCATGGCATCGTAGCCAAGCCGGTGCGCGGCGAGCACAAGGTCGACCGGATCGGACGCCCCGCGCAGGAACGAGAAGCAGGTGGCAAGCCCGAGTTCGACAAACGGCGCCCGAGGCGGCGGGGTTACCCCCTCCTCCTCGGGCGCGACATGGCGGCGCGCCGGGGTGAGCGGTATGTCAGGCACAAAGCCCCTGCAGGAACCATTCAGGCGCGCCGCCGCGGCCATCGCCGGCAAGGCCGTGGCGGTAGATCCAGTAGCGCCGGCCCGTGCTATCCTCGATGCGGTAGTAATCGCGCAGCCGCACCGTGGAGCGTTCGCGCCACCATTCGGGCGCGATGCGTTCGGGCCCTTCGGCGCGCGCGATCTCGTGCACCCCGCCGCGCCAGCGGAACAAGCGGGGGAGCCCGTCGGGCGCTTCGTAGATCACCGCGATGGGTTCAGGCCGGTCGAGCAGCTTCAGCGGCCGTTCGTGGAAAGCGAAGTCTTCCTGAAGGCCGGGCAGCGGCTCCAGCGGCGGGGCCCAGCGCTGCGCGCGTTCGGGCAGATGGCTGGCGCGCGGCACAGGGCGGCGCACGGCCTCCGCGCCCAGCCGCACGGTCAGCCGATCCATGCAGGCGGCGAGGCTGGTGCCGTGGCGCTCTGCGGCGGCATCAAGCTCGGTCTGCGCGAGCGCCAGCGGCTCGGTCCACGGCGCGCTGAGCCGGACAAGTTCGATCCCGAAGCCCGCATCGAGATCATCGAGCCGCGCGGCGAACAGGCGGCAGACATGCGCGGGATCGCGCGTGGCCGCTGCCATCTCCAGCCGCCGCACCACGACGTCTCCATCGACCTTCCACGCCGCCATCTCGAGCCGCCGCGCGCCCTCCCCGCGTCCTTCAAGCGCGCGCGCCATGTCTTCGGCGAGATCGGCGAGCACGCGGTCGAGCAGCGGGCGGTGGCGGATGGGTTCCATCAGGCGGCGCTGCACCATGGGTTGTTCGGCGGCGACCACCGGCAGCAGGGGCTCAGGCACCCGGCCGAGCAACTGATCGAGCCGCACCAGCGGGTTTGCGCCGGGCGAGCGGCGGTTGCGGAAGCGCCGCGCCAGCGCCTCGCGCCCGATGCCGGCGAGATCGCCCAGCCGCTTGAGCCCGAGGCGGCGCAGCAGCAGCAGGACATCGTCATCGAGCCGCAAGGCCGCGACGGGAAGCGCGGCGAGGCGGTCCATGAGATCATCCCCGGCTTCGAGGATCGCGCCCTCCGGCCCATAATGCGCCAGTGCCCAAGCCGCGCCCGCCGTCGGTGCGATCGCGGCGCGCGCTGCAAGGCCGCGCCGTCGCAGCTGCGCGCGCGTATCCGCCAGCAGCATGGCCTCCCCGCCGAACAAGTGCGCGGCGCCGGTGGTATCGACGATCAGGCCATCGGGCGGATCGAGCGCGCTCCACGGGCCCCAGCGCTGCGCCCAGAGCGCGAGGGTTTCGAGGAACGCAAGGTCCCCCGCCGGATCGGCCGGACGCACGGCCAATGCGGGGCAAAGCGCCCGCGCATCCGCCAGCATCGCGTGCGCGCGCACGCCCTCAGCCATGGCGGCGGGATTGGCGGCGGCGATCCGTGGCCCGTGCGCCGTTTCGGCAATCAGCGCGAGCGGTGCGGCATCACTGCCCTCTCCCCGCGCGCAGCCTTCAGCCAGCCGCCAGCGATCGAGCGCCAGGTCCGCGCACCAGATCGCCATGATCCGGCGTGCCAGAACCGGCGGGCTCGGCGGCGAGAGCGGTGTCTTCATCGCGCAAGGTCCAGTGTCCGGGTTGAAAGGTGTGGGCGCGGAACAGCTCTGCAGACCATGTCGCGCGGCCGGGCGCCTGGGGGTTCCAGCGCGGCGGGGGCGAGGTGGCGGCGGCCACGCGCCAGCGCATCCGCGCCGAGCCGAGATCGCTGCGCGCATCCAGCCGCACCAGCCACAGCGCAGTGCCATGCTTTTCGGCGGCAAGGCTGAGCCGGCGCGAGGCGGTGAAATCGAGCGCGCGCGGATTGCTCGCGATTTCGCCGATCACGAAAGCGAGATCACGGCAGCGCAGCCCTTCTTCCAGCGCGAAGAGCGCATCTTCCGGCGTCGCGGCGGCAACATGGATCAGGCGGTGGCGCAGATGCGGCGGGAGGCCCGGGCGATAGGGCCGGCCTGAAAGCCGCAGCGCCGCCTTGTCCTGCACCCAGAGCCAGGGGCGCTGATCCTCTGCATCGGTGCAAAGAGCATCCCGAGCCAAGGCCAGCGCGAGGGCTACCCCGCTCGCTTCCCCGGCTGGCGCAAACACTTCAGCATGACGGCACCCGGTGGCCAGCCCCGGCCGCCAGCGCGCCGATTTGGCGCCGGAAAGAACACGAGAGACAGCACCACGACGCAAGCCTGCGGCCAGCGGCGGGGAGAGAACATGGATTTGGGACGAGGCTTCGATTCGGCTCATGTTCCCATTATGTTCTTATTCTCTCGCCATGCAAGCACCTCCCCGCGCGCCCCACACTTTCGTGCAAAAGGGCCCTTCCATGCAAAAGGGCCGCCTCCCGGTGGGGAAGCGGCCCTCCTGTATGGCGATTGCCCGCCCTTGTCAGACGATGGGCGGCACCGACTGCGGCGGAATGTCCGCGTCCGTCTCGTGCACTTCGACCGTGCCCCGGCCGACATGGCTGCGGCTGCGGCTGTAGGTGTAGTAGACAAAGAGGCCGATCACCGCCCAGCCGAAGAACAGCAGGATCGTCTCATGCGAGAGGCTGAGGAACAGGTAGACACAGCCCGCGATCGAGATCGGCGCGACCACCGCCACCGCCGGCGTGCGGAACGGGCGGTGCCGCTTGGCATCGGTCCGGCGCAGCACCAGCACCGCGATCGAAACCGCAGCGAAGGCGAAGAGCGTGCCCGAGTTGGACACGTCGGCCAGCAGACCCACGGGGAAGAAGGCGGCAAACAGCGCCACGAACACGCCGGTGAGCATCGTGATCACATGCGGGGTGTGGAACTTGGGGTGGATGCGCGAGAAGAACTCGGGCAGCAGCCCGTCACGGCTCATCACGAAGAAGATGCGGGTCTGGCCGAACATCATCATCAGGATCACCGAGGGCAGCGCCAGAATGGCTGCGGCACCGACCAGCCAGCCGACGAAGGGATAGCCGACCGAGCGCAGCGTCCAGGCCAGCGCCTCCTTCGAGCAGACCACCGCGTTGTCCTGAACGGCGGCGCAAGCGGCCGAGAGAGCGGGCGTGCCGGGTGAAAGCACCTCACCCGCCGGACCGAACATCGGCTGCGCGCCGACAGTGCCGATCACACCGGCAGCAACGAGCATGTAGAACACGGTGCAGATGCCGAGGCTGCCGATCAGGCCGATGGGCATGTTGCGCTGCGGGTTCTTGGTTTCCTCCGCCGCGGTCGAAACCGCATCGAAGCCCACATAGGCAAAGAAGATCGAGGCCGCCGCGCCCGAAATGCCGGCAAAGCCGAGCGGCGCGAAGGGCACGAACTTGCCCGACTGGATCACCGGCAGGGTCAGCACCACGAACATCGAGAGCGCAGCGATCTTGATCGCCACCAGCACCGCGTTGACCGTGGCGCTTTCCTTGGTGCCGAGCACGAGGAGGCCCGTGATCACCGCCGCGATCGACATCGCCGGCAGATTGATGATCCCGCCATCAAACGGCCCGCGCACGAATTCCAGCGGCACGGTTATATGGAAACTGTGCTGGACGAACCCGATCATGTAGCCCGACCAGCCGACCGAGACCGCACCTGCCGCAATCGCGTATTCGAGGATCAGCGCCCAGCCGACCATCCAAGCCACGAGCTCGCCCATCACGGCGTAGCTGTAGGTATAGGCAGAGCCCGAAACCGGCACCATCGCGGCCATTTCCGCGTAGCACAACGCCGCCACCGCGCAGACGAAGCCAGCGATGATAAAACTGATCATCATGCCGGGACCCGCCTTCTGGGCAGCCTCGGCAGTCAGCACGAAAATGCCGGTGCCGATGACGGCGCCGACGCCGAGCATGGTGAGCTGGAAAGCGCCGAGCGATCGATGGAGCGATTTCTTCTCGGCAGTTGCAAGAATGGCGTCGAGTGGTTTGACGCGACCGAACATTGATTTCTCCCGCCTTGGTCCGTCAGCCGATTGCGCCCTTTTCACCCATTGCGCGGGCGCGACTGCCGGTCACCAGGTTTGCTACTTTTATTGCTAGCGCCGAGGGCCGCTGCCGCAAAGCGCTTTTTCCCCAACCCTGTGCACCGGGGCGGAACAACCAAGGCCCGAAACGGACCCGCCTTGCGGCTTTGCGGCTTTGGTCTAAAAGCGCGAGGCCCAGCGACAGGGAACCTCGCTAATGTCCACGACCTACGTCCTCGACACCGCCACCAGCCGCGCGCACCCCACGCCGGCGCCGATGAAGCGGCTCAACATTCCCGGCATCCGCCAGCGCAAGGTGGATGGAGTGACCGAGCAGCCGGTGGTGATGCTCACCGCCTATACCGCGCGGCAGGCCCAATTGCTCGATGCGCATTGCGATCTGCTGCTGGTGGGGGATTCGCTCGGCCAGGTCATCTATGGCCTGCCTTCCAGCGTGCCCGTCACGCTCGACATGATGTGCGCGCATGGCGCTGCGGTCGTGCGCGGATCGTATCATGCGGCGGTCGTGGTCGATATGCCCTTCGGCGCCTACGAGCGTTCGCCCGAGCAGGCCTTCGACAGCGCCTCGCGCCTGCTCAAGGAAACCGGCTGCGATGCGGTGAAGCTCGAAGGCGGCGTGGCGATGGCCGAGACCGTGGCGTTTCTCGTCGCGCGTGGCATTCCGGTGATGGGCCACGTCGGCCTCACCCCCCAGGCGGTCAACGTGCTCGGCGGCTACAACGCACGCGGACGCAGCGCGGCGGAAGCCGAGAAGATCGTCGGAGACGCGCGCGCAATTGCCGAGGCCGGGGCCTTTGCCATCGTCGTCGAAGGCGTGGTCGAACCGCTGGCCATCCAGATCACCAAGGCCGTGCCCTGCCCCACCATCGGCATCGGCGCTTCGGCGCAGTGCGACGGCCAAGTGCTGGTGACGGACGACATGCTCGGCATGTTCGAGCGCACCCCGCGCTTCGTGAAAATCTACGAGCACCTTGCGGAGACGATTTCCGCCGCCGCCGCGACTTATGCCGCCGAAGTGCGCGCTCGCACTTTTCCGGGGGTGGAACAGACGTATCAGCCGAAGTAAGAGGCACTGCGCCGCTATTATGCGGCCATGACGGGACCCCAAATTGCTCAAGAACTTCGGCGGCTCGATCGCCTTCACGCTTGTCTGCCTCGCGCTGGCGGCCGCCTACGGCTGGTTCCAGACCGCATCCGTGCCTGCAACGCTCGCGATGCTGTGGATCGTGATCATGCTTTCGGTGCTCGAGATCTCGCTCTCGTTCGATAACGCCGTGGTCAACGCGGTGGTGCTCGGGGAAATGGACCCGGTGTGGCAACGCCGCTTCCTCACCTGGGGTATGGTGATCGCGGTGTTCGGCATGCGCATCGTGTTTCCGGTGGCGATCGTGGCGATTGCATCGGGCATCGGGCCGGTCGAGGCGGTCCGCATCTCGCTGACCGAACCGAAGCGCTACGAGGAAATCGTCTCCAGCGCGCATGTCGGCATCGCGGGCTTCGGCGGGGCGTTCCTCGCCATGGTCGGCCTCTCGTTCTTCTTCGATGGCGACAAGGACGTCCACTGGATCAGCTGGATCGAAACCCGCCTGGCCCGTTTCGCCGATATCAAGGCAGCGGAAATCGCCATCCTGCTGGTCGCGGTCTACGGCATTTCGCTGCTGCTGCCCCCTGACGAAGCGCTGACTTTCCTGGGCGCAAGTGCACTGGGCATCGTGACGTTCATTGCGGTCGAGGCAATCGGCACGCTGCTTGAAATGCAGGAAGCGGCGCAGAAGGCGGCGGGCCAGGTCGTGCGTTCAGGGCTCGGCGGGTTTCTCTATCTCAACGTGCTCGATGCCTCGTTCAGCTTTGACGGGGTGATCGGAGCCTTCGCGCTGTCCAACAACATGGTGGTCATCGCGCTCGGCCTGTCCATCGGCGCGATGTTCGTGCGCTCGCTCACGCTGCTGCTGGTCAAGCAAGGAACGCTGGCGGAATACCGCTATCTCGAGCACGGCGCCTTCTGGGCAATCGTGGCGCTGGCCGCGATCATGCTGATCTCGGCGCATGTGGAAATCCCGGAGACGGTGACTGGCCTGATCGGCGCGGTACTGATCGGGCTCTCGCTGTGGTGGTCTGTCCGCCACAACCGCCGGTTCCCCGATTGCGAGATAGAGGACGCGCTGCGGGCGGAGTAGGACGCGCCGCAGAAAATGCAGGCGAGCTTTGTTTCTTGAAAAGAAGAAGGCTGGTTCTCGCAGAGCTCGCAGAGGAAACAAAGAGCGCAGGGATGCTGCTTGGTACGGCAAAGCCACATTATCAACGAGCGGCTCGGCAAGCAGGATAATGCCTGCGGCGCACGCTACATCTTTGCGATCTCTTCTGCCTCTGCGCCCTCTGCGAGAAACAGCCTTTATTCGGATCAATCCAGCGGTTCAGACGCCAACTTGGGCGAAGGCGCAGGCGTACCCATGAAGCGCGGCGCTGGGGCGGGCATCGTCATTCCGCCATCTTCCACGAACGTGCTGCGCGCCGCATTGTGCGGGTGGTGGGGCGCTTCCTTGAGGCTCAGGACGGGCGCGAAGCAGATGTCCGTGCCGTCCATGATCGCTTCCCACTCCGCACGGCTCTTCGTCGCGATCATCGCGGCGACTTTGGCCTTGAGCGCCGGCCAAGCCGACTGGTCATGCTGCGCAGCGAAGGCGGGATCGGCGCCGAGCCCGCTCTTTTCCATCAGCAGCTCGTAGAATTGCGGCTCGATCGAACCCAGCGCGATCCACTTGCCATCGCTTGTCTGGTAGGTGTCATAGAAATGCGCGCCGCCGTCGAGCAGGTTGACCCCGCGCTCGTCCTTCCACTGGCCATTGCCGAAGAAGGTCCAGGTCATCGCTGAAAGGATCGCCGCGCCGTCGACCATGGCGCAATCGATCACCTGACCCTGGCCGGTCCGCTGCGCCGAGAGCACGCCCGCCAATACGCCGAACGCCATGACCATCCCGCCGCCGCCAAAATCGCCCACCGCATTGACCGGGAATTGCGGCTTGCCGCCTGCCTGTCCATAGGTGTGCAGCGCACCGGCGAGTGCGATGTAATTGATATCATGGCCTGCCAGCGGTGCCATCGGGCCATCCTGCCCCCAGCCGGTCATCCGGCCATAGACGAGGCGCGGATTGTCGGCGAGCAGCACGTCCGGCCCCAGCCCCAGCCGCTCCATCACGCCGGGGCGGTAGCCTTCGATGATCGCGTCGGCGTCTTTCACCAGTTCGCGGATGCGGGCGATCGAGGCGGGGTCCTTGAGATCGAGCTCGATCCGCACGCGGTTGCGGTTGAGGATATCGCGGTTGCCCTGATCCCCCACCCGCGCGCCCTTGCTAGGCCGGTCGATGCGGATCACCCGCGCGCCGTGATCGGCGAGCATCATGCAGGCGAAGGGTCCGGGTCCGATCCCCGCGAACTCGAGAACCGTCAAACCTTCCAGCGCACCAGCCATCACTCACCCCGTCTGTTTTAACCGATCGATTGAAAAGAGGTTTGCCCCGCGATTGCCTCGCTGTCGAGACTTATTGCACCGGCTGGGGCTGACCGCGTGCGGCAAGGGCCCGCGAAATCGCCAGATAGGCATCGCGGCGGGGCTCCCTTGCCCAGGCGGCGGCGAGCAGCTTCATCGCCAGCAGGCTCTGGGGGTTCTGGGCCAGATAGCGCGAGGTCATGGAATCGGCATCGCGCGTGCGGCCGAGCGCCCGCAGGGTGGCATCCATGCGCCGCAGCACAGGTTCGTTGAAGCGGATCGATGCGCCGTTCTGATAGTCCGCCAGCGCGCCTGCCGCATCACCGCGCATGGTGCGCACGTCACCGGCAAGGAGGTGCGCTTCGGCCGCGCCGGGATTGGCATCGCGCAGACGGTCCGCCGCGGCCTGCGCCTCGTCATTGCGGCCATCCTTCAGCAGCGCGCGAATATAGGGCACCGCCGTCTGCGCCCGGTTTGGCGCATCGGCATAGGCACCGCCCAGCACGGCTGCGGCGAATTCGGTGGGCAGCGGCACCGGACCGTGAGCCGCAGGGTGCGCCGCGCGCGCAAAAAGCGCCTCGGCACGGGCCTTGTTGCCCAGCCGCTGCCAGCTCGTACCGACCAGACGCAGCGTATAGGGCGGCGCGGTCGCCTGCATGGCATCCTTGTCGAAGCGGCCCAGCAGCGGCTGATCGCTGCCTTGGCGCGACATGGCGCGCAGCAGCATCTGCCGTGCCTCGAGATTGTCCGGCTGCAGGCGCACCAGCCGGTCGAACTGCTCCACCGCCACGTTGGTATTGCCCGCCCGGTATTCGAGCACGCCGGTCAGCATGACGGCGGCGGGCATGTCGCGAAAGGCGTTGCCCGTGCGCTGCAGGATTGTTCGGGCCAGATCGGTCTCCCCGGCGCGCGCCGCCAGAACGGCTTGCAGATAGGCGGGGCGCGGGTTCTTGGGATCGACTTGCGCCAGTTTTCGGCACACGATCAGCATCCCGCGATACGCGCCCATATCGCCCAGCGTCGCGGCATATTCGCCGAGCAGCGCGGGATCATCGGGCCGCACCTTGAGCCCCGCCTCGAACCAGGGCAGCGCGGCGGCGAGGCCATATTGTTCGCGGATCAGCAGGCCCCGGAAGGCCAGCGCGCGGGCATTCTTCGGATCGAGCGCAACGGCGCGGTCTGCCGCTTCGATCGATTGCAGCTGCTCCCCGCCCGAGAAGCGCAGGGAGGCAATCGCGACCCAGAGGTCGGAATCCCTCGGGTTGGCCCTCAGCGCCGTATCGAATGCGTTCGCCGCGCCGCGCAGATCGCCCTGTGCCAGCGCGATCTGGCCGCGCACGCGCCAGCCCAGTGCCTCGGTGCCGGGTGCGAAGGTACCGCCTTCCAGCACCTTGCGCGCCTCGCTGCGGTCCCCTTCGGCCAGCAGCGCCTCGCCCAGATGCGCCCGCAGTTCGTCCTCGCGGGTGCCGCCCTTGATCGCCGCGCGCAGCATGACTTCGGCCGAGACCGGATCGCGCCGCTCGATTGCCGCCTGCGCTTTCGCACGCAAGTCATCGAGCCGCGAGGCTCCCGCCGCCGGCCCCGCCAGCAGCAAGGCCCCCAACGCAAGGCCGAGCGCCCGCTTAATGCTGAAGGTCGTACTGCTTGAGGAGGTCATAGAGCGTGGGCCGGCTGATCCCCAGCAGGCGCGCGGTGTTGGAGATGTTGCCCTCGCTCCGCGCAAGCGCATGGCGGATCATCTTGCGGTCGGTCGCCTCGCGCGCGGACTTGAGGTTGAGCGGATTGGCCTCGTCCTCGCCTGGTTCGGCCAGATCGAGATCGGCGGCGCCCACCAGCTTGCCATCGGCCATGATCACCGCGCGCTTCACGCGGTTTTCGAGTTCACGGACGTTGCCCGGCCACGTCCAGGCGTCGATCGCGGCCAGCGCATCGGGCGCGAAGCCCTTGACCGAGGGGTTCATCTCCGCCGCAAAGCGCGTGAGGAAGACCTTGGCCAGCAGCGCCGCATCGCCCGGCCGTTCAGCGAGACTCGGGATGCGCACGACGATCTCTGCGAGCCGGTAGAACAAGTCCTCGCGGAACCGTCCGTCGGTGATCATAGCCTCAAGGTTCTGGTGCGTCGCGCACACGATCCGCGTGTCGACCTCGATCGAGCGCCGACCGCCGATGCGCTCGATCGTGCGCTCCTGCAGGAAACGCAGCAGCTTGACCTGCAGCGGGAAGGGAATGTCGCCCACTTCATCAAGGAACAGCGTGCCGCCGCTGGCCTGCTCGATCTTGCCCTCGGTGGTCTTGACCGCGCCGGTGAAGGCGCCCTTCTCATGCCCGAACAGCTCGCTTTCGAGGAGGTTTTCGGGGATTGCCGCACAGTTGATCGCGACGAACGTGCCTTGCCGGCGGGGGCTCGCTTCGTGGAGGCCACGCGCGAGAAGTTCCTTGCCGGTGCCGCTCGCACCCAGCAGCATGACCGAGACATTGGTCCCCGCCACGCGCTCGATCGTGCGCGCGACCTTGACCATCTCGGGCGCACCGGTGATCAGGCGGCCCAGCACCTTGTTGCCTTCAGGCGCCCGCTCGGCCAACTGCCGGTTCTCCGCCTCGATGCGGTGAAGGTGCAGCGCGCGCCGAACGATCAGGCCCAGCGAATCGATATCGACCGGCTTGGCGTAGAAATCATAAGCGCCTTGGCTGATCGCCCTGAGCGCGCTTTCGCGTGCGCCGTGGCCGCTGGCGACGATCACCTTGGTATCAGGCTTCAGCGCCATGATCGCATCGAGCACGGCAAAGCCCTCGCTCGTCCCGTCCGGATCGGGCGGCAGGCCGAGGTCGAGCGTTACCACCGATGGCTCTTCCGATCGCAGCAACGCGAGCGCGGTCTGGCGGTCGCCCGCGATGTGCACCTCGAAGTCCTCGTAGGCCCACTTGAGCTGCGCCTGCAGGCCCGGATCATCCTCGACGATGAGGAGCTTGGGGAGTGCCTTTACAGCACTCGGGGGCCGGTCCTGGATCATCATGCCACCTTCTTGTCGCCCGACGTACCGTCAGGCTGTGTTTCGAGTTCGGTCGCCACCACCAGCGGAAGACGCACCGCAAACCGGCTGCCAAGGCCCTCGCGGCTCTCCACTTCGAGCCGGCCGTTCATCGCACGCACGAGTTCGCGCGCTTCGAACGCGCCGATGCCGAAGCCGCCCGCCTTGGTCGAGACGAACGGTGTGAACAGGCGGTTGCGCACAAAGTCCGCGCTCATGCCGGAGCCGGTATCGGAAACCTCGATCACGCCGCTCAGGCCATCGAGCCGCGTCTGGAGCAGGACCGCCATGCCGGGCTGGCTGGCGTCGATCGCGTTCTGCACGAGATGCGCGAGCACTTGTTCGAGCGTCTCGCGGCTCGCCGTTACATGGCAGGGCTGGCTCTGGGTGACATAGACCGGGCACTCGCCCCCCGCCCCGCGATAGCGCGCGGCAACCGCTTCGATGACTTCGGCCGCATCGACCGCCTCCAGCCGCTGCACGCCGCCCGCGCCATAGCGCGAGAGCCGCGCCAGCAGGGCGTTGAGCTTGTCAGCGGAATTGGTCAGTGTCACCAGCATGTCCTTGCGGAATGCGGGATTGTCGGCATGGCGCTCGGCATTGCGGGCGAGCAGCGCGAGCTGGCTGGCGAGGTTCTTGATGTCGTGCATCACAAAGGCAATGCGGCGGTTGAATTCATCGAACCGGCTCGATTCGAGCAGCGCGCTCTGGCCGTTGTGCTCGGCGATGTAGCTGGCCAGCTGCTGCCCCACGACGCGCAGGAGATCGAAGTCTTCCCAATCGAGCTTGCGCGCCAGCGGCGGGCGGGCCAGCACGACAAGGCCGACGAGCCGGTCGAAGTACAAGAGCGGCACCAGCGCCCATGCGCCATGCTCTTCCACCAGCCACTGCGGCATGAGCGCGATTTCGCCCTCGTGGTCCGTGCCGGACCGCACTTCGTCGAGATCGACGATGAAGCCGCGCCGCTCGAAGAATTGCGCGGTATCGAGCGGCATCGCCTCGGCCGGAACCTCTATGGTCGGCCACTGCCACCGCGCTGCAAGCACGAGATCGCCGCCTTCGCCCGGGATCAGCATGAGCCCGCTGGCGCTGTCGGTAATGTCGGCCAGCGCCTGCACCACGCGCGCATGGAGCGGCAGCGCCCCCTGCCCGCCGCGCCCGATGGTGCGGGTGAAGCGCAGCCACTCGGCGCGGTAGTCATAGCGGTGCTGGAAGAAGTGCTTGGCCAGCATCACATTGAGCCAGCCGCGCAAGCGCCCCGAAGGCACCAGCGCGAGGATTACCACGGTCGTCGCAAAGGCAAAGCCCAGCTGCGCCAGCTGGCTGACATTGCCGCCAAGCCAGGCGACCGATTGAGCCGCCGCGACCATCAGAATCAGATAACCGCCGATCACCAGCAGCGAGAGCGACTGAAACGCCACCGACCGGCTGGGCGAAAAGCGCAGCGCCGATCCGCCGCGCATCGCGCCCACCGAGACGAGCAGGATCGCGCCGATCTGCACAAGGCCGCGCAGGGCCACCATTTCGAGCGGGATGGTCCGGCCGAGATAGGCGATCGTATAGAAGTTGAGGTCGTACCCCCACATCAGGGCGAGCGCGAGCGCAGTCCAGCGCACAGCATCGCGCTGCCCGCTCAGCGCGCCGACATAAAGATTGTGGACCAGCACCAGCGCGCCCGTTGTCAGCAGCAGGCGGAACATCACCGAAAGCTGGAAGATCATCGCAACAGCCGGCTGAATCGCGGCAAAGCGGATCGCCAGCACCAGAAGCACGATCTGGAGCAGCTCGACCATCGCGAGCACCGCCAGCACCGGGCGCACCTGCACCACGCTGGTATGCCGGTTGTCGCGCGCGAAGAGCGAGTAGACCACCGCCAACCAGCACAGATTGCGCACCAGTTCGAACACTTGCGTCAACGCTGCATTCGGCCCGAACGAAGAGCTCAGCAGGGTCCAGGCCGTGGTCACCGTCAGCGCCGCGATCAGCGCGCGGCTGCTTTCCCTGCCGCGCCGCTGCCGGTCAGCCAGCCACACCGTGAGCAACATCGCCGCGAACGCCGCGGCGAGGTAGCTCCACTGGCTGAGGCCGATCCATCCAAGCGGACTTTGCATGGGGGTTCCCCGCTACCGCTCAGCGCGCACCCTCGTTCCAGAGCACCACGCGCAGCGTCTGGAGGAGGATCAGGAGATCAAGGAACGGGCTGTAGTTCTTGGCATAATAGAGATCGTATTCGAGCTTGTGGCGCGAATCCTCGATCGAGGCGCCATAAGGATAATTGATCTGCGCCCAGCCGGTGATGCCCGGCTTCACCATGTGGCGCTCGGCGTAATAGGGCAGCTTTTCCTCGAGGTCGGAGACGAACTCGGGCCGCTCCGGACGGGGGCCGACAAAGCTCATCTCGCCCTTGAGGACGGTCCAGGCCTGCGGCAGCTCGTCGATCCGCAGCTTGCGGATCATGCGGCCCACGCGGGTCACGCGCGGATCGTCCTTGGCCGCCCACTGCGCCCCTGCCGCTTCTGCATCGGTGCGCATCGAGCGCAGCTTGATCAGGCTGAAGTTCTGGCCATAGAGCCCGACACGGGTCTGGCGGAAGAAGGCCGGCCCCTTGCTGTCGAGCTTCACGATGATCGCGAAAAGCGCGATCACCGGCGCGGTCAGGATGAGCAGCAGCAGGCTCGCACAGATATCGAAGATCCGCTTGAAAGCGCTCGAAATCATGCGGCCCGAAGAAAACCCGTCGGAGAAGATCAGCCAGCTCGGGTTGACCGTATCGAGATCGACGCGGCCCGTCTCGCGCTCCATGAAGGTCGAGAAATCATTGACATGGACGCCGGTCGTCTTGATCCGCAGCAGGTCCTTGAGCGGCAGCGCATTGCGGCGCTCCTCCAGCGCTAGCACGACTTCACTGACGCCGAGGTTCTCGACATAGCGCGTGAGATTGTGGATCGCGTTGCGGTTGATCGCTTCCTTGATCACCGGCGCGCTGTCGCTCATCCCGACGAAGCCGACGATGACGAAGCCCGCCTCCACCCGCTCACCCAACTGGCGCAGGCGCTCCGCCCGGTCGCCCGCGCCCAGCACCAGCACGCGCCGGCGGAACACTGCCGTGCCGAGCAGGCCGCCCAGCAGGATGCGGATGAACACCAGCAGCGCCATCGCGATGAACATCGCGTAGAACAGGTTGGACCGCCACAAGGTGTGGCCCGGCAGCACGAAATAGACGACCGAAAGCGCAATGATGCCAAGGCTGATCGCCACCAGCAGCCGCGCGGTAGCATAGCGCATCGAACGCAGCGCATCCGAACCATAGACGCCGACCGCGATCATCGCGGTCTGCACCAGCCCGGCAAAGATCAGCAGCGGCATCCACCGATCCGCCACCACGCCGCCATCAATGCCGATCTGGTTCGCCCGGACCGTCCAGCCGAGTTCGCCCGACGCGATCAGCAGGATGAAATCGAGCAGTGCCAGCAGGAACACCGCGTTCGGAATGTAGAGTTTGAACAGGCGGATCATGGTGCCGCAATCATCCGTCTATGCGGCCCGGTGCGGACCTTCTCGTCGCGGTTTATGCGCAGAGGGGTAAAGCGTCGGTAAATCTGACACCCTGTTTCGGCGTGTTAACCTTTGGATTGCCCGATTTTTCGCTGCCAGGGCGCGAGTGCCTGCCCGAAATGTCGGCGCGGTTTACAGCACAGTCTTATACAAGCACCGCACTGGCGAAGCGCTGCGAAGGCTGTCATGTTGCTTTTCATGCGGGAAAAGGAACTGCGGCTCGCCCTGGTCTGCTACGGCGGGATCAGCCTTGCGGTCTACATGCACGGCGTCACCAAAGAGATCTGGTACGCCACGCGCGCCAGCCGCGCGTTTCATGATGAGGCCCCTGCCGGCACCGGTGCCGAGGCAGTCTACCGGCGCCTGCTCGAAATGCTGGAGTCTACGCGCGATCTCAGGCTGCGCATCCTTCCCGATATCATCTCGGGCGCCAGCGCGGGCGGGATCAACGGCGTGTTCCTCGCGCAGGCGCTGGCGAGCGGGCAGAGCCTGGAGCCGCTGACCACGCTCTGGCTTGAACGGGCAGACGTTGAAATCCTGCTCGATCCCGATGCCCGGCCGTGGAGCCGCTTTGCCAAGTTCTGGGCCCAGCCGCTCGTGTGGTTCCTCCTCAAGCGTCCGGGGAATGTCGTCAGCCGCACGGTGGGTTCGGCCCGCACGCGCCGCGAGGTGCGCCTCAAGCTCTCGCACCTCATCCGCGCGCGCTGGTTCGCGCCGCCGTTCAGCGGGATCGGCTTCTCGCATCTCCTCGCCGAAGCCTTTGATGCGATGGCCGAAACCGGCAGCGGCACCGCGCCCTTGCTTCCGGCCGGCCACCCGCTCGATCTGCTGGTCACCGCCACGGATTTCAACGGCCACCGCGAAGATCTGCGCCTCAACAGCCCGCCGATTGTCGAGGAAAGCGAGCACCGCCTTGCCATCGGCTTTCGCCGCAATGCCTCGGCAGGCGCGGGCGAAGACATTGCCGAGCGCGCCGAACTCGTCTTCGCCGCCCGCTCGACCGCCAGCTTTCCCGGCGCTTTCCCCCCGCTCATGCTCGCGGAAATGGACCAGCTGACCACCGAACGCGGGCTTGCCTGGCACGGCCGGGAGGCCTTCCTCAAGCGCGTGATGCCCAGCCGCTGGAAGCGCGGCCAGCTTGGCGAAGTCGCGCTTGTCGATGGCGCGGTGCTGGTCAATCGGCCGTTTGCCCCGGCCATGGCCGTGCTGCGCGATCGGCCCGCGCAGCGCGAGGTCGATCGGCGGTTCGTCTACATCGATCCCAGCCCGGCCCGCACCCCCATGCCGGACCACATGGAGCGTTCGGTCGGCTTCTTCTCGGCCATCTTCGGCTCGCTTTCGTCGATCCCGCGCGAACAGCCGATCCGCGACAACCTTGAGGCGCTGGAGGCCCAATCGCGCGAACGGGCGCGGCTGCGGATGATCGTCGATACCCTGCGCGGCGAGATCGATACGGCGGTGGAGCGCCTGTTCGGCTATACCTTCTTCTTCGATCAGCCCACGCTCAAACGCCTGACCGCATGGCGCGCCAAGGCCCAGCAAGCGGCGGCTGAGCAGGCCGGGTTCGCCTTCCATGGCTATGCGCAGGTCAAGCTTGCCGGCGTCGTCGCTTCCCTCGCGCAGGTGACCGAGGAAGCGATGATCGAAGCCCCGCCACGCGGCGCGGTCGAGGCTGAACTCTGGGCGCACCTCGCCACGCTCGGCTTCGACCGGCTCGCGCAGGCCAGGGGCGGCGCCACGACCGAGGCCATCGCCTTTTTCCGCGCGCACGATCTTGGCTTCCGCATCCGCCGCCTGAAGCTGCTGGCCCGCCGACTCACGCAGGATTGGGACGATGCCGAAGGGATCAGCCCCGCCGAACGCGAGACCGCGCGCGACATGGTCTACCGCGCGCAGGCGCTCTATCAGGCGAAGCAGACTGCGGCCGGGCTGGGCGAGGACTTCGCTGCCGTCGCCGCCAGCGCGCTCGCCCGCCCCGCCGATGTGCTCGCTGCCATTGCCTCCCGGCGTGATCTCACCGGCATCGACCTTGCCGTCGATGCGATGATCGTCGAAGGTCTCGCCGCGATGAGCAAGCCGCTGCGCCGGCGCTTCCTCTACGCCTACCTCGGCTTCCCGTTCTACGATGTGGCCACCCTGCCGCTGCTGCAGGGCGAGGGCATGGGCGAATTCGATCCCGTGAAGGTCGACCGGATTTCCCCGGAAGACGCTTTGTCGATCCGCACCGGCGGCACCTACGCCTGCCTGAAGGGGGTCGAATTCTTCCACTTCGGCGCCTTCTTCGCGCGCGCCTACCGCGAGAACGACTACCTCTGGGGCCGCCTCCACGGTGCCGAGCGCACGGTGGACCTGATCGCCTCGACCGCCGAGCCGCCGCTGCCGGCCAGCGTGATCCGCGCCTTCAAGCGCGACGTCTTCCTCGCGATCCTCGATGAGGAAAAGCCGCGCCTCACCGCTGAGCCGGGCATGGTCGATGGCGTGTTCGCCGAAGTGAACGCGATGTTTGCGGGGGACTAAGGTTCAAGCGGATCGGCCACGTTTATGCCCCGTGCCCGCGATCCGTGCCTCCCCCATACCTGGTCCCCAAACCTCGTCATTGCGAGGAGCGCAGCGACGAAGCAATCCAGAGCGTCACGCACAAACGCCCTGGATTGCTTCGCTACGCTCGCAATGACGACAGGTAAGGGTAATGTCTGATCCGGAATGATCCGCAATTCACTCCGTCAGATCGTTCCAGGCATCCTTGATCCGGTCAAAGAAACCCTTCGACTGCGGGGTTTCCTCGCCCGTTTCAGTCGCCTGGAATTCACGCAGCAACTCGCGCTGGCGGGCGGACAGCTTGGTCGGCGTCTCGACCTGAATCTCGATCACCAGATCGCCCGTGCCGCGCGCCTGCAGTACGGGCATGCCCGCACCGCGCTTGCGCAGCTGCTTGCCGGACTGGATGCCGGCGGGAATTTCGATCTTGTGGCGCGCTCCGTCGAGCCCGGGAATTTCGATCTCCCCGCCCAGCGCAGCCTTGGTGAAGCTGATCGGGCAGCGTGTCAGCAGCGTCGTCCCCTCGCGCTCGAACATGCGGTGGCGCTTCACGTGAAGGAAGATGTAGAGATCGCCCGCAGGCGCGCCAAACGGCCCGGCCTCGCCCTTGCCGGCCAGCCGGATGCGCGTGCCGTTGTCCACGCCGGCCGGAATCTGCACATCAAGCTTCTGCTCGGCATCGACGCGGCCCTCGCCGCGGCAGCTCTTGCAGGGGCTCTCGATCACTTCGCCGCGGCCATGGCAGGTCGGGCAGGTGCGCTCGACCATGAAGAAGCCTTGCTGCGCACGTACTTTGCCGTGCCCGCCGCACAAGTTGCAGCGCCGCGCCGTGGTGCCGGGCGTTGCGCCGGTGCCGCCGCAGGGCTGGCAGCTCTGGGCCACCTCGACCGCGATCTCGACCGACTTGCCGTGAAACGCGTCCTCGAGCGTGATTTCCATGTCATAGCGCATGTCCGCGCCGCGGCGGGCCTGCTGGCGGCCGCCACCACCACCAAATGCGCCGCCGAAGATCGTCTCGAAGATATCGCCAAGATCGCCGAAGTCGCCGCCGCCAAAGCCGCCGCCACCACCGCCCTGGCCGCCCTGCTGGAAGGCGGCATGGCCATAGCGATCATAGGCCGCCCGCTTCTGCGGATCGGAGAGGCAGGCATAGGCCTCGTTGATCTGCTTGAACTTCGCCTCGCTGTCCTGGCACCCCGGATTCTTGTCCGGATGGAACTTCATGGCGAGTTTGCGATAGGCGGACTTGAGCACCTTTTCGTCTGCGGTGCGCTCCACCTCGAGCAGTTCGTAGAAATCAATTTCAGCCGACATTGCGGTCCCCATCCAAGAACAGCGGCCCGCCGCCTGCACCCGAAAGGCAGGCGGCGGGCCGACTTAACGCAACATCACTTGGTGTCGTCGACTTCCGAGAACTCGGCGTCCACCACGTCCTCAGCGTCCTTCGGAGCCTCGGCCGAAGGCGAAGAAGCAGCGGCCTGCTCCTTCTCGTAGATCGCCTGGCCCATCTTCATCGCCTTATCGGTGAGCGCCTGGGTCTTGGCGTTCATGTCGGCCGGATCGCCGCCCTCGATCGCCGTCTTGGTCTCGGCAATCGCGGCCTCGATCTCGGCCTTCAGCGCAGCGTCGATCTTGTCGCCATTCTCCTCAAGCTGCCGCTCGGTCGCGTGGACAAGGCTGTCGGCGTTGTTGCGCGCCTCGGCCGCCTCGCGGCGCTTCTTGTCCTCTTCGGCAAACTTTTCGGCATCGCGCACCATCTGCTCGATGTCGTTGTCCGAAAGCCCGCCCGAGGCCTGGATGCGGATCTGCTGTTCCTTGCCGGTGCCCTTGTCCTTGGCGCTGACGTTCACGATACCGTTGGCGTCGATATCGAACGTCACCTCGATCTGCGGCACACCGCGCCGCGCCGGCGGAATGCCGACGAGGTCGAACTGGCCGAGCAGCTTGTTGTCCTGCGCCATCTCGCGCTCGCCCTGGAAAACGCGGATCGTCACCGCCTGCTGGTTGTCCTCGGCGGTCGAGTAGACCTGGCTCTTCTTCGTCGGGATCGTGGTGTTGCGGTCGATCATCTTGGTCATGATCCCGCCCAGCGTCTCGATCCCCAGCGAAAGCGGGGTCACGTCGAGCAGCAGCACGTCCTTCACATCGCCCTGCAGCACGCCGGCCTGGATCGCCGCGCCCATGGCGACGACTTCGTCCGGGTTCACGCCGGTGTGCGGATCCTTGCCGAAGAACTCCTTCACGATTTCACGCACGCGCGGCATGCGGGTCATGCCGCCGACGAGCACGACATCGTCGATGTCCTTGGCGGTGAGGCCGGCATCGGCAATCGCCTTGCGGCACGGCTCCAGCGTGCGCTGGATCAGGCCCGAGACGAGCTTTTCAAGGTCAGACCGCGTGACGTTTTCCACCAGATGCAGCGGGGTGGTGCTGCCACCTTCCATGCGCGCGGTGATGAAGGGCAGGTTGATCTCGGTCGTCTGCGCGCTCGAAAGCTCGATCTTGGCCTTTTCAGCCGCTTCCTTGAGCCGCTGAAGGGCGAGCTTGTCGGTGCGGAGATCCATGTTCTCCTTGGCCTTGAACTTGTCCGCGAGGTACTCGACCAGCACGTTGTCGAAGTCTTCACCGCCGAGGAACGTGTCGCCGTTGGTGGACTTCACCTCGAACACGCCGTCGCCGATCTCGAGCACCGAGATATCGAACGTGCCGCCGCCAAGGTCGTAGACCGCAATGGTCTTGCCGTCCTGCTTGTCGAGGCCATAGGCCAGCGCGGCCGCAGTCGGCTCGTTGATGATGCGCAGCACTTCAAGGCCTGCGATCTGGCCGGCGTCCTTGGTCGCCTGGCGCTGCGCGTCGTTGAAGTAGGCCGGCACGGTGATCACGGCCTGCGTCACGGTCTCGCCAAGATAGCTCTCGGCAGTTTCCTTCATCTTCTGCAGGATGAAGGCCGAAATCTGCGAGGGGCTGTAGTCCTCGCCGCCCGCCTTGACCCACGCGTCGCCGTTCTTGCCCTTGACGATGCCATAGGGAACCAGCGCCATGTCCTTCTGGGTCATGGGATCTTCGAAGCGGCGGCCGATCAGGCGCTTCACCGCGAAGATGGTGTTGTCAGGATTGGTCACGGCCTGGCGCTTGGCCGGCTGCCCGATCAGGCGCTCACCATCCCTGGTGAAAGCAACGATCGAGGGCGTCGTGCGCGCGCCTTCCGAATTCTCGATCACCTTCGAGGTGCCGCCGTCCATCACCGCAACGCAGCTGTTGGTCGTGCCGAGGTCGATACCGATAACTTTAGCCATGGTGTTCCTGTTTCCTTGCCCACTAGACGCCGCGCTTGAAGCGCCCCCCGAACCGGGCGAGCCTTCGTCTATGCAGCTCTGACAGAGGGCGATATAGGTCGCCTTCGTCCCGGGACAAGGCCCAGCCGCGCGCCTATGTACCATCTCGTTTCAAGACTGGAGAGAGCTTCGATGCCCCCTATCCGTTCCAATGCATTCGGCTTTGGTCTCGCCCTTGCCGCTGGGGCCAGCCTGCTCGCGCTCGCTGCCTGCAGCGGCAATGCGCCCGATGCTGCCGCAACGGCTTCAGCTAGCGCCGCTTCCGGCTCTGCGCCGAACCCCTTGGCGCCCGACAATGCGCCGAACGTCAGCGTGATCGAACCGGTCATCAAGTTGCCCGCCGTGCCCGGCAATCCGGGGGTGCTTTATTTCACGATCCAGCAGACTGCGGGTCAGGCCAACACGCTCGTGGCTGTCCATGTCGACGGCGCCGGGCGCGCCGAAATGCACGAAAGCAAGACCGAGAACGGCGTATCGTCGATGGCTCCCGTCAGCTCGGTAAGCTTCAGCGACAAGCAGCCCGCCGAATTCAAGGCTGGCGGCTATCATGTGATGCTGTTCGATCTCGCCAGCACGGTGAAGGCGGGCAAGGATGTCGAAGTCACCTTCACGCTCGCCAATGGTGACAAGGTGAGCACTTTCGCGAAAGTCGAGGAAACCGGCGCGATGGAAGGCATGATGGATCACATGTGACCCTGCCGCACAGGGTCCCTCCCGGCGGTGAACGTCCGCTCACGCCGGGCGAACGAGCCTTGGCTGAAAGCGTTTTCGGCGGCGCCCTCGATCTCGCACCCGTGCGGATCCGGCGCCGCCGGTTCTTCCCGTTCCAGCCGCGCGGCACCGTGATGGCGCCGATGGGGCACGTCCATTTCCACCCGGCGAGCCCGCACTACCGCGACGATTTTGCGCAGGCCCCGCTCGGTCTGCAGGGCCTCTTCATCCACGAACTCGTGCATGTCTGGCAGACGCAGCAGCGCGGCCGGTTCTACCTGCCGTTGATGCGCCATCCGTTCTGCCGCTATGCCTACCGCTTCGATCCTGCGCGGCCCTTCACAGCCTACGGCATCGAACAGCAGGCCGAACTTGTCGCCCACGCCTTCCTCGCCGCGAGGGGTGCGCCGCATGCAGCGGCCCCTTCGCTTGCCGCGCTGCAATCCGTGCTGCCGTTCCCGGTCAGGTCTGCCTGACCGGGCGCGCACAACGGCTCGTCAGCAGCGAACCTCATATTCATAACCATCGCGATCGCGGCGATAGCAGCGGCCGTGCTTCTTGATCAGCGAACCGCCTACCGCGCCAGCTGCCGCGCCGATCGCCGCGCCGGTGCCGACATCGCCGCCTGTTGCGCCGCCGATCACAGCGCCGCCTGCCGCGCCCAGCAGCGCCCCTTCGGCGCCGTAATTCCGTGCGCAGCCGACAAGCGAGAGCGCTGCCACGGCCACTATGGGAAGCATGATCTTGCGTTTCATCGTCCAGACTCCTTGTGGCCCCCGGATGCTTGTCCCTGCTCAGGCACAAACGCGCATCCCGCCGCCGGGTTCCGCCACGCGAAAGGTCCGCTGCCCCGCTCTGGCGCAAACCCGCGCGGCCATGGCACGTTTGCCGCGCAGAAAAAGGACCGCGCCGATGCCGCATGCCATAGACACCCACGCCATCCTCGATGCCGTCGCCGCCGCGCGCGGGGGCGTGCGCAATGTGTTCGATGAAATCGACCCGAAGCGCCTCGCCCACATCTGCGTCGATATGCAGAACGGCTTTCTGGAAGAAGGTTCACCGGTCGAAGTGCCGATGGCCCGAGAGATCGTCGGCAACGTGAACCGGATCAGCGCCGCCGTGCGCGCGGGCGGCGGGCTCAACTTGTTCCTGCGCTTCACCACGCCCGATGCGGCCAGCTGGTCGGTCTTCGTCCGCCGGCTGGGTTCAGGCGCAGCGGCCCACCGCGCCGCCTTCACGTCGGGCGCGCACTATCATGATTTCTGGCCTGCGCTGGATGTAGAGCCCGGCGATGCGGTGGTCGACAAGCACCGCTTCAGCGGCTTCACCCCCGGCACCAGCGATCTGGACGCCGTTCTGAAAGCGCGCGGCATCGATACCGTGCTCATCACCGGCACGCTCACCAACTGCTGCTGCGAAAGCACCGCGCGCGATGCCATGCAGTTCAACTACCGCGTCTTGTTCGCAGGCGATGCGAATGCCGCGCTGACGGACGCCGAACACGCGGCCACGCTGCACAGCATCGCGTTCGTGTTTGCAGATCTCTATAACACGGACGAGGTGGTGGGATTGCTGGGCTGAACGCCACCCCCCCAAAAAAACTTCGTCATTGCGAGCGCAGCGAAGCAATCCAGAGCCGCGCAGAGCCACCCTGGATTGCTTCGCTGCGCTCGCAATGACGAACTCAGGTGATGCTCTTTTGCTTCTGTTGAGGCGTTGAGCAGTCGCTAACGCTTGCTACCCAAGGGGCCTTGGGCAAGGTGATATCTCCGTCGCAAGTGTCCCCCTCATCCTCATACACCGCGTGCAGAGGATGATGGGGAACAGACTGGCGCGCCGCCAGTCCGCCCAGCACAAACGGAAGCATGATCCAGCGACGCAGCCTTAATCCGGCTTCTTCGCCACCGCCACCATCGCGGCGCGCAGCAGGCGGTCCTTGATCATGTAGCCGGCCTGCAGTTCCTGCAGCACGGTGCCCGGCTCCACATCGGCAGAGGGGATTTCCAGCATCGCCTGATGCTGGTGCGGATCGAGCGGCAGGCCCTTGGCAGCGATGCGGCTGATCCCGTGGCTCGCAAAGACCTTCTCGATCTCGCGCCCCGTGGCTTCCAGCCCCGCGACAAGGTTCTTCATCTTGTCGTCAGCGCGCAGCTCGGCGGGAATCGATTCGAGCGCACGCGAAAGGTTGTCCGCCACTGAAAGAATATCGCGCGCAAAGGCGGTTGCGGCATAGGCGCGCGCGTCAGCCATTTCCTTTTCCATGCGGCGGCGCACGTTCTGCGTCTCGGCCTTGGCATAGAGCACGTCCTGCTTCGCCGCCTCGAGATCGCCCTTAAGCGCTTCCACGAGTTCGCCCAGGCCATCGCCGCCATCGGTCAGTTCGGAAGGCACGCCTTCAAGTTCAGCTGCCATTTCTGCATCCGTCGGGCGCGTGTCGTTGTCAGTCATTTTCGCGTAAATCCGTCCTGCGTGATGATCCTGCTCAAGGATTGAGCCGTGAAATCAACCATGGGGACAACCCGCGCATAATTCAACCGCGTCGGCCCGATAACTCCCACCACGCCGACCACGCGCCCCTCCCCGTCACGCCATGGCGCGGCGATCACCGAGGAGCCCGAAAGCGAGAACAGCCGGTTCTCGCTGCCGATGAAAATGCGCGCGCTGTCAGCCTCGCGCGCGGCATCGAGCACGCCCGCAATCGCTTCGGCGCTTTCAAGCTCGTCCAGCAGCTGCCGCACCCGCTCAATATCGCCCAGCGCCGCTTCGTCGAGCAGATTGGCTTGCCCGCGCACCACCAGCACCGGCCGCTGCGCCGCATCGCGGCTCCACACCGCCAGCCCCCGCTCGACCAGCGCCGCGCTCGCCGCATCGAGCGCCGAGCGCCCACCCGCGATTTCCGCGCGGATCGCCTGCAAGGCATCGGCCAACGTCCGCCCGGCCATCCGCGCGGTGAGGTAGTTGCCCGCCTGTTCCAGCGTCGAGGCACTCGTCATCCCCGGCAGATCGATCACCCGGTTCTCGACAGTGCCGTCATCCCCCACCAGCACGACCAGCGCCCGTGCCGGCCCCAGCGGCACGAAGGAAATCTGCGCCAGCCGCATTTCCCGGTGCGGCACCATCACCACGCCCGCCCCGGCCGAGAGATCGGACAAGGCCAAGCTCGCCGCCGCCAGCGCCGCCTCGATCGTGCCGCCCTCGGCCAGCCCCCGCTCGATCTGCGCGCGCTCCGCTGCCGAAGGCTCAGCCGCCTGCATGATGCCATCAACGAACAGCCTCAGGCCCACCTCGGTCGGCATCCGCCCCGCGCTGGTGTGCGGCGCCGCCAGCAGCCCTGCGTCCTGCAATTCCTGCAGAACCGATCGGATCGAGGCCGAAGAAAGCCCGACCGCCCCGCTCCCCGCGAGGGTGCGCGAGCCGACGGGAAGCCCGCTGGCGATATAGCCTTCGACCACCAGCCGGAAGATTTCACGGGCGCGGAGCGAGAGTTCAGAAAGTCCGGGGCCTACCATCGCTCCTATCTAGGACAGTTCATCCCGCCGTGAAAGGCATCGAGGCCCCCGTCTTTTCGTGCCGCAGGGCCTTTCATTCCGCTCCGCGCGGGCTAAAGGCTGCGCAAACTTCAACCAAAGGAATTCCCATGCGTCCTTCAGGCCGCGCCGCAGATGAAATGCGCGCCATCACCGTCGAAACCGGTTTCACCAAGCACGCCGAAGGCTCGGTGCTGATCGGCTTTGGCGATACCAAGGTGCTGGTCACCGCCTCGGTCGAAGAACGCGTGCCGCCGTTCATGCGCGGCAAGGGCGAAGGCTGGGTCACGGCGGAATACTCGATGCTCCCCCGCGCCACCCACACCCGCGGCAGCCGCGAGGCAGCGAAGGGCAAGCAATCGGGCCGCACGCAGGAAATCCAGCGCCTGATCGGGCGTTCCTTGCGCGCCGTCACCGATATGAAGAAGCTGGGCGAACGCCAGATCACCTTGGATTGCGACGTGATCCAGGCCGATGGCGGCACCCGCACAGCCTCGATCTCCGGCGCGTGGATCGCGCTGCGCCTTGCCGTGCAGGGGCTGATGGACAGCGGCGCGATCAAGGAAGACCCGCTGACCCGCAAGGTCGCCGCGATCTCCTGCGGCATTCATCAGGGCACGCCCGTTCTCGATCTCGACTACATCGAGGACAGCTCGGCCGATGCCGACGCCAACTTCGTGCTGATCGAGGGCGGCCATATCGCCGAAGTCCAGGCCACTGCCGAGGGCGCGACCTATGACGAGGAAGGCCTGCTGCGCCTCCTGCGCCTCGCCCGCATCGGCTGCACGGAAATCTTCGCCGCCCAGGCCCGCGCCGTCGGCCAATGACTTTCTGCCCCCACCTACCCTCGTCATCCCCGCGCAGGCGGGGATCCAGAGCCCAAGGCGCAGCGTCAGCCGCTCTGGATTCCCGCCTGCGCGGGAATGACGAAAAGTTGGGGGCAAGACCATGACCCGCCTGCTAGCGCCCGGAAAACTCGTCATCGCCACCCACAACGCGGGCAAGCTGCGTGAAATCCGGGCGCTCTTGGCACCCTACGGCATGGACTGCCTCTCGGCGGGCGAACTCGGCCTGCCCGAACCCGCCGAGACGGGCACCACCTTTGCCGAAAACGCACTGATCAAGGCTCACGCTTCGGCCAGCGCCTCGGGCCTGCCTGCATTGGCCGATGATTCCGGCCTCTGCGTCGCTGCGCTCGGCGGCGCTCCCGGCGTCTACACCGCCGATTGGGCCGAAGCCGCGCCCTACGAAGGCGGTCCGGGCCGCGATTGGTACATGGCGATGGGCAAGGTCGAGGGCAAACTTGCAGAGCTCGGCCCCGATACCGCGCGCGATTGCTGGTTTGCCTGCGTCCTCGCGCTCGCCTGGCCCGATGGCCGCGAGGCGGTGTTCGAAGGCCGCGCCACGGGCACGCTCACCTGGCCCCCGCGCGGCACGATGGGCTTCGGCTACGATCCGGTCTTCGTGCCCTCAGGCGATGCGCGCACCTTTGCCGAGCTGGACCCGGCCGAAAAGCACCGCATCAGCCACCGCGCCGACGCTTTTTCGAAGCTGGTTTCGTCGGCTTTGACGGACTGACGGCCGCCGGAGCGACCGGCGCGGCAGTGACGGGAGCGGTAGCGGGGGCAGCAGCAGCCTTGTAGTCATAGGCTTGCTGCCCAATGACATTCCCAGCAGGGAAATAGCGGCACACCAGATAGTCGTTCTGCCGGTTGCTGGCGATCGCACAGCCCACTTCGCGCGTATCCTTCCACACGATCTGCGTATAGTGCCCCACATCTTCCCAGCGTCCTGTGGTCGAGACATCGGGAAACTTGCGCCGCTTGAAGAGCTTTCCCTCGTCGATGAAGAAGCCGATCATTTCTTCCGGGGTGTAATCATCCTTCGTGCCGGTCCAGAGGTTTTCCCCCTCCCCGCCATCGGCACCGATCGGCGCGTGCTCGAACATGTCGGACACGGCGAGCGTCTGCGCCCACTTTTTCGCATGCTCCGCCAGCTTGGCGCTCCAGACGAGCGGCTTCACTCGCAGCCGCAGTCGCTCGGCATTCTGCACAGCAAGCAGCCGCGGTCCCACCGTCCCGACAGGCGTCACGGTCACCTGCGCCGCTGCCGGCTGCACGGCCATCACGGCAGCAAGAATAGTGATCGCAAGTGCTCGACTGCCCCACATATGCGCTTTCCCCAAGGCTTTGGCCCTTGACTTTACCCGCCCGACTCAGGCTGGAAAGATGCATGGCCTTCGCCCTTTATATCCACTGGCCATTCTGCCTCGCCAAGTGCCCATACTGCGACTTCAATAGCCATGTACGAGAGGGCATCGACGTCGACGTATGGCAGCGCGCGTTGCTTGCCGACATGGCTCATGAGGCGGCGCTGACGGGTGGCCGCGAGCTTACCTCGATCTTCTTCGGCGGCGGCACCCCGTCGCTCATGCCCCCTGCGCTGGTGGCCACATTGATCGAGGCCGCAGGCCGCCACTGGCGCTTTGCCGAGGACATCGAGATCTCGCTGGAGGCCAATCCCTCCTCGGTCGAGGCGGCCCGGTTCGCCGGGCTGGCCGAGGCCGGGATCAACCGCGTCTCGCTCGGCCTGCAGGCGCTGGGCGATGCCGCGCTGGTGTTCCTCGGCCGGCTCCACAATGCCGCTGAAGGCCTCGCCGCTCTCGATGTGGCGCAGCGCCATTTCCGCCGCGTGAGCTTCGATTTGATCTACGCCCGGCCCGATCACACGCCCGCGCTGTGGGAGGCCGAACTCGCCCGCGCGCTGTCCTTCGGCACGGGTCATCTCTCGCTCTACCAGCTCACGATCGAGCCCGGCACGCGCTTCGCCACGCTGGTGCGCGAGGGCCGCTTCACCCCGCTGGATGATGACATGGCGGGCGATCTCTTCGCCCTGACCCGCGAGCGCACGCTGGCCGCCGGCCTTCCGGCCTACGAGATCAGCAACCACGCCCGCCCGGGTGAGGAAAGCCGCCACAACCTCGTCTACTGGCGCTATCAGGACTATGTGGGGATCGGCCCCGGCGCCCACGGCAGGCGCGGCGGCTTCGCCACGGTGCGCCACCGCAAGCCCGAAAATTTCCTCAAGGCCGTCAGCGCCCAGCACCACGGCATCGCCGAAATTCGCGAGCTTGGCATCCGCGAACAGGCCGCCGAAGCGCTCCTTATGGGCCTGCGCCTCGACGAAGGCATCGCGCCAGCCGCGCTGGCCCAGCGCTTCGGCCTTCCTGAAACCGATCTGATCGATCCTGCCAAGCGCGCATTCTACACCGCGCAAGGCCTGCTCAACGAACGCGCCGACCGCCTGATCGTGACCGATGCGGGCATGCCGCTGCTCGATGGCCTGCTGGCGGAGATTGTCCCCGCTGGACTCGTGGCGGCATGAGCGCCCCCGATCTGCTCGAAGCCTGGCGCGATCACCTGGCGCTCGCCCGCCGCCGCTCGCCGCACACAGTGCTCGCCTATGTCGCGACCGCCGCGCGTTTGCTTGCCGCGTTGCCCCCGCCGCATGACTGGGCCACGCTCGCTCGCCTCGAAGTCGGCGATGTGCGCACGCAACTGGCGGCCCGCCGCGCCGATGGGATCGGCAACGTCTCCGCCGCGCGCGAACTCTCGGCCCTCAAGGCCTTCCTTGCCTTCGCCCGCACGCAGGTCGGTGGCGCGGATGCCCCGGCGCCGCGCCTGCGCGGCCCCCGGATCAAGAAAGGCCTGCCCCGCCCCGTCACGCCGGACGACGCGGTGAATCTCGCCGCGATGGTCGAAGGCGAAGGCAGCGAACCGTGGATCGGCGCGCGCGACCGCGCGGTGCTGCTGCTGCTCTACGGCGCAGGCCTGCGCATTGCCGAGGCGCTGTCGCTCACCGCCGCCGCGCTGCCGCTGGCCGATGTACTGACCGTGACGGGCAAGGGCGGCCGCCAGCGCGTCGTCCCCATCCTGCCCATCGTGAAAGCGGCGGTGGAGGACTATGCGGCCAAGGTCCCCTTCCCGCTCGCGCGCAGCGAGCCGCTGTTCCGGGGTGCCAAGGGCGGCCCGCTTGCCCAGGCCATGATCCAGCGCGCCGTCGCCCGCGCGCGTACCGTGCTCGGCCTGCCCGCCACGGCCACCCCCCACGCCCTGCGCCACAGCTTCGCGACGCATCTCCTTGGCGCGGGCGCAGACCTCAGGAGCCTGCAGGAACTCCTCGGCCACGCCAGCCTGTCCTCGACGCAGATCTACACCAAGGTCGATGCGGCAACGCTGCTCGACGTCTACCGAAATGCGCATCCGCGGGCCTGAGCCTGCCGCCTACTTCCCACCCGATCTTGGCAGCCGCAGCACCGCCATCAACCCGCCGAGATCCTCGCTCTCGCCCAGCGTGATCGATCCGCCATAAAGCTCGGCCACATCGCGCACGATCGCAAGGCCCAGCCCGGTGCCGGGCTTGCCGGTATCGAGCCGCGCGCCGCGCGCAAACAGCTTGTCCTTGGCCTCATCCGGGATGCCCATCCCGTCGTCCTCGATCCAGATCTCGCAAGTCTTGGGATCATCCGGCACCGCATCGATCGTCACGAAGACCGAGCCGCCGCCATACTTGGCCGCGTTCTCGATCAGATTGCCGAGGATTTCGTCGAGGTCCTGCCGCTCGATCGCGACGCTGGCCTCGCGGTTGCCGTCCATATCGAAGCGCACTTGCGGATAGAGCCGCACGACTGCGCGCTCCACCGCTTCGGCGCTCTCGCCCACGCTGGCGCGCGAAAGCCCCGTCGCGCGGCGGCCCACGGCACGGGCGCGGGCAAGGTGGTGATCGACCTGCCGGCGCATCACCGCCGCCTCGCGGATCACGGTGTCGGAAAGGTCATCCGCCTTCGCCGTCGCCGCGTTCATCACCACCGTCAGCGGGGTCTTGAGCGCATGGGCGAGGTTGCCGGCATGGGTGCGCGCCTCTTCGGCCTGCCGCTCCGAATGCGCAAGCAGCGCGTTGATTTCCTCGACCAGCGGCTGGACTTCCAGCGGCAGCGGCTCATCCACTCGCCGCGCCTGCCCCTCGCGCATGTCGGCAATCGCGCGGCGGACCCGGCGCCAGGGGCCAAGGCCGTAATAGGTCTGCAGCGCCGCCATGGTGATGAGGCCGAGCGCCAGCACCACGAACGACCAGATCAGGATCGCCCGGATCCGCCGGATCTGCGCGTCGAGATCGCTGCGGCTCGCCGCCACGGCAAACTGCCAGTTGATCTGGCTACCGGGCAGGATGACCGACCGCTCGATGATGCGCAGCCGCTCCTCGCCGAACTGCTCGCTATCATAGACATGAGGCGCGCCATCGAAGTGATCGCCCTTGAGCTTGAGCGTGCGGTCCCACAGCGAGCGCGAGGGGAAATCCTCGTGCCCCTTGCCGCTGATCTGCCAGTAAAGGCCGCTATTGGGCTCAAGGAAGCGC
This sequence comes from Novosphingobium sp., assembly GCF_027486195.1. Lineage (GTDB taxonomy): Bacteria > Pseudomonadota > Alphaproteobacteria > Sphingomonadales > Sphingomonadaceae > Novosphingobium. The sequence goes on from NZ_JAIXPP010000051.1 coordinate 42,387, forward strand.
TGGTCGCCCAGTGCCCGGTTGAAAAACACTTCGCCGTCCGGCCCGATTTCCGCCGAGCCCACCATGGCAGTGAGCATATAGCCGAGCTGGTCGTCGAAATTGCGGGTGGCAAGCCCGGTCATCGTCCGGTCGAGCGCCAGACCGCCACCGAGCAGCAGCACCGAAATCCACGCCACCGCAATCAGCAGCATGCGCCGCGAAAGCGATCCTGTGTGGGGCGCCGTGGCAGGCTGCACCTCAGGCGCCGCAGCAGGAGTTTCCCCGGGGGCAATCACGCTGTGTTCCACGCCGTGCGCCCCTTGGCCGTTCAGCCGCGCCCGCCGTGCGCCGGGTCGTCGAGGCTGTAGCCAAGCCCGCGGATGGTGGTGATCACATCAGGCCCCAGCTTTTTGCGGATGCGCGTCACGAACACCTCGATCGTGTTGGAATCGCGGTCGAAATCTTGATCGTAGATATGTTCGATCAGCTCGGTACGGCTTACCACCTTGCCCTTGTGGTGGAGCAGGTACGAGAGCAGCTTGTATTCCTGCGCCGTCAGCTTCACCGGCTCGCCATCGAGCGTCACGCGGCCCGAACGCGTATCGAGCCGCACCCCGCCAGCGATCAGTTCCGACGAGGAATTGCCCGAAGCGCGGCGGATCAGCGCGCGCAGGCGGGCAATCAGTTCCTCGCTCTGGAACGGCTTGGCGAGATAGTCGTCGGCACCTGCATCGAGCCCCGCCACCTTGTCGGACCAGCTGTCACGCGCGGTCAGCACCAGCACCGGGAACTTGCGCCCCTCCTTGCGCCACATGCCCAGCACCGTCAGCCCGTCGATCTCCGGCAGGCCCAGATCGAGGATCACCGCGTCATAGTCCTCGGTCGAGCCCATGAAATGGCCGTCCTCGCCGTCGACCGAAAGATCGACAGCATAGCCGTTGGCTTCGAGCGTGGACTTGAGCTGCTTGCCGAGGGTCGGTTCATCCTCGACGATCAGAATGCGCATCGTTTGCCCCTTGCTGTACCCGCTGCGGGCGGGACCAATCTTCGTGGAGCTTGATGGAGCGACAAACCTGAACGGTCAAGGAACAGGCCCGGTTTGTCGTCAAGGCCAAGGACCAGAAGGGGATTCTCGCAGAGACGCGAAGGAAAAGGAGACCGCGAAGCGGACTAAATGCGCCAAAGGCATCCGATTCCAGACAAAGCCACCAGGTCAATTTGCTGGGCAACCTCTTTGCGCTCTCCCCTTTCTCTCTGCGTCTCTGCGAGAAATCAGAAAGATAAAGCAGCCGCTCAGTGCGATTCGCCCAGGATCTGCCCCGTGCGCGCGTCGACATCCACAAACACGACCCGCCCGTCCTGAATGAACTTCAGCCGATAGGCCATCGCGGTCGGATCGTACTCGGGGCCGAGGTACTGCATGCCCCGCTTGGTCGGCAGCACCCGCGCCTCGATCTCGCGCAGCGAACGCACGTTGCCGTTGCGCAGATCGAGCCGCGCCTCGCGCTGTTCGTCAGCGCGGCGCTGCTGCGCATCGGCCGCAGGGGCGAGCGAAACGAGGAGGCCAAGGGTGAAGATTGCTGAAGTTGCGCGCATGATGCGAAGCGCCATAACCTGCGGCCTTTGAATAGCTTGTGAACGCGCGGGCGGGGTCCCCACCCCATGACCGCTTCCCTGTAGGGTCACTATGGCAGATCAGGCGAGCGAGTGCCAAGCTGATACTGGACCGCGCCGCGCCGCGCCGCTAAGCGCGGCCCATCATGGCAGCAGCACCAATCCTCAGCTGGGAAGGCCTCGGCCTCAACCAGGGCACAAGCTGGCTGTTCCGCGATCTCGATATCCAGATCGGCCCGCGTGACCGGCTTGCCCTCATCGGCCGCAACGGCGCGGGGAAAACCACGCTGCTCAAGCTGCTTTCGGGCGAAGTCGAGGGCGACAAGGGCACCCGCTCGGTCCAACCAGGCACGCGCGTGGTCACGCTGGAGCAGGACCCGTTCTTCACCGGCTTTGAAACCCTCATGGACTTCGCGCTTTCGGGCAAGGACGCCCCGCCGCGCCACGAAGTCGAATCCATCGCCGGACAGCTCGGCATCGACCTTTCCCGCAAGGCCGACAGCGCCTCGGGCGGTGAACGCCGCCGTGCGGCGCTGGCCCGCGCGCTCGCCAGTGAGCCCGATCTGCTGCTGCTGGACGAGCCGACCAACCACCTCGATCTCGCCGCAATCGAATGGCTCGAATCCTGGCTCCAGCGCTACAACGGCGCCTTCGTCGTCATCAGCCACGACCGCACGTTCCTCGAACGCCTGACCAAGGCCACGCTCTGGCTCGATCGCGGTTCGCTCCGCCGCCGCGAGATCGGCTTCGGCGGATACGAAGCGTGGATGGAAGCCGTCTACGCCGAAGAGGCCCGCGCCGCCGACAAGCTCGATGCCAAGCTCAAGATCGAAGCCCACTGGCTCGAACGCGGCGTCACCGCGCGGCGCAAGCGCAACATGGGCCGCCTCGAAAAGCTCTGGGAAATGCGCGCCACCCGCGCCGCGATGCTCAGCCCGCAAGGCGCGGCCAAGCTCACCCTCGCCAGCGACGATGCCAAGAGCAAGGCGGTGATCGTCGCGGACAAGATCACCAAGCGCTTTGGCGAGCGGGTCATCGTGAAAGACTTCAGCCTGCGGATCACCCGCAAGGACCGCATCGGCCTCGTCGGCGCGAACGGCGCGGGCAAGACGACGCTCCTGAAACTCCTCACCGGCGAACTGGAGGCCGACAGCGGCACCGTCACGCTGGCGAAAACGCTCACCCCCGTCGTGATCGACCAGCAGCGCAGCCTGATGTCGCCCGAGAAGCGCATCCGCGATGTGGTGGCCGAAGGCAGCGACTGGATCGACGTGCAAGGGGTGCGCAAGCACATCCACGGCTATCTCAAGGACTTCCTGTTCGATCCCGGCATGGTCGAGGCACGCGTCGGTACGCTCTCAGGCGGCGAACGCTCGCGGCTCCTCCTCGCGCGCGAATTTGCCCGCCCCTCGAACCTCCTCGTGCTCGACGAGCCGACCAACGACCTCGATCTCGAAACACTCGACCTCCTGCAGGAAGTCATTTCGGACTACGACGGCACCGTGCTGATCGTCAGCCACGACCGCGATTTCCTTGATCGCACCGTCACGATCACGCTCGGCATGGACGGCTCGGGCAAAGTCGATGTCGTCGCGGGCGGCTATGCCGATTGGGAAAAGCAGCGCAAACAGCGCCTCGCTGGCAAGCCCGTCGCGCGCGAAACGGCAGACAAACCCGCCGCCGCGCCGTCGCCGCCCCCACCACCCAAGAAGGCCAAGCTAACCTACAAGGACCAGCGCGACTACGAGATCCTCCCGGATCGCATCGCCGAACTGGAAAAGGCCATCGCCCGCGACGAAGCCGCGCTGGCCGATCCCGACCTCTACACCAAGAACCCCACCCGCTTCGCTGCGCTGACTGCCGGGCTGGACAAGGCGCGCGCGGAGAAGGACGCAGCGGAAGAACGCTGGCTGGAACTGGCGGAGATGGTGGAGGGCTAGCCCTTGGTCAGATCCGTGGGTACCACCCCCACGTGATCCACATCCCCACGTCCCCCTGGTTCCACTATCTCGGCGATCTCTCGGCTTGGCTCGTCGCCTTTCTCGGCGGCAGGTGGGTCTACCAGCGCCGTCGCGCCAACGTCGAGCAGCTCGCGCGGCAGACCGCGCCTGATTACTTCATCAGCCTCGCACTCGGCGCGGCGGCGGGTGCATGGTTGCTGGGTTCGCTCAACACACTTCAGCAAGCCCGGCCCACGCTCTCGCACTCGGTCGCGGGCGCGCTGGCCGGAGCAATCGTCGCCGTCGAGCTCTGGAAATGGCTGCGCGGTGTGCGCGGATCGACCGGCGGGCCCTTCGTCATTCCGCTCACGCTCGGCATCATGGTCGGCCGCCTCGGCTGCCTCTTCGCCGGTCTTCCCGATCAGACCTTCGGCATCCCCACCAGCCTGCCCTGGGGCGTCGATCTGGGCGATGGCATCGCGCGCCATCCCGTCCAGATCTACGAATCGCTCGCGATGCTGGCATTCCTTATCATCTATTGGCGCGCGCTCACCCGCGAACGCGCCTGGGCCACGCGCCACGGCTTCCATGCCTTCGTGCTGTTCTATGCGGTGCAGCGATTTGCGTGGGAGTTCTTCAAGCCCTATCCAAAGATCCTCGGCCCGTTAAACGTGTTCAACTTGGCCATGATCGGACTGATAGTTTATGCCCTCGTCTGGATCGCACGTGGAAACGACCGTCCTGCCAGCGCCTGAGCGCAAGGCCGCGCCTTACATATTCCACAGCCAGACCACGAGCCTGTGCGAAACTTGCCTCGAAACCGTCCCCGCGAAAGTCATCATCGAAGAAGGCTCGGTTTTCTATATCAAGCGCTGCGCCGCCCACGGCGTCCAGAAAACGCTCATCAGCGACGATCTTGCCTATTGGCGCGGCCAGAAGGACTGGCTCAAGCCCGGCGACCGCCCGCTCACCGCGCAGACCCGCACCGAAGCCGGCTGCCCGTTCGATTGCGGCCTCTGCCCCGATCACGAACAGCACAGCTGCCTCGCCATCGTGGAGATCAATTCTGCCTGCAATCTCGCCTGCCCGGTCTGCTTCGCGGATGCCGAGAACGTCCACGGCGCGCACCTGCCGCTGAGCGTGATCGAGGGCATGCTCGATGCGCTGGTCGAGAGCGAGGGCGAGCCCGATCTCGTCCAGCTTTCGGGCGGCGAACCCACAATCCACCCGCAGTTCTTCGAAGTACTCGATGCAGTGAAGCGCCGCCCGATCCGCCACGTGATGATCAACACCAACGGCGTCCGCATCGCGCAGGACCCGGTGTTTGTGGAGCGCCTCGCCAGCTACGCCCCCCGCCTCGAAGTCTATCTCCAGTTCGACAGCCTGAACGACGAGGCGCTGGTCAACTTGCGCGGCGCCCGCCTCTCGCGCGTCCGCCAGTCGGCGCTGGAGGCGCTTGAGCGCGTCGGCCTCTCGACCACGCTCGTCGCCGTGGTGAAGCGGGGGGTCAACGACGACGAGATCGCGGCCATCGTCAACCACGCGCTCGAATGGAAATGCGTGCGCGGCGTGACCTTCCAGCCGGTGCAGGATGCCGGGCGAAACGAAGGCTTCGATGGCAAGGCCAACCGCATGCTGATCACCCAGATCCGGCGCGAGGTGGTGAAGGCGGGCGTCTTTGCGGCGGAAGACATGATCCCGCTGCCCTGTAATCCCGATCAGATCTGCATCGGCTATGGCCTGCGCGCCGGCCGCTCGGTAACCCCGATCACCTCGCTGCTCCCGCGCGAAGTGCTGCTGAACGGGCCCAACACGATCAGCTACGAGGCCTACCCTGCGCTGCGCGAGGCGATGCTGAACCTGTTCAGCCTCGCCACCACGCAGTGCAACACCGAGGAAAAGCTGGCGGGCGTGCTGTGCTGCCTGCCGCAGGCGCTGGTGCCGGAAGACCTCGGCTATGCCAACAGCTTCCGCGTCGTGATCCTGCAGTTCCTTGATCGCTACAACTTCGATCTGGCAACGGTGAAGCGCAGCTGCGTCCACTTCGTCACGCCCGATCGGCAGATCATCCCCTTCGATACCTACAACACGTTCTACCGCCCCGGCGCCGAAGGTGCGCCGGTGCTCGCCCGCGCCCGGAGGACATCATGAAGCGCCTGTTCGGCGGCCTGCTGCTCGCGGCCGGTATCATGATCATGCTCACCAGCGGGCTGTGCACCCTTGCGGTGATTGGCATCGGTGCGTCCGAGGTGGCGAGAGACCCGACCGTCCTCGTCGCACTCTATCTGCCACTCATAGTGGGCGGCGTCCCCTTCGCCATAGGCTTCGGCCTTTACAAATGGGGACGCGCACTGCTGCGACAACCTGAAGAGAATGACGTCTTCTGAAGGCCCCCTCACCCCGCCGCCAACCGCTCCGCCGTCCGCTCTTCGATCCGCTTTTCCAGCATGAACAGCGGCATCGTGCCCTCTTCCAGTATCCCATGGAACCACGGCAGGCTGAACTTGTCGCCGAGCGCCGCCTGCGCCTTCGTGCGCGCCGCGACCCATGCTGTGTGGCCGATCTTGTAGCTGCAGGCCTGCCCGATCAGCACGCAATAGCGCTCCACCTCGCGCTGGCTGCGCGCCTGCGCGAAGCCGGTTGTGGCGACCATGTAGGCTGTCGCCTTCTCGCGGCTCCAGCGGTAGTGGTGGATGCCGGTATCGACCACCAGCCGCGCTGCGCGGAACAGGAACGATTGCAGATACCCCGCACGTTCCAGCGCCGAATACCCGCCCAGCTCGTCCGCCAGCTGCTCGGCATAGAGCGCCCAGCCTTCGCCGTGCGCCGAGAGGAAATAGTCCTTGAGATACAAAGGCAGCGCGCCACCCTTCTGCGCATAGCCGCCCTGCAGGTGGTGCCCCGGAATGCCCTCGTGATAGGTCAGCGAAGGCAGCGAATAGCGCGGCCAGTCGCCCACGGACTTGAGGTTGATCCAGTAGATCGCCGGGCGCGAGCCATCGAGGCTGGCGCTGTAGTAATAGCCGTTCGAAGCCCCGTCCTGAATCTCCACCGGCACGCGGCGGATTTCGAGCGGCTCGCTGGGATAGTTCGCAAAGGCTTGCGGCAGCTTCTTCGCCATCGCCGCGATCCCGGCGTTGAGCGAGGCAATCAGGTCGCTGCGCCCCGCATCGCTATCGGGATAGAGCTGGTCCGGCGCATGGTTCAGCGCCGTCAGCCGCTCACCCACCGTGCCCTTGGTATAGCCCGCCGCCTTAAGGATCGCATCGAGCTTGCCGGTGATATCGGCCACCTGCTCGAGCCCGATCTTGTGGACTTCCTCCGGGCTCAGCTTGGTCGTCGTCGCCTCGGCCAGCGCGGCTGCATAGATTGCATCGCCGCCGCGCACGCGCCACGCGCCGTCGCCCGCCGGGGTCCTGAGGCGCAGCGCCTTGATCAGCGCAATCTGCCGGTCGAGCGCGGGATATACGTCGCCGCCGACAATCTTCGCCGCCTGCGCCGCCCAATCGCCGGGAATGGACTTGGAGGTGGTACGCCGCGACAAGGAAAGCACCAGCGAGCTGGCCTCCGGCGCAGCGCTGCGCAGCTTGGCGAGCTGGCCCAGTGCCAGATCGAGCGACCAGCGCGGCGCGATCACCCCGCGCCCCGCCAGCCGCTTCTGGCCCAGCGTGTCCTCATCCAGCGCAAAGGCAAACGCCCGCAGCCGCGCGAGATAGGCCTCGGCATCGGCGGCGGTTTCCACCGGATGCTGGCTGTCGAGCATGTCCGGCACTTCGAAGTAGATGCCCTGCTGCTGCGTGATCGGATAGGGCTGCTGCACGCTCTCGATCCCGAAGGGCACACCGGCCAGCCGCCGCTCGAACATATAGGCCAGGATATCGCGCTGCCGCTGCACGGCGGGGCTGAGGCTGGCGGGATCGACGCCGCGCATTGCGGCAAGCCCGGCGCGGTCGAACGCCTGCGTGGCCGCCCGGCCCGCCTCGCTCTTGTCATCAAGCCGCGATCGCAGCGCGGCGCGCACGCCGGTATCGAGCCCGAGCCCGGTCGCATGGTTCGGCGTCAGCAGCAGGTTGTTGTAGAACAAGCGGTCAGCCAGCGCCGCAAAGGCGGCATCGCCGGGCGCGCCACCTGCGGCAGCGAAGGCCTGTGCTGGCAGCCAAGCCGTCAGCGCAGCGGTCGCTGCACCGGTGAGAAATTCACGTCTTTCCATGGACTAGGCTCCCGCAGATCGGAAAGCCTGTCCGCTCGCACATTCCCGCGCGGGGAAGCAAGACACCCCCCAGGGCGAGCGGGGGAAATCCTCACGACCCACCGTAAAATCCCGCCACCCGGTCGAGCGCCAGCTCCAGAACCAGCTTGCCGCTGCGCGCAGGCCAGGCCAGCGCCTTTTCCGCAGCCGGAACGCCCTCGCCCGCGCAGACCACGCGCCACAGGATGTCGGAAAGCCCCGGCCCCGCCGCCGCGATCGCGCCATCAAAGCGGCGGCGTGCGGCGAGCTGCCGCTCGCCCGGCGTCAGGCCCGGCTCGCCACCCGCAATGCGCACCGGGTCCCAGCGCATCGTCACCGAGGGCGCGAGTTCGGCGCGCTCCCAGTCCGCCCGCAGCCGCTCACCCGCCGCAAATTGCCGGTCATTGAGATGGCCCCGCGCATGAAGCCAGGTCAGCGGCGATTCGGCGAGATTGACCTTCACGCTGCGCACCGCCGCGCACCCGGAACCGGGCCGCACCCCGTCCACGCGCCGCGGCCCTTCCTCGGTCAGTTCACGCTCGACCAGAACCTGCGCCATGCCACCTCTCCTTTGAACAAATCAGGAACATGCGCTGCCTTGCCGGAGAGTGATGCCTGTAGGAAAGCACAAAACTTGCCGCAGCGCACAAAAGCTGTAAAAGCATGCATAAGGCCGCTGAAAGTGCCCCGATCATGATCAACCGCATCCGCGATATTCGCCGTCAAATGGGCCTCACCTTGGCCGATGTCGCCGCGCGCTGTGCGCCGCCGACAACTGCGCAAACCATCGGCCGTCTGGAAACGGGCATGCGCTCGCTTTCGCTGGGCTGGATGAACCGCATCGCCGCCGCGCTCGATGTCGATCCGCAGTTGCTGGTCAAGGCCGAGGTGGAAAGCGAACCGCAGATCATCGCCCGCCTCGCAGCGACCGGTGCGGAGGCGCTGACCAAGCCCATGTCGGCGGTTTTCCCGGTCGGCCCCGGCTCGGCCCAGCTTGTCGTGATGACTGTGGAAGCAAGCGCCGGCGAATACCGCTCAGGCGATCAGGTCTGGCTGCGGCAAGTTGGGCCCGATGATTTCGGCCGCGCGCTCAACCGCGATGTGCTCGCCCCCCGCCCCGGCGGCCGTTTCGCATTCGGCCGCATGATCGATCGCGATGGTGATCGTGTCGCGCTGCTCCCGCCCGGCGTCGGCCAGCGGCAGGTGGTGATCGATCATCCCGCATGGATCGGCGTTGCCGAACTGCTCGTCCGCTCGCTCTGACATTCCGCGATTTGCCGGTGAAGCGCCGCCTGCTGTCGATATCGACGCTGTATCCTGCCCCGACCCGCCCGGGCTTCGGCCGCTTCGTCGCGCGCCAGATGGAGGCGCTCGCCGCGCGAGGTGATTGGGACGTTACCGTGATCAACCCGATCGGCCTGCCCCCGCCCCCGTTTAGCGCGCTGGGCCGCTACAAGCCGCTCGCCGCCATCCCGTCGATTGAATCCGGCGGGCGCGTCACCGTCCACCATCCGAGTTTCCTGCTGGTCCCCGGCCTTTCCGGCCGTTTCAATCCCTGGGCGATCACCCGCGCGGTCCTGCCGCTGGCGCGAAAGCTCCACCGCGAAGCGCCGTTCGACCTTGTCGACGCCCAGTTTTTCTACCCCGATGGCCCCGCTGCCGCCGATGTCTCTGCCGCGCTTGGCCTCCCTCACGCGATCAAGGCGCGCGGTTCGGATATCCATCTCTGGGGGGACCGCCCCGCCGCGCTCCTACAGATGCGCCGCGCTGCCCACAGCGCTGCGGCCGTGCAGGCCGTGTCCGGCGCCCTCGCGCACGATATGGACGCGCTGCATCTCGCCCCGCCCGGCGGAATCACGGTGCATTACACCGGCCTGGACCGCGTGCGCTTCCAGCCGCTGCCCCGCAGCGAGGCGCGCGCGCAGCTTGCTGCCAGCCTCCCCACCCTAGCGCTGCGTCCCACAGACCGCCTTGCCGTCTGCGTCGGCGCGCTGATCGCGATCAAGGGCCAGGCGCTCGCGATCGAGGCGCTCACCAGCCTGCCTGGTGATATCCAGCTCGCGCTCGCAGGCACCGGCGCAGACGAGGCCGCGCTGCGCGCCCGCGCCGCCGCGCACGGCGTGTCCAGCCGGGTGCATTTTCTCGGCGCCGTCAGCCACGATACGCTGCCCGTGCTGCTTAGCGCCGCCGATGTCATGGTGCTGCCTTCGGAGCGCGAGGGCCTTGCCAATGCCTGGATCGAGGCGCTCGCCTGCGGCACCCCGCTCGTCATCCCGCCGATTGGCGGCGCACCCGAGGTGCTGGACCGCCCTGCCGCTGGCCGCCTCGCCGAGCGCACGCCCGCCGCAATCGCCGCCGCCATCTCGGAAATCCTCGCCGCACCGCCAGCGCAAACAGACGTCGCCGAGAGCGCCGCCCGGTTCAGCTGGGATGCGAATGCGGCAGCGCTCGCCGCGATCTACGAAAGGGCAGTGTCAGGCAGCTAAGGTTGCGCCGGGTGCAATCACCAACACCGCTCATCCTGAGCCTGTCGAAGGATGCTTACGCCTCGCCTGCGTTCAAGCCCTCTCGCGCGCCATCCGTTCCTGCTTGTCGAGCTGGCTCTCGGTCGGCACGAAGCTCTTCGAGGTGACCTTCAGCCAGATCAGGATAGGCGCAGCCATGTAGATCGAACTGTAGGTGCCGACGAAGATGCCCAGCGTGATCGCGGCGGTAAAGCCAAAGATCACCCCCGGACCCAGCAGCAGCAGCGCGGTCAGCGTAATCAGCATCGAAAGCGAGGTCGCCAGCGTGCGATGAAGCGTCTCGTTCACCGAGAGATCGAGCAGCTCAGGCATCGGCATCTTGCGGTATTTCTTGAGATTCTCGCGGATGCGGTCGTAGACCACGATCGTATCGTTGAGCGAGTAGCCGATCAGCGTCAGCAGCGCCGCCACGATCGTCAGATCGAATTCCAGCTGCGTCACCGCGAACAGGCCCAAAGTCAGCGTCACGTCGTGGACAAGGCTGAACAGCGCGCCCACACCAAACTGCCATTCGAACCGCAGCCAGATATAGGCCGCAACCGCCAGCGCCGCGAGGCCGAGCGACAGCACCGCGCTGTGCCACAGCTCGCCCGAAACCTTGCCCGAAACCGAATCCACGCCGTCGACGCGCGCATCGGCGTGCTTGGCCTTGATATCGGCGGTAATCGTGCGCGCCATCTTGTCCGATAGGCCGCTGTCGTGGTCCGCGCCTTCGGGCAGTTTCATGCGGATCGAAATCTCGTTGGGCTTGCCATAGCGCTGGATGATCGGCTCACCATAGCCCAGCGCCTCGATCTCGCCGCGCAGCGGCCCGACCGGTGCCTCCGCGCTCTGGGTGAAGGTCACGCGGATCATCTGCCCGCCGATGAAATCGACGCCAAGGTTGAGCCCCTTGGTGAACACGAGGCCGAGGCTCGCCGCCATCAGCAGCAGGCTGATCACGTAGAAGGGCACGCGCCAGCGCAGGAACTTGATGTTCGTGTTATCGGGAACGAGCTTGAGAAGTTTCATGGTTGCCAGTCCCTCAAAGCGCGATTTCGGTGGGCCGCGCCTTGCGCAGCCACTGCGCGACCCACATGCGGGTCATGGTCACCGCGGTGAACACCGAGGTCGCGATGCCGATCAGCAGCACGATGGCGAACCCGCGCACCGGACCAGTGCCGAACGCGGCCATCGACATCGCCGCGATCACGTTGGTGATATTGGCGTCGAAGATCGCGCGGCTGGCTTCCTTGTAGCCCGTCTCGACCGCCTGGAACACGCGGCGGCCACGGTGCCGTTCCTCGCGGATGCGCTCATTGATCAGCACGTTGGCGTCCACCGCAGCACCGATCGTGAGCACGAAACCGGCGATGCCCGGCAGGGTCAGAGTCGTGCCGATCAGCGCCATGATGCCCAGGATCATCAGCACGTTGAACACCAGCGCAATGCAGGCATACATGCCGAAGCGGCCATAGACGGCGAGGATGAACGCCACCAGCGCCAGCGTGCCAACCGCCATTGCGATCATGCCCTTGCGGATCGAGTCCGCGCCGAGGTCTGGCCCGACGGTGCGCTCTTCCACCACCTTGAGGTCGACCGGAAGCGCGCCCGAACGCAGCGAGATCGCGAGGTTGCTTGCCGCTTGCGTGGTGAAGCTGCCCGAAATCACCGCGCTGCCGCCAAGGATCGGCTCGTTGATATTGGGCGCGGAAAGCACCTTGCCATCGAGAATGATCGCGAAGGGCTTGTTGACGTTCTGCGTCGTCAGCTTGGCAAACCGCGCGCCGCCTTCGGTGTTGAAGGTGATCGCGACTTGCGGCTCGTTGGTCTGCTGGTTGTTGGTGACTTGTGCATTGGTCAGCTGATCACCGCGAATGCCGCCAAGGCGCTTGACCGCAATCGAGCCGACCGGCCCGCCGTCCTTGCCCGGCGCATAGGGCACGATCTCGCTGCCCGGAGGCGCGATGCCGCGCTGGATATCGCTCTGCAGCGCGGTCGTATCGACCAGCTTGAACTCAAGCTTGGCGGTCTGGCCTAGGAGGTTCTTGAGCGCCTGCGGATCCTGCAGGCCCGGCACTTGGACCACGATGCGGTTGGCACCCGAACGGATGATCGTCGGCTCGCGCGTGCCCAGTGCGTCGATGCGCTTGCGCACCACCTCGACCGCGGTTTCCATCGCCTGCGCGACCGCAAGATCGATGCCTTCCGCTGTCGGCGTCAGCACGAAGCGGTTGCCATCGATGACCTCGATCTTCCAGTCGCGCGCGCCGGTCAGCCCCGCCCCGTTGGTCAGCGGCAGGATCGCCTCGCGCACCGCATCGACCTTGGCGGGATCTTCGACGAGGAAGGTCAGCGCGCCATCACGGTTGGAGATGTCGCTGATGCGGATATCCGGGCTCGCCTGCTTCAGCTTGTTACGGACCGATTCGTCCATGCCCTCGATGCGCTGCTGGCGCACCTGGCTGGGATCGGCCTCAAGCAGGATGTGGCTGCCACCGGCAAGATCGAGGCCCAGATTGACCTTGGGCGCATAGATGCCCGCAGGGATCGTGAAGCCCATGACCGTGGCGATCGAAGGGGCCGCGGCAAGCGCGGCCAGCAGCGTGATCGCCCAGAGCCAGATCACCTTCCAGCGCGGAAATTCAAGCATCGAGAGAAGTCTTCCTGAAGGAGGCCGCGCGCACATGGGGCCATTGGCCACCATATGGTAACGCGGGCCGCAGCATCAATCGTTGGCGGGAGCAGACCCTGCAGGCGGCAGCACGTCGCCGATCGTCGCCCGCACCGCGCGAACGCGGACATTGGGGCCGAGTTCAAGATCGACCGTCTGTTCCTCGACCTTGATCACCTTGCCGATCAGGCCGCCTGCGGTCACCACCTGATCGCCCTTCTTGAGCGCCGAGATCTTGACCTGCTGCTCCTTCTGCCGGCGCATCTGGGGGCGCAGGATCAGGAAGTAGAAGATCGCCGCCATCGCGACGAGCGGCAGAAACTGGAGGTACGCCGGCGGCTCGGCCGGAGTGGCGGCCGGCGCGGCGGCGGCGAGGATGGCAAGAAGAGCAGGACCGTTCATGGCAGGTCAGGAACTTTCGCAAGGGCTGGTCTGGCGCAGCGATACCTGGCAGGCGGCAAGCCGCAAGCCCGGTGAGGCCAGTATGGGCTGGCGCGCTAGCAGTTTGGCTTGGCTTAGGCAACTTTGCGCCCAAGCCGTTTCGCCCAATCAATTTGCGCGGCCTCAATCAGTGATCAAGAAGCCTTGCCATCCACCCAGACCCTGCCTATAGGCCCGCCTTCCGGTCGGGACGTAGCGCAGCCTGGTAGCGCATCACACTGGGGGTGTGGGGGTCGGAGGTTCGAATCCTCTCGTCCCGACCAATTATTTCAAATACTTAGCACCTCATCCTCAGTTTTCAGGCGAGAAAAAATCGCCCCCCATGGTGCGCTGGTGGTGCAAACCTGCGAAACAAGGCGAAACGCTTTGCGCCGAATTGAAACGAGGGCTCATTCCAGAGTCGGTGCGCGGGCCCTTGGCCTTCGTTTTTTTGACCCGCTGAAGGGCCCATCAACGACTAGCGAAAAGCCCAAACCTGCTGCCACCGAGAAGCGCTTTTGGCGTCTTGAGATTTGCCGAAATCGAAGCCGCAGGAGGCGCATCGGCGCCGGCTTGCAAACGCCAGGCACTCCGATCTTGCACATGCGCCAAAAGAGATTTCAGGCTTAGCAGACAACCATCGCCAAGGGCTTATCTGCAAAGGCGGAAGTGCCGCGGTCGACCACTACTAGGCCGCAAACTCACAAACCGCGCCATCGAGGTTTAGGGCAGAATGGCTCAGTCACCCGCCATACCATCAAGGGCAGAGGCCAGCGCCAGCGGATCTTCAACGGTAACGCCAGGCAGGCCTGCAAGACCGGCAAGTGCAGTCCCGATGGCTTCACTGGAGAACCTGTAGCCGCTGCGAAGCACCCACTCGGTTTCGAGAAGCAGAGTCGTCGGATTAAAGATATCTCCAGCCTCGATGGCCCGGCGCGCCACTGCGGCCTGAGCGGCGTGGTCCGCCGTCAGGAAGCGGACGATCACATTGGTATCAATCGCGCGCACGCCGCTCGGCCTCCTGCGCAACGGCTGCATTCATGTCGTCGATCGACAGCGCCGGTCCCTCGTGCCGCATCGATCCGAATAGCGCATCGATGCCGGAAGCGGCGAACACCGGTGTGGATTTGAGGAGGACGCCCTCCGGCGTGTTCTCAACCGTGAGCCGCGTTCCCGCTCCCCACTGGAGCTGGTCGCGGCTCACCTTGGGCAGAATGACCTGGTCCTTGGTCGAGATGACAATAGTCGACCGGTCGTGAACGCACACGGCAGGCCATCTAAGATGTAAGATGATGATAGGATAGAATACTTCCGTGTGCCAGCGCCCGAAAGGGCGCTGGCACAATTGGGTCGCTCTCAGCCCGACACGCCACCGGCTGGCACCTTGGCACATGCCCCCGTAGGCGGCGGCAATCGACAGCCGCAACCAGTCACCGTCTTAAGCGGATATACCTGTCCACGAAGCAAGTAAGCTGAGTTGCACCGCCGTACCAGCGACGATTGCGATCCCGGTGAGCCCCCTCTCCCCATATTGACCAACAACTGCCGATACCACCGCTTCGGGAACCGATGTGCCTCGGAGCCCTAGCTCGACCAACTCGAACGCCGCGCGCCACTCGACGGGCAGATCCTTTGAAGAAGATCCATCGGAAGCGGCCTGCAACTGTTCGGGCGCCATCCCGAACGCCTGGCCCAACCGTTTGTGCTGCTGCTCCACATAGTTGCCGCCGCAGAGGTGCGCGATTCTGATAATCAGCGCCTCTCGCATCTCGTCGGAGATGCCGGTTGCCTCCTCATCAAACAGCAGCATACCGGTGTTGATCGCTGCCTCAGCCAGTGCCGGCGCGTGAGCCAGAAAAGGTGACAACCCGCCCGGCGGCAGCTTTCGAAGGACAGCTGCCTGTTCCTCGGTGGCTTCCTCCAAGGTCAGGCCCCGCACGCGCACGCTCAACGGTAGCGCTCCGGCCGGGTATTGAATGGCTTGAGCGTCTCGATCACGGTTGCCATCTGGAACATGCGATCCTCACCAAAGTGCGACGCGCACACCATGACCGCCAGGGGCATACCATTCACCGCTGATGTCCCGACCGGCATCACCAGTGCCGGCATGCCCGTGACATTGAACGGAATGGCATAGTCGAGCATGACTTCACCACCCACCGTGCGGTCCCCGGACGTGAGCGAGTTTGCGGCGATTTCGGCATCGAGCGGCGCGATGACCGGGGCCGCAGGGAGCAGAAACGCATCGAAGCCTTCGATGGCCTTGAGGTAGTCCATGCGCAAAGCCCATTGCTGCTTGCGCGCCCTGGCAACCTCAACCGCCAAAGCGCTGGCGTTCCCCTCGAGGAGCATCCTGGTGCCCTCCGAATAAAGTTCGCCCCGCTCGGACAAGCTATCTTCGTGCCAGGCCAGCGCATCGCCAACGACCAGACCGCGCCAGATACCCATCGCTTCGCTGGTGTCGGGGAGCGCGACGGCCTCAACAACAGCCCCTGCCTCACGCAGGAGCACCGCCGTTGCACGCCATGCGGCTTCAATCTCGGGATCAAGGGAATCAGGCATGTAGGATTCCGGCACGCCAATTCGCATCCCGGCAACGCCGCTCTGGCTGGCACCGATAAAGTCGGGAACCGGTCGTTCTGCCGACGTCATGTCACTCGGATCGAAGCCCGCGATGACCTGAAGTACCAATGCGATGTCCTGGGGCGACCGCCCCATGGGGCCGACTGTGTCCATGTAGGTCGACAGCTCGCCAATACCCTTTGCCGGCACGCGGCCGTGCGTGGGCTTGAGCCCGCTGATGCCGGTGAAGGAAGAAGGCGTGCGGATCGAACCGGCAGTGTCGGTTCCGATGGCGAATGAGCAAAGCCCTGCCGAGGTCGCGGTTGCCGAACCGTTGGAAGACCCACCGGCGGTGCGCGCATAGTCCCACGGATTCTTGGGCGCGCCATCGATCATGCTGGGGCTGAACAAGGCAAACTCGGTGGTATTGACCTTGCCGAGGATCACCGCGCCAGCTGCGCGCAGGCGGGCGACCACCGGTGCGTCGGCTTCGGCAACATTGTCAGCAAACGCACGCGAACCATAGGTCGTCTTCAGGCCCCCCACATCGATGAGGTCCTTGATCGCGCCGCACAGGCCCAGAACCGGCGTGTTTTCACCCGCCTGCCGACGCCGGTCGGCTTCCTTCGCGGCCGCCAAAGCGCCATCCTTGTCGACTTGCACAAAGGCAGCCAGTTCCGAATTCAGGGAATCAATTCTGTCCAGATAGGCCTGCGTCAACTCAACAGACGTCCACTTTCCTTCATCCAGAGCGGCCTTCTGCTTGTAAGCGGGCAAAAACAGATCATCAATGCTTACGGACATGCGAATGACTCCTGAGAATAACGTAGTGCAACATTAGTCCTCCCCTGTGGCATTGACAACGCACGCACCCTACGGAATTTATATACGAGAGAGCCAGAAAACAGAGGGTGTCAGGCCATGCGTGGTGTAAGGTTGTGGCGAAAGCAGTGGGCGCAAAAGGCATTTCCGGATGAAGCGGGAGCCATTGCGTTCGTGCGTGCTGTCCGCTGGCCGGATGGCGTGTCCTGCCCTGGCTGCGGCTCACGACAGATAAGTATGCGGGATGACAACGAGCAGATGCGCTGCCGAACCTGTGCGAAGCGCTTCAATGTCCGAACCAACACAGTTTTTGGGAGGAGCAAGTTGCACTTGCAGCAATGGCTCTTTGCGGTCCGGCTGATTACATCTCACCCGGGCAGCATAGCCAGCACGCAACTCGCCAAGGATATTGGCGTGACGCAGGACACCGCATGGCACATGATGACGCGCCTTGCCCAATTCATCGGCAAATCCAGCATCAGATTTTCCGATGACGAAAAGGCTGCCCTGATAGACCAGCTGGTGCAGCGGCGGTTCGAGCAGGACCAGCCGCTACAATCCAGCGCGGTCAGTCCGCCCGAGCAGGCCGTTTGCGCAGGCGGGCCTTCTTACGGTTGATCACCAGCCCCGAACTCGCGAGCAATACAAGGCCGGATGCCAGAACATAATAAACTGTCCGCAGCCATTCGGGCAGCATCGAACCACGATGCAGCGGCAGCATCCAGTCGAGAGCGCGATTCGCCGCAGGCATGTCCGCAGGACGATAGCGCTCGGAGATCTGGCCAGCAGCCGAGACACGAACCACACCCATCCGTCCCTGATGATCGGCAAAAACAAAGGTATGCTGAGGGCTGAGCCGCGACAGGGGCAGAACCGAGCGCAGCTCATCATCCCCCATCGCCTGCTTGGCCACAGCGAATGCGTCATCCATCGATATCGCCTTTGCCGGCACCTGCACTGCCGCACCCGAAAGGCCGCCGAGTTCTGGAAAGTCAGCCGACCGGTTGCCCTGGTTGACCAGCGGCTCGAGGAAGGGGCGCCCGACAAGAAGCGCGCCGGTCAGCCCGAGCCACACGAACAGGATCGCAAGAACCGCTCCAATCACCCCGTGCCACTGCCAGAGCGTGGCACTGACCGAGCCGGCCCAGCGCAGCTTGAGCGACCGCCTGACTTTGCCCAGCCCGGGCCACCAGCGCAGAAACCCCGTGATGCTGAGCACGACGAGCGACAGGCCCGTCACCATCAGCAGCGCCTTGCCCGCCTTCCCTGCGCCAAGTTCGCCATGCAGCAAGTTGGCAAGAACCACCGGATCAGCCAGCACCGGGTTGCGGCTGATGACCTTGCCGGTTGCAGGATGGATGGACACCATTTCCGGCAAGGCGCGCTCCTGCGGGACCACAACAGCCAGGACCGGGGATGTCGCGCTTTCCGGAAGGACCAGCGACGCGACGGCTTGCCCGTTCCGGGAAATGGCAGCGCTTGTATATCTCTCAAGCGGCAACTGCACTGATGCGGGCTGGTCAAGCCGATAGGAATGCGGATCAAGCCACTGCTGGGTGCGCGCCCCATTGACGATCAGAACCCCGGTCACGGCCTGTATCAGCAGAAAGAACAGTCCGAACAGACCTAACCATTTGTGGATTTTGTCCAGCAGTTGCCTTGACATCGTTGGGTGCTCCTTGTCGCTGACGCAGACTTGGCAAGTGTTCGAAAGCTTTCAGGTCAACGCTTAAAGGT
Organism: Novosphingobium sp.; assembly: GCF_027486195.1. Taxonomy (GTDB): domain Bacteria; phylum Pseudomonadota; class Alphaproteobacteria; order Sphingomonadales; family Sphingomonadaceae; genus Novosphingobium. Next base: position 60,867 of record NZ_JAIXPP010000051.1, read on the forward strand.
TGCGACCGATCAGAAGCTTCATGATCTCGCTTGTACCGCCGTAGATCTGTTGCACGCGCGCATCGCGCCAGAGACGGGCGATGGGGTATTCGTTCATGTAACCGGCGCCTCCATGCAGCTGTAAGGCGCGGTCGCAGACCTCAAACTGCAGTTCGGTGTGCCAAAGCTTTGCAGCCGAGGCTTCCTTTGCTGAAAGCCGACCGGCCACGTGCCGCTGGAGCGCCCAGTCAATGTGGGACCAGCCCACCTGCAGCTTGGTGGCAAGCTCGGCCAGCACGAACTGGGTGTTCTGGAAGCTCAAGATGACCTTCCCAAACGCCTTGCGTTCGGATGTGAACGACAGCGCCTCATCGAACGCGCGTTGTGCAGCAGCCTGCGCCAGAATGGCGATCTGGAGCCGCTCTTGCGGGAGCTGGGACATGAGATAGCCAAATCCCGCGCCCTCGCTGCCCAGCAAGTTCTCCTTGGGGACCCGCACATCTTCGAAGAACAGCTCTGCAGTATCGGATGCCTTCTGGCCGATCTTGTCCAGCTTGCGCCCGCGCTTGAAACCTTCGCGGTCAGCCTCGACCAGCAGCAAGGATATCCCGCGCGAGCCGGCCGATGGGTCGGTCTTGGCAACTACGATCACGAGATCGGCGAGGATGCCGTTGGTGATATAGGTCTTGGCCCCGCTGATCACGTAGTTGTCACCTTCGCGGCGGGCAGTCGTGCGGATGCCCTGAAGATCGGATCCGCCACCAGGCTCGGTCATGGCGATGGCAGTGATTACTTCTCCCGAAACCATACCCGGCAGCCAGCGCTGCTTCTGCTCATCGGATCCGTAGTGGATCAAGTATCCAGAGGTGATGTCTGACTGCAGCATCGTACCGACCGTGGCGCCGGAGTAGGAGATCTCCTCGTTGATCACCGCATTGAAGCTATAGTCGAGCCCCAGCCCGCCGAGCTCCTCGGGCGCTTGTGGGCAAAGAAGACCGGCTGCACCACACTCAAGCCAGAAATCGCGCTCGATCAGTCCGCTGTCTTCCCAACGATCGATGTTGGGCGTCACCTTTTCCCGCACGAAGCGCCGGACTTGCTCCCTGAAGACCGCCAGTTCTTCGTTCGGCTCCGCGCGTGCGGACATATCAAGCATCACAACCTCCAAGGACACCTAAACAAGGCGGTGGGCGCCCTTCCGATGGGTCGCACCGCTGACCCTACCACTAAGGGTCCGGCTCGGGATACACATAATGCATTTTTGATGCAATTGCAGTTATATTGCATTAATAGAGCAAGCGGATCCAGTGCGGTCAACATCGGAGAGCAACGCCTCATGAACGCGCATATCGGCCTGCAGATCTTCAGCGTGGCTTTCGACATCATGGGTGACCTCGAGGCAGGCTTCGCGCGCGTCCGGAGCGCTGGCTTCGAAGTGGTCGAGTTGCCGATGTTGTTCGGGCGCACGGCGGACGAGATGCGGCGACTTCTCGATAACGCCGGACTCGCGTGCCATGCGGTCCATTACTTCGGATCCGAAACGCCCTTGGCGCTGCCCGGATCGCTGAACTTTACCGATCATGCCGAGAGAATTCGCGATGAACTTGCGACACTTGGCGCGCGTCGCGCGGTGATGGGGCTGCACTTGTTGCCCGATGGCATGGACATCTCGCAGAATGCCGACCCCCTCACCGCCCTGCACGAGGCTGCAAGGCACATGACGGCAGCCGATTGGCTGGTCACCGCGGACCTGCTGAACGCATGCGGAGCCCTGTTTGCACAGAGTGGTCTTGGGATGACCTACCACAATCACGCGAGCGAATTTGCCGAGCGCGATGGAGCGCGAGGCTTCGATTTACTGCTTGCGCAGACTGAACCGGAACTGGTGGACTTCGAGCTCGACGTCGGTTGGGCTGCGGCTGCGGGCCAGGATGTCGTGAAGCTTCTCGCCGACACCGGGGACCGCGTCCGCTTGCTTCACCTGAAGGATTGCGGGGCCACCACTGGGCCAGACTTGGAGTTTGAGATCGAACCCGTTCCGCTTGGGCAAGGCCGGATAGATTGGCAAGCGCTGCTGCTGCAATGTCGCACGATGAATATCGAGGCGATGTTCATCGAGAATGAAATGCTTCCGGACATGACCGGTCTCGATGCTGCAGTGCTGGGCCTGCGGCATATCAGGTCGGTCGAAGCGCTGCTGCCGGTGATCCCCGGACAAGGCTGAGCAAAAGGGACAGCCCCACCGTTCTGTTCGGTGGAGCTGCGCTGGCCGGGGCAGGCGTTCAGGTCAACCTGGTCGTCAAGGTCTGCGGCTGGGTGTAGGCCAACAAGCCCTCCTGACCATTCTCGACACCAAGGCCTGATTGGCGGTGGCCGGCAAACGGAACCCACGGTGCAAGATAGGCACCCTCGTTGATGGTCACCATCCCCGTCTGCAACTGATGCGCAAGCGCTGTTGCCCGGCCAAGGTCGCTCGACCAGATTGATCCGCCAAGGCCGTGCTCGCCGGCATTGACGTGTGCAATGACATCGCCCGCATCACGGAACCGCACGATGGGAAGAACAGGGCCAAAGGCCTCTTCAAGCATGACCTCGCTGTCCCAGGGCGGGTCCATCACCAGAACAGGTGCGATGAACAGACCGCTGTCGAGTCCAGGTCGCAACTCCGCGGATCTCAGAGCGAGACCCTGCGAACGCGCGCGATCGATAAGTGCCGTTACCTTCTGATACTGGGGCAAGTTTTGCACCGGCCCCATCTCGACACCGTCCTCATGACCCGGACCGACCTTGAGCGCATCAAGGTGCGCGACCATCCGCTCAAAGAATGCATCGAACACTGAATCGTGGACGTAGACCCGCTTTGTGGCCACGCAGACCTGCCCCGCATTGGAGAAGGCTGACTGGAAGATTCGCGCTGCCGCGACCGCGATATCCGCATCCTCAAGGACAATAGCGGCATCGTTGCCGCCCAGTTCAAGCATCAAACGCTTGAGACCGGCAGAAGCGGTCCGCATGACCGCCTGCCCCGTCCTGCTCGATCCCGTAAGCGCGACCATGTCCACAAGCTCATGTTCGACCAGCCGAGGGCCAAGATCGTCCCCACCGGAAAGCACATTGAACACGCCGTCCGGCAAAATGCCGCGAGCCAGTTTTCCCAGTTTCAAAGCGGTCAATGGCGTGAAAGGCGAAGGCTTCAGCACCACGCAATTGCCAGCAAGCAAGGCCGGAGCGAGCTTCCAGACAGCCAGCAGCAGCGGGAAATTCCACGGCACGATCGCCGCGACAACGCCAAAAGGTACCCGGCGGGTGATCGACCGACGATCAGCGGTTTCCTCGTTCACCGACTCTGGCAGCGTCCGCGCCGCAACGCTGCGCAGCCAGAAGGCCGAACCCATGACCTCTTCGCGCGCTCGGGCCAGGGGCTTGCCTTGCTCCAGCGTCAGCAAGCGCGAAAGGTCGTCCAGGTTGGCAGCAATCGCGTCGGCAAGATCAAGAAGCGACCTCGCGCGGACATCATGTCCGGCATCACGCCAATGGCCAAATGCACCTCGTGCGGCAACGATTGCGGCGTCGAGGCAATCACCATCGGCAATCGGCGCCAGCCCGATCACCGCCTGTGTGGCCGGATCAAGCACCGGACTAGCGGTTGCAGTTGCGACACCCTTGCCGTCGATCGTCAGGGTATAGATTTCTTCTGCATTCATGGCCGGCTCCATGGTTCAGATTATGCCGCGGGTCATCGCGCCGCCGTCGATCACCAGGGTATGGCCCGTAACGTAAGCGCCTGCGCGGGAAGCAAGGAAGACGACCGCGCCGCCGATGTCCTCTGGTTCACCGATACGGCGAAGGGGTACGATGCCGTTGAGGCGCTCCTCCTCGCCACCTTCGTAGAGTGGCTTGGCAAACTCGGTACGAATGACACCCGGCGCGATGGCGTTGACGGTGATCCCGTCGCGGCCCAATTCCACCGCCAGATTTCTGACCAACTGGAAGTCGGCAGCCTTGGAAATGTTGTAAGCGCCGATCGTGTCCGAGCCGAATAGACCGCCGATGGACGACATCACGATAATCGCTCCAGCCCGCTGGCGACGCATGGCCGGCACCACCAGGCCCATCAGCCATTGGTTGGACAGCACGTTGTTACGCAGGATCTTGAGGAAAGCCTCGTCCGGGATGTCCAGCAGCGGCCCGCTGTAGGGATTAGTAGCGGCGTTGCAGACAAGAATGTCTATCATGCCCCACTGCTGCTGGACGAGCTCAACCAGGTTTTCCAGAGCCTTCCGGTCCGAAATGCTGGCTGCCACGGGCAATGCCCGTGCTTCACCATGCCGCGCATTGATAGCTTTTGCGACTTCATCGCAGGCAAGCTGGTTACGGCTTGAAATAACAACCCGCGCGCCGGCTTCCGCGCAGGCCTCGGCCACCGCGCGGCCAATCCCGCGCGACGACCCCGTAACCAGCACGACCTTGCCAGAAAGACTGAACAGCGACCTTTCAGCCATGGCTTCACCGGTCATAGGATCTGACACGCCACATCGAATTCGAGCCGCGGGTTCCGAGGCCAGATGGTTGAATCATCACCGTAGCCAATGTTGATCACATAATCAGACTGCCATCCGTTTTCGGCAAAGAACTCGCGGTCCACAGCAGCATTGTCGAAACCCGACATCGGGGCGCAATCGAGCCCGAGAGCCCTCGCCGCCAGTGTCAGATAAGCACCCTGCAAAGTGGCATTTCTCGTGAGGGTCTGCGGGACCGCACCCGGAATTGCCTCGAAGCTCGGACGGATGAGCTCATGAACCGTGGGCATCAACTGCGGAAGGTAATCGAGGTACGCCGGATCGCGTGCGACGATCACGCAAAGCGGCGCGCCCATAACCTTCTCTTGGTTGGTGTGGAACATGAACGGCTTGATCCGCTCGCGCGCTTCGCAGGACTTGAGGAAAAGGAAGCGCCCCGGACTCATGTTCGCCGACGTAGGGCCCCAGCGAGCGATGTCGTACAATTTGCGCACGAGATCATCCGGCACGTCCTTGTCCAGGAAGCTGTTGAAAGTCCTCGCCTTAACGAAAAGCTGGTCGAGGGTCTCATCAGCCAGGGCGCCGCGCCCTGGGATGGGCGGCACGTCGAACGGCATGGTTTCCATATCGTCAGTCCTTCGACCGGTTGCGGATGACTTTGATGAGATAGATGATGAACGAGAGCGCCAGCGAACCGATCGCGATCCACCGGCCTGCGACCAGTGCCACGTCATCCGGAATACCGAAGAACCGCGTCACGAGTGCGCCAACGAGCACGCCGACCACGGACAGCACGATAGCCGGAATGGCCACCGGCAAAACTCGAATAAGCCAAGAAGGCATGTACTTCACCCCTGTTGCACGGACTTCCGGATGATCCCGGCCACCGAAGCTCACATATCCGAATGAAGGGATAAAATGCAATACCATTGCATCCGCTTTTTTATTGCATTTTAATGCGAGCTCTATGAGACGTGCACATCATCTGCGCTGACAAGGCTAAGACCGGTACAACCCGCATGGGCGGCGCGGATCAGCGCGAGCCGCACGTCACACTCTCCAAGAGCAACTGCATCGTAAACTGGAACCTTATGGGGCCGGGCGATCCGCACGACCTCACCAACGACCTGACGAACACGTTCGTGGGCCGGTTGATATCCATCCAGACCGAAATCCAGGCAGAGATCCTTTCCGCCAATGACTAGGCCCGCGATGGAGAACTCGGCCAGAGTCTCCGGGAGCCAAAGCGGTACATCGCCGCTCTCCGCCATAAGCCACAGCGGCCGTTCCGGGTGCGCGGCAGCAATGTTGCGCACGATTGTGGCATCAAGTGGTTTCGGAAGAAGCAACCCTATTTCAGACCCCAATTGCGTTACCGCAGCGAGATCAAGGCTCATGTGCTCCGTCCCGGCGCCGTTGACCCGGACGAGAACCTGAATGCCAAACTGGCCACAAGCCGCCACCGTATCCACCAGCCAACGGCGAGCTTTGGCTTTGCTATGCTCCGCGACCGCCTCTTCCAGATCGACAACCACGATGTCGGGCACAGCCCCGGCAAGGCGCTTTGTTGCATCCGGTGACGGAAAAACATAAAGAAGGCGCTTCATAATCAGGGGTCCAATGCTGTTTGAGTATTCGAATTTCATGCGGCGTACGGAAAAATACAGGTGCAAGATGGGGCAAGATAATTTGAACAATCTTCGAAAGACTGCTGCATCACCAGGCAAATCTGTGCCAGTCTCTGGAGATCTTCCAACAGTAGGGGTTGGCAAGCTTCCGCGCAGGAAACGCAAGAAAGACAAGACGCGGCGACTGATCCAAACTGCAGCGCTGGAACTGTTCTTGGCCAAGGGCTTCGACAACGTCACGATCGCGGAAATCTCTGATCAGGCCGATGTTGATCCTACGACGTTCTGGCGCCATTTCAGATCCAAGGAAGCGACACTATTCGCCGAACAGGACGACTGGGCGAACGAGTTCCATGCAGCTTTCGAAGCATCTGACCCCGCCGACACTCTGCTTCATCGAGCCATGATGGCAGTGTTCACAGCCTCGCAATCAGTCGAATCCGATTTTGACCTGCAGCGCTCTGCACTCATTGCACGCGACAGGTCGTCAGCGATCGAAACCGCCATCCTCGGCTACGAGAACTTCGTCCGGGGCGAACTGACCAAAGCCATTGCCAAGGGGCTTGGCGTAGATCCAGCAATGGATCCGCGTCCTTATGGGGTTTCTGCAACCATCCTCGCTGCAGCAAGCTGGCTGCGTCAGTCCTTTGCAGGTTCGGACGCCGGAACCTTGGCGCCGACCCATTTCGTGTCGCTGGAAGAGGTTGTCCGGAGCATTGCGGAACTGCTGCGGTAAGCAGAGCCGCAATGCTCCTTCCAAGCCGATGCTTACTCGGCATGGCCGCCATCAAGATTAGCTAGGCGACGACCGTGGCAAGCGGCGCAAGGTTGCCGACAACGATCTCTACCTGATCCCCGGCCTTGAGATAGGTCTCCTTGGCATGACCAACGCCAGCTGGTGTGCCAGTCAGGATCACGTCACCGACCTTGAGGTCGTGATCCTGGGATATCTTTGAGATCAGCTCCGGAAGCGGGAAAAGCAGTTCGCTGAGATTGCCCTTCTGCCGCTCTTCGCCGTTCACAACTGTTCGCAGACTCACATCGAGACGGGAAACGTTCATCCCCTTCACCACGATGAGCTCAGGCCCTATAGGTTTCGCGCTGGCGAAACCCTTCGCCTTGGCCATGCTGGGAGCGCCACCAGCCTCGCGCGCGGCCATGAAGGCCGCCATCTGCAGATCGCGCGCCGAAAAGTCGTTGCAGGCGGTAATGGCGAAGACGCAGTCCGCCGCCTCCTTCTGATCGACCTTCGAGCAGTCCCGCCCGATTACAACGGCGACTTCGCCCTCATAATCGACCATTTCGGGCGCTTCCTCCGGGCGGACGAGCGGGGTCCCGGGTGCGACGATGCAATCGGTCGGCAGTTCACCATAGACCATGTGGTCAGGCGGCGTGATCCCGAACTCATCGGCATGGGACTTGTAGTTCAGACCGATGAGGAACAGCCGCGACGGCTCGACGGGCGCAAGAACATCGCCAGGAATCGGGCCGGCCACGAGGTCGCCCGGCATTTTCTTGCCGTCGCCGAATGCCGCAACAGCCTCGGCAAAGCTGGTCGCCGCAAGACGGAACGTCATCGGTCCGGCCTTGGCGAACCAGCCTTCGGTCGTACGCACGATGCGGGGCTGTGAATCCACGGGCTCAAGCTGGCCTGCCGGAGCCTGCCCACCCTCTTCGATCCGGCGTGCAACGAACGGCGCGATCTGCAGATGGTCGATCAGCCATGTGCCGTCCTGCGGAATGAGCGTGACGTGGAAGTCCGCGGCACTGAGGGTGTAGCGGTCGTCTGTCAGGCGATGGATGGTGACGATCGCTCGCCCGCGGATGCTCTCTTCGCTCGCCTCATAAACCACCGGCCAGCCGACGCTGTGGCGGGTCTGGTAGGGAGCCGCTTCCCGCTGCTCCATCACCATCTTGAGCGTCTCGATATCACGGCCGGCCTCAACAGGACCAAGCTTCATGGTGGGAGCTGCCAGCTCAATGGCGCGGGTAGCCTTGCCGTCGTCGGCGTGGCCGGTCATCGCAGCGATCGTCGTCGCGACTATCTCATGGGGCGAGCGCCCGCCGATAGTCGATGGAATCTTCGTCATTTAAAGGTTCCCCAAAATAGAGAACCGCCCAAGTGCGAACTCGGGCGGTTCCAGGAATTGGAAGCAGGCAGTGCGGCCCGGTCCAGGAACTGCTTAGAGCAGCAGATCGCGCAGCTTCATCACGACGGTCGGATTGCCTTCCATCTTCGCGCGGCCGGTCATCATCAGGGTCTGCCCGTTGATGGTCTGGTCCAGGAGGCCCTGAAGATCGTCTGCGCTGATGGTCAGCGTAGCGTCGGCCTTGTCCTCGGTGCGCTCGATCGTCACCGGGGCTTCCTTGCCGTTGATCCGAAGCGTGCCTTCGTCCTTGATCCGGAACGCGATCGTCTTGCCGATAGCCTTCTTACCGGCCACGCGTTCCGTCAGCATTGCTTCAAGCGAATTGATATCAGCCATTTGTATTTTCCTTTCTAGATTAGATGAACCCGTACGAAGCGATTTCCTTGAGGGGCACACCGCTATCGTACATTTCGCAGAGCTCTTCGGGGTCGTACGGGACCCCGATCGAATTGTTCAGAAACACGTCAGAGAACATGAACTCCGTCGCCATATCCATCGGCATGGTATCGGTCTGCATCTCAACATTGTTGCCATCGGGGTCGAGGTAGTACATCGACAGGACGGGGCCGTGATTGACGCAGAAGACCGGCTCGATCCCCTGCTTCTTCAGCCGGCGATAGTTGCCAAGCAGCACGCCGATGCCGTTGAAGGTGAAGGCGACATGCTCAAGGCCAGGCGCCTTGCGCCGCTCGTTGATCTGGGCGAACAGATCGCCGAGTGCCTGCTGCCGCTCGACATCCTGCGGCGGCATACCGATGATCAGAACGCGATGATGCTCATCGTCGTATGTAAGGCCACAGGCGTTGCCCTCGCCTCCGTTGACAATTTCCTTGCCGTTGAGAGCGGTGAGATACCATTCACGCATCGCGGGGACATTGACGGAGCGCAGGACAATATGCGCAAGCTTGATGGGCGACTCGACCGGCATCTGGTCGACAGGGACACGTTGATACATAGAGCTAACCTCTTGTTTTGCAGGGATCGCTTGCAGCGCGGCTCAGAAGGGCTTGTCGCCGGCGATGGTCACACGATACATTTCGCGCTCTGCCGGGAAGTAGTCGGAGATCGCGTAGTGCTGGGTCGACCGATTGTCCCAGAACGCAATCGAGTTGGCGCGCCAGCGGAAGCGGCACTGCACCTCGGGTACGTCCGCACGGCGGTATAGCAGGCTGAGCAGTTCGGCACCGAGGTGGCGATCGACCCCGCGCAGATAGCTGGTATGTGCGCGGTTCACATAGAGCGACTTGCGACCCGTTTCCGGGTGCGTGCGAATAACCGGATGAGCCTGAGGCGGGAAGCGTTTGACCTGCTCCGCCATCTTGTCGAAGCCCTGCGTGTAAGCGAGGCCCTGAGCGACCGAATGCACGGCGGTCAGCCCTTCGCAGAACCGCTTCAAAGGTTCGGGCATCATTTCGTAGGCAGTCTCCATGCACGCCCACATGGTATCGCCGCCAACCTCCGGCACATTGACGGAGCGAAGCATTGACGCCTTTGAAGGGCATTCCCTCCACGTGACGTCGGAGTGCCAGATATTCTCGTACCCGCGGCTTTCCTTGTCGCGCTTGATATGAAGCGCTTCCGGGTGCGTTGAATGCTGCGGCAGGAAATCGATGATCTCCAGGTCACCCCAGTTACGGCAAATCTCAATCTGCCGGTCGACCGAGATTTCCTGATCGCGGAAGAAGATGACTTTCCGACGCAGCAGAAGCGCCTTGAGAAAGTCGACTACCTCAGACGAGAGTTCACCACGGAGATCAATCCCGTGCACTTCCGTCCCCAGGGCAGGCGCCAGATGATAAAGGGTCAGCCCCTGCGGCACCGGCGGAACATCTGACAATTGCAACTCAAGATTCACGTCTCGTCTCCTCTCCGACGCATGCCGACATGAGCACCGCTCCGCCGCCCTTCCGTCCATAAATGCCACACTATTGCATTTACAATGTCAATGCAATACCTATTGTGAGCACCGCAAGGCCCCGCGTGGTCGCGTTGGAAGCGCTCTGCATCGGAGAAGAAGATGAAGCTTGATGTACCTGTTGTGATCGTAGGGGCTGGTCCCGCCGGACTGACCTCAGCCATGCTCCTTGCCCGGCTCGGCGTGGATTCGCTGATCCTCGAGCGGCGAAATGAACGGAGCGACCACCCCCGTGCGCACTATATCAACACCCGCACGATGGAATTGTTCAAGCAGTGGGGCGTCCAGGACGACGTGGTTGCGGGAGCCTTTCCGGAGGAATTCATGTTCTTCCCCATCTTGGAAATGATGGGCGGCCCCTCGATGGAGCGGCGGCTGGAAATCTCTCCTGCAATTACTGTTTCGGCGGCACAGGACATCGTCGAGGACGCCATCGAGAAGCAGATGGTTGCTGCCGGACGCAGCTCGATCCGTTGGAATACCAATGTTGCCGAAGTGACCGATCATGGCGACTACGTGACTATCACGACCGAGAACAACGATGGCACCAAGGAAACGGTGACAGCGCGCTTCTGCATTGCCGGAGATGGCTCGAACAGCGCCATCCGCCGCTCGCTGGGTGTGTCCATGATCGGCGATCCGAACGTGGATTCGATCCTGAACGTCTACTTCTTCGGCAAGCTCACGCCGGATGGAGACATTCCCAGCGTCGGCTCGGCCTCGGTCGATCCTGAAGTGCCGGGCGCCTTCATCTGCATGGACGGCAAGGAGCGGTACTGCTTCCACTACTGCTTCGGCGAAGGCGAAACGGCGGACGACTTTACGTTGGAACAGTGCGCCGACATGATCCGCCGCGCAGCAGGGCTGCAACCCGACGCGCCAATCGACGTGAGGGCGAAATCACCCTGGACGATGACGGCACACGTTGCCGAACGGATGCGCGTGGGCAATGTTTTCCTCGTTGGCGATGCGGCACACGCATTCCCGCCGAGCGGCGGTTTCGGGCTGAATTCGGGCGTTGCCGATGCCCACAACCTCGCCTGGAAGCTCGCGGCGCACTTGCAGGGACGCGCCGGACCGAAGCTGCTCGACAGCTATGAACCGGAGCGCCAGCCGGTTGCCTTCCTCAATACCGCGCAAAGCTTCCGCAATGCGAAGAGCATGAATCTGCGCGGCGAGGTGAAGCCGTTCAATGCCTCGCAGCAGACCATCGATGAGATCGAGCGCCGCTCACTGCCGACCGGGGTGCGATCGATCGCTGAAGAGCTCGAGGACGAGAACGAACGCGAGATGATGGAAGTGCTGGAGCACGGCGCTGCCCTCGGTCAGGAGATGGGCTATGCCTACACCAGCGAGGTCATCGTGCCCGATGGGCAGGTGCGGCCGACAACGTCCATTTCCAACTATGTTCCCTCGGCCTCCCCTGGTTGCAGAGCCCCTCACCTCTGGGTGGCCAATGGCACCAAGCGGCCGATCATGTGGGAATTCGAGGGCGACTTCGTCTTGCTTACCTCGACCGGCGGCGAAGCATGGAAGGCAGCGGCGGCTGATCTGCAAGCCAAGTATGGCGTCCGGTCACTCGGCGTCGGCAACGGGCTTGACGTTACGCCTGTCGACGCGGCGTTCGAGGAGATCTACGGGATCGCCAGCGATGGAGCGGTTCTTGTTCGCCCGGACGGACATGTCGCGTTTCGCTCGCAGGGCGGTTCGGCTGATGCCGCAGCTGTCCTCGAACAGGCACTGCGTACCGCACTGGGTTGGTAACCAAAATGGCGCGCCCGGCCAAATGGCTGGGCGCGCCGATTGGCGTTCAAAACACGGACGTCGGCGCCTCAAGAATGCATTCCCGGCCAGTAATGCACGAAAGCCAGGCCGCTACCCGCGGCATTTCGTAGGCGTAGAAGTACTTGCAAGCGACAACCTTGCCCGGCGCAAGGTCGTCGTGTTCACCGAGAGCGAGATCGGCCCGCTCGCAAGCTGTAACCGCGAGATCCAGCCATAGCCAACCGACCACGAGGTGGCCAAAGGCAAAAAGGAAGGACGTGGCGTTCGCAAGCGCCTCCTTCTCGTCCATGTCCTTCATCGCGTCCTTGACCCTCTCGACATCATCCAGTCCGCCGGAAAGGTGTCCGGCGAGATCCTGCAGATCTGGGTTGGCGCGAGCAGCATCAATGGTGCGGTGAATCCGCTCCTTGAGCACCGACCAGCCCTTAGCCGGGCGGAGGATTTTCCGTGCGACCAGGTCGATCCCCTGAATGCCGGTCGTACCTTCATGGATCGGATTGAGCCGGTTGTCGCGATAGAGCTGCTCGACGTCGAAATCGCGCGTGTATCCGTACCCCCCGTGAACCTGAATGGCGAGGTCATTTGCCTTGAGGCCGAATTCGGACGGCCAGGTTTTGATGACGGGAATCAACAGCGCAAGCAATGCAGCCGAATCTGGGTCTTCGTGTTCGCGATCAACAAGCGCGGCACCGTAAAAGCAAAGCGCCAAAGACCCTTCCGCATAACACTTCTGGGCCAGCAGCATCGCCTTCACGTCAGCATGCTCAATGATAGGCACCGGAGCAGAGCCAGCATTGCCCAAACGACCTTGCACACGGCCCTTTGCGTAATCGACTGCGAGATAATAGCCACGCGTAGCGATAGCCGCCGCGCATAGCCCAACAGAGATCCTCGCCTCATTCATCATCATGAACATCTGGCGCAGACCATCCCCTTCCTTGCCGATCCGCCACCCTACGGCCCCATCGCGTTCGCCGAAGTTCAGAAGGCAGTTCGCCGTACCACGGTTACCCATCTTGTGGTTCAGGCCTGCGACGGCAATATCGTTGCGCTCGCCTGAGGGCAGAACTGCAGGCACTATAAAGAGTGAAAGGCCCGTCGAACCCTGTGGCAATGTCCCGTCGGATGCGGGTATCTTGGCGAGCACCAGATGAACAATGTTCTCGGTGATGTCGTGCGCGCCTCCGGAAATCCACATTTTGTTGCCGTTTAGGCGGTAGCGATCGCCCAAATAGTCTCTCCCGTCGGGCCATGCTTTCGTGAGGACATCGGCAAGACTCGATCCCGCCTGAGGCTCTGATAGGCACATTGTGCCAAACCACCGTCCTTCAATTTGTGGTAATGCAAAGGTGCTGACCTGCTCATCGCTGCCAAAGGCTGCGATAAGGCGGGCATTTGCTGCCGTCAGGAGGGCATAGGCGGTTGCCGAGAAGTTGGCGGCAGCGAACCATGCGAGACCGGCTGTGGAGATCAAAAAGGGTAATCCCGCCCCTCCCCTTTCCTCCGGGAAGCTCGCAGCGGACAAACCAAGCTCGGCGTACTGTTTCAGGGCTTCAGCCAACTGCGGAAGGACTGTGACCTCACCATCGGCAAGTTTAATCTCAAATTCGTCGGAAGCTTTGAAGCACGGCAGAAATGCATCGCGCGCCAGATCCGCGCAGAGATCCAGAAACCCGTCAAAGGTCTCCCGGCTATGCGCACAGTACCGTGGCTGGGTCAGCAACCGATCGGCGGCGAGCCAGTCGTAGAGGAGGAAGTCAACGTCTTCGCGACGCAGGATCGTAGTGGCCATCTAAATCTCCGACATGGCAGGTCGCGAGTCATGATGCCTTCTGCACCAAGGCGCCGAGCCACAAACTCGCTTGTACATTTTACCAAATCCATAAGGGATCACATGTCAAGAACCAGATGTTGGTGCCAGAACGTCTCCCGCCACCTCTTTCAGAGCAATCAGACCTTGACCTTGCGCGCGGTCGACCAATAACGCTGCCACCAGGCCAGGCTGCAAGCTTCGGCTCAATCAACGCGCAAGGAAGAAGCGTCTTGAACGCCGAACGCGACAGGGAGACCCGGTCAGAAAATATGACCAGGAGCCGGATCATTGCTGCTGCCATAAGGGCCATGGGAAACCGAGGAATTGCGGGCTTTACGCATCGCGCTGTTGCCGAAGAGGGCAGGATTTCTCTCGCCTCGCTTACCTATCATTTCGAGAGCAAGGACGACCTCATCGACAAGGTTTCGGCCTCAATTCTCGATGAATCATCAGCGGACTTTATTGCGCTCAGGGCGCGCGTGGCGAAGGAAGCAACGGATCGTGCATCATTCGCGGACTTGAGCACCTCCATCATTGCCGCAGCGGTGTCTGAGCAACGCGAAGGGACCATGGCCTGGCTGGAACTTATGCTTCATGGCGGCCGCGATCCTGAAGCTGCGGCGCGCGCCAGAAAGTGGTTCGCAGCTCTTCATGCCATCTGGACGGAGATTGCAGACCTTTGTGGCCAGCCTTGTCCGGCGCAAGCGGCGCAGTCGGCTATAGATCAAGCGGCTGGCTTTATCCTCATTGCGATTGGTCTCGGGCTCGAAAGCCAGGAGATCCTTGACGTGCTCCGAGACGGCGCTGATCCGGTCACAAAGTGGAACACACCTGCACGCAAACAACCGGACGTGACCAACCAGGCAAAAGCGACACCGCAGTCCAAGCTCGAAACAAAGGCCGAACAAACCCGCCGGCTGATCGTGGAGGCAGCGATGAACTGCTTCGTCGAAGAAGGCATGCAGAATGTCGGCTATCGCACGATTGCTGAACGCAGCGGACTCAGCAAAAGCGCTCCCTACTACTATTTTCCGAAGATTGCAGATCTCCTCCGGCAGGCGCAGTCGGCGCTCTTCGAGCATTCGAAGGAGCGTTTCCGGGGCGTGCTCGCCGGAACGACCATAACAGACGCCGATGGACTTGCCGATCTGACGGCGGCGATCCTCCAACGCGAAGTCACGCGGTTTGCCTTGCACAACCTCGCCAACTTTTCTTTCTGGCTGGAAGCCGGGCGGGACCGCGAACTGGTGCCGATCGTTTGGGCAGCTGTGAGGGATCAGCAGGAGGCTTGGCTAAGGCGGTTGAGGCAAGCTGGGCTCCAGCCTCGCCCCCTCGATGCGCTGAAACTGCAGGCAAACTTCGCGGGCATGTGCCTGAGGCTAGTCGCAACAGAATCATCAATGTCGGATATCGCCGAGGCGCGGCGTCAATTTCGCGTTGCTCTGCAGACCATGGGCACTCGCCCCTTCTGATTTTGCGATGAACACTTTGCGAAAAAAGTATCCGACCTTGCCCCCCATGGGCGGTGTCCCGTCTTGGCATTGGCGCGATTGATTTTGCCGAAGACGGCATCAGCTGGGGGATTTGCCGCAATCTCTCAATGGACCCTGGCGTATTGTCAGCCGCCTGAATGACACGCCGTTCATGGCTGCGTGGGGATTGGATTAGGGTCAGGCAAGCGCAAATTCAGTCCATGCAGGTGAAGCCAGTTTAGCCCCAATCCACCTTCCGACCAGGGGCATTGCTTGGTCCGAATCAGTGCGCGTGCCCAGACCGCACAAGCCGCGATTTTCGCAACTCCAGTCTTGGAGCGAACCACCGCCTTTTCCTCTCATTTCAGAAAACGTCTATTTTTCCGAATTTTAAGCACAAAATACCCTTTCTGTTCTCTTTCGAATTTTTTTGCAGTTTTATTGCATTCGCAGTTAGCATGCTTGCGCATCCCTTATGCATTTGGTATTTTGTACCACAATCACGGAATGATCCGTGGCAAAAAGGGAGGGATGGAAATGCATGTAAAACGACCTTCAAGGGGTACGCTGGCACTTACGGTCTCAAGCCTTGCCTTTGCGATGCCGGCTATGGCGCAGGATGCCGGGTCGGCCGCAGGAAAGCCCGATCAGGCCCAGGCACAAGCGGATAACGAAGACTTCGCAGGCATCATCGTAACCGCCATGCGGCGCGAGACGGCCTTGTTGAAGACGCCTGCCGCCGTCTCAGTGCTAACCAACGAACAGCTTGTGGCGCGTGGGATCACCAACCCCACGCAGCTCACGCAGGAAGTGCCCAACCTTTTCATCAACCGGAGCAATGCCGGCTATATCCAGGCCACGATCCGCGGCGTGAGCAGCCAGGACATTACCGAAAA
>NZ_JAIXPP010000067.1 GCF_027486195.1 Novosphingobium sp.
GTGACCTCGCCCAGACAATCGCAGGCGAGCCATTTGTGATTCTCGCGCGCTGTCACGACGAGGGAGACGCAGGCCCGGTGATCGGCCTCGTTGCCATGGCCCGTGTACCAGCGGACCAAAGCTGCTCGCAGACCGTCGCCAATGGCGACGCGCCCGGTGCTACCTGTGGTGTCCTTGGCCACCAGCCACATGGTCCGACCCTCTTGACCGCCCCTTTTGTTCACTCTATGTTCGTCACATAGAGGAATTCTGTCTTATGAACAAGGTATTCGATCTCGGCCAGTTCGACCTCGATCTGACGCTCCGCGATGCATCGCTTGACCCTCTTGTGTCGCCTACGCGGCGCTCGCTCGCCAACGCGTCCATCGGCGTCGAAGCGTTCGATGCCTATTATTCTGCGCGCGAACTCTACGAAGCGCTGCAGGGGGTGTTCCAGGGCACGCCCGGTGCCAAGAACAAGCTGACGCAAGTGCTGTCGTGCCAGTGCGACGATTATCAGCGCTGCCTCTACTACACGCTTGCGGGGCGCGGCATCGTCCAGATGCTGGATGATCTTGAATGGCTGCTCGAGATCCTGCGCCCTCGCTGCCAGATGTCGGGGCAGCTCCTGCGTTCAGGCGAACGGCCCGCACCGCAGATCAATCCTTATGTCGCGAGTGAGCCCGACGGGCCGGTTCCGGCACGTTCGGCCGACTTCGTCGAGGGACCCTCGTGGTATCTCGATCCGTCGCTTGGCGGCCTTATCGAAGACTAGGCAGGCATCTGCCTGCCGGCCTTACCGCCAGAAATCAGGGATTGCGCAGGCCAAGCCGGTCGTCATCATCTACGAGCGAGATACGCCCTTCCCAGTCCCATAGGACGAGGTTGAGAGCGTCGGCGGGAGCGCCGCGGGCATAGCTTGGAACGACGATACCGACATAGCCTTGTGCAATCGCGGCCTCGGCCAAATCCTGCGTCGGCACTGGCTGTCCTGAGATCATCCGGTCCCGCCACGAAGGGTCAGCGAGCTCCGCTGGCGCCATGGCGAAAGGCTGCAGCGCGGCTGTGTCGCGGCCATCCAGCAAGGGCCCGATGTCGGCCTGATAGGCAACCAGGGTTGTCGGCTGCAACGTGCCGACCTGATTGGCCTCGCGCAGCGCCGTCTCGGGCGCGAGCGAAGTATAGAGCGCAGGGCGCCCCATGCGATTGAACCGTCCACCAAACCGGGCAGCCCCCTCCCCCGAGAGCGGTTCGCGGGACCAGACCGGATTGTGGGCGCGGTAGAGCAGCCCGGTGAAGTGCATGCGCTTAGGCGTGAATGCCGGCGTCGACGGCGTCGATATAGGTCAGCACGTCATCGGCCCGGTTGCTCTGTACGAGCTGCATTGCGGTCTGGCCCGAGAAGCCCGGCAACGGCTCAGAGCGGTACCAGGCATAAGCCAGCAAGGCCGACCCGAAGCGCGGTTCGACCTTGTTGAGGACCTCGACCATCTGGCGAAGGCGGCGTTGGGTACGATCCGACGCGATCCGGTCCTTGCGCTGGATCGCGTCCTTGCCGAGGCCCAGCGAGCGTGCGAGTTCGTCGCTGGTCGTGCGCAGCGCGTCGACGATCTTGCGCGGAGCAAACGCGCCGTTGTCAGCGTAGTTCTGAATCGCCATTGCAAAGCTCCATAAATTCTGACGCTATATAGCGTCATTATTTGCGGCATTCAAGCCGCCGGATGGATGGCACCGATATGGGTCATAGGACGACAACTTGCAGCTCGATTGCACCGGGAGGGTTCTCCCCCGTTGGCATCACACAGAAGGGCTGGAGCGCGTTGCTGGTTCTGACCACAGCATGGCTCTTGCCCGTCTTCGCGCTCATCCGGATGGCGACGCGCTCGGCATTGGCCCGCCCGCAAAGGATGCGGCGGCGCGGATCGAGGCTGGCAGAAGTCATGGAAAAGGCCCTCGCTACTGGGCTGCCGGGAAGAAGGTCTTGATCTTTCGGGCCGGACGGATGACCTCGAAGCGCCGCTCCATCAGCCGGGAGATGCGGTAGGCCCCGACGCCGTCGGGCGTCCGCAGCTCGATCTTGTTGCCGCGCTTGCTGACCCGGAATTCGCGGTGCTCGCTGCCGTCGGTAAAACGCAGCGGTTCGGGAAGCCGCAGGATGTCGCCGTCAGCGACCTTGCGCTCCTTGAGACGCAGCATGGCGTAACACCGGTTCCGCCAGTCCAGGGCATAGGGGTGTGAGGATGAGGTGAGCAGTTCCAGGATGCTTCGCGGGCAATTCGCCTCGACGGGGCCGGATTGTTCATCCATGTCCTTGTACCCGAAGATCAGGCCATCGGCTGCGTTCGGGTTCCAGCGGACCAGGCAGATAACCGCCGTCACGTAGAGCCTCTTGCGGTCTTCGCCGTAGCGCTCGACGGCTGCATAGTAGGTGCTACCGGTGAAAACGCTCTTGAGGACCCGGCACCCCCGGAACGGAGCATCTTCGCAGGCCTCCCGTTCGTAGGTCAGCTGATCGTCGAGATAGGCTTTGGGCGTTTCATGCCCTCCCATCCCTGCGCGGTGCATGTAGAGCCAGCCCATGTGCGTGTCCTTCAGATGAGCCCCGGCTGAGCCGGAGGTGCGATTTGCAGTTCGCGGGCGATCCGCGCTGTGAGTGCCGGAATGTCGGCAAGCGCGGTGATCGGAGCCTTGCGCATGACCGCGCCGGGGGGCTTCCAGAACGGGTTCCGCCAGGCGAGACCCGGTTCGCCGAACCGCTCGGGGCTGATGCGGATGTAGACACCGTCTGCTTCGAGCACATGCTCACCGGCGAGAGCCTCCTGCGAGGTGTAGTAGCTGATGCGGTAGGCGGAATGATCGAGCCCGATCCCGGCTGCGATCTGGCGCAGCGCGCGCGTACCCTCGCGCCGGTAGTGGCGCAGTTCTTCAGGACGATAGTCGATCCCGCGCTTGACCAGCGCAATGATCGCAGGTCGGTGTTTGAGCTCGCCGAGGCGCTCGATGCACTGTGCCCGCAAGCTCTGGTCGTCGGCCTCGCAGGTTGTCGGCCTTCCGTCGGCAATGCGCTGAAGGTGGCGAGTGAGGAGCAGAACCGCGGGACAGGTGGCGACCTGCCGGCCTGCGAGGCGCACATCATCGACGGCCTCGTTCAATGCTCGCAGCGCGGTCTCGAACGTCGTCAGCCCATCGGGCTCGAGCGCGCGGCGGTAACGATAATCGATGTCGCAGGACATGCGGCTTCCTTTCCATTGCAAGTGCAATGGCCTCCTCCCCCTCCCCTCAATGCAGACTGCGGTGATGTTTCCCTGAGCTTCTCAGGGACAGTGGCTCATAGATCATCGGCCGTAAGAGAGCCCCGGGAGCGACCTGTTCGAGGATTCTCGCAATCGCCGAGACCGCAGCGCCAGCCTCGGTTGTCTTGATGACCAAGGAGCCGTCCTGCCCCGGATCGGACACCAGTGACCAACCGGGTTCTCCTTTGCCGAGGAGGCTCTCCAGGACCGCATGACGGTTCCGCCCGGGGAACAGCACCCCAACATGGTCGCCGAGCGCTGCGCCAATGTCTGCAGAACCTCCGCTCGCAAGGTCGCTGGCATAGCGGCTCAGCTGCGCAAGCCGCACCGCGTCGTCTGCGGTTGGCTCAAGCGTAAGCCGGAACTGGCGCCTCTTCATGGGCTTCCTCCGCAGGTTCACTCTCATAGCCCGAATAGGCTGCAAGCAGGTTGAAAGCCTGATCGGCCTTGGCGGCAGCCGTGATGATCGCGGTCTTGTCGGATTTCAGGATATCGAGCCAATGGGCGATGTAGCTGGCGTGGCTTTCATGGAGGTCTGCGGGGAGGCCCAGCTCATAGCAGATCCGGGCACTGACCTGCTCCGCGACCAGTTCCTCGAAGGCGTAGGCCTTGTCGCCGAACCGCTTGCCGAATGTGCGCGCGAGCCGCGAGGGGTGCCCGCTCCAATGGCCGAGTTCGTGCGCTTTGGTGGCGACATATCCGTCCTCGGTGCGGAAGGCGCCGCGTTCTGGAAGCTGGATATAGTCTCCGCCCGGAGAGAAGAATGCACGGTCACCGCCATGGCGGATATCAGCAGGTATCGGAGCAAAGAAGGCCTGGATGGCCGCTGCCTTCACAGAGGGTTGCGGCGGTGCTTCGGGGACCGGACTGGGATAGAAATGCGGCGGCAGGCCTTCGATCTGCGAGGCATTGAAAACGCTGTAGGATCGCATGAACCGGATGGTTTTCGACGTCTCCTCGCCAGTCGCCTGATCTACGTCGGTCTTGCTAGTGCTGTTGAAATAGATGCTCGGCTCGGCCGTCTCACCCTTGCGCACTTGCCCGCCCAGTTCCTGAGCCTGACGATAGGTCATCCAGTAGCGCGAGGCGTAGCCGAAGCAGTCGGCGACAGCCCAGAGATAGAGGCGATTGATCCCGGTGTAGGGCAGTCCGCCTGCACGCAAGGGCGCGCCCCCTGCCCCGGTCTTTTTCCAGGGCCGCCGCCAGGGCATTGTGCCGGCCTCGATCCGTGCAATGATGAGATTGGTAATTTCCTGCGCGACATCGCGCTTTGGTCCGCGGCGCATCGGCATTTCCCTTCGTGGAAGAAGAAGGCCCGGCCACTCGAGTGAGCGACCGGGCCAGGACATCAGGAGGAGGGTGAGGCGTTCAGGCAGCCACTGCCGTGTCTGTGGCGGCGCCTTCGGGTTCCTCTTCGGCATCCGGCAGTGCGACCACCCCCTCGATCGCGTCGATGTCGGCCTTGCCGTCTTCGGAGGCATCAGGATCAGCGCTTTGTGCGCCCTCCGGCATGGCCGCACTGAACTTCATGGCCTCGGGCAGCCAGGCAAGGGCGGCTTCCTTGACCTCCTGCTCGATGATCGCCTTACCGGCGAAGATCGTCTCGCACGTCTTGGCGAGGTCCGCCTTCTTGGACGCCGCATAGCGCGCAGCGAGGTCACTTCCGCCAACCTCGGTCAGCGCGGCGAGGCAGGAAGTCTTGCTCACCCGGTCGAAGAAATTCTCGGCAGTCGGCCGCCACAGAGCCGCAACGTCGACATCGAGCATCGACCCAAGCACGGCATGAACCGGATGATACTCGGATCCATAGCCCTTCTTGGCCTCGAGCGAGAGCGCCACCGCATAGGCAAGCCAGGCCGCCTTGGCGTCGTCTTCGAGGTCGCGGAAGGCGATGAAACGGGCCGTAACACTGCCCTGCTCCTGCCACGCCTTGTCGAGACCATCCTCGGCCTCGGCGAGAATACCCTCGGCCGCGGATTGCGGCACCTCGCCGATCGCAGGATCGCTCGGCCGTCCCGCCTTGATCGAGGTGCCCTTCCCCTCATAGCTGCGATTGTCTGCAAGCGCGAAGATGGCGAAATCGAGGGCAAGCCCCGGATCGCCGAGCAGGCAGGCCGACAGGATATTGCGGCGCTGAACGGCGAGCTCGTCGAACAGCCTCGCGCTGATCGGCTTCTCGCTTCCGGGTGCGATCGCCTCAGGCCGTGCGGGAGCACCGCTTGCGCGGCTCCCTGAGGTCGGTGCCTGCTCTTCTGCCGTCGCGGTCACATTGCCTTGGTCATCGGTCTCGAACGACAGCCGCTTCTCGCTGAAGTAATCGGCCTCGAGAACCATCTCGCCGCGGGTGGTGAGCACGAGGAAGCGGCCGACTTCACTGCGCCATTCTTCGGGCAGCTCGCGAACCGGATTGTTGAGGTCGCTGCGTTCGGCATCAAGAGCCTCGTATTCGGCCTCGAGCTTTCCGAAATCGACGTCCTCTTGCTCTTCACCTTCATCGAAGATCGCGTTGATCTCATCTATCCGGGCATCGATCTCGTCGATGCGGGCGCGCGCCGTTTCCGAGAGGGGCACGGGCGGGAGCCGGACAGCGGAGACGCCCATCTCGCTTCGCGCCTGCCAGGAATTGCTGGCGGCCACCGGGCTGATCCAGGCGAGACCGGTCTCCGAGGTCAGGCGCTCGGCTTCCGCTTCCATCTTTTCGGAGGCGAGCCGGTGCGCGATCTCGATATCGATCCAGCGATCCTCGCCCGCATCGCTGAACAGATCCCGCTCGACCTTGCCGCCGGCAGCCACATAGGCATCTTCGCCGATCAGAAGCGCGATAGGGTCATTACCGCGCATCGAGCCGGTGGCGACCATGCGGCGAATGGCGTCGGCGCTGGGGTTGTAGGCATGGCGCATCTGCTCGAAGACGCGGATCTGCACTTCGTGCTGGTCGGTCGCAGCATAAGCTTTGGCGATTTCGAGGGTGATGTCGCCGGCGGCGAGTGCCTCGAAGATCGGCGCTGCCAGATTGGCAAGGCGCAGCCGGCCTTCGACGAACCGCTGGGTGAGTCCGAAGCGCTTGGCTACGGCCGCGATATCGCTGCCTTCCTTGATGAAATGCTGAAAGGCGCGGCATTCTTCAGCCGGAGACATGCCGACCCGCTGGAAGTTCTCGGCGAGCGAGGCTTCGCCCGCCGTCTCTTCGCTACCCTCGAGCAGCTTGCATTCGACTTCGGCATCCGCAGCCCAGGCCCCGCGATCGATGATCATGCCAATGGCCCGCAGGCGGCGGCCACCGGCGATCACCGCAAACTGGCCGCGCTTCTTGCTCTTGGTCACCAGCAGGTTCTGCAGGAGGCCGCGGGCCTCGATGTCCGCAGAAAGCTGCGCGTCGTCTTGGTCGTTGCGTGTTTTGCGCACGTTCGCATCGCTCAAATAGAGCTTGGAAAAGGGAATCAGCATCTCGGTCACTCCTGATCTGCTCCCGGCCATCACCGGGGCACAGATCCCCTCCCCCTCCCCTTGTTTGTCGGGTTCAAGCATTCAAGATCCTGTGCACTTGTCGCAGTCACCATGGGTTCAGCGCCTTCGGTGCTGCCTCCCATCACCGCATCAGGAGCGCCGCCAGCACGGCCTCTGCTGCCGTTGTCGGAATGAACACCCTTGTGCGGAACGAAATGATCTCGGTGAAACAGCCGATGCTCTTCAACCAGGGCAGCTGATCGACGGGGGCGCCAACGATCTCGTAGCGCTGCTCGTTGGCGACCCGCGAGGACTTGATGGTGGCCTCGAACGGTTGCTTGATAGGGATCGTCCGATGCTCGCCGAGCGCCTTGAGGATCGTTTGCTCCGAGAGTTCGACACTCGAGGTAATGTCGAACTTCTGCAAAAGGTTTGCGACGTCGAGCTCGTGAACGATGCGGCCGAGCCAGCTGCGTCCCTCCTCATTGACGATTCGCCTCACTTCCAGATAGTCGATCGGAAGGCTCGACCATATCGGCAGCAGCAGTCCTGTGGCGAGGTAGATCTTCTCGGTTGTCAGCTTCTCGGCCAGCTCGGCGACTTCGGCACACCAAAGTTGCTCGAAGGTCTCCCGAGGACATTCCGCCCACGCAGACTCGGCAAGATGATCA
The DNA here is from genome assembly GCF_027486195.1 of Novosphingobium sp. Lineage (GTDB taxonomy): Bacteria > Pseudomonadota > Alphaproteobacteria > Sphingomonadales > Sphingomonadaceae > Novosphingobium. The sequence continues at coordinate 7,391 of NZ_JAIXPP010000067.1, forward strand.
AGGTGATGGTATTCGCGGCGCAGCGGTCGGTGGAGAATGACGCGGCGGATCAGTTCGCCCCGATCGGTCATGAAATGCCGGGACGGCTCAGCCAGCGCCGCCCTGCCGCTCTTGGTATTGTGCATCAGCATGCACCCGTCCGACAGGTCGAGGCGCTGCTTCACCCTTTCCAGAGTGATTGGCCGGGTACGCGTCCTGAGCGCGAGCTGGAGGAGGTGCGAGGTCGCCCCGGTCCGTGCATCCGTCCGCAGCACAATATCTTCGATGACGTCGGCACTTTCGACCTGGATCGTTTCGACGCCCACATCGAGAGAACCGGCCTCACGCGCCGCGGAAACCCGGGCTTCGACGAGCCCGAGAAACTCATCGAAAATTGCGTTCTGTATGCCGATCGGCAGGGCAAGAATGCGGTTGAGCCACCGCTGGATCGGGGGAAGGTCTTCTTCGAGCACGCCATCCTGGGAGACGATCGTCAATCCGCTGCGTCGCTCGAAGTCGGACAAGGTCACGCTCTTCAGCGTTCCCTCTGCGAGGAGGCCGAACCAGCTGGTGAGCGCCGCCTTGGCATAAGGGCTTTCGAGATTGTCCGCCGGATCGAACAGATTCTGGCCGCCGGTCTGGCGCTGGCCACGCGTCAATGCCCCAAGGCTGTCGAGGCGCCGCGCGATCGTGCTGGTGAAGCGCAGCTCACCTTTGCAGTTGGTCGTGACCGGCCTGAATAGGGGGGTGTTCGCCTGATGGGTGCGGTGGGTGCGGCCGAGGCCCTGAATGGCCCGGTCAGCGCGCCAGCCCGGCTCTAGAAGGAAATGCACCCGGCGCTTCTGGCAGGGTGCGTCAAGGCTGGCATGGTAGGAACGCCCCGTTCCGCCTGCATCGCTGAAGACGAGAATGGGTTTGCGGCCATCCATGAACTGGTCGGTTTCCGACTGGTTCGTGCGGGGGGAGCGAGTTTCGAGGCGCTGGCTACCATCGGCCTGAGAAATGAGGCGCTTTGTGCGCCCGGTGACCTCTGCGACCTTGTCCGTCCCGTAGTGTTCGATGATGCCGTCGAGGGCAGGCTTGATCGGCGGCATCGCACAGAGGTGTTCGATCAGGTCGGCGCGCCGGGCGATCGCAGCCTGGTTGTGCACGGGGCGGCCGTCCTCGTCGAACATCGGCGTCGAACGGGTAGCACCGGTGTCGTCGGTGTAGAACGTCATCTGCTGGGTGGGAAAAGCGCGCTCGAGGTATTCGATGACCGCATCAAGCGGGCTGAGATCAAGGTCGAGTTCGGCCCGCTCTTCGGGTGAAAGGCTATCGAGCCTTCGGTCGAGGATGCTTTCGGCGGTCGAGACCAGCTGAACCACGACCACGTCATCCTGGTCCAGGTGCTTATTGATGGCGCTGATCAGAGTCGGGAGCTTCATCGAAAGCAGCAGCTGGTTGAAGAAGCGCTGCTTGGTGCTTTCGAAGCGGCTGCGGGCTGCGGCCTTCGCGCCGCCGTTCAGCGTGCTGCCGTCGATCTCGTCGACCACACCGGTCAGCGCGAGCGCCTCCTCCATGTTCTGGTGAATAATCGCCCAGGCATCCGCATAGGTGTCGTAGACAGCGATCTGCTGGGCTGTCAGGTCGTGCTTGAGAATCTCGTACTCGACCCCGGCAAAGCTCAGCGCTCGTGCCTGGTAAAGCCCAAGGGCCTTAAGGTCGCGCGACACCAGCTCCATCGCAGCGATGCCACCTGCCCTGATCTGGCTGATGAAATCCTCGCGGTTGGCAAACGCCGTTCCTGGTCCCCAAAGGCCGAGCCGAACCGCATAGGCGAGATTGTTGACTTCAGAGGCCCCGGTCGCCGAGGCATAGAGCACGCGGGCCTTGGGCAGATGGTTCTGGAGCATGACGCCGGCGATGCCCTGCTGGGAACCTGATTTGCTCCCGCGGGCGCCCTCGCCTCCTGCCACCCCGCCCATTTCGTGGCTCTCATCAAAGGCGATGACACCTTCGAAATCCGCCCCGGCCCAGTCCAGCAATTGCTTCAGGCGGGTCGCATCCTGCCTCTGACTGCGCAGCGTCGGGTACGTGACGAAGAGGATCCCCTCGCGGAACGGCACTGGCTGATCGATTTTCCAGCTGGAGAGCGGTTGAATGTCGGCAGTCATCCCGCCGATCGCGCTCCAATCCCGGCGCGCATCTTCGAGCAGGCTCTCGTTCTTGGATACCCAGATCGCCTTGCGGCGTCCGGCTAGCCAGTTGTCTAGAATGCAGGCGGCAATCTGTCGGCCTTTGCCCGCGCCAGTGCCATCACCGAGGAAGTAGCCCTTGCGGTAGCTGTGTCCGTCTTCGGCCAGAGTGAGAGCGACACCTTCGTCAGCCGGGACGAACAGGCCCGGCAGATACTGCTGCCAGGCATTGCCGGCATAGATCACCGTCTCGAGCTGCGCTTCCGAAAGCAGGCTTTCTTTGAGGATGCGGCCCTGCAGGCTGGGGCAATATTCCGGCACCGGCGCTGGTATGGAGCCCATGGCCACACTTTCCACCAGCGGGGTCGGGTGCGCCTTTGCACCATCGATGTCGATCCGGCTCGGGCGGTAGGGCAGATAGACACCGGCCTGCTCGCCCAGAGGGCGCGGCGTTGCCAGGCTGCGAAAGACAAGCGGCGATATCGATGGCGCTTCGATTACGCGCGGTTTTGCCGCAGGTGGCTTTGCACTTGTGCGCATCGCCTTGAAAAGCGTGCCGGGCTTGGTCTGCTGCCGTGCGTAAATTGGTGAAGCCTCGCAAGGACCGACTGCCCGCTTCACCACTGCAACCGCCGCGGCAATCTCGGCGACAGTCGATCGAGCGAGGATTGCAGGACGTATGTTTCCGGGAACCTTGTCGATCACGTAGAGGCGAACCGGCACGCTGGTCCCCTGCTTGTGGTAGCACCTGGCAAGGCGGCAAGCTGTTTGCACCGTGCAGTTCTCGAACGTCTGGTCATAGATTTTCGAGAGCCTAGCGCTGGTGGTGAACCAGTCCGGCATGATAGCGACAAGTCTGCCGCCAGGAGCCAATCGACCGAGCGCGGCGCGCAGATGGCGGACAGCAGCGAATTGATCGACGCCCCTTCCCTCCGAACGGGAGAACGGGGGGTTCATGAGAATCAGGCTGGGGCGCAGCGAAGGATCCAGCGCGGAAGCCAGCATCGCACCGTCGATCCCGGTAAGCTTGGCATGTTTGAACAGCAGAGCGAGTTTCTCACGGCGTTTGGGATCAAGCTCATTGAGGTGTAGCTGTCTGACTGTCGTTAGGCTGGCCACGAGCGCACCATGTCCCGCACTCGGCTCCAGCACGATGTCGTCTGGCCGGGGCTGCGCAAGGACAGTCGCGAGTGCCGCAAGATCGGCGGGCGTGGAGAACTGTTGAAACCGAATCTGGTCTTCGCTCCTGACCGTATGGGTTGGCAGTTGCTCAACCAGAAGGCTCAGGGCGGTGATGTCGTCTAGGCGCACCGGACGGGATAAGCCTAGCAGATGGCGGGTCATCCCTGCTTCGAGGAGGTCATAAGCATCGCGCTGTGCCCAGCGACCTTCAGCCGAACTTCCACCGTAGAGGCGCTTCATTGCGTCGAAGAGCGACATCTTGGTTAGCGATCCACTGGCAAGCTCCTGCGCGATTTCATCGATGGCCTGATCAAGGCGGGTGTCGAACTGGGTGAAGAGATCGGTCATGCGCTGCTCCTGATGCTGATGCGCATCAGAGCATCCCCCTCCCCTTCTGCCCCGACAGCGTGGGTGCTTGGAATTCCGCTAAAGGCGCAGACCTAGGTCCAGCTAGGAAAAGCGGCCGAGATTTCAGCCTCACGGCAAGAGAGAATCGTAGGCCAAATATGGCCATTAATTTGACCACAGGAAGCATATCGGCCATATATGGCCAATGCTATTCACCCTCCAAGATCAGCTGACGCACCTCGGTATGCGGATCAAGGCCCGCCGCCTGGCCCTCGATCTTACCCAGCAAGCGGCAGCTGCCAAAGCAGGCGTGGCCCATAGAACATGGCGGCGGATGGAGACCGAAGGCAGGGCGTCCATCGAAGACCTTGTTCGCGCTGCCATTGCACTGCGCTGCGATGAGGGCATCGTCGCGCTGTTTCCGCAAGTTCCGGCGACCAGCATGGATGAACTGCTTGCACAGCAGCGCCAGGCAGCCAAGCGGCAGCGCCAGCGTGCCAGCGGGCGCTCAGGCGGAATTGGGTCATGAAGCTGGCTCCGGGAACGCCTTTGGCGGTTGGACTGCTGACCGACGAGACTGCAGCGCCGCGTTCTGTCGGCAGGCTGGCGATGGATGGGGGCCTGGCTCAGCTCGAATGGTCGGCAGAGATCATCGCTGCGCGCCTTCCGATATCTCCGCTTCACTATCCGGCTGAGTCTGGCCTGCACCCTGCCCGCAGCCGAATATTCGAGGGCCTTCACGGTTTCCTTTCTGACTGCCTGCCCGACGCCTGGGGCTTGCTGTTGTTGAAACGGCGGCTTCAAAGGATGGGTCACCGGTTCGAAGATCTTGATGCGGTCGACCGGCTCGCCCTCGTGGGCACAAAGGGTCGAGGTGCCCTCGTCTTCCAGCCCGAAACGCTTGGGTTCGAGGCTTCATGTACCATCGATCTCGATGCCCTGGCCGATGAATCCCGTCAGGTTCTGCTCGGCGAGGAGACAGAGCTCGAAGCGCTGCTGGCACGCCTGGGCGGCGGCTCGGGCGGCGCGCGGCCGAAAGTTCACGTGGCGATTGACGCGGACGGCAAGCTGTCCGCCGGAGACGAGCTGGCTGCAACGGAACGGAAGAGCTCTGGTGAGGAATGGATCGTCAAGTTTCCAGCGACGAATGACCCTGCCGATATCGGGCCATTGGAGGAGGCCTACGCCCGGATGGCACGCGCCGCAGGGATTGTTATGGCAGAGACGCGATTGATCCCATCAGCGAACGGTCCGGGTCATTTCGCGACAAGGCGCTTCGATCGACCAGCACCGGGCAAGCGGCTACACATGGTCAGCCTCGGCGGAGCACTTGAAGCGTCGCCGCATATGCCCAGCGTCGACTACGACGGGTTCCTGAAGGCGACCTTGGCCATCACCTACAGCATGGCAGACGTCGAGCAGGCCTTCCGGCGCATGGTCTTCAACGTGCTTGCGCGAAACCGTGACGACCATGTTCGCCAGCACGCTTTCCTGATGTACGACCAAGGGGACTGGCGGCTTGCGCCCGCCTTCGACCTCACGTTCTCAAACGGCCCCGGCGGCGAGCATTACATGGCCGTGTTGGGCGAAGGTCGCACCATCACCCGTGAGCATGTCGAGAAGCTCGCAAAGGTCCATGGGGTTTCGCCGAAGCGTACGGCTTCCATCGTAGACGACGTTCGTGCAGCGCTTTCCGATTGGGCGTCATATGCACGTGACGCGGGGGTCGGGGTATCTATGGCTCCGGTGTCAGAGGGTTTAGGTTTGGTAGCGCAAGAGTTTGGCTGAGGGTGGCTTGACTCACCAAAAGCCGACAGTGCCCCGCTGAGGCCGAATCCGACCAGAATGCGTCGTTCGTATTTGGCAAGCGGCCGTCCGACGCCGACAAAAGCGGTCGTTCGGATCACGCTAGCCTGTTGGGCGGAAGCCGCCAACATTGCCGACATTCGCGCACAGATAAAGCTGCCTGATAGCTGCCGTACATTCTCAGCTGTCACATCCCGCTACCTATCTCAGAGCGGCAGGCTTGGTGAACGGCGACAGCGTCACCTAGGCCATCGGGCGCGGCCGCACCGGTCCAGCAATCAGCAGATGGCTGGGCCGCAACCGGCGGGACAGCCCGTGTAATCAATCCGTGATGGCGCGTCGAATCCCGCTCTGATAGAGGTCGACGCGGGAGCAAGATCCGCGTCGCGCCGGGACCGCGCTAAGGTCATGACCAAGAGAAAGGAGCGCTCATGTCTACCAAGCAAATCGTTGCGCTCCTGAACTCGCATGTCGAGGGCGATCAAGAACAGTTTCTCTCGATCGCCTTGCAAATCGCTGCTCAGCAGGCACGGGCTGGCAATGAGACCGACGCCAACGCGCTGAAGCGGCTGGTGCAGAAAGCGCGCGAGCGCCAAGGCGGAGCGCCCTCGGGCCAGACGCCGATCCCGTTGGCGCGACCGCGTGGTGAACTACAGGGACTGGTCGAAAGCGCCTATCCCAAGACCACGCTTGCCAACATGGTGCTGACCAACGCCATTCGTGCGCGCCTCGAACGCGTCGTGCGCGAGCAGGGCCAACGCGCTGTGCTTCGCGACCATGGGCAGATCCCGGCGACGCACCTGCTGCTTGTCGGGCCGCCGGGAACCGGCAAGACGATGACTGCCGCCGCGCTCGCCGGCGAACTACGTCTGCCGTTGTTCACAGTGAAGCTCGAATCCCTGTTCAGCCGCTTCTTTGGCGAGACCGCTGGAAAGCTGCGGCTCGTCTTCGATCAGATCGCCCAGACCCGCGGTATCTATTTGCTCGACGAATTCGACGCGATTGGCTCCAGGCGCGGCGATCCCAATGATGTCGGCGAAATCCGTCGCGTCCTGAACTCGGTCTTGTCCTTCATGGAAGAGCCCAACAGCACCGACAGCATCGTCATTGCTGCGACGAACCATATCGAGATCCTGGACAAGGCGCTCGCTCGCCGCTTCGACGAGGTCGTCGAATATCATGTACCCGATCACGAGGCGGCTCGCATTCTGCTGACGCGGCGACTGGGCAAGCTTCGCCTGACGGCAAAGGCCTGGAGTTTGATCGCGCCGATGACCGATGGCCTCAGTCAGGGTGAACTCGTGCGCGCCGCAGATGCCGTGCTCAAGGACGCGATCTTGGAAAACGCCAAATCGATCGATGTCGCGCGGCTAAGCACTGCGCTCGAAGACCGGCAATCTTTCCGCCGGCGCTTTCAAGCGTAATGACATCCCGATCTCGCCAGTGAGGGATTAACCGGAACCGTAAAGTCAGGCGGGGGAATCATGTCCGAAGGTGAGGCTGGCGCGGGACCGCTGCCGCATATCCCCATCGTGCGCTGGAAAGACGACGCGCAATATGTCTATCCCAAGTCGAAGCGCGATCCCCGCGAGCGGCGCGCGGATTATCATGCGCATGCCGAGACGCTGTTGGCGCAGCTCGCCGACGCGCTGGGCGCGCTTCCTGCAGCCGGCGCCGACCGGCGAATCGCGGTTCCCGGGCACAAGCGCGGTGTCCTCGTCGAACTGGAGACGATGCCGCCGACACCGCAGGCTAAGGCCACCAAGATCCCGGCCGGCCTCGAATTCGCCGCCCAGCAGATCGCGTTGCTGCGCTCCGAACGCGGTGAAGACCGCACCGAGCGGGCGATCCTGTTCGTGCCTGATGACGCGCGCGCCTTCCTTCAGGCAAGGATCATCGCTTATGGTGAGGAAGATCTTGGCAACCGCGAGCGCCCCGATATCGACAAGTTCGAGGTCGTCGAAGCCTTCCATAAAGCCAGTGCGCGTGACCTGATCGCGGGCACGCCCGATCTCCAGTCGCCCGACACGCGCTGGTGGGAATTATGGCTGCGACGGCCCGATGCCGTGGTCAATGCGGTCGTAGCCGCCGCCCAGGCCATGAACCTCGACGTCCATGCCGACCGCTTGATCTTCCCCGATACGATGGTGCTGTTTGTTCATGCCAGCGCCGCCGCAATCCTCCAGCTCGCTGATCGGCTGCACGGCACGATCAGCGAAATCCGGGCCGCGGCGCAGGTGGTCGAACCTTTGCTCGATACCGGTGAACATGGCCTTGGGCAGCACGCACTCGTCGAGGATTATCTCGCGCGTCTCACCCCGCCGCCCAAAGGCGCGCCGAGCATCTGCATCCTCGATTCCGGCGTTGCCGGCGCGCACCCTCTGGTCGCACCGGCACTCGCCGGCGCCTGGGCGGTCAACGCCGCATGGGGACTGGATGATCATGCCGATCATGGCGGCCACGGCACAGGCATGGCCGGTCTCGTCGTCCATGGCGATATGGCCGGCCCGCTTTCCGATGGCCGCACGGTCCCGCTCAGCCATCACGTTGAATCGGTGAAATTCCTGCCGCCCGCCGGCTTTCCCGCCACTGAGCCGCCGAAATACGGCATCGTCACTCAATCCGCGGTAGCGACCGTCGAGATCGAGCGGGCAGGCGTGCCACGCTGCTTCTGCATCGCATCGTCGACCGAGGATCTCAGTCCGGACGCGCCATCGAGCTGGAGCGGCGCGATCGACCAGATCGCTTCGGGTGCGATGCCGGGCGATCGGCAAGACAATGTCGCCGCCAAGGATCATCCCAAGCGGCTCGTTATCATCGCCACTGGCAATATGCAGGGTGGGCTCAAGGCCGCTGTTGAACAGCATCATTCGCTGGAAGACCCGGCGCAAAGCTGGAACGCGCTCACCATCGGCGGCTATACGGCCAAGGTCGAGCTGTCCGCCGCAGACCCGGCGTTGACCCCACTTGCAGAGGCCAACCACAAAAGCCCGTTCAGCCGCGGGTCGCAGAACCTTCCGCCCGACCTCACACCGATCAAGCCCGAAGTGCTGTTCGAGGCTGGCAATATGATGGTCGACGGCGCGGACTATTGCGGTTGGCATCCGGCGGTATCGCTGGTGACCTCCGGCAAGGACCTCGCCACAGAGCCACTTGTGCCCTTCTGGGCGACGAGTGCGGCGACCGGGGTGGCCGGCAATTTCGTCGGCCAGCTGATGGCGGCACTGCCGGGCTACTGGCCCGAAACCTACCGCGCGCTTACCGTCCATGCCGCTGACTGGCCGCAGCCAATCCGGTCCAAGCTTATTGGCCGGGGACGGTCGTGGAAGGGCATCACTAAGGCCGCCAGGCAGAGCCTTCTGCGCGAGGTCGGCTTCGGCGTTCCCAATCTCGAGCGCGCCATCGCTTCAACGAAAAATGACATCACGCTAATCGCAGAGGCCGAGATCCAGCCTTATGCGCTGACCGACGATGGCCGCGCCGTGTTCAACGCTATCCATTTCTACGACCTTCCATGGCCCCGCGGGGGTCTGCAGGCGCTAGAGAATGCGTCCGTAACGATGAAGGTGACACTGTCCTATTTCGTCGAGCCAAACCTGTCGGGGCGAGCAGGCACGCGGCCCGATACATACCGCTCTTTCGGCCTTCGCTTCGCGCTCAAGAAGCGGACCGAGACCGCGCGCGATTTTCGGGCGAGGCTCAGCAAGACCGACGAGGCGGCGGAGAAGGTCGGTGCCGAGACGGACTATTGGCTGCTTGGCCCGCAGGCGATGCAGGCCGGTTCGCTCCACTGCGACCTGTGGCGTGGTCCTGCGGTCGACCTTGCCGCGCATGACGAAATCGCGATCCTGCCTGTCGGCGGCTGGTGGAAGTCGCATCTCGGGCAGAAGCGAGCCAACGACAAGGCGCGCTATGCGCTTGCCATCTCGATCAGTGCGCCCGACCTGGATGTCGATCTCTATGCCGAGGTGACGGCAGAGATCGAAGCACGAATCGCCGCCGAGGTCGTGGTGCCGGGCGCGCCCGGAGCCTGAGGGCGCAAGCGACCCATGGCCGCAAGCTTGGCGAGATCCAAGTCATCCGTCCGCCTTGGTGGTTGCGGCGTTCTCAAACAAGCGGGGAAGATTGTCGCCCGTGTCGCTAGGCACACGCCTCATGACCTGCCCTTGTTGACAGCGGATCTCGTGAGATGAATTTAGGGCAGCTCATGGCCAATGATTTCTGAAAGTGGACGTTCCGGAGTGTCCGCAATCGTGGCCACTTAGAGCCTCATCAGCTGACGTCGGCTGTTGGCCAACTATGCCGTTCGATGATCGGCCTGGAAACGACGGCTTTGTCCCAAGAGACGCCGGTGGCCCACCGGCAGTAGTCGACCAGAATGCGACATCAAGGTGCCGTTCGGTAACCGTCTCCTTGCAGCCTGAGCTGCCGGTCCCGGCACCGACGATGCGCAATTGCAAAGTGCCATCATGACGCGAGAGCCTAAGTCCGCACTCTACATGCGAGGTTCCGGCACCAGCGGCAGCCAGGCCTCGCTGCTGTCATGCCTGCTGATCACCCAGTCAGGACGAATGGCGGGCAGCCCATCATGCGGTTGGACGACAGGGCCACCGTTCGGTTTGTCCGACCCCGCGTTTCGCGCTCGCCGCGACAACCGTTGCCGTCATCAGCAGGGCTGCGTTCACGATCAGGAGTGGGCTGGGGCCCAAGCCTGAAACCGCAAGATGGGCGGCCCCCGTGCAACCGAGGACAGGGGCCGCAGCACGTTGCAGCGAATAGTCAGAGGCAAGGCGCGGCCAGGCCGCCGCGACAGCCATCATGGCGGCGAGCATCAGCCAGAATAGCATGGCCAGCGGTGTATCCGGCCCGAGAAGCCAGCGTGCCCACAGGGCGATCACCAGCACGAGCGGAGCGCCCCAGACCACTGTGCGCCAGCTTGCGGCAAGCCGCGTCACGTCGTGCCCGGCGCGTTCGCGCTTGCGCAGCCACAGCGTGGTCCCGGTTGCCGTGATGACGCACAGCGCAAGGCCCATCGCGACGTAGGCAAGCGCCACCGGAAGCCCGGCAAAGGTCCCGAAGTGCAGGCGGTAGATTGATGCAAGGGCTTGCCGACCGGTTTCCCGGTCGGAGAGGCCAACCTTGCCGAGGTAGTCACCCGCAGCATTGAAGCGATAGGATTCGCCATAGATCAGGCGGCGAGGATGTTCGGCAAGGATCTGGATCCACTGCCCCCGGGTGCCGGGATGATCGATGATCACATAAGTCGGTCGCACGTCCGGAAAGCGCGCGGTCAGGCTCGCCAGTGCCCGCGCGGTGTTGGCGAGCGGCGCCGGTGCCGGATCTTCTCGCGGTTCCTCGCCAAAGATCATGCCGTAGATTGCCAGCATGTTGCCCCCGGCATCGCTGCGGGCAAGCAGTGCGACGCTTGCCGACCCAAGGCCGATCACCGCACCGGTCAAAGCGATAGTCAGGGCAAAAGGCAAGGTCCAGGTGCCCAGCCGGTTGTGCCAGTCGGCGCGCGCGATCCGCGGTTCGTGGCGCGCGCGCAGGCTAAACGCATCCTGGAAAATCTTCGGCAGCGCGAGAACGCCGGTCAGCGTGATGGCGGCAAGAGCCACGCCGATGCCACCGACAAGGAGCATGCCCCAGGTCACCGGCAAGGTCAGGTTTATATGCAGCGCAAGCAGAAACTCGGTCCATGCGCTGGCCTCGCGCATCATGGGACGGCCCGCGCCATCAACGTACCAGGAAGCGTGATCCGTTGTCACTGCCGTGCGCGGGAGATACTCATCCGGCAAGCGTACGTAGATGTGGGTGGTCGGCGATTTGCCCGCATCGCGCGCCAGTGCGGCGGCGATCGCGGCCTCTACGGCGGCAGGTTCGATGGCGTCATGCTCGGGTGCAGATGGCTGCTCCCAGCGCTGAAGATGCGGAGCAACGACAACGAGGGCGCCGCTGAGCGCGATGATGTAGAGCAGCGCCGATGCCAGCAAGGCGACCGCGCTGTGCGCGGCAAGGGCGCGCTGCGCGAGGCTGGGCTTTTGCGGTTCTTCGGCGTTCATGCAAGGCTCCACAGTGCGAGACCGGCAACCGCTGCGAATGCGAGCGGACGAAGCATCCGGACCGGGCCGGGTTCCAGCATCTGCCAGACCATCAGCAGCGCCCAGATCGTGGGCGCCAGAAACAGGTTGAGCGCAACGCTGTCTGCACCTGGCGGTCCGCCTCTGCGCAACAGGGCCTGACTGGCATAGGCGAGCCACAATGCGGCACAGAAGGCGCAGGGGACGACCAGCACGAAAACCGCAAGGCGGCGGGCGAGCGCGATCTCCTTGTGGCCGGCGGGCAAGGCCGATTTTCTCGGTTCCCGGCGCGGCGCCCGTGGTGCGGATCGCGCGCCCGCGTGCAGGACGAGCGCCAACGCGGCAACGATGCCGACGACAAAGCCGGTCGCGATCCCCCAGGCGCCGGAATGAGCGCCCAGCATGATGATGGCGCTCGCGCCAATCGCCCAGCCGGTCAGCGCGATGCCGCGGCGCATGCTCCAGCCCAGCCGGACGAGACCGAGCGCCAGGGCCGTCAGGGCCCAGCTGGCCGGAAGTACAAGCGCCGCCGCCGACACCGCCTCAGTACCGCACGGTCAGCGTGCCGAGCGCAGTCCTCGGCGCGGCGTAGAAGCTCTGCCCGAACGTCAGCGACGACAGATACTGCGCATTGGTTGCGTTGCGGACATTGGCGCTGAGCGAGACGTGCGGTGTCAGGGCATAGCTTGCCAGCAGATCAAGCACCGCATAGCGGTCCTGCGCAAGGATGATGGGATCGCCGGACGTCGTCGAAAGCGCGCCGGTGTTGAGCGTGAAGCGCCCGTTATATTGCAGCGAAGCGCCCAGCTTGAGCGCCTGCAGCGATGGCGGGGAGTAGGCGAGGTTGAGCTTGGCGGTCGTGCGCGGCACAAAAGTCCGCGCGGGCGTGCCGTCCTCGTTCCTGATCCGCATCGCGGTGAAGCCGGCGGTCAGTTGCAGGCCGGGCACCGGCGATCCGGCCAGTTCGAGTTCCAAACCTTCCGACCTTGAATCCACCCCGATATAAATCGTGCGGCCCCGGACCGTATCGAACCCCGCCGCCTGCGCGGTATTGTCCTGCCGTGCGCGGAACACGGCAGCGGTGGCTAGCAGGCGCCCCTGCGCCAGTTCTGCCTTGATGCCCGCCTCCAGATTGTTGCCTTCGATCGGATCGAGCAGCCGGTTGTTCGCATCGTATTCGGTCTGCGGGTTGAAGATGGTGGCATAGCTTGCATAGACCGTCACGCGCGGGGCAATGTCGAACGTCGCACCCACGAAGGGCAGGAACTTGCCGCGATTGTAGTTCTGCTCGGCGCCGTAGGACACGCCGGCACTGCGCGCGCGGGTGTAGTTTCCGCCCAGCATGAGCCGAAGCGGTTCGGCAAGGTGCAGACGGGTGAGGCCATAGACCGTTTCCTGCCGCCGGTTGATGTTGAGGCTTTCGGTGAAGGCAGGAAAGTCCGGTTCCGGGAATGTGCCCGAGAAGAGCTGATCTAGCGGCACCGAGACGCCGACCGTGCTGAAATCATAGGCCGAGTTCTGGATGTAGCGCTCGGCACTGCGGACAAAGCCGAGCAGAACGTCGTGCTGGCGTCCGCCGGCCGGAACTTTGCCGGATACGTGCGCGTCGATGGTCAGGTTGCGCGTGCTGCCAAGGAACGCGCCGGGATAGCTGAAGATGCCGAGCCCGGTGGCGCGGTCGGGGTTGCCATAGACATAGAACAACTTGTCGTTCTCGTCGTTGGCGCGGCGCAGGACGGTGAGCGTCGCGGTCCAGCCCGGGCCAAAGTGATGCGTGATATCGCCGAAAGCCTGCCGTTCAGTGACCTGCCAGCCAGCCCAGTCCGGCCCGGTGTTGTCTGAACGGCCGAATGCGACGGGCGTCCCATCGGTATAATACAGCGGCACCGCGCCCCATTGGGCCGCCTGGCTGCGGTGGTTCTGGTGGGCATAACCCGCGCTGGCCACCGTATCGGGGCCAAGATCGGCCTCGATGATGCCATAGCCGGTCCAGCGCCGAAGCTGGTAGCGATCAAGGTAGCTGTCCGTATCGAGGTAGGCACCGACCGCGCGCGCGCGTACCGATCCGTCAGTGGTCAGCGGCACGCTGACATCGCCGTCGAGCCGCAGATTTTCGTAGGAGCCATACTGCGCCGATGCAGTGACCCGCGCATCGCGATAGGGGCGCTTGCGGATGAAGTTGACGACGGCCGACGGATTGCCGGTGGGCGATAGCAAGCCCGGTGCGCCGCGCACCACTTCGATGCGGTCATAGATCGCGGTGTCTAGCGAGCCGGTCTGGATGCCGAACGCGAACGGCATGCCCACACCATCGATCTGGAATGTCTGGATGTCGTAGCCGCGGGCCGAATAGTAGACGCGGTCGGTCTCCGCAGAGAGCACGCTGACGCCGGGGACCGTGGCGAGCAACTGGTTGACGTCGTTGAGCTGGAAATCCTCGATCTGCGAGCGGGTGACCACGCTGACCGATTGCGGCGTTTCGCGCTGGCTGAGCGGCAGACGGGTAGCGGTGCGCTGCTCGTTCACGCCGTAGTCCTCAAGGCCTTCGGTGCGCTGGCCCGTCACGACAATCGTCGAATCCCGTTCGGCTGCCTCACCGGCCGCTTCGCCGGTTCCGGTCTCGGCAGCCAGGTCGCTCGCCGGAGCGGCATGATCGGCGCTTGCCGGCACAGCGCTGGCGGCCGCAGCAAGAAGAAGGGGGACGAGCGTTGTCATAGGCGGTGTCTTTCGGGTCTGGTGCTTTAGGTCGCCTCCGCTGTGCCAGCTAGTATTTGCTAATGCAAGTGATTCGCATTTGCATTACAAGGTGGGGCGAACCGACGTTTCCCAGACTGCGCCCCCAATCACCTTGCCAGCATCGCCTTTGCGCGGGTTGACGCAAACTCACAGCGGTCGTCCACGTGCCGATATGCAAGCCGTCAAGTCACACCTTGCTTGCTGTCCGAGCAACCGAATTGCTATCGTAATTCTCCCCCAACGGACCGTTCGCGGGACCTCAGGTTTCCGCTTTGGAGCTGCCTCTAAACTCGTATGGATGGAGTGACTGGAAAGTCCCATCTTTCGTCATTCGCCGATGCTACTGCGCCGACGGTTGATCCATTCGTTGAACTCCGCCCAGTCGATGCCAGAGTTTGGAGACCTTCGCGAAATTCGGAGGCCGGGTCTGGCGTAGGTCTTGGTCGCTTGATGCGCTGCATTCTGTCCAGGTGCATCGTTGTCCTTGGCAATGATCAGCGTATGGAGCTCCTTCGGAAGCTTGAGGAGCGGCAAGCGAGCAGCGCCCATGGCCGCCCAGCAGGTCACGCCGGTTAGACGGGTGAAGGCGGCCGCGTCTTCGAAGCCTTCCGCAATTGCCAACACCCCATCAGACAGTGTCGGTTGCCATGCCCCCTGCCCGCAGCTCCCCAGCAAGAACTTGCCGCGATGTCGGCCTGATCTAGGGTCCAGGATGATCCTTTGAACCGCCACAAGCCGGCCTAGGTCACGCACGGCCACAAGCAGGGCTTGATGAAACGCAGTGTTTGGCTTTCGGCCAAGAGGGCACCGCGGATGGAACCGGATGTCGGGGAGGTCCGGGAGCAGACATCTGCCAACGAGATAGCGCTCTCCCAGCGTTCCATGAACGTTGATCGCATCATCCCAAAGGCGCTGAGCCTGTCGCCTAGAGTCCAGACTTCTAGCGGGACGGGGTTCGATGCCTTGAACTCGATCTGCACTCCGCAAGGCACGTATGATGTCCCTTGGATTGCAGCCGGCAAAGCAATGCACGAGGACCCCTGATATGCCTTGGCGGATCGATAATGAGGGCGTCCTGTCGTCATGAGCAGGGCATCGGCACATAGCGTAGGAGCCGTGCCATGTGCCGCGCAGAGCTGTGACAAGGTTGACCGTGTCCTGAGTTGGTCGGAGTGCTGTTAGGATCATGAGCTTCACTCCCCCCTCCCCCCCTTCCCTCCCTTGCAGATGCGCGTGCAAGGCGGTCATTCGACCTCTTGGTAACCTACTCCTATTCGTTTGAAGGCACTCTTGCGTCTTTCACGGACCTGCCGGGCGACGATCTCGGCTTGTGCCCTGTCAGGAAAACTCAGGGTTACCCCCTGCCCTTTCGAGCCGATCCTCCCCCAGCGACGTTCAACCGTCGTCCAACCGAACAGGTCGGTTTGGATCCAGAGATGGTAGGCACGGGCAACATTGCGTGATGGGTCTATGGCCTGCCAATGCCACGACTGGCTGGTGGGTGTTTCCATAGTGGCTTGGTGACAGAGACATCAGTTGTGGGTCCAATGGGAAATTTGAATCACTAACGCAGCTGTGATTCATAGAGGCGATTGGATTTGGGGCGACGGCCCTTCGCCCATAAATTCATCATCATAAAAACGCCGCTGCTTGCAGCGGAAGGATTCTTGATTCTAGGGATTCAGATTCAAGGCCAATTTCTGGCTTGAATTCAGCGCCATACACCGAACTTCCTGACCAGATGGGGGTGTTAGGCTGACCTGATGGGGGCTGAACCCTGACCGAGCGGGGGCATTCACCTGACCTGCTGGGGCCATCCTGACCGCTTGGGGGACGGGCCTCCAGCACGCTGCCCAGTGTGCTGAGTTCGCCCGCAAACACAGCACGCTGCCCAGTGTGCTGAGTTCGCCCGCAAACATCAAAACTGACCCCTAATCAGCGCTCTGTCCGTAAACTTGCCGACTCGCGGAATCTCCTAGGATTCGGCCTCCTGTTCACAGACCTTCATTCCTGACCTCTTGGGGGCTCCCGAACAAATCCCATCCTGACCTGACTTGACGAATGAGGTCAGGTCAGGCAGCAATCGGTCCCTCAAAGAATCAAGCTCTGATCGCACTATGGCATGGAAACTGATGATAGCCCAATAGCAGAAGCTTCCGAGGAGAAGCCTGAAGAAGGTTCCCCCGGACGTGCGATGCGCGTTGCTGCTGCATTGAAGGCAAAGGGCGGCGACGAGTTTGCCAAGCCGGGCAACATCATTGAAATCAAATTCGTCAAAGGTGAGTCGCTTAGTCTGACTGCATCGCGGCTATTGGCGCTCATGATCCTGACCGCAGGCGGAGATGCTTGGGAAGATCGTCCTCATCGCATCCGCAAAGCCGATATCCGCCGAGGCCACAAAGGTAACGAGCGGATCAGCGACATGCTTCAGGAGCTCCATCGCACCCTGTTTGCTGTGGACGACAAATCGTGGCGCGGAAAGAAGGCGACGCTCCTGTTTTCCTTGATTTCGCGATCGAAGGAAGAGACCGACGAGGATGGCGGAGAGACGGGTTGGATCGAATGGGAGTTCACGCCCGATGCGCGTAAGCTGATCCAGGCTTCTGAGACCTATGCCGTGCTTAACCGGCAAGCGGTCTTGGGTTTCCGCTCAAATTATGCGCTCAAGCTTTACGAGCTTGGAGCCCTTCGCCTCCATCGCCGCCAAGCAACCTGGCGAGGAGATATGCAGGCACTGCGTGCAGCGCTCGGGATCCCGCCTGATGTCTACACGGACTTCGCCCAGCTCCGGCGCAAGGTGCTTGAGAAGGCGAAGTCTGAAATTGACCAGCTCGCTCACTTCCGTGTCGAATGGCGTGAAATTCGGCAGGGGCGTACGGTCACCGAGCTTGAGTTCCGGTTTGAACCGAAGGGCGCCCCGGAGGTCTTGGAAACGGTAGATGAGCTCGACCGGCATTCGGCGGGACGGCAGGCGAGGCGGACCGGTTCCGTCGAGACTATAGCGGCAGGGCAGGGGGCAATAGCATCTACGCCCAGTGCGGCGCCTGCGATCAAGCAGTCAGAGTCCACATTCCCGTCGTCTGGCTCGATCCGCTTCGGGCACGCCGATTTGCTTGAAGTCGCCCGAAAGCATGGCGGTGGATGGGATGTTGATCTTATCGCGAGCGGTTTTCGCGACCACATGGGCAATCGGTTGGAGAAGCTTCGTGGCGCTAAGCTGATTGCGGCGTGGAAGGGCTTTTGTGAGGGGTGGGTAAACCGGCGTGGGCGGCCCTCATAGTGAAAATTGCACGCGTGCAATTCGCCGCGCCCCCACCGAGTCAGGATGGGGCGCCGCCTCCCCAAATCGAGGCTGACAAGGCAGTTCAACTTTCGAAATTTCCGAATTTCTTGACCGAAAAGCGCAAGTGGGTGTAGCACACCCTCAATTGCGAAAGGACGGCATGTGTCTAACGGACTTCAGATCGAAGAAGCCGAGCGTTTAGTCTCGGTTGCAACGCTCGCCAGTCGAACATCGTCGGTGCTCGAAAAGCTGCGCGACTCCGCACGAAGCGCTCGGGCAGATGCGCGCCGCGAGCCTACCTTTACGATCGGGAAGGCGGCCGAGCTCGTCGGGCGAACACCGGCAGCTATCCGTGATGCGGAGAAGGACGGGCGCCTGCCCGAGCCGGCGAGGACCGATAGCAATCGACGCGAGAGGTACACTCTTGCCCAGCTTAACGACATGCGCGGCGTGTTCGGCACCAGGCCGTATCGTGCTCCGACCGATCCGTGTTGCGTGGTTGCGGTTCAGAATTTCAAAGGCGGCGTCGGCAAATCGACGCTGTCTGTTCATCTAGCGCAGTATCTCGCGATCAAGGGCTATCGTGTTGCATTGATCGACTGCGACAGCCAGGCCTCTGCGACGACGCTGTTTGGCTATGTGCCAGATCTCGATCTGACAGAGGACGATACGCTCTACCCATTCCTTCGTGAGGGTGAGCGGTCATCGCTCGACTACGCCCTCCGCAAGACCCATTTCGACGGCCTTGAGCTGATCCCTGCCAATCTTCGCCTGTTCAATTCCGAGTACGAACTGGCCGCCAGAATGGCGCAGGGGAACGGAGCCTTACTTGACCGCCTCAAGGAAGGGATTGAGAGCATCTCGGATCGGTTCGATGTCATCGTCATGGACCCACCGCCCGCCCTCGGAGCTATCTCTTTGTCCGTGTTGCGAGCTGCGAATGCGTTGGTGGTTCCCGTTCCTCCGACCGTGATGGACTTCTCGTCGACCGCGGCATTCCTCTCAATGCTTGATGAGACGATTGAGCAGCTGGCCGACCGGGGTCTTGCCCCAGAACTGACGTTTCTGCGCTTCGTTGCCTCAAAGGTCGATGAGAACAAGTCGATGCAGAAGGAGCTTCTGCAGTTGATGCGGACGCTGTTTGGCCACGCCATGGTTCGAACGCCGCTCAAGGACTCTGCCGAGATCGATAATGCGACTGCGCGGCTAATGACAGTCTATGAACTCGACGGGCCTGCTACGAGCTCGGCGGTACGCAATCGCTGCCTTAATTATCTTGATGGCGTGAACTCAGAAATCGAAGTCGACATTCGATCGATGTGGCCAAGCCATCAAAAGCGCCTCCGGCAGGAGGCCTTGGTATGAGCCGCTGGGAAAATTGCACGCGTGCAATTCTGCTAATGGGAGGCTTGCATGAGTAGGAAGAACATCGGTTTTGCCGCCGACTTGGCAGCCGGGATCGATCTGACCGAGGATTCCGCCGCGCCGCGTCGATCGAGCATCGCGTCGAATGTGCTTACCGGGCGATCAAACCGTTTGGCCGATCTCGCTTCCGGTGCGATTGTCTCGCGCACGCATGAGCTCGTTGATCCAGCAAGGTGCCGGATGTGGGCTGGCCACAATCGCGACTACGCGCTCCTCAATGAGGAACGCTGCGCAGACTTGATCGAGAGCATCAAGGCCCAAGGGCGGCAAGAGATCCCGGCTATTGTCCGTCGCCTGTCGGGCGAAGATGGCTATGATTTCGAGGTCATCTGCGGGGCGAGGCGACACTGGTCGGTCAGCTGGCTGCGGACGCACAACTACCCAGACTTCAAGTTCCTCGTCGACGTGCGCGAGATTGGCGATGAGGAGGCTTTCAGGCTCGCAGATCTCGAGAACCGCGCACGGGACGACCTAACCGATTTCGAGCGCGCGAAGGACTATCTCCGGGCATTGTCGGCCTACTACGAGGGTCGTCAGAAGACGATGGCCGAACGGCTCAAAGTGTCCGAAAGCTGGCTCACACGCTATCTCGATCTGGCCCGCCTGCCCGAGGAGTTGACCAGAGCCTTTGCTAATCCGCAGGAGCTCGGAATTCGCAATGCGATCGCACTCAAGGCGCTCATGAAGCCAGAGGATCGGAAGGAGAGGGCCTTCCGGGAGGCAGCGCGGCTTGCCGCAGAACGGGAACGGACGAACCATTCGCCATCTGTCCTCGAGGTGATCAAGGCGCTTTCACTCGCGGCTGATCCCCCCAAGAAGTCAGGAACCCCCAAGAAGTCAGGAAAGGCCGAGACCGTCGCGAATGCGGTTGGCCAGCCTGTACTTCGGATTGAGGGTGCTGATCGCAAGGGTGTCCGCATTACCTTGCTGAACAAGGGTGGTGCGACGCGGCAGGAAGCCGAAGAGGCTATTCGCGCGGTACTAGATCAGCATTGGCCGGTACAATAGCACTATCGGTCTCGCGCAAGCGCACCATGCCTGCCTCCTGCAATGAGGACACCGATTGCGAAGCGGTTCGCTTTGTCACGCCTAGGCATCTGGCAAGCTCCGCTCTGGTAAGGGGACCAAGGCTGACGATCATGCGCCACACCTGCGGAGCAGTTGAGGAGGCATACAGCCGACCGGCCAGCTGCTTGTCGGCCAAAGTGACAGCCTCTCGCATCACCCGCAAATCGGCCGCGGCATTGTCAGTGGCCGTCTGAAGCGCTGAACGGAGAAGGGCGGGCAGGGGTTCTTCGTGGAATTCGCGGAACAGAGCCCGCGGCATGATGCCTGCAAGCGCCAGCGGGGCTGAGCCCAATCCAAAAAGGTGGGGCCTGATGGCCGCAGCCAATGAGGCAGCCCAGGCCGCGCCACGCGGCGCCGAACGCGTGATTGCGAACCCGCCGACCTGGACCATTTCGCTGCCGCCTTCGAAAAAGTCGAATTCCTCGGTTCGCAGTTCCTCAAGCCACTCGAGCAGGGTGCCCTGAGGATCCCTGCTAGGGAGTAGGGCGTCGAGCCGCGCGAGCGCATTGTCTGCGGGGGTGTAGGCCTCGGTGAAGCCTTCGGCCTGGCTCTTGGCTGCCAGCACTAGCTTCGCGGCTTTGGCGAGGGCAGGGGGCGCACGTCGGCCGATCCATGACAGAAATTGCCGCCGCTCCTCCGCATACCATGATCGGACCAGTTCGCTCGCGCCCACGCCTGGGTTGTGCGCGATTCCCAGATTATCAAAGGGATAGTCGCGAACATGTACGCGCCAAAGGCGCCGCAATGAGGCCATCGCTAGGCACTCGGAAAGCTCCGGCGAGATGAAGGGGAGGGCGCCTTCTATCCGTGCAAGGGTCAGTTGCCAGGGGGAAGGGGAAAGCGCCATCAGCCAGAAAGTATATCAATGAGCAAAAAAGTATACCCAGCTTGTACGGTTGATTTACTGTCCGATGAATGCCCTTCACGGACATCACATTCGAGGTGTCTTGAGCAGGAGAAATGAACCAGGGCAGGGCTCAAACGTCAGGATTCTCCCGGAATAATGCCACTGGCCACAACTGGTTGAGAGGTATATCTAATGGGGGCAACCGTTCAAATGCCTCCATTCTATAATATGTGACAAATGACTCTGATCGGCTACGCCCGGGTTTCGACCGATGAACAGGACACTGCTGCCCAGCAGGATGCGCTGCGTGCGCAAGGGTGCTCGATGATCTTCGAGGATAAGGCGAGCGGCGCGAATAGGGAGCGCCCGAACCTTGCAAGAGCACTGGACCGGGTAGGGAAGGACGACACCTTGCTGGTGGTACGGATTGATCGCCTGGCGCGCTCGCTGTCGCATCTGCTCGAGATTGTCGAAACGTTGCGCGCCAAGGGCGCCTACTTCCGGTCGATCAACGATCCGATCGATACTTCCAGCGCACAAGGCATGCTGATGACCCAGATGCTGGGAGCCTTCGCGGAGTTTGAACGCGCCTTGATCCGAGAGCGTACGCGCGCGGGCATCAAGGCCGCCGTCGCTCGCGGCGCGCGTCCAGGAAATCCCAAGATGCGGAGCCGCGATCCTGGAGCGATCGCCGAAATCCGCGCCAGCCATAAGGAGCGCCACCTCAATGAGTTGCTCGATGGCCGACATCGCTGGCTTCCCACGGTGGAGCGGTTGCGACCACACCTTCCCTGGGGTTTGGTGCTAAGGCAGATTCAAGCATTGCCGCCGCCAGTGCGGTCGTTCAGTGAACGCACACTTGTTAAGGCATGCCGGACCTTGGTTCGGGAAGGCTATGCCGAGCCAGCGATCCTTAAAGTCGCACCTCGGCCGCCCGCAGATACCAGAGCAGCCCGCCTCGTGGCTGATCGGCTCAAGACTCACCCAGGTAGTTCGCTCCGCGATATTGCGTCCTGGCTGTCGCGCGACCTACGCGAGCCGACGCCGCGCGGCGGGCTGTCCTGGTCCCCTGAGGGAGTCCGAAGGGTGATTTCACAAGCGATGGCGCTGCGATTGATCGCCGCCGAATAGTTGCCCGGGTTGCCTTTCCTGGAGAAGCCGAAGTAGGATCCTGACCATGTCCTCGCCCAAGCAATTCAAGATCATTCTGCGCCTCTATAGCGGAGTGGAAATTCCGATTGGGCCCGGGAAAGCTGACTTGCTCGACGCCATCAGGGGATTCGGTTCGAGCTCGGCGGCCGGCCGGGCTTTTTGGCCTGCTCCCGATCGGTCGGCACGACAGTAGAAGGAAGAGCATGATGCACCACGAAGAGTCAGCACTCGAGCCCAAACTGGCAGCCACCATTCTGCTTCTACGCGATGAGCCTGAGTTTCAGGTGCTGATGGTCAAGCGGCACCAGCAGATAGATTTTGCCTCAGGCGCGCTCGTCTTTCCTGGCGGCAAACTGCACGACCGGGATGCAGATCCTGCCTGGGCCGAACACTGTACTGGGTGGCCCCAATTCGACGAGGTGCAGCGGAAACTTCGGATCGCCGCGATTCGCGAAGTATTCGAAGAGGCGGGAATTCTCCTTGCCCACCACCGTGACGGCAGGCTTTTCGAGCACAGCTGTGAACCAGCGGTGCGCAGCGCCGTAGATCGGGGAGATCTGGCCTTCCTCGACGTTGTGCGCGACCTTGGTGTACAATTGCGGCTTGATGCATTGAGGGTATTTGCGCGCTGGATCACGCCGCCAATCATGCCAAAGCGCTTCGACACCTTTTTCTACGTCGTCCATGCCCCCGCCAATCAAGTCGCCGCTTGCGACGGTCATGAAACCGTCGATGCCGAATGGATAGCTCCAAGGGATGTTTTGCGCCTAGCCGGAAGCGGCGAACGAACGGTCATTTTCCCGACCCGGATGAATGTGCAGTTGCTTTCCGAAGCAAGCGATGCGTCGGACTGTCTGCGTCGCGCCGAAGAGCGGCCACTCGTTACCGTGCTTCCCCGGCTTGAAGAACGGAACGGCCAGCGCGTCCTCGTCATACCCGACAATGCTGGTTATGGTCCCGTTGTTGAAATTGTCGGTTGAGGCCTGACCATCGCATGATCAACAGTCTTGGAACTTGGGTGATTCCGAAGCCTCCTCACCTCAGTCCGAAGCGGCCTCATGCCATTGAGCCAGCAAAGCGCGCACGGCGGTCACAAAAGCCAGCGGCTGATCGAGCATCAGGTGATGGCGTGCTCCCGGAACAGCGATTATCTGGATGTCTTTTCCGCCAAGATCGTGCACGAAATCCCTCGAGTCACGTGTGAACAGCAAGCTTTCCTCGCCATGGATGATCGCCTTGCGGCCTGGCGCCGCCACAAGTTTCGTGCCGATTGTAAGCCAATCGGTGCGCGCATTGTCGCGCTTGAAAACTGCGGGTGAGAACTTCCAACTCCAACCGCCTTCGACCCTTCGCAACGAATGATAGGCCATATAGTCGAACAGGAACGGTTCCCCGACTTGCTGCGGCGGCGATAGCTTGTAACGGCCGCGCGCAGTCGCAAAGTCCGGGTAGATGCGGAGCGGCTTGTCGGGATTGCCTGAACCCGGGCTGGTGTGGCCGCCCGCCCAGAATGCTTCAAGCATGGCGGGGCGCAGGGTCATCATGTCGCAAATGGCTGCACCGGCAAAGCCTCCGGGCAATTGTTCGAGCGCTTCCAGCGCGACGCTGGCACCGAAGCTGTGCGCGACGATCGCTGGTTTCGGGGCGCCGTCGAACAGACCCAGCGCCCGCGCCACCCCGATCATTTCGCGGCCTCTCGCCGCTAAGTCGCAATTTTCGCGCACCGCGCTGTCGCCCATCGCAGACAGGTCGTAGGCCACAACGTCGTAATCCTTTGCGAGGAATGGCGCGATGAATGCGAAACAGCGGGCGTGGGCGAGGAAGCCATGGGTCATCAACACCGGTGGCGCTCCGCGGCGGCCCCACCGGAAATAGTGGATCCTGGTGCCATCGACCTCGACGAAGCCTTCATCGCGGGGAACGGCAAGGGCATCGACAAACCATCGGGGCAATTCTTCAGGGTTCGGCGCCCACTCTGGATCGATATCGCCAAGGCCGTTCGTTATGTCACTCGACAAGGTAATCTCCGATAAAATTCACGACCCCAGCGTGAAGCCCCGATAGCCATTCGCGGTGACGTCCGCGCAGATCTGGGCATAGGTTGACACACTCGGGAAGTTGATGAGCTGGCGCTTCTTGCCCGGGATATTGTCACCCATGTACCAGGACCTGGCTTTGGGAAAGAGCGTCATCGCGCCGATCTGTTCGACCATTTCGGTCCATTCGCATTCCGCCGCCGGGTCGGGCTCAAACCGCGTGAACCCCTCGTTCCTCAGGTGAAGGAGGAAATCCGTTGTCCAGTCACCCTGCAGCTCGGCAGCAGTCGGACCGTTCGAAAATCCGGACGGGCTCAGCGGGCCGTAGTGAAAAAGCATGTTGGGGAAGCCGGTAACCGAATAGCCTAGATAGGCGCGCACCCCGTCCTTCCACGCCTCGCCCAGGTCAAAGCCTTCGGTGCCGCGAAGCTTCATGTCGATCAGTCCGCCGCTACCGGCATCGAAGCCTGTAGCGAACACAATAATGTCGCATTCGATCAGGGCGCTCGCGGTCTCGATTCCTGAGGTGACCACGCGCACGATCGGATCGTGCTTGAGATCGACCAGCGACACATTGCCCTGCGCGAATATCTCGTAGTAGTTCTGTTCGAGCGATGGACGTTTCGTACCGAAGGGATGCGGCGGTTCCATCGGCGCCAATGCCTCGTGAAGCGAGGGATCGGCAATCCGCGCGCGGACCCTGTCGCGCCAGAAATCGTAGGCGAAGCGGTTGGCCCGTTCATCGGTCAGCAGGTCGGAGAAATTGTTGTACCAGAACCGCAGGCCGCCGGCTCGCCATAGACGTTCGAAAGTTGCGGTACGTTCGACTGCATCGACGTCGAGCGCGCTGATTTCCATTCGATCGGCGTCGAAGCCGCCGTTCGAGGTCTGCCGTTTGGCAAAGATCGCGCGATAGGCAGCCTTTTCCTGCGCTTGCTGCTCAAGGCTCAGTGGCTGCTGCTGCATCGGCAGAGCCAGGATCGGGGTGCGCTGGAACAAGGTCAGCTGCGCGGCGTCGCGCGCGGCTTCCTGCGCCACCTGGACACCGCTTGCCCCGGTTCCGATAATTGCCACCCGCTTTCCGGCGAACGAAAGTCCGCCCTGCGGCCAGTGCGCGGTATGGTGCCGTTCGCCTGCAAAAGACTCAAGGCCGACAATGTCAGGAGTATAGGATTTGGCGGCGAAGCCAGCGCACGGTAGCAAGAACCGCGCGCTGATCTGCTCGCCTTGCGGCGTATCGACACGCCAGACATTGTTGTCGCCATCGAAGCGGGCACCGGACACCCGCGTCCCCATGGCCATGTCGGCCCAGAGCTCCAGCTTGTCGCAAACATAGCGGAAATATCGTCGCAACTCACCGCCGCCGGGGAACCGTTCGCTCCAGGTCCAGTCCTGCCACAGCTCGGGCAGCGAGAATTCGTAGATCGGAACGTGCGAATCGACCCGGGCACCGGGATAACAGTTCCAGTACCAGATCCCGCCTGGCTCCGCGGCGGCGTCGATCAGCTTTGCGCGAAACCCCGCCTCACGCAGCCGATGGAGCAGATAGATGCCGCTGAAGCCCGCGCCGATTATCAGCGCATCGCAGTCAGGTTCAGGTGTGCTCATCGCGCGTCGCTCAGCTTGGCAGCGATTTGCGCAGCACCCTTGTAGTCCGCCTTGCCATTGGGCGCGCGCAGCGCCATCGCGGTTGCGAAAACGGCCTTGGGGGTCTTGTAGCCCGCCAGCTTGCTGCGGACGTGTTTCTTCACCTCCGTTTCATTGAGCGTTTCGCCCGCTGCGAGGTGAACCACCGCAGTCACCGCCTGGCCCCACTTGTCATCGGGCACCCCCACGACAAGCGCATCCTCGATCGCCGGATGGGTCTTGAGCGCTTCCTCGACCTCTTCGGGATAGACCTTTTCGCCCGCGGTGTTGATGCAGACGCTGCCCCGGCCGAGCAGGGTCAGGCTGCCATCGGGCTCGACCGTGCACCAGTCTCCGGGAATCGAATAGCGGACACCGCCGATGGTCTTGAAAGTTCGCGCCGATTTTTCAGGATCCTTGTAATATTCGAGCGGGATCGGTCCCTTGAGCGCGATGAACCCCGGTGTGCCGCTGCCCGGAAGCACCAGCTGGTCGTTCTCGTCGAACACGTCGCACATGCTGCCGATGGTGAACTTGGCGGTTTCCGTAGTCCCCGCAGCCGTGGTCACCGAGCGGCCGAAACCCAGCCCTTCGGAAGCCCCGAAGCTGTCCATCAAGGCCACCTGCGGAATGTGCCCGATCAGCCCCTGCTTGACTTCCTTGCTCCACATCACGCCCGATGAAACGATGGTGATCAGGCTGGACATGTCGAACCGGCCGGGGTTTTCGTCGAGCACCTTGAGCATCGGCTTGGCGAAGGCATCGCCAACAATCGCGATCGATTGCACCTTGTTCCGCTCGACCGCATCCCACAGCTCGACCGCGTCGAGCGATGGGTTGTCCAGCGTGACAAGGCATCCGCCCGAAGCCAGGGTGCCGATCGCGGTGATGAACCCGGTTCCGTGCATCAGCGGGCAGGCCGGCAAGGTCATCCGCCCGGGTCCGTCGGTGCGGATCATCGCGACCGCCTCGTCAAGGCTGTCGGGCACCGGCGCGAGCAGGCGCTGCGCATCGAGCTGCGCTTCGCGCATGTCGGTGTGGCGCCAGACTACGCCTTTGGGCATGCCGGTGGTCCCGCCAGTATAGATGAACAACTCGTCGTGCGGTGACCGTTCGATCCCTAATGGCGAGCCATCCCCCGCTGCTGCCAGGTCCTCGTAGGCAAGCGCAAACGGTGCCTTGGCCGCCGCATCGCCGATTTCGACGAAGATCTTGGCCTTTGCCAACCGATCCTTCAGTTCGACGATGCAATCGCGGAATTCGGCGCTGTAGAAAATGGCCTCGCTGTCGGAATCGTCGAAGATGTAGAACACCTCCTCGGGGCGGTAGCGATAGTTGATGTTCACATGGGTGAACCGGCCTTTGAAGCAGGCCGCCATCAGTTCGCCGTATTCGGGGCGGTTGCGCATGTAGAACGCCACCTTGGCTCCCGGCGAGAGGCCATGGGCCGCGAGCGACCGGGCGATATTGTTCGACCGCGCACCCATTTCGGCCCAGGTGATGACGCGCGCGCCGTGGATCAGAGCCGGGGTGTCTGCGGGAAGCGCAGGCTCGATCGCATCAAGAATGTCACCAAGATTCCACTGCGCCATTCGAACTGTCCTCTCGCTCTGTCAGGCCGCTCTTGCGGTCCAGCCTTGCAATATCGCCGCCTCTTCCCGGACTGCTTCGGGCCCACCCAGAACCTGCCGGTCAAAGCCGATCCGCTTGAACCAGTAATGCAGCCCCAACAGGTCGGTGAAGCCCATGCCGCCATGCACCTCGGTCGCGGTGCGAGCGACAAAGAGGCCCACTTCGCCGGTGTGGGACTTGGCATGGCACGCCATCAGGGCCGCCTCTTCCGGCGCCGCATCGAAGGCGTGGGCTGCATACCACACCAGCGACCTGCATGGTTCGTTCTTCGCGGTCATTTCGGCGCACATGTGCTTGACCGCCTGGAAGCTGCCGATCACCCGGCCGAACTGTTCGCGCTGCCCGGCATAGGCAACCGCCTGGGCGATCATCGCATCCGCGGCGCCCAAGCTGTCCGCCGCGAGCAAGATCCGCCCCGCCGCAATCACCCGCCGCGCCGCTGCGCCGCCATCGTCGGACAGAGCTTCCGCCGGGGTCGAAGCAAGCCGCAGTTCGCCGACCGAGCGCGTCGCGTCGATCGTCTTGAGGTCAATCAGCTGCAACCCGTCTGCCTGCACCGATACGATGTGCAGCCGCCCGGTTTGATCGGCGACCAGGAAGTAATCGGCGCCTTCGCAATCGAGCACGAACAGCGCCGCGCCGGTCAACTTTCCATCAGTGCAGAGCAGGCCTGAACCATCACGGTTGCTGACCAGCTGTTGCACGCCAACGCCGAAACGCGCTTCACCGGACGCCATCTTAGGCAGCCATTGCGCCTTCTGCGCCTCCGTACCGGCCTCGATAAAGGCGAGCGGCGCCATCACGTTGCGACCGGCAAAAGGCACTGGGGCTACCGCCTCCCCCAGCGCCGCGGCGACGACCGCTGCATCGAGCATCCCCATGCCCAGGCCACCATGAGCCTCTGGCACAACCAGCCCGGGCAATCCCATCTCGGCGAGCGCAGCCTGGGTTTGCGCGCTGACTGCGCTTGCGCCTTCGGCGACGTGCCGGACCTCATCCAGCGGGCAGAGCTCGCGCAACAGGCGCGTCACGCTTTCCGCCAGCATCTGCTGTTCTTGCGAAAGTCCGAAGTCCATCACTGCCCTCCCTGTGCCGACGGGCCTTTGGGCAGGTCCAGGCGCGGCTCGCGCGGCATGTTGAGGCCTCGCTCCGAAATGATGTTCTTCTGGATCTGGGCGGTCCCCCCGCCGATGATCAGGCCGAGCTGGAACATGTAGTTCCATTGCCAGCTGCCGTGCTCGCGCTCGTGGACGCTTCCGTTGTAGAGGATTCCCAATTCGCCCATAGCGTCGATCGCCAAAGCGGAAATCTGGTGGGCCAGCTCGCAGGCCTGGAGCTTGACGATCAGCTTGGCCAGGCCGCCCGGTTCGCCCTTGATCTGGTTCGAGAGGATCCGCATTCCGTTGTATTTCATCGCCGCGACTTCCGCCTGGAGAGCAACGAGCCGATCCCGGAAGGCCGGAAGGTCGATCGCCCGGACACCGTCAACCTGTTCCACCTTCATCAGCGCGATCAGGGCCAAAAGGCGGTTTTCGAGCGCGTCGGGATCGCCCAGCATCCCGCGCTCGTGTCCCAACGTGGCGTTGGCGACGAACCAGCCTTGCCCGCGTTGCCCCACAATCTGATCGACTGGCACGCGCACGTCGGTGAAGAAAGTTTCGTTGAATTCCGCATGGCCGGTCATGGTCCTGAGCGGGCGGACTTCGATCCCCGGCGTGGTCATCGGGAAGATCAGATAGCTGATCCCCTGATGCTTGGCGGCGTCCCCTTCGGTCCGTACCAGGCAGAAGATCATGTCCGCTTCCTTGGCGGTGCTGGTCCAGATCTTCTGGCCGTTGATGACGAATTCGTCGCCTTCGACCCGTGCGCTGGTCTTGAGACTGGCGAGGTCCGATCCCGATCCGGGTTCGGAATAGCCCTGGCACCACACCACATCGCCCGCGAGCGTCGGTTCGATCCAGCGCCGCTTCTGCTCTTCGGTGCCAAGCTCGAGCAAGGTCGGCACCAGCATCGAAATGCCCTGGTTGGCAAGTCCTCCGGGCACCCCGGCGCGCGCAAACTCCTCGGCGATGATCCGGGATTTGAGTATGTCTGGTTCGGCCCCGAACCCGCCGTATTCGCGAGGAATCGTGCGCGCGGTGTAGCCGTGCTGAATCAGCAGCTTCTGCCAGGCTACGCCTTCTTTCGACGGGCGCGCCGCGCGACCGGCATTCGTTGGTGCGAGATGACGATTGGCGGCGATGAAGCCGCGCACTTCCTCGCGGAACATCTCATACTCGGGGCCGTAACTCAGGTCCATTGCACAGCGTCCTTTCAGGCCGGCCGGAAGACGGGCAAGCGGAAGTCTTCTCCGATGGTCTCGAACGCGAGTGTCACCGGCAGGTCGAGACGGACAGCGTCAATCGGGCAATCGACCAGACGGGTGGCCATGCGGACCCCCTCGTCGAGTTCGACCACGGCGGCGATATAGGGAATGTCGGCCGCGAAGGCGGGATGTAGCGCTTGATGGACCACGGTCCACGAAAACACTGTGCCCTTGCCGCTGCTCTGCTCCCAGGCGAAGTCCGGCGATCCGCAGCGCGCGCACATGTAGCGCGGCAGATGCCGCCACGAACCACAGCTCTGGCACTTCTGGAAATGGAGGTGCCCATCCTGACAGCGGTCCCAGAACTCCTGTTCGACCGGGTCCTGCGGTCGCGGCAGCGGCTTGGGCGGGGCTGCGACTGCAGCGCGGGCCTTGGGGGGGAGATCTTCGTTCATCAGTCGAACCTCCGCAGGATGGCGATGCTGCCGTCGCCCAGATCGCCCCACCCGGTGACCAGCCCGGTCCGGGCGCCTTCAACCTGGCGTTCGCCGCAATCGTGGCGCAACTGGCGGACCGCCTCGATTACGTGGTTGAGCCCCCAGACGTGGGCTTCGCTGAGCAGGCCGCCATGGGTGTTGAGCGGATAGTTCCCGCCAAGCTCGATCTGACCGTCCTTGACAAAATCGAGCGCGCCGCCCGGTTCGCAATAGCCCATCGCTTCGAGCTGGAGCAGAACGACATAGGAGAAACAGTCATAAACCTGGAGAAAATCCATGTCGCTGCGCGATACTCCGGCCATTTCGAAAGCCTTGGGGGCGGCATAGGACAGGCCGATTCTGAACGGGTCGGGCCGGGATGGAATATCGTCGGCAGGGTACGGGTGCCCTTCGGCCGCGCCCGCAATCGTTACCGGAACGTGCGGCATGTCGCGCGCAAGATCGAGGCGCGATACCACCACCGCACAGGCGCCATCGGTTTCAAGGCAGCAGTCGTAAAGCCGGAACGGTTCCGAAATCCACCGCGCCGAATGATAGGTGTCCCAGTCCAGCGGTTTGCCATGGGTAAAGGCCTTGGGGTTGAGCTGGGCGTGCTTGCGGCAGGCCAGAGCGATTGCCGCAGTCGCTTCCGGGCCTACCCCGTAGAGCCGCGAATGCCGCATCGCCAGCCAGGCATACATCTGCACCGGCAGGAACACACCATAGGGAATGTAGTAGCCCTGGATGGTGTTGGTCAGGGTGTTCATGTTCATCGGCCGGGTCGGCGGAGCCCCGGGTTTGGGCCGAAGTGCCGAAAACCCGTTCCACCCGAGCGTGACCAGCACATGATCGCACAGCCCGGAGGCAATCGCCATCGCCGCGTTCTGCAGCGCTGTGGTCGGGCTGGCGCCGCCCATATGGACGGTCGCAGCATAGCGCAGCACCTCAATCCCAAGATTAGCGGCCAGCTCCTCGCTGGTGGTATAGATCGGCGGCGGCACCATGCCGTCGATGTCCGAAGGTTTCAGGCCGGCATCGGCAATCGCCTTGCGCGATGCTTCCAGCATCATGTCAACGGCAGTGCGCTCGGTTCCCTTGACGAAGTCGGTTTCGCCGACGCCGGTGATAGCTGCTTTGTCGGAAAAGCTCATGCCGGTTCCAGGTTTCTTTCGCGTTGCAATGCCAGTTCGCGGCGGACCTGGAATTCGACCTCGATCCGCTTGGCCTCGGGCTCAGCCGCGCGGTATCGGGGCGCGGGAGCCAGAAGTAGCGCTGCGCGAACCTCTTCGAGTGGGCGATCCAGAAATTCTTCCCACTGGATTTCGGAAAAGTTCCTGGCGGAGCGACCACGCCGCCAGGCTTCGATCATCGGACCCAATACCGGCAATTCGGGGTGCTCGCGCCTTGATTTGAACAGCCCAAGTAGAAGCAGGAAGGCAATTCCGTGATTGTAGAATTGGGCGTTGCCAAAGGTCAGCACGCAAATTTCGCCCAGTCCGTCACGGCCATAGCCGGTGACAATGTGATAGAGATCATGCGAATCTCTCATCCGGTTGCGGAAAAGGGCAACATCGGGGTCAACGAACGACCGGACACCACCTACTTTGCTCGCCTCGACCAGACCGTCGGCGCTCAGCCCTTCGCCATAGACAAATGCCAGATACCGCTGCCCCAGGCTTCCGATCGGGCAGCGTGCCAGCCGTTCGCGGTCGCGCAGGTGTTCGAGCAGATTGCTGCGGCTGGCCAGGATGCGCCTTCCGCCTTCGGATTCCGCAAATCGCCTGAAATGGTGATAATAGCTGTTTCCGGCCAAGGCCTCGACGATCCTGAAAACCTGAGCTGTGTCTTCCTTGTCGCGGAGCAGGACCTTCATCGCCGAGAAGGCTTCCACCGGTCGGATTCTGCGCTTCAGTTCTAGACCCTGCATCTTCGCCTCGCTAGCCATGTTGCCGCGGCCTCTTCACCCAAATCGCTTGGCCCCGGCCAAGGCCTTTTCGGCATCGGAGACCAGATCGCGCATCACCTCGGCCGCGGGCCGGACCGACTTGATCAGCCCGATGCCCTGTCCCGCAAAACCGGGAAGCACATCCATGCGCTTGTCGCGGATCGCCGCTGCCATGACCGGGCCGGCGACCATCGATTGGTACGGCATGGGTAATGGCTCTTTGCCGGCCTCGATCCAGGCATTGGCCCACTTGTTGGCGATCATCCGGGCCGGTTTGCCGGTAATCGATCGACTGACCACCGTGTCGCCATCGCCGCCTTCGGCGATGGCCTGCTTCTGGAAATCCTCGATCCCTGCCTCGTCAGTTGCCAGGAATGCCGTTCCTACCCAAGCCCCTTCCGCACCCAACATGAAGGCCGCTGCCACGCCGCGACCGTCAGTGATGCCGCCAGCGCCGAGCACCGGAACCCGATCGCCAACGGCATCGACCACCTGGGGGATCAGCGATATCGTCCCGACCGGCGAATTGTGCCCGCCGCCATCGTGGCCTTGCGCGACGATCATGTCGATCCCCGACTCTACAACCTGCAATGCATGTTTGACTTTGCCCACCACTGCCATGACGATCGTGCCGTTGGCGTGAAGGCGGTCCATCCACGGTCCGGGATTGCCCAATCCCGCCGCATAGACGGGCACCTTTTCCTCGATCACCACTTCCATCTGCGCCTCGAAGAATTCCTTCGAGAACAGCGGCGGGCCGCCCTCGCTTTCCGCCCCGGCGGCGGCGCGCATCGCTGCGATGGGATCGACCTCATCCAGTCCTTCGCTGGACATGAAATCGCGAGCGAACTGCTGGTATTCGCCGAACACCGCCATCGGATCTGCGGGGGCTGCACCGGTTTCCGGAGCTTTGCCCCGGCGGACCGAAGCCGGCAGCAAGGTATCGACGCCAAAAGGTTTGTCGGTGAGCGAGCGCGTCTCGCGGATCCAGCTGCGCAGGCGTTCGGGTGAGCAGGCTGCCGCTCCCAGCACGCCCAGACCGCCTGCATTCGACACGGCGGCCGCCAGGGCGGGGACACTTGCTCCGCCCATCCCGGCCAGGACGATGGGATGTTCGATCCCGAGCATTCTGCAAATTCGACTGTTCAGTGCCATTGCCCTCTCCATCCAAACCCGTTTGGCCGATCTAAGCCACCTCTCCCCACTGCACCTTTTGCGCCACAAGTTCGGGGCTTCGTTCGGCCAGATATTCGGAAGAACCCTTGACGAGCCGCTCCATATGGCGGCGGGCGGCGTCGGAATCACACAGGCGAACCGCACTCAGAATGCGGGCCAGGCAGCGCAACTGGTTGGCCCGTTCCTGTGCGGAATAGCCAAGCTCCACCGCCATGTCGCGGGTCAGCAGATGCAGAGCTGAAGTGAGCAATCCAAAGGTCGGGTTGCCGCTGGCCCAGCCCAGCAGGTCGTGAAAGCGGCGGTTGGTTTCCTCGAAAGCAGCAGTTTCGCTGTCACGTTCAAGCTGGGCATAACAATCAGAAAGCGCGGCCAGATCGGCATTGGTCGCTCGCTCTGCCGCCCGCGCCGCCATGTCAGGCGCAATTGCTTCGCGCAATTCGAGCAGCGCGCGCAGATCGGTGTCCATAAATTGCAGGATCAGCGAGAGCGAACTGGCGAAATCCCGGGTTTGCGGTCGCGATACCACAGGACCACCGCCCCTGCCCAGCTGGAGATGAATAACGCCCTGGAGTTCGAGGAACCTGAGCGCCTCGCGCAACGTCGCGCGCGCCACCTCGTAGCGCGCGAGCATGTCTTCCTCTTGAGGCAGCCTGTCACCGATTTCCCGTGCATTCGACTGGATGTCCAGAACGATTGCCTGTGCAACCTGCAATGCGCGCTTGGCCTTGATTGCGGCAACCGTGCCGGGATTTAGTGAGGCGTTCGATTTCGAAATCATAAAAAGGGTATAAGCATTAATTCATTGCGATGTCTAGGCTCAAATCATCCATCGGGCATTGGCTTGAATACAGCAGAAATCCGGACGCTCTCGCCTTGACCCCTACGTTAGGCAGTTCATGCTTGAGGGAAAGGCGTAAAAGCTGATAATCTTTATTGACTCGTGCGATCCATTTGGCTAGCAGCTGACGCATCAGGAAAGGGCAGATGCATGGCAACCTCGGCAGTCCATAACCAAACCGTCGATTCCATTCCGCTTGGCGAGATCAATGTCGCCAATCCGTACCTCTTCCAAAATGACACGGTGGGGGAATATTTTTCCCGGCTTCGCCGCGAAGACCCGGTCCACTATTGCGCAGAGAGCCGGTTCGGACCCTATTGGTCGGTGACCAAGTTCAACGACATCATGGCGGTCGATACCAACCACAAGGTCTTTTCGTCGGAAGCCAAGCTGGGCGGCATCTCAGTCCAGGACATGCACAGCGACGAAAGCGCGCTTGAGCTTGAAATGTTCATCGCGATGGATCAGCCCAAGCACGATCAGCAGCGCAAGGCTGTAAGTCCTGTTGTCGCACCTTCCAATTTGCTGCTGCTCGAGCCGGTCATCCGCGAACGTGCAGGCGCCATCCTCGATGCGCTGCCCATTGGAGAAGAGATCGACTGGGTCAAGCTGGTCTCGGTCGAACTTACCACCATGACGCTTGCGACGATCTTCGATTTTCCCTGGGAAGAAAGGGCCAAGCTTACGCGTTGGTCGGATGTCACCACCGCGTCCCCAGAGACTGGCATCGTTGAATCGTTTGAACAGCGCCGCGAAGAACTCATCCAGTGCGCGATGTATTTCAAGGGCCTGTGGGACCAGCGGATCGACCAGCCCGGCGGCAACGACCTGATCTCGATGATGGCGCATTCCCCGGCCACCCGCGATATGCCCTTCCTGGAATTTCTCGGTAATCTGTTGCTGTTGATCGTGGGCGGTAACGACACCACCCGCAATTCGATCAGCGGCGGGGTCCTGGCCCTCAACCAGAACCCCGGCGAATATCAGAAATTGCGGAACAATCCGGCGCTCGTTTCAAGCATGATCCCCGAGATCATCCGCTGGCAGACCCCGCTGACCCATATGCGCCGCACCGCGCTTGAGGACGTGAAGATTGGCGGGAAGCAGATCAGAACAGGTGACAAGGTGGTGATGTGGTATCTCTCGGGCAACCGCGACGACACCGTGATCGACCGGGCCGAAGAGTTCATCATCGATCGCCAAAATCCGCGCCACCATCTCTCGTTCGGGTTCGGTATCCACCGCTGCATGGGCAACCGTCTGGCCGAATTGCAACTTCGCATCATCTGGGAGGAAATCCTCAAGCGCTACAGCTTCGTCGAAGTTGTCGGCGAACCCGAGCGGCTACTGTCGAATCTGGTGCGCGGGATCACCCGGCTGCCGGTGAAGCTCCACGCGCACTGAAGCCTTGATTTCGCTTGAAATACGGAACATCGAAATGATCAAAGTGACTTTTGTTTCCGCCGATGGCACCCGTCGAACGGTTGAAATAGACGAGGGGCTCAGCGCTCGTGAAGCCGCCCTATTCAACAGTGTGCCGGGGATCGACGGCGATTGCGGCGGGGTCTGTGCCTGCGCCACGTGCCATGTCCATGTCGACCTGGCCTGGATGGATCGGGTCGGGCCGCCGGAAGAAGGCGGCATGGAGAGCGATCTGATCCAGTTCGCTGAGGGGACGACCGAGACTAGTCGCCTCGCCTGCCAGATTTCGATGGTCCCCGAACTCGATGGCTTGGTGCTGCATCTGCCAGAACTTCAGCACTGAGCAATACGCCATGCACATGACGTTTGACGGAAGCGGCGGCATCTCCATCGCCGCAAGCCTTGTCGGCGATGGCCTTGGTCGACCGCCAGTCTTACTGGCGCATGGCGGGGGGCAGACCCGGCGAACCTGGCGCAAGACGATGCAGCAATTGGCGCAGCACGGTTATCATTCGGTGGCGATCGACATGCGCGGCCACGGCGAAAGCGACTGGGCAGCCCCTGACCAATACCGCTTTACCGATTTCGGCAAGGACATCCTTGCGGTCTGCGACAGGCTGGATCAGCGGCCGCATGTGATCGGTGCATCGCTTGGCGGATTGGCCGCACTTGTAGCGGAAGGCGCGGTGCGGCCGGGCAGCTTTGCGTCGCTGACGCTGGTCGATGTTACGCCGGAAATGGACCCGGAGGGCGTTTCGCGAATTGTCGGATTCATGAACGCCCATGTGGAGCGCGGCTTCGCGTCATACGACGAAGCCGCGGAGGCGATCGCAGACTATATGCCGAACCGCGAGAAGCGAGGCGCCAGCGAGGGTCTGAAGAGCTATCTCCGCCTCGACGCTGACCAGCGTTACCGCTGGCATTGGGATCCTGGTTTTCTGAATCACATGGCCGCGCGCCGCGAACAGGACTATGCCCAAGCCCAGGCGGCTGCATGCGCCCTCGCGCTACCGGTCCACCTGGTGCGGGGCGGATCGAGCGACCTGATCTCCCTTGAGGCTGCGAAACGATTTGTCGCGACGGTGCCCGGCGCGCAGTTCACCGATGTCTCCGGCGCGGGACACATGGTCGTCGGTGACGACAACGACGTCTTCAGCAGGGCAATTCTCGAATTCCTCGAAAGCCAGGCCGAACCGGAGACAATCGCGTGACACTCGAAGATCTTAACCGCACACTGTTGGTCGCGCCGTTTCACCGGTGGCTGAACCTGCGAATGGTCAAAGCGGATGCCGAACACATTCTGATCGAAATGCCGTGGCGGGACGAGATGATCTCCAACCCGACGCTGCCGTCAATGCACGGCGGAATTCTTGCCTCGCTGATCGATCTGACAGGTTTCTACACTGTCCTCGCGTCAGGAAGCATGTCCAAGTCCACCGCCGATCTGAGGGTTGATTACCACCGGGCGGCGAGCCGCCAGACGCTCCTTGCCGAAGGGCGCCTGATCAAGGCCGGAAGATCGTTAAGCGTGGCCGACGTACGCATTCACGATGAAGCCGGAACACTGGTCGCCAGCGGTCGCGGGGCATACAATATGTAGTTGGCATTGTCGCACGCTCAAACCGACTTCGGTCGGGGTCGAGATCACTGATATTGGCTAACATCCTGGAGAGCATGGAGCGCATTTTGATCTGATCCCGAAAAGCTGGATCATTTTGAGTTAGAGTTTTTCGCCGTAGTCTCCCCTGGCTGGGAGGAGCGAAGGATGATGAAGGCATCCAGATTCTCAAACGCGTAGAAGGCGTTCATTCTGAAACAGGGCGCGGATGGCGTTCCGGTGGCAGACATCTGCCGCAGGGCCGGGATCAGCCAGGCGACCTGCTTCAACTGGAAGAAGAAGTATGACGGCATGCTGCCGCCGGATATGCGTCGACTGAAGCAGTTCGAGGACGAAAATGCGAAGCTGCGCAAGCTCGTGGCGGACCTGTCCCTGGACAAGGAGATGCTGCAGGATGTCATTCGCCGACAACTGTGAGGCCTGCTCGTAAACGCGAGCTGGTGAACGGGGTTCGCAGTGATTGGGGCGTGTCGAACCGCCGGGCTTGCCAGGTTCTGGAGATGGACACCTCAACCTACCACTGCAAATCCCGCCGCCGCGAGCAGGCCGGCATTGAAGCCCGCATCCGTGAGATTTGCGAGACCCGCGCCCGCTACGGCTACCGGCGGGTGCACGTTCTTCTTCGCCATGAAGGCTGGGAGATCAAAATGAAGCTAACGCACAGGATTTACAACGAGTTGGGCCTCCAACTGCGTAACAAGACGCCCAAGCGAAGGGTGAAGGCGAAGCTGAGGGAAGACCACTGCGCGGCCTCCCGCGAGAATGGTGTGTGGGGCATGGATTCGTCCATGACCAGTTGGCGACAGGCCGCAAGATCCGCGTACTGACGGAGGTCGTCCACCACATCACGTCAGCGCTTCAGCTAGAGCGGTTTCCACACGTTCTGAATCGATTGGGATTCCCTTTGCGGGCTCGTTGTGATTCAGACTTCCTGCTGGTGACAGGAGGCCAGCATGGATGGCACGAACGCTTTCACA
>NZ_JAIXPP010000049.1 GCF_027486195.1 Novosphingobium sp.
GACGCGCCTTGAAGCGCTTCTGGGTCTTGTTGATGACGTAGGTGCGGCCGCGGCGACGGATCACGCGGTTGTCCCGGTGACGATCCTTGAGCGACTTCAGGCTGTTGCGAATCTTCATGGCGAATCCTTATGCCCGAGCCGACCGGGCCGAAATTGGAACGCGGCGGTTATGCGGGAGAAAAAGGAAAGTCAACCTTCCGCGCGGATCTCGGTCAGTTTCCGTTCCCACGCCAGCGCGTGGCTTACGATCACATCGAGATCGGCAAAGCGCGGCACCCACGGCAGCGTCGCCTTGATCCGCCGGTTGTCCGAAATCAGCGAATCGGGATCGCCCGCGCGGCGGCCCTCCAGCTTGCGCTCGATCTTGTGGTTGGTCACCCGGTCCACCGCATCGAGCACTTCAAGCACCGAAAAGCCCTGCCCATAGCCGCAGTTCATCGTCAGCGAACGCTGGGGCTCTGCGATCAGCGCCTCCAGCGCCAGCACATGCGCGGCGGCCAGATCGGAGACATGGATATAGTCGCGCACGCCCGTGCCGTCGGGCGTGTCGAAATCGGTGCCGAACACGCCGACATGGCTCCGTTTGCCGAGCGCGGCTTCCACCGCCACCTTGATCAGGTGCGTTGCCCCTGCGGTCGATTGCCCGGTGCGCGCCTCCGGGTCCGCCCCCGCCACATTGAAGTAGCGCAGCGCGCAATAGTTCAGCGGATGCGCCCGCGCGGTATCCGCCAGCATCGTCTCGGTCATCAGCTTCGACATGCCGTAGGGATTGATCGGCGCCTTCGGGCTGTCCTCCGTGACCGGCGAAACCTCGGGAATGCCGTAGGTCGCCGCGGTCGAGGAGAAGATGAAGTGCGAGACCCCGGCCTCCACCGCTGCTGCGATCAGCGCCCGGCTTTTGGCGGTATTGTTGTGATAGTATTTGAGCGGATTCTCGACCGATTCGGGCACGATGATCGATCCGGCGAAGTGCATCACCGCGCCGATCTTCTGCTCGGCGAAGATCCGCGCGAGCAGTGCGCCATCCTCGATATCGCCTTCATAAAGCGGCACACCATCGGGGATCGCAAAGCGGAAGCCCGTGGTCAGATTGTCGATCACCGCGACCGGCCAGCCCGCATCCTTCAGCGCCAGCACCGCGTGGCTGCCGATATAACCGGCGCCGCCGGTGACGAGAACGGGGACCTTGCCCATGCGAATCACTCCCTAAGTAAATGCTGCAATGCACTAGCAGGCTCCGTTTGCGTTGGAATCGACAAAGGAACCGTTCATGTGGCTGACAGCCCTCAGGACTTAGTTTCGCCGCTCGTCCGTCCCGAAAGGCCTTGCATGAAGTTCACCACGCCCCTCCTCGCCGCGCTCTTCGTCTGCAGCGCGGCCCCTGCGCTCGCGCAGGGCATGCCCGGCGAAGGGCGCTGGGGCGGTGGCGGCGGCTGGCAGGACCCCGATCCGCGCTATCCTTCCGCCCGCCAGAGCGCGCAGCCTTCGAAGAAGATCGACGTGACGGCCTACCGCAGCGCCGATGCCGAAGCGCTGCTCGGCAAAGGCCGCATCGTTGTCAGCCGCATGGCCACCGACGCCGGTGATAACGAGGATGGCAAGCTCCCGGTCTACGAAGCTGCGGTCATCGACGAGCTCGCCCGACGCGGCTATGATACAGCCACGGCCATCGATCCCGGCCAGATCGCCGAAATCGGTGTCAGCCACAGCGTGGCCGTGCCGGAAGAGGCACCGCACAAGAAGGTCAGCGGCGCAATGAGCACCACCGTCAGCAATCGCGGCAGCGGCTTCGGCCTTGCGCTCGCGGTCGATCTTACCAAGCCGGCCAAGGCGATCGTCGCCACCCGGCTCGATCTGCGCATCCGCGACAAGGCCTCTGGCCGCGTCCTGTGGGAAGGCCACGCCGAAGGCGAAGCGCGGGAGGAAGACGGCGGCATCAACAACAGCCAGATGGCCGCTCGCCTCGCCACCGCGCTGCTCAAGAAGTTCCCTGATGGCCAGGTCGTCCAACCTCTCGCGGCGGTGACGCCGTGAAGGCCCGCATCCTTCTCACTGCGCTAGCGCTCCTCGCGACTCCCGCGCTCGCCGCCCCCGTCGAAGTCACGCGGTTCCACACCCCCGAAAGCGTGACCACGCTGGGCCGGGGCGCAGTGTCTGTCATTGCGGCACCCGGCATGGACGCGAGCAGCCTTGAAACCCGCGTCTGGCTCCAGGCCGTGGAAGCCGAACTTGCCGCGCTGCGCTTCGGCACCGCCACCCCGGGCGCCGCCGATGCGGTCGCGGAAGTACGCGTCGAACGTGAAGTGCAGCGCACCGAACGCCAGCGCGGCCCGGTCTCGGTCGGCGTCGGCGGCTCGACCGGCGGCTGGAACAGCGGCGTCGGGCTCGGCCTCGGCTTCAATCTCGGCGGGGGGCCCAAGGCGCGGGTCTACACCCGGCTGGTCGTCACCATCCGCAGCCGCACCACCGGGCTTTCGCTTTGGGAAGGCCGCGCGGAGAATGTCGAGCGCGAGAAGGCCAAGGAGGCCGCCGTCGATCTCGCCGCACCGCGTCTCGCCCATGCCCTTTTCTCGGGCTTTCCCGGAACGTCGGGGGCGACTATCACGGTCAAATGACTTCCCAACAGATCAGCGTCGACGCAGGCTTTGACAGCGGCAACATCGAAGTTCTCGGCATAGACGGTGCCAGCGCCCGGCTCGCCATCCGGCGCGATGCCA
Organism: Novosphingobium sp.; assembly: GCF_027486195.1. Taxonomy (GTDB): domain Bacteria; phylum Pseudomonadota; class Alphaproteobacteria; order Sphingomonadales; family Sphingomonadaceae; genus Novosphingobium. The sequence continues at coordinate 2,718 of NZ_JAIXPP010000049.1, forward strand.
GTTCCGAATTCTTCCAGTGGTTCCATTTCCGCGTCAGCGGCTGTGCGGGGCGCGCGCTCGAACTGAAGATCACCGGCCTCGCCTCCGCCGCCTATCCCGATGGCTGGGTCGGCTACAGCGCCTGCGTTTCGGAAGACCGTGACACCTGGTACCGCGCCGACACCCGCTATGATGCGCCCCTCGATGGCGGCACCATGACGATCCGCTACACGCCCGAGGCGGCGACCTGCTCCTTCGCTTATTTCGCGCCCTATTCGATGGAGCGGCACCACGATCTCGTCGCCGAAGTCGCCGCCTGCGATGGCGTGACCCACCGCGTGCTCGGCACCAGCCTCGATGGCCAGCCGATCGATTGCCTCTCGCTTGGAGGGACTGGCGGCGAAAGCGACAAGCAGGTCTGGCTGATCGCGCGCCAGCACCCCGGCGAATCGATGGCCGAATGGTGGATGGAAGGCGCGCTCGAGATGCTGACCGATCCGGCCGATCCGCACGCGCGCAAGCTGCGCCAGCTCTGCCGTTTCCATGTCGTGCCCAATTGCAATCCCGATGGATCGCGGCGCGGCCACTTGCGCACCAACGCGGCAGGCGTGAATCTCAACCGCGAATGGCACGAACCCAGTGCCGAGCGCTCACCTGAAGTCGTCGCGATCCGTGGTGCCATGGACGAGACCGGCGTCCACTTTGCGATGGACGTCCACGGTGATGAGGCGATCCCGGCGGTGTTCTTCGCCGGCTTCGAAGGCATCCCCGGCTGGACCGAAGCGCAGGGTGAGGCCTATCGCCGCTACCGCGCGATCCTCGAACGCCGCACGCCCGATTTCCAGACCAGGCGCGGCTATCCGGTGGCGCGTCCCGGCAGGGCCAACCTCTCCATGGCCACCAACCAGATCGCCGAGCGTTTCGGCGCCGTCGCGATGACGCTCGAGATGCCGTTCAAGGATAACGACGATCTGCCCGATCCGGCGCAGGGCTGGAGCCCCGAGCGCAGCAAGCTGCTGGCGCGCGAATGCCTCGCCTCGCTGCTAGAATGGCTGGCCTGATCGCGCACGCTTTAACGGTTTGTTAGGCAATCAGGGCGCATGAGCGTGATATGGCCCGCGCTATCGCCCTCGTTGCTGCCGCACCTGCCGCCTCTCTGGCGGAAGTGCTGCGCTCGGCCATCGTGTTCGGCTCGGCATTCGCCCTGATCCTCGCCGGCCGCGCCTTCCCGCTGCTCTGAGGCGCGGCAAACCCTCACACCTTCTGCATCGCTGAAAGACGGCCTGCCTTGTGGGCAGCCCGTTGCCGCCGGCTGCGCGCATAAATCGCGAAGGATTCGCAATATCATCCTTGCAAGTGCGAATGACTCGCAATAGAGAAGCTCTTGAGAATGCCTCTCAAGAAGGAATCGCCCGTGAAAGCGCTCGCCGCCCTGCTCCTCACCTCCAGCGCCCTCTTGCCGTTCGCCGTGCAGGCCGAACCGGCGGAGATGGCAGCGGATGCGGGCGATGCGGGTGCCGATGCCGGCGATGGCGCAGACCGACGCCCCATAGTGGTCACCGGCCATATCGAAAGCTACCGCAGCGATACCGCCGCCGGCGTCAAGGCGCCCACGCCGCTGCTCGATGTGCCGCAGTCCGTCACCGTGCTCAGCCGCGAACAGCTCGACGATCAGGGCGTCACCCAGCTCACCGATGCGCTCCGCTACGTCCCCGGCGTCGTTCTCGCGCAGGGCGAAGGCAACCGCGACCAGATCGTGCTGCGCGGCCAGAACACCACCGCCGACTTCTTCCTCAATGGCCTGCGCGACGACACGCAGTATTACCGTTCGCTCTACAACATCGACCATGTCGAGGTGCTGCGCGGCGCCAATGCGCTGCTCTTCGGGCGCGGCGGCGGCGGCGGCGTGATCAACCGCGTGCGCAAGGCCCCTTCCCTTTCGGGCCAGAGCCTCGGCGCCAGCGCCGCCGTCGGCACCTTCGGCGATTTCGCGCTCGCCGCCGATCTCAATGCCCCGCTTTCGCAGACCATCGGCGCCCGGCTGAACGGCACTTACGAAGAGTTCGACAACCACCGGCAGGATTTCCACGGCCGCTTCATCGGCGTGAACCCCACGCTGGCCTTCGCGCCCTCCGCCGATACCCGGATCGACCTTTCCTACAACTACGACGATGATCGCCGCACCGCCGATCGCGGCGTCCCCTCGCTTGGCGGCACACCGCTCGAAGGCTACCGCGATACCTTCTTCGGCCGCAAGGACACGAACATCGCGGCGGTGAAGGCCCATATCGTCGAAGCGCGCCTCACACAGCAACTGGCGGAGAGCCTGACGCTCACCGTTGCCGGCCAGTACAGCCACACCGACAAGTACTACGCCAACATCTTCGCTGGCGCCGCAGTCAATCCCGCCACCAACTCGGTTTCGCTCAGCGCCTATAACAGCACGGTCCTGCGCGAGAGCTGGATCGGTCAGGCGAACCTGACCTGGCAGGGCAAGACGGGCCCCATCGGCCACACCGTGATCGCCGGGATCGAAGGCGGCGACCAGGCCACCGACGCCGCCCGCTCCGAAGGCATCTTCCCGGGCAACAAGGCCTCGGCCACCATCGCACTCGCCGATCGGCTGGATATTCCCGCCATCACTTTCGGCGCGCCCAGCCGCTCGACCCACGCCAAGGTCACCACTGTCTCGGCCTATGTGCAGGATCAGATCGAGCTGGCGCCCTTCCTCCAGATCGTCGCCGGCGTGCGGTATGACAGCTTCAAGATCCGCGCGGACAATCTGCTGAACAGCACCAGCGCCGGGCGCACCGATCACAAGTGGTCTCCCCGTGCCGGCGTGATCGTCAAGCCCCGCGCCAACGTCTCGCTCTACGGCAGCTACACCAAGAGCTTCCTGCCCCAGTCCGGCGACCAGTTCAGCGCGCTCGATGCGGTGCAGGCCACGCTCGCGCCCGAGGAATTCCGCAACCTCGAAGTGGGCGCCAAGTGGGACGTGACCCCCGCCCTGGCGCTCACCGCCGCCGCCTACCGGCTTGACCGCGAAAACTCACGCTTCAACGATCCCGTCACCGGCCTGCCCTTGCTTTCGGGCAAGACCCGCACGCGCGGGATCGAGCTGTCCGCCACCGGCAAGATCTTGCCCCAGTGGCAGGTCAGCCTCGGCTATGCCCTGCAGGACGGCAAAGTGCGCTCTTCGACGACCGCCGCCCCAGCCGGCCGCGCGCTCGCGCTTCTGCCCGAAAGCCAGATTTCGCTGTGGACCCGCTACGACGTGACCGACAAGCTCGGCCTTGGCCTCGGCGTGACGCACCAGTCCTCGGCCTACGCCACCATCAGCAACACGGTGACCCTGCCAGCCTGGACCCGCGTCGATACGGCGGTGTTCTACAACCTCACCAAGTCGGTCTCGGTCCAGCTCAACGTCAACAACCTGCTGAATGAGCAGTATTTCCCGACCGCGCACACCGACAACAACATCTCCACCGCCCAGCCCCGCAGCGCGAGGCTGACGGTGCGGATGGGGTTCTGAGACCTACAACCCCGGCGTCGTCGCGGTTACCGGCACCGGCAGCGGCACGCCGGGCTCCACGCCCCGTGCGATCCGCCCGGCGCGCTGGATCGTGCGGACAAGGCGAGGATAGACGCCGCAGCGACAGATATTGGTGATCGCGGCCTTGATATCCGCCTCGGTCGGATCGGTATTGTGCGCCAGCAGCGCAGCTGCCGCCATCACGAGGCCGGGCGTGCAAAAGCCGCACTGGAGCGCCTGTTCGGCGACAAAGGCCTGCTGCACCGGATGGTTGCGATCCGGCGAGAGGCCTTCGATCGTGGTGACAGTCCGCCCCTCCGCCTCGCCGAGAACAAGCGTACAGCTCGGCATGGCCTGACCGTCGACGATGACCATGCACGCGCCGCATTCGCCGGTGCCGCAGCCATACTTCGTGCCGGTCAGATTGGCAGCATCACGCAGCGCCCAGAGCAGCGGCGTGTCGCTCTCCAGCTTGATCTCGATCGGCTGGTTGTTGACGGTGAGGATGGCCATAGGAGTGGGCTCGCTACTGCTTGCTCAAGCCGCACCCACTACACCGCTCACCCTGAGCTTGTCGAAGGGTGCTGGCACAACAGTCGTGCATGATGCTTCGACAAGCTCAGCATGAGCGGATCTCGCGAAATGGCTCTGAGTGCCGCTCAATCCCGCCAGGAGCGGTCGATCTGATCGATCCGCCGAGTCCAGGCGTTGAAATCGCCCACGCCGGGGCCACCGCCGGGAGGGTTCGCCATGTTGAGATCGCGCTGGTGCACGTTGATCACGTCCTGCGAGATCATCACCGGCGGCCGGCCCATCGAAAGCGTCGCCATCTGGATCTCGCAAGCGCGCTGCAGCGCCCACATCTGCACGAACATGCCCTGCAGGTTCTTGGCCATCACCACCGGGCCGTGGTTGCGCAGCATGAGGATGTTCTTGTCGGCAAGGTTCGCCAGCAGTCGCTCGCCCTCTTCGGCGCGGACGGTGATGCCCTCGAAATCATGATAGGCAAGCCGGCCCATGAAGTTGCAGGCGTAGAAGTTGATCGGCATCAGCCCTTCCTCGAGGCTGCACACCGCCATCGATGCCGTGGTGTGGACATGGCAGATGGCATGGGCCCAATCGAGGTGGCGATGGAAATAGCCGTGCTGGGTAAACCCGGCGAGGTTCACCGGATGCGGATTGTCATCGAGCTTGTTGCCGTCGATGTCGATCTTGACGAGGTTGCTCGCGCAGACTTCGGAATAGAGCAGCCCGAAGGGATTGATGAGGAAGGCGCCCTCTTGATCCGGCACGCGCAGCGAGATGTGGTTGTAGACCGATTCGGACCAGCCCATCAGATCGAAGATGCGATAGCAGGCCGCCAGTTCCTGCCGCGCATGCCATTCGGCATCGCTGCAATTGATGTTGGGGCGGATCTGGGTGGCCATTGCGTACTCTCCCGCTATCATTCTCTTTGATGTGCAATCTCTATCGCATGACCAGCAACGTGCAAGCCATTGCGCAGCTATTCCGGGCCGATATCGCGGGGCGCAACCTCCCGGCGCTCGCCGAGATCTACCCCGATGGCGAGGCACCCGTGGTCGTTGCGGAAGGCGAGAGGCGAACACTGGCGATGATGCGCTGGGGCTGGCCCCCGTTTGGCGAGGTGAAGCGCCCGATCACCAATGTGCGCAATCTCGCCTCCCCGATGTGGCGCAGTGCACTCGCCGATCCGGCGCGGCGCTGCCTCGTCCCCGTTACCGCCTTCTCCGAATGGTCCGCCGTCCCCGATCCGGTGACCGGCCGCAAGCGCAAGCACTGGTTCGATCTGCTCCCCAATTCTCAGGAGGGTGATCCGCTCTTCGCCTTCGCCGGCCTCTGGCGCCCTGCCGAGGAAGGCCCGCGCTTCGCCTTCCTCACCTGCGCCCCCAACGAAACGGTCGGCCGCATCCACCCCAAGGCCATGCCCGTGCTCCTGCGCCCCGGCGAAGCCTTTGATCGCTGGCTCAGCGCAGACGGCACAGACGCAGCGGCCATGCAGGCGCCGCTGGAGGATGCGCTGATGCGCGAAATCGCCGAGGAAGCGCCGATGCCTCCACAGGGCAGCCTGTTCTGAAGGACTACGCTTCCCCGAACAGCTGCCGCTGCGATTTCTCCAGTTCGTCGAGAGTGCGCCGCCGCGCATGGCGTTCGGTGACCACGCCCACGACGACACCCTTCTCGTCGACGACGGCCAGTTCATCCGCGCTCAGCCGGTCGAACAAGGCAATGATCGTGTAGGCATCGTCGCCGGGGTGCAGCGAGACGTCGGCCATCCCCGCCAGCGCCGCGATCGGCGTATCGGGCGCAAGGTCCGGGGCATAGGCGGCGGCGGTCGGAACAATGCCGCGATAGCGCCCTTCGCCGTCCACCAGCAGCGCCTTGCTCGCCGAACCAAGCGGGACGCGCGCGCGGAACACATCGACCGGGCAGTTCTCGGGCACCTGCACCCAGTCGCGCCGCATCATCCGCGCGGCGGTGAGGCTCGCGGCCCAGCCGATATCGCGCGGGCCACGGATCGAGGACCCACGCACGTGCAACCGCCAGGTGGAAAAGGAATAGCCGAACAGTTCACGGGTCAGCGCGCTCGAAAGCAGCGCCGCCGTCAGCACAACTCCCATCAGCGCGAAATCATGCGTAGTCTCCAGCATCAACAGCGCCAGCGTCATCGGCCCGCCCACGATCGACACGCTGAGCGCGGCCATGCCGACAAGGGCGGCATCGTTGGGGCTCACCGCGAGCCCGACACCAGCGGCATTGACTGCGCCCGCGAAGATCTGCCCCGCCAGCGAGCCGATGAACAGCGAGGCAAAGAACAGGCCCCCACGGAATCCGAAACTCAAGGAGATAATCGAGGCGGCAATCTTCAGGCCCATGATGATCAGCAGCACCTGCACTGCTGGCTGCAGCACAAGATTGAGATGCAGCGCGCCGTGACCCGCCGACAAGGTCTGCGGCGAAGCCAGCGCCAGCGGGATCAGCAGAAAACCGCCAGCAACCGGCTTCCACCGGCCAAGCCAGGCCCAGCCCTGCACACGCGATTCGGCCAGCGTCACCAGCCGCATGATCACGATGCCAAGCAGCGCGCAGGCGATGCCCAGCGCGGCGTAGAGCAGATAGTCGGTGAACGTGATCGCCTTGTCGTCGCTCAGCGCGATGAGCCACGGTTCACCCCCCAGCGCCTTGGCGGTATAGACCCCCGACAGCGCCGCCGCGATGACCGGCGCAATCGCAGCCGGCGTATAGCTGCCGATCACGATCTCGAAGGCATAGAACGCGCCCGCCAGCGGCGCGCCAAAGGCCGCGCCGATGCCCGCACCCGCCCCCGCACCGACAAGCGTGCGCAAATCGTTGCGCCGCAGCTTGAGCCACTGGCCGAGCATCGAGGCAAGCCCGCCCCCCATCTGCGTGAAGGCCGCTTCCAGACCCACCGATGCGCCCGCGCCGTTGGAGAGGATCGTCTGCACGGCAATCACGAGATTGTCCGCCGGCGCAATGCGTCCGCCGTGGAGCGCGTTGGCCTCCACGACATCGACTGGCGTGCGCACACGTTTGCCCAGCGCGAGCGTGAAAAGCACCAGCGCCAGCCCGCCCAGCGGCAGCGCCTGCAGCCGCCAGGCATGGTGGATCTGCCCCAGCGCGCTGAGGCGATTGAAGGTCACGCCATAAAGCACTTCCTGCAGTCCATGCGCGAGCTTCTGCTGCACACGGGTGAGCAGCCCCGCACCGGCACCGGCCCCGGCGGCAAGCAGGATGAAGGCGGCCTCGCTCTGGCGAAGGCGCTGGCGGCTGCGGATGATCCGCGGGCGGGCCCAGGCCATCAAACCGTCAAGCACACGCGCGCTCCTCGATTCCAGGGTCGGCCCGACTCGGGGAACGAAATCAACGAGATGGCCATGACAGGATCAGTCCGCCATGGTCCTTTCCCCCGGCGCGCGCAACCGGGTTTCGGCCTGCTGGACATTGCAGATTTCTCGTTTCACACTCGCCGTCGAAGTCGTTTTGGGGAATGGGGCGTTATGGCAAAGCATCTCAAATTCGCGTTCGCGGGATTGGCCGCGCTGGCCGCCGCAACAAGCCAACCCGCAGCGGCATCCGACAAGGCCGACCGGGCCAAAGTCGCCGCAGCGATCCGCGCCGATCATGATGCCGCGGTCGAGCGTTTGCGCGCATGGATCAAGCTGCCGACGATCGCCAACATGGGCCTGAACCACAAGGAAGGCGCCGAATACATGCGCCAGCTCGCGCTCGATGCCGGGTTCCAGATGGCAAAGGTCATTCCCACCGATGGCGTCCCCGGCGTCTTCGCCACGCTCGATGCCGGCGCCAAGGCAACGCTGGCGATCTACTTCATGTACGATGTGAAGCATTTCGACCCCAAGGAATGGTCCTCCCCGCCGCTCGAGGGCCGGTTGGTCGATCGCCCCGGCGAAGGCAAGGTCATCGTCGGGCGCGGCGCGGTCAACCAGAAGGGGCCGGAAACCGCGTTCCTCACTGCCCTGCGGGCGTTCAAGGCTTCCGGCGTGAAGCTGCCGGTAAACCTCGTGCTGGTGGCCGAGGGCGAGGAGGAAATCGCCTCGCCGCACTTCTCGCAGGTCGTCACCCATCCCGAAGTGCTGACTGCGCTGTCCAAGGCGGTGGGCGTGATCATTCCCGATGCCGGCCAGTCGGTCGACGGACAGGTGACCTTGCTGCTCGGCGCGAAGGGCGCGGTTGAACTGCAGCTGATCTCCAGCGGCGAAAAGTGGGGCAAGGGACCCACGAAAGACATTCACTCCAGCCTGATGGCCAATGTGGACAGCCCCGCATGGCACCTGATCAAGGCGCTGGACACACTCGTCGCCGACGACGGCCATACGCCCGCCATCGACGGCTGGTTCGAGAACGTGAAGCCGCTGACCGAACGCCAGAAGCAGCTAATCGCCGCAGATATCGCCGCCGGCAACGAAGCGGACGAGAAGAAGAGCCTCGGCATCAAGCAGTGGTACGCCGGGGAGGATTATCTCACCGCGTCCTACCGCCTCGCTTCGCAGCCTACGGTGAACATCCAGGGGCTGGTCAGCGGCTACATGGGGCCGGGTGGCAAGACGGTCCTGCCCGGCCGGGCCGAGGCCAAGATCGACCTGCGGCTGGTGCCGGACATGACCAAGGACGAGGCTGTCGCCAAGCTCAAGGCCCACCTCGCCAAACGCGGCTTCGGCGATATCGAAGTCAACGTGAGCGGCGGCTACGGCCCGACGCAGACCGACGAGAACAGCGCGCTGATCAAGGCCGAACAGGCCACGCTGGCAGCGGCGAAGATTCCGCAGACCATGTCGGCGCGGTCTGCCGGTAGCTGGCCGGGCGTGATCTTCACCGGCCCGCCGCTGCACCTGCCGGCGGGATCATTCGGCGCAGGCCGGGGCGGCGGTGCACATGCGCCAGATGAGTGGTTCCTGATCGACAGCACCAATCCCAAGGAGCTCGGCTTCGACCAGCAGGCCACCCTGTTCGCCGACTTCCTCTACGAAGTCGCGCGGAGCGGAACCGGAAAACCCTGAACCGCCACCGGCGCAATGATCGACAGGATAGTGCCATCAACGAAGAAGCCGACCAGGCGCTGGGCAGAGCGGAGCGGCGCTTTCTGCGCCGGATATTCAACGGCCGGACTGTGCCGATCAGCGCCGATGGCCGACCCTTCCTGACCTACAAGGAGGCCAGCCGGTATCTCTTGTCGCTGGCGCCCGAGGCGCGGGAGTTGGCCTATGCGCAGATGAAAGGCGGCGCGGCCGAGATTGCGGGAAGCTAGAGCCCAGCGGCAATCTGGTCGGCGGCGGTGGTCGCTTCGGCGCTGAGCTCACGCAAGGCCTTCGCGGTGTCCGCCAGCAGGCCGTCGGTGATCGGCCGCTCGCCATTGATGAACCGCCGAATCGCGCGCTCGTCGATCCTCAGGCGGCGCGCAAAGGCGGTCGTGCCGCCAAACAGCTGGACACAGTACGCGAAGTGATCTTGCCGGTTTTGCATCCCGGCTTCCATACGTCGTCCTGCGGCCAAGGCAATGCGCTCACTGAAAGCGGAGCGTGTTCTCGAACCCTTCGCCCGTCTTGGTCATCCGGGCGAGCTTCCTGAGGTTAGCCCGGACATACCGCTCGAAGCGGCGGTCATCGTAGATCCCCGTAACCGGATAGTCCTCCTGGGCGAGCAGGTCCTTGAGGCGGTCGGCGAGTGCGGCCTGATCATCCTTGCTTGCCGCGATCCGCAAGGCCCCGCAGACCCATTCTTCCGCTGCGGCCTTGTCGTAGTCATCCTGCGCGGAATAGCCCTGCTTGTCCGCGACCACCTGATCGAGCCGCGCAGCTTCGAGTCGGCTGGCCAGCCACTTGCGGACCTGCGCGCCATCCCATGCCTTTGGCGCGCCGCTCACCCTAGTTGCCGTCCGCATCAACCACGAACACCATCGGCTTGCCGCGAGACTCAGGCTCCCACCCGGCTTCGAGCGCAGCCCGGATCCCCCGCGTCACGATCGCGTCGCTGATCTGCAGCCGTCCGCGCTGCAGGCCCTTCATCAAGCGCTTCGGCGTGGGAAACTCGAGCAGCGCCTCGCGCTGCGTGTGTTTGCGCAGCAGGCCGATGGTCATGCCTTTCCAGCCATGATTCTCGCTCCACTGCGGCTCGCTGCGCAGCTCCCATTCGTAGGGATGCCCGTCGACATCGAGGATGCCGGATAGTCTGGGGGTGCTGGTCATGCTGACATGCCTAGCAGGTCTGGCCCGTCATCACCGCCACATTATCGATCAGGCGTGCCTTGCCGAGATGCGCCGCCACCAACAACCGCGCCGGGTGGCCATCCCATATGGCCACATCTTCCAGCGTCACGGCATCGCGCAGATCGGCATAATCGATGCTGCGAAAGCCCGCGGCCAGCACGGCAGCCTTCAGCGCAGCAAGCGCGTCCGCCACCGGCTCTCCGGCCAGGATCTTCGCCGCAGCCTCGCGCATTGCGCGGTTCATCGCCGGGGCGGCTGCGCGCTCTTGCGCCGTCAGGTACTTGTTGCGGCTGCTCATCGCGAGCCCGTCCGCCTCGCGCACCGTCTGCACGCCAAGGATGTTGTCCGCTTGCGGGTGCGTCAGATCGAGATCGCGCGCCATGCGGCGGATGATCGCGAGCTGTTGCCAGTCCTTCTCGCCGAACAGCGCGACATCCGGCTGCACCTGGTTGAACAGCTTGGTGACAACCGTCGCCACACCGTCGAAATGCCCTGGCCGCGCCGCGCCGCAGAGCACTGCATCGAGCCCGCCTACCTGCACGGTCGTCGCATAGCCGGCCGGATAGATCACCTCGACCGTTGGCGCCCACAGCACGTCCACGCCTTCCGCCTCGAGCAGCGCCGCATCGGCCTCAAGCTGGCGCGGATAGGTCGCAAGATCCTCGTTCGGCCCGAACTGCCGCGGATTGACGAAGATCGAGACGACGACATGCTCGGCAAGCCGCTTCGCTTCGCGCACCAGAGTGAGGTGGCCTTCGTGCAGTGCGCCCATCGTGGGCACGAGTGCCAGTTTGGGATGGTCTCCGGCCTTGGCGGAATTGTCCCCCGATTTCAGCGCGGAAAGCGCAGTGCGCAGCGGTTCCAGAGCAGTCAGGATTTGCACGCGCCACGGCTCTCCAGTAATCCCCCGGAAGGGGGCGAACAGTCCCCGAAAAGGGAAAGGCCCTCTAGCCCTGAGCCCTGCCCGGCGGCAAGGGGGGCCGCACCTCACAGAAAGGATGATCGCTTGCTCGCCGCCCCCTACCGAATCGTCTTCGCCAACGAAAAGGGCGGCACCGGCAAGTCGACCACGGCGGTCCATGTCGCGATCGCGCTGGCCTATCAGGGCGCGCGAGTCGCCGCGATCGATCTCGATTCCCGCCAGCGCACGATGCACCGCTACTTCGAAAACCGCGCCGAAACCATGCGCCGACGCGGCATCACACTGCCAAGCGCAACTTTCGAAGTCTATGACGGCACCAACACCGAAGAGCTTGACGCGCTTGCTGCTCGGCTAGGCGAAAGCCACGATTTCCTCGTGTTCGACACCCCCGGCCGCGACGATCCGCTCGCCCGCCATGTCGCGACCAAGGCCGATACTCTCGTCACCCCGCTCAACGACAGCTTCGTCGATTTCGACCTCATCGGGCAGGTCGACGCGGAGACCTTCAAGGTCCGCCGCCTCTCGTTCTATGCCGAACTGATCTGGGAAGCCCGCAAGAAGCGCGCGATGGCGACGATCAAGGAAGCCCGCAAGGAAATGGACTGGGTCGTCGTGCGCAACCGCACCGGCTATACCGAGGCGCGCAACCAGAAGCGCATCGATCAGGCCCTCATCGAGCTTTCCAAGCGCGTCGGCTTCCGCATCGCCAGTGGCCTGTCCGAACGCGTGATCTACCGCGAACTCTTCCCGAGCGGCCTCACCCTGCTCGACAAAGGCCATCTCGGCGAGCTTGGCACCAGCCACCTTGTCGCGCGGCAGGAGCTGCGCACGCTGGTCGCCGGTCTTGCGCTCAAGTTGCCGGAACGCGGCCAGCTTGCGATGGAAGTGGTGCAGTGAAGTTCCTGCTCCTCGCGGCACTTGCCTGCCTCGCTGTGAAGATGCTGGCGGGGCGGTGGCCGTGGGAACTGTGGGGCCCCACAGCAAAGGAAGTGGCCGAGAAGCGCGCGCGCAACCTGCTCGGCCTTCGCGCCGATGCCGGCTACGACGAGATCATCGACGCGCACCGCCGCCTGCTGATGAAGGTCCACCCCGATCGCGGCGGCACCACGGATGGGGTGCACGAAGCCAATGCCGCGCGTGACCTGCTGCTCGCCCGCATTTCCGCGCGCGGCCCGGATTCACGGGATTGAAGGTTCGGCCATCGCGCCGGCCCACGCCGCCATGTTCGGGGTGAGCGAGATATGCTCAGGTCAGGCTGGTTCCGCGCGGGGCCGGCCGGCATGAGCCACCAGTTCCACCCAAGCATCCTGCGCGAATACGACATTCGCGGCACGATCGGCAAAACGCTCGGCGCCGATGACGCCCATGCTCTTGGCCGCAGCTTCGGCACCCGTGTCCAGCGGGATGGTCGGCGCACCGTGGCTGTCGGTTATGATGGCCGCCTCAGTTCGCCGATGCTGGAAGAGGCGCTGGTGGCAGGGCTCTGTGCCAGCGGCGTCAATGTCCGCCGCATCGGTCTCGGCCCGACACCGATGCTCTACTATGCCGCCGCCTCACTGCCAGAGGTGCAGGATGGCATTCAGATAACTGGCAGCCACAATCCCCCCGATCAGAATGGCTTCAAGGTGGTATTTCGCGGGGGTCCGTTCTTCGGTCCAGATATACTCGATCTCGGCCGCCTCGCCGCCCAAGGGGATTGGGCGCAAGGCGACGGGACGGCCGAGTCCGTCAACATCATGGATGCCTATGTCGAGCGGTTGCTCGCCGGGCTGGAAGGTATCGCGCCAGATGCCGGGAAACACCTCTTCCCCGAGAGCCTCGCCATAGCGTGGGATACCGGCAACGGTGCTGCCGGACCGGTTGTCGAGCGTCTCGTCGCTCGCTTGCCCGGTCGTCATGTCCTGCTGCACACGCATGTCGATGGATTGTTTCCTGGCCATCATCCCGATCCTTCCGTTGAGGCCAATCTTGCCGATCTCAGGCAGGCCGTCGCGCGGGGACGGCTCGACTTCGGATTGGCCTTTGATGGCGACGGCGACCGATTGGGGGTTGTGGACAGCCTGGGCCGCGCACTGGCGGGCGATCAGCTCCTCATGGTGTTTGCCGAAGATGTGCTGAAAAGGCAGGCAGGCGCGACAGTTATCGCCGATATCAAGGCAAGCGGGGCGCTGTTCGACCGGGTCCGCGCGCTCGGCGGCCAGCCGTTGATGTGGAAAACCGGCCATAGCCACATCAAGTCCAAAATGAAGGAGACTGGTGCACTGCTGGGCGGCGAAATGACCGGGCACGTGTTCCTTGCGGACGATTACTACGGATTCGACGATGCGCTCTACGCCGCGGTGCGCCTGATCGCGGCGACCATCCGCCTCGGCCGCACGGTGACCGAGTTGCGCGATGCCATGCCCGCGATGGTCAATACGCCCGAGCTCCGGTTCCCGGTTGACGAGACGCGCAAGTTCGCGGTGATCGACGAAGTCCGCGCCCGGCTCGCCGCGCAAGGGGCGGAGATGATCTCCATCGACGGCGTGCGGGTGACAACGCCCCGGGGCTGGTGGCTGCTGCGGGCCTCCAACACCGAGGCGATGCTCACCGCGCGTGCCGAGAGCGAGAACGAGGCAGACCTCGCCGCGTTGCTCGCTGCCCTCGACGCGCAATTGGCCGCTTCAGGGATAAGGCGCTAGTATCCGCCAGGTGACAGGCGACGCCATCCCTCCCGAGATCGAAGCCTGGTTCACCGGGCGCGGCTGGCGCGTGCGGCGGCATCAGGCAGAAATGCTCAGCGCCGACGATGCCGGGCAGCATGCCTTGCTGGTCGCCGATACGGGCGCGGGCAAGACGCTTGCGGGCTTCCTGCCGACCCTCGCCGCGTTCACGCCTTCGCGCCTTGGCGAGGCCTCGCCGCCCGAGGGGCTGCACACGCTCTACGTCTCGCCGCTCAAGGCCCTCGCGCACGACGTGCAGCGCAACCTTCTGACGCCGATCACCGAAATGGGGCTGCCGATCACGGTCGAGACGCGCAGCGGCGATACGCCATCCGATCGCAAGGCCCGCCAGCGCGCGCGGCCGCCGCATGTGCTGTTGACCACGCCCGAATCGCTTTCGCTCCTCCTCAGCTATCCTGAAAGCGCGCAGCTGTTCAGCACAGTGCAGCGCGTGGTAATCGATGAGGTCCACGCCTTCGCGACCTCCAAACGCGGCGATCTGCTCGCCCTCGCGCTCACCCGACTACAGGCGCTGGCGCCGGGGCTGCGCCGCGCCGCGCTCTCCGCCACGCTGGCCGATCCGAAGAGCTTCCGCGCGTGGCTCGCGCCGTGGGGCGATCTGGATGGCACCACGCTCGTCGAGGGCGAGGCCGGAGCGCCGGCGGAAGTCGATATCCTCCTGCCCGACGATGGCCAGCGCGTGCCATGGGGCGGGCACGCGGCCGCCTGGGCCGTCCCGCAGCTCTACGAGGCGATCCGCCGTAACCGCACCACGTTGGTCTTCACCAACACGCGGTTCCTTGCGGAATACATCTTCCAGCTGCTGTGGGATGCCAACGAGGACAAGCTCCCCATCGGCATCCACCACGGCTCGCTGTCCAAGGAAGCGCGGCGCAAGGTGGAAGGCGCGATGGCGCGCGGCGAACTGCGCGCGCTCGTCTGCACCGCCAGCCTCGATCTCGGCGTCGACTGGGGCGATATCGACATGGTCGTCCAGATGGGTGCGCCCAAGGGTTCCTCGCGCCTGCTCCAGCGGATCGGCCGCGCCAACCACCGGCTCGATCAACCCAGCCGCGCCATGCTTGTACCCGGCAACCGGTTCGAGTTCCTCGAGGCCATGGCCGCGCGCGATGCGGTCAATGAAGGTCAGCGCGATGGCGAGGATTTCCGCCCTGGCGGGCTCGATGTGCTCGCCCAGCATGTCATGGCGATTGCCTGCGCAGGGCCGTTTGGCGAGGCGGAGTTGCTGGCCGAAGTCCGGTCATCGTTGGCATATGCCTGGGTTGGCGAGGCGATTTGGGAGCGCGTGCTGCAGTTCGTTGCCACGGGCGGCTACGCGCTGCGCTCCTATGACCGATTTCAGCGGATTGTCCGCCTGAAAGACGGCACATGGCGGCTGACCCACCCGCAGCAGGCCGCGCGTCACCGCCTGAATGCGGGCATCATCGTCGATTCCGAAATGCTCGAAGTGCGCTTCCGCAACGGGCGCTCGCTCGGCAAGGTCGAGGAAAGCTTCGGCGCGGGGCTGAAGCCCGGCGATACCTTCCGTTTTGCCGGGCTGGACCTTGAGGTTGAGGGCGTCCGCGACCTTGAACTGATCGTGCGCGGGGCCAAGTCCGCCGGGCAGATCCCTAGCTACAACGGCGCGCGTATGCCGCTGACCACCCATCTTTCCACCCGCGTGCAGGCCATGCTGGCCGACCGCACAGGCTGGGCACGCTTCCCTGACGATGTGCGCGAATGGCTTGAAGTGCAGGACTGGCGCAGCCGCCTGCCTGCGCCAGGTGAGCTGCTGGTCGAAAGCTTCCCGCATGGCGGGCGGGCCTACACTGTCTACTATACCTTCGAGGGATGGAATGCGAACCAGTCGCTTGGCATGCTGATCACCCGGCGCATGGAAGATGCGGGCCTCTCGCCAATGGGGTTTGTCGCCAACGACTATGCGCTCGGCGTGTGGGGCCTGCGCCCCGTAAAGGACCCGGCGCGGCTGCTCTCGCCCGATATCCTCACCGATGAGTTCGTGGAATGGGTCCAGAACTCATACCTCTTGCGCCGCGCCTTCCGCGAAGTGGCGGTGATCTCCGGCCTCGTCGAGCGGCAGCAGCCGGGCGCGCGGAAGAGCGGGCGGCAAGTCACCTTCTCGACCGACCTGATCTACGATGTGCTGCGCAAGCACGAACCCGAACACCTCCTGCTCGAAGCCGCCTGGGCCGATGCCCGCGCACGGATGACGGATGTGGGCCGACTGGGCGCTTTGCTGGACCGCGCGGCAGCCGAGCTGATCCATGTCGAGCTCGACCGTGTGACGCCGCTGGCCGTGCCGCTGATGGTGATGATCGGGCGCGAATCTGTGCCGGCGGGTATGGCCGATGAGGAACTGCTGCTCGAGGCCGAAAGCCTCGCCTCGGCAGCGATGCGGCCGGAGTGAAGCGGGGTTTCGCGCAGAGGCGCGGAGACGCGGAGACGGATAGTGCGCGGCCTCGCGCAGTGATCGCCGGGATTTTGTGCCATGACGCGTTGCTGCTGGCAGATCATCTGGTGATCCGGATATGCCTGCGCCGCTGGCCACCCGCTCGTACTGACCTCCCGCTGCGCCTCAGCGCCTCTGCGCGAAACCCTTCTTTTTGCGGACGCTGCGATCTCTGCGCAGACCTGATTGAAGCGGCGCTTCACCACGAAAAAGGGGCGGATTGCTCCGCCCCTTGATCATCTGTGGCTGAGAGCCCGCGTCGTTACTTGCTGAACGTCGCGAAGTTCTCGTTGCCCACGAAGCCGAACTTGCTGACCTTCACCTGGGTGATGATCTTGAGCATGCGGTTCGCGATTTCATACGAGGCATATTCCTCGGGCTGGAACTGCAGTTCCGGCTCGGGGTTCATCGCCTTGGTCGCCTGAAGCAGCGAGACAAGGTTGCCCTCGGTGATCGGCGTGCCGTTCCACAGGATCGTATTCTGCGTCGTCAGCACCAGCTTGTTCTTATCCGTCTTGATCGGCGGATTCGTCGTCGGCGGCTGCGCCTGCGGAAGGTCGATGTTGACCGAGTGGGTGGCCACGGGGATGGTGATGATGAACATGATGAGGAGCACGAGCATGACGTCGATCAGCGGCGTCGTGTTCATTTCCATCATCGGCGAGCCATCGTCTTTGCCGCCGCTCATTGCCATGGGAGGTACTCCTGTCTGGTATCGTGTGCCCGGGTGTCTTCGCGCCAGTGCTGACTAGCGTCAGCCGTTCGGATCAACCGGGGTGGAGATGAAGCCGACCTTGGGATAGCCCGCGATCTGCACGTTGTAGATCGTGCCGGCAACGCACTTCCAGGGGACATTGACGTCGCCGCGGATGTGCACTTCGGGGATCTTGTCGGGCTCCATGTTCTGCGCGCCGCCGGCCCGCTTCACGATCGCATCAAGCCGGTCGAACGCCATTTTGTAGAGTTCGTTGTTATCCACCGGGGTGACGTTGTTGATGTAGACGCGGCAGGTGCCGGTCCGCGAGGAGCCTTCGTAGCCGCCCTGGCCGGGGCTGCGTCCGCCAGCGTCGGTCGAAACGACCGTCACGAGCAGGTTCTCGACCTTGTCCTGCGTCTCTTCGGACGGCAGCACCGGAACCTTGAGCTTTTCGACGGTCTGGATCGCGACCGGAACCGCGATGAGGAAGATGATCAGCAGCACGAGCATCACGTCCACGAGCGGCGTGGTGTTGATGTCCGACATTGGGCGTTCATCGCCGCCCGCGCCGCCTGCAGATATTGCCATTGGTTAGTTCCTATCCGATCTTTCCACGGTGAACCGGGTCTTTGCTGGCTTTTTGGAGCCATCGCAGCCCCGGCTGGAACCCGCGTTGTTCCCGAGGATGGGTGGCAGGCCAGCTCGTTAGAGAATGGCCCACCGATCCCATCTTCGCCTCCGCGTATTCGGGCCTTACTTCTTGGCCGGTGCCGCAGCCGGAGCGGCGGGCTTGGCAGCCGGAGCAGCCGGGACGGCAGGCTTGACCACGCCCTTCGAGGCGAGGTTGGCGAGCACGTCGGTGCTGAAGCCGGTCAGCAGTTCGGCGATGCGCTTGTTGCGGGCCTGCAGGTAGTTGTAGGCGAGCACTGCGGGAACCGCGACGAGCAGACCGAGCGCGGTCATGATCAGCGCTTCACCGACCGGACCCGCGACCTTGTCGATCGAGGCCGAACCGGCGATGCCGATGTTGATGAGCGCGCCGTAGATGCCGACCACGGTACCGAACAGACCGATGAACGGCGAGGTTGCACCGACGGTCGCGAGGAACGGCAGACCGCCAGCGAGCTTCGCGTTGATCGAGGCTTCCGAGCGGGCCAGCGAGCTGTGCATCCAGTCGTGGCTCTCGGATTCGTCCATCTTGCCGGCCGCGTCTTCAGCCGAAAGGCCGTCGTCGACGATCTGGCGCCAGGCCGAGTTCTTCTCGAGCTTCGAAGCGCCTTCACGCAGGCCGGCGGCGCGCCAGAAGCCCGCAAGCGACTGGTGCTGCTTGAGCACCTTGGACTGCTCGGCCCACTTGGTGAAGAGGATGAAGAACGAACCGACCGACATGAACACCAGAATGGTGAAGGTCGAGAGCGGGATCCAGGCGGGCTTGCCGCCGGGGAACAGAACTTCCGCGATACCAAACTTGTTCTGGGGCGCGGCAGTAGCGGCAGCTGCGGCGAGCGTGTGGATGAGCATTCGGGTCTTCCTCTTCAAAATTTCGTACAAAGGGTCAAAAAGATAAGCTCGGGCGTCGCGGCCCTCCCCAAAGGAAAGGCCGCGCCAATCAGATCAGTCCTTCGGGATCACCCACCGGATCGAGTTTGTGTACGAACCGGTTGTGGGATTGCCTTCACCGTCGGTTGCCGGCGCAAAGCGAGCGCGGCGGCGGACGTTGTCGCACGTCGCCTGATCGAGATCGGGGCTGCCGCTCGACCTGGTGATTTCGCAGGACGTAACCTTGCCGTCGGTACCAACGGACACGCGGAACCCGGTGACGCCTTCACGCTCCTCGCGCAGAGCGCGCGACGGATAGTCGTTCGACGTAGCCCAGTTACCAGGGCTACCCTTCGGCGCCGGGCCTTTCGGCTGGAACTTGGGCGGCGGCGGCGGGGGCGGCGGCGGCGGCGC
>NZ_JAIXPP010000009.1 GCF_027486195.1 Novosphingobium sp.
GCTGGAAGAGCTCGGCCTGCTCGCGGACACGGTGCGGGTCGAGGTCGATCTCTACGGCTCGCTGGCGCTGACGGGGAAGGGGCATGCCTCCGATACCGCAGTGCTGCTGGGGTTGATGGACGAGACGCCGTCCGAGATTGATATCGACGCGGCGCCGGCGAAGATTGCGGCGGTGCACGAGACGGGGCAGATCGAACTGCTGGGCCGCCATTCCGTGCGCTTCGTCCCTGCGGATGATCTCCATTTTCACCAGCGTGAGCGACAGCCGTTCCACAGCAACGCAATGGCGCTGTCCGCTTTCGGGGCGGATGACGGCGTGCTGCTGCGGCGGTTCTACTATTCGGTGGGCGGCGGCTTCGTGCTGGATGAGGACGAGGCAGGCCGCAATGCGCCTGCGGGCGATGCCGCGCCGGTGCCCTATCCCTTTACCACCGGTGATGAACTGATCGCCATGGCGGGCGCGGCGGGCCTCACGATTGCCGAACTGATGCTAGCCAACGAGACGGCGCTGCGGCCTTTGGCGGAAGTGGAGCAGGGCCTCGATCTGATCGCCGATACGATGGCAGCCTGTATCGACCGCGGAACCTCGCAAGGCGGCGTGCTGCCCGGCGGTCTGCGCGTCAAGCGCCGCGCGCAGGGCATTGCGGCTGAACTTGTCGCGCGCCAGCAGGCGGCGCTGAGCGATCCGCTGGTAGTGCTCGACTGGATCAACCTCTGGGCCATGGCGGTCAACGAGGAGAATGCTGCGGGCGGCCGCGTGGTGACCGCGCCGACCAATGGCGCGGCAGGGATCATCCCGGCGGTGCTGCGCTACTACGAGCGCTGCTATCGCGGCGATCAGGCGGGGCGGCGCGTGTTCCTGCTGACGGCGGCGGCGATCGGCGCGCTCTACAAGCGCAATGCCTCGATCTCGGGCGCGGAAGTGGGCTGTCAGGGCGAGGTCGGTGTCGCCTGCTCGATGGCGGCGGCGGGGCTGACCGCGGTGCTGGGCGGCAGCAATGCGCAGATCGAGAATGCGGCGGAAATCGGGATGGAGCACAACCTCGGGCTCACGTGCGATCCGGTCGGTGGGCTTGTCCAGATCCCCTGCATCGAGCGCAATGCGATGGGCGCGGTCAAGGCCATCGATGCCTCGCGCCTCGCACTGCTGGGCGATGGCGAACATATGGTCAGCCTCGACAAGGTGATCGAGACGATGCGCCAGGCCGGGTTCGACATGCGCGACAAGTACAAGGAAACCTCGCAGGGCGGGCTCGCGGTGAACGTGGTGGAGTGCTGACGCCCCGACGTCAAATGCCTCTCCCCTCGCTCGTCATTGCGAGCGTAGCGAAGCAATCCAGAGCGGTTGTACCCAGCCGCTCTGGATTGCTTCGTCGCTACGCTCCTCGCAATGACGAAAGTTGTGTGTGAGGTCTAGGTCGACAGCCCCTTGCCTGCTTGATACGTTCTAGGACACGTGTTCAGGATCGGGGGGTGTCGACATGGGAGTTTCGCGGCGGATCGGGCTTTTGGGTGGACTGATTGCGGCAACATTGGCGCAGCCTGCTTCGGCCAAGGAAGCTGTCGACCTCATCCTCCACAAGGGCCAGGTGATCACCGTCGACCGCGCGTTCACGCTCAAGACGGCGGTGGCGGTGAAGGGCGAGCGGATCGTCGCGGTGGGCGGCGAGGAGCTGCTGGATGCCTATTCGGCGCCGAAGGTGATCGACCTTGCGGGCAAGACGCTGATGCCGGGCTTTATCGACACGCATCTGCACCCCAAGCCCGTTTCGCCCAACGACATCGCGGTGCAGGATGCCAAGAGCATCGCCGAAGTGCAGGCCATGCTGCGCGCCAAGGCGAAGGAGCTCGGGCCGGGCAAGTGGATCACCGGCTATGGCTGGCAGGAATCGAACTTTGCCGAAAAGCGCAATCTGAGCCGCGCCGATCTCGATGCCGCCGCGCCGAACAATCCGGTGGCGCTGCTGCGTGCGGGTTCGCACTCGGCGGCCTACAACACGGCGGCTTTCAGGATCGCCAAGGTGGACAAGTCCACGCCCGAGCCGGCGACGGGCCTGATTGAACGCGGGCCGGATGGGGAGCCGAGCGGGATCATCCGCGAGCGCATGGACGTCGTCTCGAAGTTCATTCCCGATCCGGGCTGGGAAGCGATGCGCGGGCCGACGATCACCTGGCTCAAGCAGATGCTCGCGCTCGGCATCACCAGCTTCCACGATGCCAGCGGCACGATCGACGACGAGCCGGTGGGCAAAGGCGGTACTGCAAGCAAGGACCTCGACCCGCTGTGGGGCGCTTCCAACATGACCTGGAAGCGCGCGCGCGAAGTCTACGCCACGATGGGCGCCGAGCTGCCGCGTATCACGATGTACATTATCCATCCGGGGGCGGAGCGCCTGAAGGCGTTTCCCTATCACACCGGTTATGGCGACAATCACCTGCGGCTCGGCGCGATCGGCGAGAACGCGGTGGATGGCGGCTTCACCGGGCCGACCGCGTGGCTGCTGGCGGACTACAAGGGCCAGCCGGGCTTCCGCGGCAAGGGGCGCTTCACCGATGCGGAACTGCAGGAACTGGTCGACAGCGCGGCAAAGCTGGGCTGGCAGATGGGCATCCACGCGATTGGCGATGCGGCCATCGTGCAAGCGGTGAAGGCCTATCACACCGCGCTGACGACGATCCCCGATCCCGCGCATGCCCCCAGTGACCGGCGCTGGTTCCTGGATCACTTCACCATCATGCCGCCCGACGAGACCATGGCGACGATGGCGCAGGATCATGTGATGATCTCGCAGCAGCCCAACTTCCTCTACAATCTCGATGACCGCTATGCCGCGCTGCTCGATGACTGGCGGCTTGCGCACAACAATGCCGTGGTGACGCCGGTGAGTAAGTTCGGCCTGTTCATGGCCTTTGCCAGCGACAATCTGCCCATCGGGCCGCTGGTCGGGCTCTATGCCGCGACGACGCGGAAAGGCCCGAGCGGGGTAGCGCGCGGGCCGGAGGAAGCGGTCAGCCGCGCCGAGGCGATCCGCATGTATACCGCGAACGGCGCGTACCTTTCCTGGGAGGAGAACGAGAAGGGCACGCTGGAGCCGGGCAAGCTGGCGGACATGATCGTGCTGCCGTTCGATCCGCTGACCGCGCCGGAGGAGAGCTTCCTCACCGGCAAGGTGGACATGACCTTCGTCGGCGGGAAGCTGGTCTTCCAGTGCGAGCGTAGTGGCAAAAAGGTCGCACTCGCCAAGTAATGGCCTGTGGATAAGTCGGGGGATACCGCCAATATTGCAGTCCTGCGGCAGATTCCGAGAACTGCCACGCAGATGCCTCTGAACATCGTCACCGGGGCGCCGAAACCCAAGGGCTTCGGAAAGCATTACGACGATGATCGGCAAGCTTCTACGTGGCGGTTTTCTGGCCGTGCTCAACCTCGCTTCGGGCATTTCCCTCTCGGCTTCACCCGGATCGTTCAGTCCCGCGACTTATGACGGAGAGCTGGAGCACGGCAGATATGTCGGGGCGCTGCAGCTGCAGGGCGAGGTGTTCCATGTTCAGGGGCTGGCGCTCGATCCCAAGCATGTCTGGGTGACCTCGGTCGATCACGCCGGGCAGCGGGCGTTCCTGCACCTGTTCGACCGGGCGAGCGGGCGCTTCCTGCGGCGGCTCGAACTGACCGACGGCGCGCGGTATCACCCCGGCGGGCTTTCGCTGTCGGGCGGTTCGCTGTGGGTGCCGGTGGCAGAACTGCGGCCGGACAGCTCGGCAGTGCTGGTGGAGATCGATGCCGAGACGCTGACGGTGCGCCGCCGGATCGCGGTGGCCGACCATATCGGCTGCGTCGCGGCGGACGGCACGAAGCTTGTCGCGGGCAATTGGGACAGCCGGCAGCTCTATACCTTCGATCTGGCACGCGGGACGAGGCCGGTTCAGGTCGTCGACAATCCATCGGGTACGCACTTCCAGGACATGAAGTTCGTGGACGGCAAACTGGTGGCGGGCGGCAATACCAGCTGGCTGGGGGGCACGCTCGACTGGATCGATCCCGCGACCATGCGGGTGACGCGTTCGCTCAAGGCGGGTTCGATCGGTCCGGTGCGTCCGTTCGGGCGCGGCGGGCCGGTGACGGGTGAGGGCATGGCCATCGAAGGCCGCGAGGTCTACGTGCTGCCGGAGGATGGGCCGAGCCGGGTGTTTCATTTCCGTTTGGACGCCTGAGGGTCCACGGCGGCTATCGCAATTTTCTATGGGTTTTCCGCAAAGGGTGCTTCCGGAGGCCATGCCGGTTGGATAGGCAGGGGCAAACGGCGCAAGGCCAAGAGAGGAGACCCATGCAGCCCCCCTATATTCTCGCCATCGATCAGGGCACCACGTCGAGCCGCTGCATTGTATTTGATTCCGCCGCCAAGCCGATTGCGGTGGCGCAGCGCGAATTTGCGCAGCACTATCCGGCCTCGGGCTGGGTCGAGCACGAGCTCGAGGATATCTGGCAGGACGTCGTCACCGTGCTGCGCGAGGCGGTCGGCAAGGCGGGAATCGACGTGGCGGACATTGCCGCCATCGGCATCACCAACCAGCGCGAGACCGTGGCGGTGTGGGACCGCGCGACCGGCAAGCCGATCCACCGCGCCATCGTGTGGCAGGACCGGCGCACGGCGGATACGTGCGCAAGGCTCAAGGCGGACGGGGCGGAGCCGCTGTTTGCGGCGAAGACGGGGCTGCTGCTCGATCCCTATTTTTCCGGCACCAAGCTGGCGTGGATCCTTGACGAGGTTGCGGGTGCACGGGCGGCGGCGGACCGCGGCGAGCTGGCGTTCGGGACCATCGACTGCTTCCTCCTGTCGCGGCTGACGCGGGGCAAGGTCCACGCGACCGATCCGACCAATGCCTCGCGCACGCTGATGTTCGATATCGGCAGGCAGCAGTGGGACGAGGAACTGCTGCGTCTGCTCCGCGTGCCCGCCTCGGTCCTGCCCGAAGTGCAGGACAATTCGTACATCTTTGGCGAGTGCGACCCGGCGATCCTAGGTCGCGCGATCCCGATTGCCGGCATGGCGGGGGACCAGCAGGCAGCGCTGTTCGGGCAGGCGTGCTTCCGTCCGGGCATGACCAAATCGACCTATGGCACCGGCGCCTTTGCGCTGATGAACATCGGGAACAAGCCGATCCCTTCCAAGAAGCGCATGCTGACGACGGTGGGCTACCGCCTGAATGGCGAGACGACTTATGCGCTTGAGGGAGCGATCTTCGTGGCGGGTGCGGCGGTCAAGTGGCTGCGCGATGGCCTCAAGATCATCACACACGCCTCGGACACGCATGACATGGCGGTGCGCGTGCCGGACAACCACGGCGTCTATATGGTCCCGGCCTTCGTGGGCCTCGGCGCGCCGCACTGGAATCCCGATGCGCGCGGACTGATCTGCGGTCTGACGCTGGATGCAGGCGCGGCGCATGTCGCCCGCGCCGCGCTGGAGTCGGTCGCCTACCAGACGTTCGACCTGATCAATGCCATGCGCGAGGACGCCAATCCGGGCGATGCCGCGCTGCGCATCGACGGCGGCATGGCGGCGAACGACTGGCTGGGGCAGTTCCTGTCCGATGTGCTGGTCGCACCGGTCGAGCGGCCCGTCAGTGTCGAGACCACGGCGCTGGGCGCGGCCTTCCTTGCGGGGCTGGCGACGGGCGTGTGGAGCGATCTCGCCGCCCTGGAGGCGACCTGGACGAGTGACCGCCGCTTCGAGCCGAAGATGAGCGCGGCGCTCCGCAGTGACCTCGTCGCCGGGTGGCACAAGGCGGTGGAGCGCGCGTTGCTCTGACTCCAAACCTGTCGTCATTCCCGCGAAGGCGGGAATCCAGAGCGACCTACGCTGTGCTTGCCGCTCTGGGCCCCCGCCTTCGCGGGGGTGACGAGGTTATGTTATCGAAAAAGCATTGCGGCCCGGGCCAGGTCCTCGGGGCGGTCTACGTCCAGCGCCAGTTCCGGCTCGAGCGCGACGGTCGGCGCCCCCTTTAGCCGGACCGCGCCGCCCCGGTCTCCGTCGAGCGCGGTGAGGGCCGCAAAATGCGCGAAGCCGAAAATGGCGGGCGGCATGGTGATGCCGTCTGCCGCAGTGGCGATGCGATCCCCGTCGAACCGGGCGACGAGTGCTGCGATATGCGAGGCAGGGATGAGCGGCATATCCGCCAGCGCGACCAGCGCCGCGCGGGCGCCGCTGACCTGTGCGGCGGCCATGCCAAGTGCGAGTGAGCGTGCCTGCGGGGCTCCGGACGGGGTCAGCGGCACGGTCTGGTAGCCGAGCGCCGCAAGATCCGGCACATCCGGTCCGATCACCGCAAAGCGCGCTGCAAAGGGCAGGGCGGCCAGCATCCCGGCGGCGTGGAGGGCAAGCGGCTTGCCGCCTAGCGGGGCGAGCAGTTTTGGAGCGCCGAACCGTGCTGATTGCCCGCCCGCCAGCAGCACCAGCGCGAGGCCGGCAAACCCGGCCTCAGTTGCGGGTGGGGACATGCGAGGCGGGATCGTGCCCCATCCGGCCCGGCGCACGGCCGCTCCAGCCCGGCATGCCCGCGCAGGCCTGATAGTCCTGCACAAGCTCGCCAACGATCGAGAGCGCCAGCGTGGCGGGATCGCGCGTCGCCGGGATCAGGCCGATGCCGCCGCGCAGCGCATCGAGGCTCGCCTGCGGCACGCCGATGGTGCGAAGGCCCGCAAGCCGGGCGCGGTGCGTGCGCGCGCTGCCGACAGCGCCGTGGTAGAACCCTTCCTGCGCGAGCGCGTGGGGCAGGAGCTGCTCTTCCCAATCGTGATCGTGGAACACGAAGACGAACGCCGTCCACGGATCGCCAACAAGGTCGGGAAGTGCGGTGCGGCTCGTGAGCGGCTGAACGCCCGGTTCGGCAGCGGCCAGACGGTCGCTTGCGGGCGCATAGGCCTCGACCGCAAGGCCGAAGGCCCGTGCGAGGCGCACTAGGGCGGTAAGGTCTTCGCCATGACCCAGCGCGACGAGGCGCAGCGGCGGGGCATAGGCGCGCTGGAAGCCGTGGAAGCCGGGCGTATCCGACAAAGCGGCGCCGCCTTCATTGAGGCGAAGCGCGGCAGCCTTGCGCTGATCGAGCCGTGCGAGGACCTGCGTGAGCACTGCGGGATCGGGGCGCGGGGTGAACAACAGGTCGATCCCGCCGCCGCAGGGCAGACGGATATCAAGATAGGGCGAGCCGATGCCGTAGCGAACGGTGCGGCCATGGCCCCGCGCCAGCACGTCCTGCGCTTCGGCGATGACGGCCGCCTCGACGCAGCCGCCCGAAAAGGAGCCGGCGCTGCGGCCATCCGCCAGCACCGCCATCTGCGCGCCAATCCCGCGCGAGGAGCCGCCTTCGATGCCGGTCAGCGTGACGAGCACGCCTTCCACGCCGTCCTCCGCGCGCTCGATCAGAAGGCGGAGGATGCTGCGATCGTCATGCGCGATCATTGCGTGGAACCCGGATATTGCAGGCGAAGCGAGGCGGGCGCCCGGCACTTGGCAATGGCGACATTGGCAAGACGCAGCCGTTCTGCCTTTAGCGAGACGCTGGTGAGCGCGAACTGGCGCTCATGGGCGACTTCCTCGCCGGTGAACGGCTTGGTGCCTGCCGGCACGCTCTTGCCGCCGAGCACGAAGACCACATAGTTCATTAGATCGGCGAGCTGCGCGTTATCCGTGATGCGGCTGTGCGCGACATTGGGCAGACGCAGCAGATAGGCGCGGCTTTCCGGCGTGCACATGAACCAGCCGACGCGGTCCTTGATCTCGGGCAGGTGGGCCGGGACGGTGGTGCCGCGAAGCCCATGACAGCCGGCGCAGTTCTCGATGAAATCGCTCTGCGCAAGTTCGGGGTCCGCCATCTTCGTGCGGATGTCGGCAGTCATTTCGGGCGAGTGATTATCGGGCTCGGCCGCGCGCAGCGTGCCGAGCGAAAGTGCGCCGAGCAGCGTGGCAGCGGCGAACAGGCCCATGCGCTTCTTCATACGCCCTTCCTTAGACCCGTTCGCCGCTCGCCGGAACCCCTGCCGTGCCCGCCGATCAGGCGGTGCCGACGAGAACCGCCGTCGAGCAGTGGTATTCCATGCTCGTCGTGCCGAAGCACCAGATCACATCGTTGTTAAGCTGCGGCACATAGAGCTGCGTCTCACGGTCGGTGCCGTCGCAATCGCACTTGTTGCAATAGGCCTTGCCGCAGCAATCGCGGTAGGCGATCAAGTAGGCGCGGCCGTCATCAGGATTGATGCAGGTGCCAACCCAAGAGACGGGCGAGTGCTCCGCGCCCGGCGGGCAGCGATTGAGCCCGCCGCCGCAGCACGAGCAGAGCGAGCCGTCGATCGCGCAATAGCGCCAGTAATCGCACTTGGTATCGTCCTTGCTCTGCGCATTGCGGGCGAAGGTGGTCTTCGCCTCGGGCGAGCGGTCCGGTTTCGCAGCGCTGGCGCGGCTGACCGGCAGGACCGGGAATACCGGCGCGGCGACCAGCGCGAGGCCGAGCCGGGCGAGAATGCCGCGGCGTGAGGTGCCGCCGGCAAAGCGGCGGAGCAGCTTCTCGCCCATGGCGTCGGGATTGAAGGTCTTCATGAGCTTGTCCCCTGTTGTGCGCTGGAACCGTGTTCTTGTGAGTGGATGAGGGCGATCAATTGACGACGGCCTTGAGCTTGCCGATGTAGTCCTGAACCGAGCGAATGCCCATTTCGTGGGCGATCACGAGGCTTTCGAGATGCTCGCGGCTGTTGACGAGGCCCTTCGAGAGGATCGTGCCGTGCTCGTCCATCAGGACGGCATAAGGCAGCTTCGCCACTTCGTAAGCCTGGCCGACTTCGGGGCCATTGATAAACGAATAGCCGCCAAGGCTGTGCTCCGCGATCATCTGGCGCTGCGCAGCAACGTCGTCATCGCCGATGAAGACGAGTTGCAGGCGCTCATCACGGGCGAAGGACTTCGCCACCGGAATGAGGTTCTTGCAGAGCGGGCAGGAGGGCGAGACGAACATGAGGAGGCGCAGCGGCACGCCGTGGAGGTGGCCACCGACCGTGGTCTCTGTGCCTTCGATCGTCGTGGCCGGGATCGCAGCGGCGGCGCTGCCGACAGCGGGGCCTGCGGACGTCGTCAAAGCACCGGCAGGGGCAACGCGCATGTGCAGGACGCCGACCTGACGGGCCAGCGCAAGCAACGCCACACCCAGCAGGAGGATCACGACCCAGGACAGGACCGTCGAGACGAGCAGGGCTTGCAACATTCGGTTACCTCCGCGAGGCGGCGAGCGGTGATGCCGCAAGCGCCCCGATGGCGTTGAAAAGCTGGACGATCACGAACATGGCCAAGCCGCCGGCCAGTGCGATGGCGAGATCGGCATAAGTGGACGCAGCGGCCGGCAAAAGGCGCGGGACAAGCAGCGCCGCAAGCAGCAAGTTGCGTGTAACAAGCAGCCAGCTGAGCGGCTGCCGCAGCTGCGAACGACCGCAGCCGCAATCGATCTCGCGCCGCCCCCGCATGATATTGATAGCCATGGCAGCGGCAAAAATCACCAGCAGCGCGATGGCGACCGCCGCAGCAAGGGCCTGTCCGCCCAGCAACAGGCCAAAGGCGACGGCAAGTTCAGCCGGAGCCAGCAGCATGGCTGCCGGACCGACGAGTGCGGCAGGCAGCAATCGGTAGTTTGCGATGACACCCGACAGAATCTCGCGGTGGCGCAGCTTGGCGAGGGCGGCCTGCAGGAAGACGAGGCCAACCCCCATCGCTCCCGCAAGACCGAGAACGCCAATGCCGGTTCCGCCAATCGCAGCCAGTGTCAAGGCGCTGCTGTCTGCCATCAGGGCTCCAGCGTCCGCAGCACGCCGCCAGCGGACTTCTCGAGCTTGAACTTCTCTTCGAAGGTCTTGGCATCGAGGATATGAAGCGTGCCGCTTTCACCCGAAAGGATGAGCTTGGCATTGGGTTCC
The DNA here is from genome assembly GCF_027486195.1 of Novosphingobium sp. Lineage (GTDB taxonomy): Bacteria > Pseudomonadota > Alphaproteobacteria > Sphingomonadales > Sphingomonadaceae > Novosphingobium. Next base: position 9,956 of record NZ_JAIXPP010000009.1, read on the forward strand.
TGCGTGACAGCGACGGCAGAGGCCGGATCTTCCAGCGGGATACGCTTCACGACCTTCTTGGCCGCGACATCGAGTTCCCACAGTTCGGTGCCGGATTCCTTGTGTGTCCAGTATTCGCCGGTGTGCATCAGCACGAAAGCGTGGCCGGTGCCTAGGTGATAGGCAAGGCCCTGCCGCGCACCAGGATACCAGTGTACATCGAGCGGCTTGGTATCAGCGGGCGAGACGCCGGCGGCGGCCTGGATCGAGAACGGCTCCGAAATTGTCGGCGTTGCGCCCAGCTTGGCGGTGTAGACCTGCCCGGTATAGGTCAGGAACACGGCGGTCTGCTTGGCACCGTCGTAGCCGAAGTTGTCGAAGATCGGATCGTTGGTGGCCGAGAAGAACGGGGCCGAACGCGTGATCTCCGGTTTGGCAGCGGCGGTCTTGACCGTGGCCAGAGATCCGTCCGAGCAGAGCGCCGAGAAACCGACGCCGGTGACCGGCATCAGGCTGGCGCAGCCGGGCAGCTCGATCTTCTTGACGAACTTGCCCTTGGCGAGATCGACGACGTTGACCGACGAGGCCGGATCGAGATTGTAGACGTAGGCCGTCTTGCCCTCGTCCGCGATCACGAAGTTGAACTTGCGCCCGCCAATCAGGATGCGGCCGGGAATGGCGATTTCGGTCTTGAGCTTGAGTGTGGCGGAGTCATAGACCGTGATCATGTCCTGCCGCGTGCCGCGCCAGCCCTTGGTCCAGATGCTTTCGGACACGTAATAGGCCTTGCCGGCCGGATCGATCGAGAGGTCCGACAGCGTGGAAGCCTCGACCATACCGAGCATCTTGCCGGTTTCGGTATCGTAGATCGAATTGCCGGGAACGACGAAGCCGCGCTCGACAAACACCCAGCTCGGCTTCGGTGCGGAGAGCGTTACGGCCTCAAGCTCCGGGTCCGGCTGCAGCGGATCGGCTGCGTGGGCGGCGGGAACGCTGCCGAGCAAAGCGAGTGCGGAGACAGCCGCGGCGGTATACCTGGCCCTAGCGGAGAGCGGAGACTTGCCCTGAACCTTCATCATCTTCATCTGGCCTGGCCCCTTCTGTCTGAAACGCCTGAACCCCATGCACTTTGTGCGCTTGCGAAGAAGATTTGACGAGCGTCCAGTTTTAGTCAAGCGCTTTGTAACGCCGATCGCGCGGTTCCGGTGGAGAGCTGCAAAAAAAGCGCGCCTCGGGTCAGGTGCGGGCCGCGATCTGCTGCTGGGTGATCGATTTCACCAGCGATACCATGGCCTCGGCGGCGATGGCGGTGATCTGCGGCATTTTTGCGGCCCAAGGCTTCTCGAATCCGAGGAACGGAGTCGTGCCTTCCATTGAGGCGCTGATGTAAAGCGCGACCGTGGCCACCTCGTCGGGTGCGAGCACGGGATTGAGCTCTGTCACCACTTCGCCGATGAAATCGTGCACGCGCTGATAGAAGACACGCACCCGATCCGCGACGAAGGTGTTGTGGTTGGCGAGCGCCCAAAGCTCGGTAAACAGGCGCGTGGTGCGCTTGCCGGCAATATCATCGAGGCACAGCTTCACGATCAGGCGGAGGCGGTCTTCCGGCGAGATTCCGGGCTGGCGGACCTGGCTTTCGAGCAGCTTGTCGTAGCTGTCGAGCAGCTCGTCCAGCATGATCTTGATGAGCATTTCCTTGCGCGGGAAATGATAGCTGACATTGCCGACCTTCATGCCGCTCTTGGTGGCGATGCGGCGGATGGTGAAGGCGCTGGCACCTTCCTCGATCAGCACGTCATGTGCGGCCTTGAGGATGGCATCGACGGTTTCGGTCCCGCGGGCATAAGTGCCGGGGCGAGGACCGGTGACCATGCCTTCATCGCCTGCGAAACCACCTTCGCGGTGTGCCTCGACTAGCGTGACGGTATTACGATCCATGGATCATGCGTAGCATGCGCGCCGGAACCTCACCAGAGCGCCCTTGCGGCAAATCGCTCTTGACGGAATCCTGAACTTTGTACAGACTTTGTTCAGGTTTTTTAAGTCTCTGAAAATAAACAATTATTACTCGGCTAAGCCTCTATCGATACCGCGTTGTATCCGGGGCATACAGGGCCCGATTTTCCCCGCATTCGCCGGTTTGGCGCGCATTTGCCGCCCCGGCTGCTCGAAAGGACCGCAATGGCGATCTCGCTGACCGTTAATCGCAAGCCCCGGACCGTGGATGTCGAATCCGACAAGCCGCTGCTCTGGGTGCTGCGCGAAGACCTCAATATGCCGGGCACCAAGTTCGGCTGCGGCGCCGGGCTCTGCGGCGCCTGCACGGTGATCCTGAATGGTGAGGCGGTGCGCTCTTGCCAGACGCCGCTGGCCGATGCCGCCGGCAAGGATATCGTGACGATCGAAGGCGTGACGGCCTCGCCGGTCGGCGCCAAGGTGGTCGAGGCGTGGACTGCGCTCGACGTGCCGCAGTGCGGCTATTGCCAGGCGGGGCAAATCATGTCCGCCACCGCGTTGCTGACCGCAACGCCCAAGCCTTCGGCGGACGAAGTGACCGCCGGGATGGCCGGCAACATCTGCCGCTGCGCCACGTATCTGAGGATACAGAAGGCCATCGCCGAAGCGAGCAAGGCCATTTCGGGAGCCGCCGCATGAACGCCGTTTCCGTCTCCCGCCGCTCGTTCATTGCCGCTTCGCTTGCCGGTGGGGCCGCGCTGACGTTCGAAGCGAAGCTCGCCTTCGCTGCCGCACCGGGCGGCGCCGAGCCCGCCATGCTGGGTGTGTTCGTGAGCATCGCGCCGGACAATTCGGTGACGATCCTCGCGAAGAACCCAGAGATCGGCCAGGGCGTGAAAACCATGCTGCCCATGCTGATCGCCGAGGAACTGGACGTTGCCTGGAGCCAGGTGAAAATCAAGCAGGCCGATGACAATGCGGCCGCGTATGGCCCGCAGTTTGCCGGCGGCAGCATGACGACGCCGCTCAACTGGCTCCCCGCGCGGCAGGCGGGTGCCGGTGCCCGCGCCATGCTGGTGTCCGCCGCAGCGCAGCAATGGGGCGTGCCTGCCGCAAGCCTGACGACGAGCGAGGGCAAGGTGCTGCACGCAGCGAGTGGCCGTTCGATCACCTATGCCGCGCTCGCGCCGGTTGCGGCGAAGGTCGCTGCGCCCGATCTCGAAAAGGTGCCGCTCAAGTCGCCCAAGGACTTCAGGATCGTCGGCAAGTCGATGAAGGGCGTCGATACGCCCGCCATCGTGAGCGGTGAGCCGTTGTTCGGCATCGATGCACATCCGGCAGGCATGCTCTATGCCGCGATGGTCAAGTGCCCGGTGATCAGCGGGACGCTCAAGAGCTTCGATGATGCCGCCGTCCGCAAGGAAAAGGGCGTGCTGGCCGTGGTGCCGGTCACCGATGGCGAGATCCCGGCGGGCAAGCACAATGCCGTGGCGATCGTCGGCGACAGCTGGTGGCGGGTCCACAAGGCGCGCGAGAAGCTGGCTGTGGAGTGGGATACGGCAGGCTTCGACGGCTATTCGACCGATGGGTACAGCGCCATGGCCAAAGCCCTGATGGGCGCGGCGCCGACGGCGGATCTGTTCAAGGCGGGCAATGCCGATGCGGCGCTGGCCAAGGCGGCGAAGGTGGTGACGGCGGACTATGCCTATCCGTTCCTCGCCCACGCCACGCTCGAGCCGCAGAACTGCACCGCGCTGTGGCATGCGGACGGCAAGCTTGAATTCTGGGCACCGACGCAGGATCCGGGCACGGCGCGCGGCGATATCGCCAAGGTGCTCGGCATCGATCCTGCCTCGATGACGATCCACATGACGCGTATCGGCGGCGGTTTTGGCCGGCGTTTGATGAGCGATTTCATGATCCTCACCGCCTGTGTGGCGAAGGCCGTACCGGGTCGTCCAGTCAAGCTGCTGTTCGATCGCACCGACGACATGCGCAACGATTACTACCGGCCGGGCGGATGGCACCGCATGACGGCAGGGCTTGATGCGAGCGGCGCGCTGGTGGCGCTGAAGGATCACTTCATCACTTTCGGCGCAGACGGGAAGCCGATGCGGGCTGCGGAAATGCGGGCGACCGAGTTTCCGGGGCCGGTGCTGCCCGATGTGCATTTCGGCATGTCTTTCCTCAAGACCAACCTCACCACGGGCTGGCTGCGCGCGCCGACCTCGAATGCGGTCTCCTTCGTGTTCCAGGGCTTTCTCGATGAAGTGGCCGAGGCGGCGGGGACGGATCTGCCCGAACTCATGCGCCGCACGCTGGGCGCCACGCGGCAACTTCCGCCGGAGCCCGATGATACGCCCTTCGACACTGGCCGCGCGCGCGGGGTGATCGATGCAGTGTGCAAGTTTGCCGGGTGGACCGGCAAGCGCTCGGCCCCGTCCGGAGCCAATGGGGGCAAGGGGCGCGGTTTCGGGTTCTACTTCAGCCACCGTGGCTACTTTGCCGAGGTGGTTGACCTCACCGTGACTGACGGCACGATCACGATCGACAAGGTCTGGGTTGCGGGTGACATCGGCAGTCAGGTGATCAATCCCCTGAATGCTGAGCACCAGATGCAGGGCGCGGTGATCGACGGCATCGCGCAGGCGATGGTGTGGCAGCCGATCGAGCAGAAAGCCGGCGCCGTGACGCAGGAAAACTTCGGCGATTTCCCGCTTCTCCGCATCAACCAGACGCCGGGCGAAGTTGCGATCACCTGGGTGGTGACCGACAATCCGCCTACCGGTCTAGGTGAACCGACGCTGCCGCCGGTGATCCCGGCGATTGCCAACGCGATCCGCGATGCGACCGGCAAGCGACTGCGCAGCCTGCCGCTCTCGCTGGCGTGATACCTCACTGATCGAGCCCCAAATCCGGGGCATCAAGAACCCCTCTCGCGTTGCGGGAGGGGTTTTTTCTGGCCACCCCAACCTTCGTCATTCCCGGGATGGCTGGAATCGAAAGCCGCGTGCGCCGTGTGCGGCGCTTTGGATATCCGCCCGCGCAGGACTGATGAAAAGGTGGCCAAAACAAAACCCCCCGCGGCCGAAACCGCGAGGGGCTGTCTGTTTGCTTCAATCTGGCCTGCGCCTCAGTAGCGATAGCCGATCTTGAGCCCGAAGAACTGCGGGCGGATGATGAACGTGCGGCTCGAACCGGAGCAGACCGAGACGGAGCAGAACGTGTTGCGGGTCAGCTGGCCACGCCGGTCGAAGGCGTTCTGGATGAACGCATCGATCGTCCAGTGCTCCTTCTTGACGCCGGCCGCAAAGTCGAAGCTGACAAAGCCCGGCGTATTGCCGAGGAAGTTGTTGTTTTCGACGTTGAGGTCCTGCGTGGCGCCTGTCTGATACAGGGCAGCTGCCTGGAAGTAGGTCTTGTAGTCGCCGATATCCGTGTCGTAGCGGATCGTGGTCGTGCCCTTGAACTTGGGCTGGCGTGGCAGGCGGGTGCCGTTTGCCGCGGCAACCGTCGGGGTGCCGAGGTTGGTACCGCCGTTGTTGTCGTTCACGATATTGCCGTCGGCATCGATGAAGGTGCCGAGCGAGCAAGTATCAAGCTGCGCGATCGTCTGCGCGGCGCGGTTTGCGACGAAGTTGCAGAAATCGCCCTTCAGCTTGCCATCGTTGAAGGCGCCGCTGGAGGTAATCGTCCACTTGCCGAGGCGCAGGTCGGCATCGAACTCGATACCCTTGACTTCGGCCTTGCCGGCGTTGCCGGTGTAGCCAGCGCCCTGGGCGCCCGCGACGACCACGCCGTACTGGATGTTGTTCCACTTCTCGAGGTAGATCGCGCCATTGAGGCGGAAAATGTTGTTCCACGTCGTCTTGAAACCAAGCTCGAAGTTGGTCAGCGTTTCCGACTTGAAGGCAGGAGCGGCCACGACCACCGACGGCTGCGTCGTGGTGGCGCGGATGCGCAGCGGACGGTTGTAGCCGCCGGGGCGGAAGCCGGTCGAGTAGTTGAAATAGACCAGCTTCTGGTCAGCAACCTGCCAGTCGACGACGACCTTGTGGGTCTCGCCCTTCTCACTGTAGCGGCCGATGCTTTCCGGATCGAGCCGGTTGGTGTTGCGGCATTCGAGCCGCGCACCCGTGAGCGGCAGCGGGCAGCCGACCGCGCCGGTGGGCGTGAAGATCGAAGGTGCGTTGAGCGCGGAGCTGGCCACGCCGGCGAAACCGGTGATCTGGTAATCGGTCCAGAAGTAGCGGATGCCGCCGGTCACCTTGATCGCCGGGGTGATGTTGTAGTGCGCTTCGGCGAAGGCTGCCGTATCGTGATAGAGCGTGTCGTTCTCGGTGATGTAGAACCCGTCGTCGCGCACGGCAGGCGTGCCGAGGATCATCGTGCCGCCCTGTGCTTCGGGAATGCCGAAACCTTCGAAGTTGCTATCGCCGCCGCCGGCTGCGGTGTAGCCGACGATCTTGTCAAGCCCGCGGATCGCGTAGAAGTCGTTCGTGTTGTTCTTCTGGCGCTGGTAGAACCCGCCCACCGTCACGTCGAACGGCCAGGACTTCGGTGTCGTCAGGCGCAGTTCCTGAGTGAACTTCCGTTGGCTGTTGTCGGCATGGTAGTACTGCGTCGGATTGAGCAGAGTGGTGCACTTGAGCGAGGCACCGCTGCCAGTGCAGCCCGCCTTGTCGAAGAACTGCAGATAGCTTTCATACCCCGGCCCGAAGCCGTCATAGGCCACGGTGTAGTAGGTATAGTCGTTGTTGATCTTGCGGTTGCGGTGATAGTAGCCCGTCGCCGAAACGAGATCGAAATCGCCGATATGGCCATGGATGGTGAGCGCGGCCTGATACCACTTGTCGTCGCTGCGGGTCAGATCATAATCGTGGACCTGAAGATCGCCGAGCCGCTGGTCGAAGCCGAAGTAGCCGTAGGAAATCTGACGCTGCGCGGTGATCGACGGCGTGATTTCCCAACCGTCAGCCACGTCCCACAGCATCGAGAGGCGGCCGCCGTATTCGTAGACGGGGTTGTAGTTGTCCTTGGCGATCGACGCGTTGTTGAGCGTGTACGTTGTCAGCGGATTGTCGTCGCCCAGGTTGAGCACCGCCGGCCGGCCATCGTTGAACTTGCCGTTGTTGGGCGTGTTGTCGATGTAGCCGCCTTCCTTGCGGTAGTAGCCCATCGCGCGGACGGCGAGCGTATCGCTCACGGGAATGTTGACGAAGCCCTTGAAGGTGCCGCCCATGTCACCCTTGCCGAACTTGTTGACTTCAGTGTCAACGCCCATTTCGAATGAGCCGATCTTGGGCTTGGCGGTGATGAAGCGCAACACGCCGGCGAGCGAACCGGCGCCGAACAGGGTGCCCTGCGGACCGGAAAGCGCCTCGATACGCTCCATGTCATAAACCTGGATGTCGGGGACTTCGGCGCCGGTGATGGGGATTTCGTCGAGGTAGTAGCCGACCGAAGCATAGGCGCCGCCGGCGGGAACGATACCGCGGAAATAGACCTCGCTGCGGCCCGGCCCGATGCCGGCGAACGAGACCGAGGGAAGCAGGGCGGCGTAATCGGCAAGACCCTTGACCTGCCGCTGCGCAAGGAAATCGGAGTTGAGTGCCTGGATTGCGATCGGCACCTTCTGCACGTTTTCCGACTTGCGCGTCGCGGTGACGATGATCTCGTCGAAACCGCCGGCCGGCTTGGTATCGTCAGCGGGAGCAGCCTGCGGCGCGAGCGCTTCCTGCGCAAACGCGGCGTGCGGCGCGGCAATGCCAGTAAGAATAGTAGATAGGCACAGCGCCCTCAGCGTGTGCGACCGGCGACCGGTTTTCTTTGTCATATCGTGTGTGGCTCCCTGGGTCGATACTCTGGTCTGCAAAAGCTCCTTCGTTCGTTCCTGCGAAGCGACTCGTGGCCGCAAAGCGCACTGCCGAAGCAGCGCAGTCACCGGGGTCTTCGCTTGCGAATTCGCATTATCGCGAAAAACCCTTGAGCCATGGACGCTTAGCGACCTCTGGCTGACCGTGCGCGAGCACGGCGTGAAAAATGCAAAATTGCCCCTGGATCGGCTCATTTCTTGACGCCTGTCCTAAAGGGCAAGATGCTACATTGTTGCCGAGAGTCAACATTCTTTTTCGCATTTGCAGCATGTCCCGGTCATCGGCGTTGCACCTGTGTCAAAACCTGCACATGATGCAGCATGTGCGAGGGCGGGAACTAACGATGGATATAGGAAACCCTGCCAGATCGGGACAGAGGCTCCCGGCGCAGGCAGCTTTGCGGGCGGCGCTCGATGCGGCGGCGACGCAGGTCGAGGCGAGGCCCGACTTCGCGCTTGCGGCAGCCGAAGAGGCGCTGCGTGCAGTACCCGGATTGCCGCCCGCACTGTTCGTCGCCGGCCAGGCGTTGCGGCGCCTGCGCCGCCCTGCAGAAGCCTGCGCACGGCTCATGCTGATCCCCGGCGGCCCACGCCGCCCTGCGATGGTGCTGTGGGAACACGCGCAGGCTGCGAGCGAGGCGGGGCGGAGCGACGAAGCAATTACCTCGCTTGAGGCGCTGACGCGCACGCAGCCGGGTGTTGCCAGCGGGTGGATCCTGCTCGCCTCCGAACTGCGCAAGGCGGGGCGCGAGGAAGATGCCTGGCGGGCCGACTTGTCCGCTGTGCACGCCGCTTCGCGCGATCCTGAATTGCTGGCCGCCGCTGCCGATATCAACGCGGGCAAGCTGGACGAAGCCGAGGCGAAGCTCGCTGCACGCGCCTCGCGCCTGCCGGACGATCCTGTCGGTACGCGCATGCAGGGCGAGCTGATGTGGCGGCGCGGCGACATGACCGAAGCGCTGAGGCTGGTGGAACGGGCGGTGACGCTCGCGCCCGGGTTCGATCTGGCGCGCGATTTCCTTGTGCGGCTGCTGATGCAGGTCAACCGCCTGCCAGATGCGCTTGTCCATGCCGAGATGCTGGCACGCAGTCCGGTCGCAGGTGCGGCGGCGGACCTCATTCTCTCCTCGGTGCTGGTCCGGCTCGGCGATCAGGACCGCGCGCGCACGATCTACGAGCGCATGCTCGAGGCACAGCCGGAGCAGCCGCTGCTGTGGCAGAACCTGGGCCACGTGCTCAAGACGCTGGGCGAGCAGGGCGAGGCGATCAAGGCCTACCGCACAGCTGTTACGCAGCAGCCTAGCCTGGGTGAAGCGTGGTGGAGCCTTGCCAACCTCAAGACTGTGAAGCTGGAAGGCGACGATATCGCACGCATGGAGGCCGCGCTGGCGGGGCTGACGGGCGAGGCGGGCCGCGACGAGGATGTGTTCCACCTCCATTTCTCGCTCGGCAAGGCTTACGAGGATGCGGGCGAAGTCGCGCGGTCGTTCGAGCACTACGACAAGGGCAACCGCCTGCGCCGTTCGCTGGTGCGCTATGATCCCGATCTGCTTGCGGCCGAGGCGGATGCAACTGCATCGACCTTTACCAGCGCCTTTATCGCCGGGATGGGGGAGGACGGCTGCCTGGCGGAGGATCCGATCTTCATCGTCGGCCTGCCGCGCTCTGGCTCCACGCTGGTCGAGCAGATCCTTTCCAGCCACAGCGCGATCGAAGGCACGATGGAGCTTTCGGAAATGATGGTGATTGCAGCGCGGCTGCAATCGCGCGTGGATGAAGGCGAGTTTGCGGATTTCGCGGCGATGGTGCGCTCGCTGGGGCCGGCCGAGCGCTTGCGTCTGGGCGAGGAGTACATCGAACGCACACGGGTGCACCGGAAGACGGACCGCCCGCGGTTTACCGACAAGATGCCCAACAACTGGCAACACGTCGGGCTGATCCGGCTGATCCTGCCGAACGCGAAGATCGTCGATGCGCGGCGGCATCCGATGTCGTGCTGTTTTTCGGGCTGGAAGCAGCATTTTGCGCGCGGGCAGACGTTCACGTACGATCTTGGCGAAATCGGGCGGTACTACTGCGACTATGTGAAGCTGATGGCGCATTACGACGCGGCCGCGCCGGGGGCGGTGCACCGGGTGATCTACGAGCGGATGGTGGCGGAGACCGAGCACGAAGTGCGGCGTCTGCTAGGCTATCTGGGGCTGCCGTTCGAGGAAAGCTGCCTCGAATTCCACCGCAACACGCGTGCGGTGCGCACGGCGAGTTCGGAGCAGGTGCGCCAGCCGATCTACACCGATGCGGTGGAGCACTGGAAGGCGTTTGCCGAGTGGCTCAGTCCGCTTGAAGCCGCGCTGGGCGACGTGGCCACCTGCTATCCCGAGGTGCCGGCGACGCTGCTGCCCTAGCGGAACGCCACCCGCACCCCGGCCCAGAGCGTGCGCGGGGTGCCGAGATCGATTGAGCCGCCCGAATTGCGCGTCACCACGGTCTCGTCGAACAGGTTCTCGCCGCGCAGCACTAGGCTGAACGGCCCAGCGATGGGCGCTTCGGCATAAGCATCGAGCGTGGTTGCGGCGGGCAGGATGTCTGTCTCCAGATCGTCCTCGAACTGCGCGCCGGTGTGCCGCACGGTGAGCGAAAGCGTGGTGCGCGGCGAGGGACGCCAGGCGGCGGTTGCACTGGCGGCATAGCGCGGTGTCTGCGAAGGGCGCTTGCCATCAAGCGCGGTGCCGGGGGCTTCGACCTTGGCGTCGGTATAGGCGAAGGAGCCGCTCAGCGAGAACGCGCCGAGCTTTGCTTCCGCGCCCAGTTCGATCCCTTTGGCGTGGACGGCATCGACGTTCTGCCGCTCGCGCACGTTGGGCGCGATGGTGACATTGGCGATGGCATGGCGGACCTTGTTGTCGAACGCCGTGGCCGAGAACGAGAGGCCAGGTGCGGGGCGCCAGTCAAGCCCGCCTTCGAACCCGCGCAGCTTCTCGTTTTGCAGTGCGGCGTTGGCGCGCGTGACGATGGGGAACACGGTGAAAGTGCGGTAAAGCTCGTTGAGAGTCGGCTGGCGCAGGCCGGTATAGGCCGATCCGCGCAGGGCGAGGCCGCCGCCGAGCTTGACCACCGCACCGCCGCGGAAGCTGCCGTCCCAGCCGGAGCGGTCCGGATAGAGCGTGGTCACGGTGTTTCCACCGAGCGGCGTTTGCTCGAACAGGCCATTGCGCACCGACCAGCGGTCCGCGCGCGCGCCAGCGGTGAGGATCACCGGGCCAAGGGTCCAGTCATCCTCGATGAACAGGCCGAGATCGCGGTTGGTGCCGCCCGCGCGGCGCTGGCCGCTGATCCTGCCGGCGGTGTAGACGTCCTCCTCGGTCTTCCCTTCGGCATAGCGCCAGTCTGCACCGAGCCGCAGGACATGCGCCTTGCCCACCGGTGGGCGCAGTTCGAACTTGCCGCCGATGCCGGTCGAGGGCGTGGCGCGCTGGTTGAGCGTGGGGAGGAAGTTGCGCGCGCTGATCACCACATTGTTGAAATCGCGGCTCTGCACATAGGCGAGGGCATCGAACTGCCACGCTCCGCGCCCGACGAGGCGCAGGCTGGCGTCCTGGCCGCTGGCGGCGGTGTCGGCTCCGGCAAAGCGGAGCATGCGCGCATCGTTGAAGGCGGCGACGCGGGCCTGCAGTTCGACAGTGCTGGTGAGCGGGGCGACCGCGCGCAAGCTGGTGGACCAGCTTTCATAGCGGGCACGCACGCTGGCGGGGACACGCTGGTCCACCGGCGTGGTCCAGAAGCCGCGGCCACGGTCCCATCGGCCCGAGGCGACCAGATACCCCGCGCCAAGCTTGGGTGCGAGCGTGGCGGAAACCTCCGTCTCGCCGCGATCATCGACGAGCGCACGCCCGCCGAACAGGCCAAGCTGGTCCGGGCCTGCGCTGGTCAGGTCGATGGTGCCAGCGACCGCACCCGCGCCGAACGCGCCTGAGCCGCCACCACGGGTGACGCGGGCTATTGCCAATCGCTCCGGCGCAAGCGCGGAGAGCGGGACGTAGCCGAAGAACGGATCAGCCATCGGCACGCCATCAAGCAGCAGCAGCGTGCGGCTCGTGGCATTGCCGCCGAGCGCGCGCAGTGTGATGCCCTGTGCGGAAGGATTGGATGCGCGGCTGTCCGAACGGCGGAACTGCTGGAAACCGGCAGCGGCGGAGAGCGCATCCTCGAGCCGGCCCGAGGCGGCGACGGCCAGCCGGTCACGGTCGATATCCTGAACATCGTAGGCGACAGCCGCCGGAGCAGCATCGAGCCCGCGCCCAGTCACGACGATCTGATCCGGCGCAGCCTCGTCAGCCAAGGCGAGCGACGGCAGGGCGATGCCGGCAAGCAACGGAAACAGGGCAGCATGGCGGAGGCAGGGTTGCACGAGGCTGTGGCTTTCGATGGGAATGGCGTGTGGGGGGCGTTGCCTTGGCAGGCCCGCCTGTCAAGTGCGCGGGCAGGCAGACGTTGTAACCGGTGAAAGGAACGCAGCGAACCTGCAGGCATTCCCCCCAGACCTTGTGAAGGTTTTTCCGATGTCCCGATCTCCGTCCCTTGTCCGCCGTCTTGCCGCGATTGCGCTGCTGCTGGGTCTTGTTGGTTCGGCAGTGCTTGCGGGCCACGCCTTGATCAGCACCGCCATGGCGAGCGCCCCTGCGGCTCCCCGCGTGGCCGCTGCTCCTGCCGCGCCCGTGCTGGTCGAGCTCTACCAGAGCGAGGGCTGCTCCAGCTGTCCGCCCGCCGAGGCTTGGCTCAATGGCCTTGCAGGCCGCCCCAACGTGATCCCCCTCGCGTTCGAGGTGACCTACTGGGACTATCTTGGCTGGAAGGACAGGTTCGCCAGCCCCGCCTATACCCAGCGCCAGCGCGATTTCGCGGCGCGTTCGCCAAGTCACGAGGTGGCGACTCCGCAGTTCTGGATCAACGGCCAGCAGAGTGTGAGCGGTGCCAACCCGCGCGCGGTGGAGGCCGCGATCGCTTCGGTCATGACCACCGCGCCGGTGCCGAGCGTTGGCGCTGGCAGCGTGACGATTGCGAAGGGCGCTGCTCCCGCGCGCCCGGCCGATGTCTGGCTGGTGCGCTATGATCCGCGCACGATCGAGGTGCCGATCAAGGCGGGTGAGAATGGCGGTCGCTCCCTGCCGCACAGGAACCTCGTGCGCGAACTTATCCGGCTTGGCACGTGGAGCGGCGCGGCAGTGCGCTTTGCCTATCCACCCGCGACCGGCGGGCTGCGCAGCGCGGTGTTCTTGCAGGATGGCCGTGGCGGCGCGGTGCTGAGCGCGGGGAGCGACGCGCGGTAGGTCTGCCAGGCTGGGGGAAGGTCGGACGGAAGACCGGCTATCGTCGGGCCAAGGAAATGTGCCTGCCCCTTGGCGGGCGGCTTGGGCAGGGTTGGTGCTGGCGGGCAAATAGCGCCCGCAAAGCAAAGAGGTCCTGCATGATCGAATTATCCGAGGCGTTCCCCGAGACGGGTATTGGCGAGGAGGCTGTGCTCGATCTGCTGGGGGCGGCGGCGATGGCGCGGGCCGCCGATCTCGCCGCGCCCGATGCGCTGGCGCATATGGACCCGCCTTCCGCTCCGGTGGCTGCGCGGATGGCCTATTTCGTCGCGCAGGCCAACCAGAACATGCTGCATCCGGCGACCAGCCCTTTCGCGACCCTGGTCGAGGCGCGCGTGCTGGAGTGGATCGCGCCGGCGTTCGGCATGGCTTGGGGCCAGTTCTGCAGCGGATCGACACTGGCCAACCTGACCGCGCTCTGGGCTGCACGTGAGGCGGGAGCGCGCACGGTGGTTGCATCGGCTGAGGCGCATATTTCGGTGCCCAAGGCGGCGCGGATCCTTGGTATGGACTATCACCCCGTGCCGGTTGGCGATGATGGCCGCCTGATCCGCGCGGCCCTGCCCGATCTTGCCGATGCGGCGCTGGTGTTGACGGCCGGGACAACCGGGCGCGGGGTGATCGATGATCTGACCCCGGTTCCCGCAAGGTGGCTTCATGTCGACGCGGCCTGGGCCGGGCCGCTGCAACTCACGTCCTATCGGGACCGGCTGGCGGGCATCGAAGCGGCGGACAGCATCGCAATCTCCGCGCACAAGTGGTTCTTCCAGCCCAAGGGCGCGGCGCTTGCTCTGTTCCGATCGGAGGCGGCGCGGGCCTCGATCACGCTCACCTCGTCGTACCTCGCGCGGCCCAACTGCGGGGTTGAAGGCACACGCAGCGCGGCGGCGCTGCCGCTGCTCGCGACCTTGCTGGCATGGGGCCGCGAGGGGCTGGCACAGCGGATCGAGCGTTGCATGGCGATCACCGAGGAGCTTGCGCAGCGTCTCGATGCCGATCCGCGCACGGTGCTGAAGCATTGGCCGGAAAGCGGGGTGCTCAATTGGCGCCCGGTGGAAAGAGATACCGGCGCCGTGATCGCCGCCCTTGATGGCACGAGTTCGGCCTTCACCATCGGCGAGACCGTGTGGGTGCGGCAGGTCGCGGCCAATCCACATGCCGATGTCGATGCGATCTGGGTGCGGATTTGCACAGCACTGGGCTGAGCGCGGCTGGAGTTTGACGAGTGCGGTGCGATGACGATGCTTACGTTCGGCTCTGAAAAGGGCTAGGCCTGTCGCCATGACACTGCTGCCCGGAACCGACTTTCTCGAAACGGAGCGGCTGATCCTGCGCCGCATGACCGAGGACGATCTCGCCTTCCTCATCGCCATACACGCCGATCCCGATGTGGCGCGCTATATCGGATCGGGTAACCCGCGCACACCCGCCGAGACCGAGCAGTGGTTGGCCGATGTGCTGCACGGTTATGTCCATGCCAGCCTCGGCCCCCTGCTGGTAACGCGCAAGGCCGATGGCAAGCGCCTCGGGCGATCCGGGCTGAGCGACGGCGTGCTCGAAGCGGACCCGCAGCCGGGGCACCTGCGCCGGATGTGGTTCTTCCGCACACATGTGCCGGAGGGGGTCGCGTTCGAGAAGCAGCCGGAGTTGGGCTATACTTTCGCCCGCGAGAACTGGGGGCAGGGCTATGCTTCGGAAGCCGCGCGCGCAGTCTGGACTTATGCGCAGGAGCATCTAGCCCATCCCGCGATCATGTCCGTGATCTACGCAGACAACGTGGCCTCGCGCTCCGTCGCGCTCAAGTTCGGCGTGCGCTACGCTGACGATGTCGACATGAACGGGCGCGTTTATCAGCGCTTTCTCTGGCCGGTATCTGCACCCCTCTGACGGAAAGGGGCCCATGCCGCGCTGGCGGCATGGGCCCCTTCCATTCGAGCGTTGGAGTGCTCGGGATCAGAACTTGGCGCCAAGCTCCACACCGATCATGCGGCGCGCGCCGGGCGAGATGAACGAACCGCCGAACTCGATCGCGGGGATCACTTCGGCGAGGTACTTCTTGTCGGTCGCGTTGTTGGCGAAGACCGCGATGCTGTAGCGATCGGTCTGCAGCGCGGCGCGCAGGTTGAGCACGCCGAAGGTGTTGCGGCGGGCGACGTCGTACTTCGCATCGCCGACAACGGCCGGGAGCTGCAGCGCGGAGATCGGCAGGAGGCCCGAGAACAGCGTCGGCGCGGTCTGGTTCTGCACGGTCGAGAACCAGGTCGGGCCGGTCACGCGGTAATCGGCACGGGCGATGAAGCGCACGCCATCGCTGATCGGCTGCTCGATCTCGGCGCCCAGGTTGATCGTGTAGTCGGCGGTATAGGGCGACTTGTTGCCGATGGTGTTCGGGCGCGCCGAGTTCTTCTTGATCTCGCTGTCGGTGTAATTGACCGAGCCGAACAGCTTGACCCCGCGCACGGGCTTGACCGCAACATTGAGCTCGACGCCCTTGAGATCGACCTTGTCGATGTTCGAGACGACGCGCAGCAGGCCGAAGCTGCCGACGAAGAACTCGAAGAACTGCATGCCGTGGACCTGGGTGTAGTAGCCAGCCAGATCAAACGTCAGCTTGCCATCGAGCAGGTTGCCCTTGAGGCCCGCTTCCCATGCGCTCGACCATTCCTTGCCGTACTGGTCGTTGATGTTCACGTTGGCGTTGATGAACTGCTTGAAGTTGGCGTTGACGACCGCAGCCGAGCCCTGATTGTTGAAGCCGCCCGATTTGAAGCCGATACCCCAGTTGGCATAGAGGTTGAGTTCCGGGATCGGCTTGTAGCTGAGCGTGACCTTGGGTTCGAACTGCTTGAAGGTCGCCGCCTTGTCGGTCACCGGACCGAAGGCCTGGCCGGGGTTGATCGGGCCGCCGGTGAAGGGATCGGTTGCGGTCGGCACGAGGCTCGAGGACCGGCGACGCTCGATGTCGTAGCGCAGGGCGACGCCCGCCTCGAACTTCTCCGAAGGCTTGTATTCGACGCTGCCGAATGCGGCGTAGACGTTGGTCTTGAACTTGTCGGCCAGCAGCAGCGAGGTGGGGTTGGCGCTGTCCGGCGCGTTGTAGAGCTGCTTGATCACGCCCTTGCCGGTGTCGGCGCCCAGGCTGACGCCGGTCGAGCGGTCAATGTGCAGATAATAGGCACCGATCTGCCAGGTGATCGGACCGCCGGGCTCGCCGATCAGGCGCCACTCGGTCGAAATGTCCTTCTGCGTACGGACCTGGTACTGCGTGCCATCGCAGGTCGTCGGGCTGTAGGGGCCGAAGGTCGAGCCATTGGCGGGTGCGAAGATGAAGGGCACCGGGATCGCGCCGATGAAGCCGGGCTGGTTGACCGGGAAGCCGGTGTTGGCAGCGGTGCTGGCGAAGCACGCATTGACTGCTGGCTGGGCCGCCGGGTTCACCGCGCTGATATAGCGGGCGAAGTCCGCCGAAGTGCCATCCGCGACGAGATCCTGATCGACGTTCGAGTAGAGCACCCAGCCGACCAGCTTGAGGCCATCGGCAAGCTGCTTGTCGAGCTTGGCCGAGAAATCGAAGCTGTTCTGATCATTGGTGGCGCGAATGTTCGGGTAGAAGCGGAACTCGTGCTGGTTGACGTTCTCGTAGAACTTCGGGTTCACCGCCGCAAAGTTGGGCAGGTGGAACGAGGCGTTGAACGGAAGCGAAGCACCGCGGAACTGGGCGTAGCGTGCCTTGAGATCGATCTGGGTGTCGGTGCCCTTGCCGATCAGCACGCGGCCATCGATCGACCAGTCTTCCTTGTCGGCGATGGTCTTGCTGCCATCGCGCTCGTTGCGCCAGAAACCGTCCGTCTTGTAGTAGGTGCCCGCGAGCACGAAGCCGGCGTTCTCGCCCAGCGGGCCGGCGATGTGTGCGGCGCCGTCGAAAGTGTTCTGCTCGGCATAAGAAGCGCGCACCGCGCCGGTCAGCGTGTCGGTGGGCTTGATCGTCTGGAGGACGATGGCGCCGGCCGCCGCGTTGCGGCCGTAGATTGCGCCCTGCGGGCCCTTCAGCAGTTCGACCTGCGAAAGCGTGCCCTGGCGCTGGTTGAGCTGCGCGGTGTTGGTCTTGAGAATGCCGTCGACGACGAGCGCGACCGAGCTTTCCGCGTCGCGTGCGCCGTTGATGCCGCGGATGTTGATCTGGGTGTCACCCGCCTCGGCGGTGCCGGTCACGATGGTGACGCCGGGGGTGAGGTTCGTGAAGTCCGCTGCGCGGGTCGAGCCGGTGTTGGCCAGCGTCGCTGCCGTCAGCACCGAGACCGAGGCCGGAACATCCTGCAGCCGCTCGTTCTGGCGGCGGGCGGTGACGATGATCGCGCCTTCCTCGGCGGGGGCTGGCGTGTCGGCAGCCTGCGCCTGCGGCTCGCTCTGCGCGAAGGCCGGAGTGGCGGCGAAGGCAAGGCCTGCGACGGAAGCCGAAAGGAGGCTGGCGGTGTTCAGCCATTGCGAGATGCGCATCGGTGGTACTCCCTGTCAGTATGATGGCCGTTTTCGGCTGCCGTGTTGTTGATCGTGCCCCCATGGCATTCACGGCTTGATAGGCGACATGGATATTGTATACAAATGCCATCGGTCAAGCCGATTGGTTGCAGAAATCTCGGGAGCCTAAATGTCGCGCGCCTCTGATCGTGCCTACAGCGCGATCCGGAACATGATTCTTTCTGGAGAGCTCCCCGCCGGCGCGCAGCTGGGCGAGGAAGCGCTCGCGGAAATGTGCGGGGTTTCCCGCACCCCGGTGCGCGAGGCGCTGCGCCGTCTGGAGGCTGATATGCTGGTCGGCCGCACCGATACGCAGCGCACGTTCGTGGCGGATTGGTCGATCGACGACGTGGCCGATGCCTTTGAATTGCGGGCGATGCTGGAAGCCCGCGCGGCACGGCGCGCGGCAGAGCGGATGACCGAGCCTGCGCTGGCCCGAATCAGGGCGGCGAATCGGACCCTTTCGGCAGCGATCCAGCATCCTTCACCAGACGTTGCCGGGTTCCTTGACGGGAACCGCGAGTTTCACGCGATCATCCTCGAAGTGGCGGGTTCGCGGCGTCTTGCTGCCCTCTTGGGCACGCTGATCGAGCAGCCTGTCGTGCTGCGCACTGCGCGGCAGTACTCTCGTGAGGAGCTGCGCCGCTCGCATGCCGAGCACGAGGAACTGACGGCCGCTTTTGCGCGGCGGGACGGGGCCTGGGCCGAGGCGATCATGACCAGCCATATCCTGCGCGCCTACCATGCCTACGCCGATGCGCACCGGGCCCGTCTCGATGCCGGAACGCAACAGGAAGCGGCCGAGTAAATGTATACAAATTCAATCGAAATGGTCGAAGTCAGCCCCCGCGACGGGCTGCAGAACGAGAAGGCCATGGTGAGCACAGCGGACAAGCTCGCGCTCATCGACCGGGCGCTTGCGGCCGGCGCGCGGCGGATCGAGGTGGCGAGCTTCGTGAACCCCAAGGCCGTGCCGCAGATGGCCGATGCCGAAGCGGTCTGCGCCGGGCTGCCGGTGCGCGGCGACGTGACCTACATCGGCCTCGTGATGAATGCGCGCGGTGCAGATCGCGCGCTGGCGACGGGGCGCATCGACCAGCTCGGCGCGGTCTCCGTGGCGACGGATACCTTTGCCATGGCCAACCAGGGCCAGACTTCGGACGGTTCGATCGAAGCCGCCAAGTGCATCATCAGTGCTGCGCGCGACGCAGGCAAATTCGGGCAGGTGACGATTGCCGCCGCGTTCGG
Source organism: Novosphingobium sp. (assembly GCF_027486195.1). Taxonomy (GTDB): domain Bacteria; phylum Pseudomonadota; class Alphaproteobacteria; order Sphingomonadales; family Sphingomonadaceae; genus Novosphingobium. The sequence goes on from NZ_JAIXPP010000009.1 coordinate 28,901, forward strand.
CTGCCCGTTCGAGGGTGAAGTGTCCGAAGCGCGCGTGCTCGCCATGGCCGAAGCGCTCGCTGCCGCCGCGCCGGTCGAGATCGCGCTGGCGGACACGATCGGGGTCGCCAATCCGGCGCATGTGTCCCGGCTCGTGACGGCGGTACGCGAACTGGTCGCGCCGATCCCGGTACGCGTGCACTTCCACAACACGCGCGGCACCGGGCTCGCCAATGTCTGGGTAGCGGTAGAAGCCGGTGCGCGGACGATTGACGCTTCGATCGGCGGGCTGGGCGGCTGTCCTTTCGCGCCGGGTGCGGCGGGGAACGTTTCGACCGAAGACGTCGTTTATATGCTCGAGCGCGCCGGCGTGCGCACCGGGCTCGATCTTTCCGCGCTCATCAGCGCCAACCACTGGTTGGCCGAGGTGATGGGACGCACGCTGCCGGCCATGGTCTCAAGGGCGCCAGCATTTCCGAAACAGCTTCAAGAGGGATAGGGCATGGGTTACCGTCTGGGTGTCGACGTTGGCGGCACGTTTACCGATCTGCTGCTGTTCGACACGTCGAGCGGCGCATTCTGGCGGCACAAGACGCCGTCGACGCCGCATGACAGTTCCGAGGGCATCCTCAATGGCGTGACGGCGATCTGCGCCAAGGCCGGGATCACGACCGGGGATATCGATTACTTCCTCCACGGGACTACCGTGGCGACGAATGCCGTGCTCGAAGGCAAGGGTTCGCGCGTCGGCCTCGTGACGACCGAGGGCTATCGCCATATCCTCCAGATCGCGCGCAGCTTCGTGCCGGGCGGCCTTGCAGGCTGGATCATCTGGCCCAAGCCGCAGCCGCTGGCCGCGCTCGAAGACACCGTGACGGTCAAGGGCCGCATCGATGCCGAGGGCAACGAAGTGCGCCCGCTCGATGATGCCGATATCCGCACGCAGCTGGGCCTGCTCAAGGCGCAGGGCGTGGAGGCGGTGACGGTGAGCCTGATCAACGCCTATGTGAGCGGCGCGCATGAGGTGCGGGTGGGTGAACTTGCGGCAGAAATCCTCCCCGGCGTGCCGGTTTCGCTGAGCCATCAGGTCCTGCCCGAAATGCAGGAATACGAGCGTACGCTGACGACCGTCGCCAATGCGGCGGTGCGTCCGGTGGTGGGGCGCTATGTTTCCAACTTGCGTGACCGCCTTGCGGCTGAGGGCATGACCGGCAAGCTTTCGCTGCTGCGCTCTGACGGCGGGCTGATGTCTGCCCAGAAGGCTGAGGAGCATCCGGTCAACATCCTCATGTCCGGCCCTGCGGGCGGCGTGACCGGCGCGATCTGGGTCGGCCGCAATGCGGGGATCCGCAATATCCTGACCCTGGACGTCGGTGGCACCTCGACCGACGTGGCGCTGATCGAAAACCTCGAGCCGCGCCGCCAGCGCACGACCGAAGTGGGCCACCTTTCGGTGCGCGCCTCGGCGCTCGATGTGAAGACGGTGGGCGCGGGTGGCGGCTCGATTGCCTATGTTCCCGAACTGACCAAGGCTCTTCGGGTAGGCCCGCAATCGGCAGGCGCGGTGCCGGGGCCGGCGGCTTATGGCAAGGGCGGTGAGTTGCCGACCGTGACCGACGCCAATGTCGTGCTCGGCTATCTTCCCGAAAACTTGCTCGGCGGGACCTTCCGGCTTGACCGCGAAGCTTCGACCAAGGCCGTGCAGACCATTGCCGATGCACTGGGTATCGACCTGATGGCGGCAGCGCGCGGGATCATCGATATCGTCAACGAGAACATGTTCGGTGCGCTGCGCATGATCTCGGTGCAGCAGGGCTATGATCCGCGCCACTTCGCGCTGATGGGCTTCGGCGGGGCGGGGCCGCTGCATGTGAACGCAATTGCGCGGCTGCTGGGCGCATGGCCTGCGGTCTCGCCCGTTTCGCCGGGCGTGCTCTGCGCGCTGGGCGATGCGACAACGCGGATGCGCACCGAAACCGCGCGCAGCTTCTCGCGGCTTGCCACGCAGACCGAGGCGAGCGAACTGATCGCGATCCTTGCCGAGATGGCAGCTCAGACGCGCGGCGAGTTGCTCTCTGACGGCGTGCCCGAGGACGAGATCACCACGGAGTTCGAAGTCGACGTCCGCTATGCAGGGCAGGCCTTCGAAGTGCCGCTGACGATTTCGGCAGACGTGCTGGAGGCGGACGGCATTGCCGGCATTCTCGCGCGCTTCGATGCCGAGCATAAGCGCCTCTTTACGTTCAACATGGATACCCCGCACGAGATCGTGAACCTGCGCGCTGTGGCGCTGGGCCGCGCGCTCGATCTGCCGGCTGCCGAACTCCCCAAGGGCGATGGCAACCCGGCGGCAGCCAAGATGCGTGACCATACCTTGTGGATGGACGGGCGCGAACAGGCGGCGGTGATCTATGACCGCGCCCTGCTGCGCGCCGGGGATGTGATCCCGGGTCCGGCCATCGTCTGCGAGATGGACTCCACGACGCTTATCGAAAGCGGCTGCGTCGGCACGGTCGATGCTGTCGGCAACATCCTGATCAATCTGGCCTGAGGGAGCAAAAACCATGCCCGCAACCATCGTCCAGACGAACCCCGTCCCCTTCAACCGCGTTCCCATTGATCCGGTGACGCTCGACATCATCGAGAACGCGCTGCGCAACGCGCGCATCGAGATGGACGCAACGCTCGTACGCACTGCGATGTCGCCCGGCATCCGCGAGCAGGGGGACGCGTTCCCGCTGATCGCCGATCACACCGGCAAGATGATCGTCGGCCAGTTTGGCAGCTTCATCGGCGGCTTCCTCGACAACTTCGACGGCACGCTGGAAGACGGCGACATGATCTTCCTGTCCGACCCCTATTCTGTCGACGGCGCGATCAGCCACTCGAACGACTGGCTCGTGCTGCTGCCGGTGTTCAAGGAGGGGCGGCTGATCGCCTATACTTCGATGTTCGGCCACCAGAGCGACATCGGCGGCAAAGTCGTCGGCTCGATGCCAATCAACGCGCGTTCGATCTTCGAGGAAGGCGTGCGCATCCCGCCGGTGAAGATCTGGAAGAAGGGCGAATACAATGACGACCTGATGAAGCTCGTCATGCACCAGACGCGCAAGCCGGATTGGTGCCAGGCAGACCTCAACGCGCTGATCGCCGCCTGCCGCGTCGCCTCGCGCCGCGTGATCGAGATGGCCGAGCGTTTTGGCGATGACGTCTATGTCTCGGCCACGCAGGACCTGCTGGCCCGCAACCACCGCGCGATGCAGGCGCTGATCGGCATGGCGATTGCCGAGGAGCCGGTGAGCTTCGAGGACTACATCTGCGACGATGGCATGGGCTACGGCCCCTACAAGATCAAATGCACGATGTGGCGCGAAGATGGAAAGGTCGTGCTCGATTTTGCGGGCACCGATCCGCAGAGCCAGGCCTCGATCAACTTTTTCCTCAATGAAAACATGTTCAAGATGTTCTTCGGCATCTACATGATCATGGTCTTCGATCCGCAGATCCTGTTCAACGACGGGTTCTACGATCTGATCGATGTGCGCATTCCCGAAGGCAGCTTGCTCAAGCCGAAGTTCCCCGCAGCCCTTTCGGGTCGCACCCATGCGCTGGGGCGGATCTTCGACATTCTGGGCGGTTTGCTGGGCCAGAAGACTCCCGAGTTTCTCAATGCAGCCGGGTTCTCGTCTTCTCCGCACCTGTTCTATTCGGGCAACGACGCGCGTCCGGGCAAGAAGGGTGAGTGGTTCCAGCTGTTCCAGATCGGCTTTGGCGGCATTCCGGGCCGTCCGATGGGCGATGGGCCGGACGGCCACTCGCTGTGGCCGGGCTTCACCAACGTGCCCAACGAGTTCCTTGAACGCTACTTCCCGATGCGGATCGAGCGCTATGAATGCGCAGCGGACAGCGGCGGGGCGGGGCTCCACCGCGGCGGCAACGGCATCCATATGACCTACCGCTTCCTCAGCGCCGGCACGATCTCTATCCATGACGACCGCTGGTTCGTGCCGCCTTGGGGCGTGAACGGCGGCGAACCGGGCCAACGCGCGCGCAAGGTGCTCGAGCGCGCCGATGGCACGAGCGTTATCGTGGGCAACAAAGTCGAGGACGTCGAGGTTGAGGCGGGCGATCAGCTCCACTTCATCACCTGGGGCGGCGGCGGTTGGGGTGACCCGCTGGCGCGCGATCCGGCGCTGGTGGGGCTTGAGATCACGCAGGGCCTCGTGACCGCTGAAGGCGCGCGGGACTATGGCGTGGTCGCGAGCGCTGCGGGCGTTGTCGATGCGGCTGCAACTGAAGCGCTGCGGGCCGAGCTGCGCGCAGGCCGGGGCGAGCTGCCGTTGTTCAACTATGGCCCGGGTATCGAGGCGCTGCGCAGCGCCTGCGAAAGCGAAACGGGCCTTGCCGCGCCGATCCAGCCCGTATGGCCGCATCTCGAAGCGGCGGAGTAAATGTCGATGAGTGCAGGTGCATTGAACGACGTTCGCGTCGTCGAGCTGGGCCAATTGCTGGCGGGTCCGTTCTGCGGCCAGCTCTTGGGCGACATGGGCGCCGACGTGATCAAGGTCGAACCGCCGCACGTGAACGGAAAAGGCGGCGGCGACCCGATGCGCGATTGGGGCCAAGGCGCGGAGAAAGTGCAGTGGGAAGTGATCGCGCGCAACAAGCGCTCGGTTTCGGCCAACTTGCGCATTCCGGAAGGTCAGGCGCTGGTGCGGCGGCTGATCCGCGAGGCCGACGTGCTGATCGAGAACTTCAAGCCGGGCACACTTGAGAAGTGGGGCCTTGGCCCCGATGTGCTGCTGGCCGAGCAGCCGGGCCTCATCATCGCGCGCATGTCTGGCTATGGGCAGGACGGGCCCTATTCGGACCGTGCCGGCTTTGGCGGCATCGGTGAGGCGATGGGTGGCTGGCGCTATATCGTGGGTGAGCCGGATCGGCCGCCCAGCCGGATGGGCGTCTCCATCGGTGACACGCTGACAGCGACTTACGGGTGCATGGGCGTGCTGGCTGCGCTCCACGTGCGCGAAAAGACCGGCAAGGGGCAGGTGATCGATGCGGCGCTTTACGAAAGCGTGCTGCAGGTCATGGAAGGCCTCGTGCCGGAATACGACCGCATGGGCCTGATCCGCGAGCGTTCGGGTTCGATCCTCAAGGGCATTGCGCCGTCCAACGTCTATTCGTGCAAGGACGGCGAGTTCATGATCGGGGCGAACAAGGATTCGCTGTGGAAGCGGCTTGCCACAGTTATGGGGCAGCCAGAACTCGGCGATGATCCGCGCTTTGCGACGCATCTGGCGCGCGGCGCAAACCAGACCGAGATCGACAATCTGATCAACGACTGGACCCTGACCAAGACGGTCGATGAAGTCGATGCGCTGATGATCGAGGCTTCGATCCCGGCGGGCCGCGTCTACCGTGCGCCTGATATGCTCGCCGATCCGCACTTCGAGGCGCGCGGCGCGATCATCGAGGTGGAGACCGAGCGGTTTGGCGCACTCAAGATGCAGGGCGCGTTTCCCAAGCTTTCGGGCACGCCAAGCGGCGTGCGCCGTCCGGCCCCGGCGACGGTCGGCCAGCACAATGCCGAGATCTATGGCGGGCTGCTGGGGATGAGCGAGGCGGAACTGGCCGCGCTTGCCGCAGGCGGCGTGATCTGATGGCGCGGGGCGAGCCCGATCTTTCCGGCAACTACGCCGGGGCCTTTGACGGCTCGCTGCCGTTCGGCGCGCGCCCCGCAGTGATCGTGATCGACATGGTCGAAGCCTATCTGCAGCAAGGCTCGCCGCTTTATGCCGGGGTCGAGGATGCCGTGGCTAGCGCGGTGCGGCTTGTTGCGGCAGCGAGGGAATGCGGCGCGCCGGTGATTTTCACCAATGTGGAATACCAGCCCGGCGGCGCGGATGGCGGGGTGTTCTTCCGCAAGGTGCCCGCGCTCAAGGTGTTCGAGAAGGGTTCGCCGCTTGGTGCCTTCCCGGCGCAGTTGAGCCCTGTGGACGGCGATTTCGTAATTACCAAGCGCTATGCCTCGGCGTTCTTCGCAACGCATCTGGCAGCGACCCTGACTTCGCTCGGCGTCGATACGCTGGTGATCGCCGGAGTCTCGACCTCGGGCTGCGTGCGCGCCACCGCGCTCGATGCGTGCCAGAACGGTTTCCTGCCGTTCGTGGTGCGCGATGCCTGCGGGGACCGGCATACCGCGCCGCATGAGGCAAACCTGTTCGACCTTCAGGCCAAATATGCCGAAGTCGTCAGCGAAGCGCGCGCGCTCGAACTCATGGCGGCAACTGTCACGCGCTGACCGGCTCTGCCAGCGGGGCGAGCAACTGGGCCAAGGCTGCGCAGTCTTCGTCTTCCATCCGCGCGCCGAGTACGGTCTCGATGGCCTCGGCATAGATCGGCCACATCGCGGCCCGCATCGCGCGGCCTTCGATGGTGAGGTACAGCAGATAGCCGCGTGCATCTTCGGTGCAAGGCACGCGGGTCAAGAGGCGCGCCTTGACCATGCGATCGACGAGGCGGGACAAGGCATATTGCTCGGTCCCCAGCATGGCCTGCAAATCGCGCGGGCGCTGTGCACCGCGGCGCTCTATGGCCAGCAGCACATCGTACCATTCGGGCGGCGGCAGGCCGAGTGCGCGCAAGGTCGCGGCGCAGTGCTGGCTGGCGAGATCGGCTGCGCGGAGCAGGCGGGTCCACGCAAGCAAGGTGGTAGCGGCCGGCATGGCCATGGCGGGCAAGCCTTTCGATGCGGGTGCATGGGAAATTCCATGCCGATGCATCGAGAAAATGATGCGACTGCATGGGAATGTCCATGCAAGTGCAACTACTTAGCGTGGTCTCTAGCCGGGCTCGCCTTCCAGTTCCTGCGGTTCGGGGGCGGTGAGAATACGGTCGCGGGCGACGCGGGGATCGCCGGCTTCGACCTGCAGGGCGAGGCGTTCGCTGTCGCGCGCCCGGAACAGCGTTTCGGCCCGCGTGATCGCCTCGTTGCTGAGGCCGGCATTGTCGAGCGCGGCGCGGGCCATGGCGATGGCGGATTCGAAAGTTTCGCGCATGATCAGCGTGACGGGGGCATCGCGCAGCTTGATCACTGCGCGGCGATCGAAGGCGCGGACGAAGACGGCGGCGCGCGGGAAGGCTTCGTGGACAGCGGCAAGCATTGCCGCATCGAGCTGGTCCCCGTCGATGCAGAAAAGGATCATTTCGGCTTCGGCAGCGCCCGCCTGCCGGAGCATGTCGATCCGCGTGCCGTCGCCGAAATAGACCTTGGCACCGAAGGTGCCGGCAACGTCGATCATCTCGACATCGGTATCGATCAGCGTGACGGTGATGCCGCCCGCCTGCAGCACCTGACCCACGGCCTGCCCGAAGCGGCCGTAGCCGACGATCAGCGCATTCGCGCCGTCGTTGCTGGGGCCTTCGCGGGTGGCGGTCTTGGCCGTCGGCTCGGCGCGGAAGCGGCGGGTGGCCATCATCAGGAACGGTGTGGTCGCCATCGAGAGCGTGACGACCGCGCCGAACAGGCTGGCCGCTTCCGGGGCGATCAACAGGGCATGGCTCGCCTGTGTGAACAGCACAAAGCCGAATTCGCCGCCCTGACTGAGCAGCAGGCCGAGCGCGAGCGCGCCGCGCCACGGTACGCCGAACAGCCGCGCAAGGCCGAACATGACCGCGGCCTTCACCGTGATCAGCATCAGCGCCATCGAAATGACGAACAGCGGATCGCGCGCGATGGCGCCGAGATCGAGCATCATGCCAACCGCGAGGAAGAACAGGCCGAGCAGGATCGAGCGGAACGGCTCGACATCGGCTTCGAGTTCATGGCGGTAGGGGCTGTCGGCCAGCATGACCCCGGCGATGAAGGCGCCGAGCGCAGTCGAGAGGCCAAGCAGTTCCATCACCGCGCCAGCTGCCATCACAGTGAACAATGCGGCGACGATGAACATCTCGCGCTCACCCAGATTGCCGATCAGGCGGAACAGCGGGCGGATAAGGAAGCGCCCCGCCGCCACGAGGCCCGCGATGGCCGCCACCGTTTCGAGCGCGAGCAGCCAGCCCGGCGGGCCGCCGAGATCGGCCGGATTGCGGCTCAGCGCGGTGATGATCGTGATCAGCGGGATGATCGAGAGATCCTGGAACAGCAGGATCGAAAAGGCGCGCTCGCCAAAGCGGGTTTTGAGGCGCCCGGACGATTGCAGCATCGGCAGGACCTGCGCCGTGGACGACAGCGCCAGCGGCAGGCCCAGCGCGAGCGCGGCAGCGGAAGAGAAGCTGGTCGTCAGCATGATCGCCCCGGCAAGAGCCAGCCCGCAGATCGAAACCTGCAGCAGGCCGAACCCAAGGATATCGCGCTTCATCTTCCAGAGTTTGGAGGGATCGAGTTCCAGCCCGACGAGGAACAGCAGCAGCGTGATGCCAAGCTCGGCAAAGCCCAGCTTCTGCTCTGCATCGCCGACCATATTGAGCACGAATGGCCCCAGCATCGCGCCTGCGACCAGATAGCCCAAGGTCGCACCGAGGCCGAGGCGGCGGAACAGCAGCACGAAGGCCAGCGCGAAGCCGAGCAGCAGGAAACCGTCGTGCATGATCGAGGCGGGGTGGGGAGAGGTCACCCGCCGGTTGTCAGGCTTCGCGCTCTCAAGGTCAACAGTCCTTGCCGGACCTAGTCTATTGACATTGATGTAGACAGCGTGGTTCCTTGCCGTCCAGGACTACAAGGGAGATATCCATGTCTGTTGCCGGGAAGTATGAATGCGTGACCCGTTCGCCGATGGGCGATCAAACCTCGATCCTCACCGTCGATGTCGACGGAAGCAGCTTCAGCGGCAGCAATTCCGGGCCGATGGGCAATATGGAAATCACCGGTGGCACGGTTGATGGCAACACCATCAGCTGGTCGAGCAACATCACCGTGCCGATGCCGATGCAGCTCGATTGTACCGCGACGATCGACGGCGATGCCCTGACCGGTACTGTGACCGCAGGCATGTTCGGCAGCTTCCCGATGACCGGCAAGCGCATCGACTGAGAATGTCCGGGGGAGGGCGCTGTCCTCCCCCGCTTTCGCCTAGCGCGCGTGAATCCGCTTGAACGTGCCGGAGAACGCCAGCGCCGGCTCGCCGTCCGCAGTAATCAGGCCGCGCGCGAAGACCAGGCTGCGGCCAGCGCGGATCACTTCGCCGCGGGCTTCCAGCATCTGGCCCGCGCGCGCAGGACCCACGAATTCGGCATTGAAGGTGACGGTGACGCCGCTCATCTCCTCGCCCGTCGCGCTGGCGATCATGAACAGCGAGAAATCGCCGAACGTCATCATGCAGCCGCCGTGGATGCTGCCATGTGCGTTGCAGTTCTTCGCGCGCGGCCTGAAGCCGGTCACCACCCCTTGCTCGTCGCGGCGGACATAGAACGGGCCGACGTCATCCTCGAACGGATCGTTGCCCGCCCAGTGATACCATCCGGCCCAATCCGGATCGGTCGCGGGTTCCAGCTTTCCTGCAAATGGCGGCGTTTCGGTCGTCATGGGGTCGGTCTATCCGTAATGATGGCGTGCCTGCCCTAGGGAAAGAATTGGATTTCGGCCAGCATGAGCCGCCGGGACTGGATGGGTTTTGCGCGTGACAGCAAAGCGCTCCTGCCTTTCCTGATAGCCCACTGCGTAAACGTCCTGTGCCGGATTTGTGCTTTTCCGGTTGAATCGGCGGGATAAGTGTGATTCTGTCAAATTGATGAAACGCCGCAGCACTTCCCTCAAGTTACCGCGCGAAAGCATGACGCAGAGCTTTGCGCTCGTCGCGTTGCTGCTGCTGGGCGCGGTGGCGCTGGCAGGGCCGAGCGGCGTGCTGGCGTGGACAGAGAACGCCCGCCTGCTCGAACAGCGGCAGGCCGAGGTGAAGCAACTCCAGGCCGAGCGTGACCGGCTCCGCAACCGGGTCAATCTCCTCGATCCGCGCCATGCCGATCCCGATCTGGTCGGCGAATTGCTGCGGTCGGATCTCAACGTGGCGCATCCGGACGAGATCGTCATCCAGCGCAAGTAATGCCATAGGGCATCCCCAGCGCGATTCTCTCGGAGCACCACTGACCATGACCGCCCACCACGGACACGATGATGACGATCCGGTTGAGGACGGAAAGATCCCGGTTCCCGCGCATGTGCAAGATGCGATCCGCACGCTGATCCGCTGGTCGGGCGACGATCCGGAGCGCGAAGGCCTGCTCGATACGCCGCGCCGCGTGGCCCGCGCCTGGAAGGAATACTGCCAGGGCTATGCCGAGGATCCGGCGTCGCACCTCGCACGCCAGTTCGAGGAAGTGGGCGGCTACAACGAGCTGGTGCTGCTGAAGGACATTCCCTTCCAGTCACACTGCGAGCACCATATGGCGCCGATCATCGGCAAGGCGGCGATTGCCTATCTGCCGCGCGACAAGGTGGTGGGAATTTCCAAGCTGGCCCGCGTGCTCAACGCCTATGCGCGGCGGCTGCAGATCCAGGAACGGTTGACCGCCGAAGTGGCCACCTGCATCTGGGACAATCTCAAGCCCCACGGTGTGGCCGTGGTGATCGAAGCGCAGCACGGCTGCATGACCGGGCGCGGCGTGCGCACGCCGGGTGTGGGCATGGTGACGAGCCGCATGATGGGCACGTTCCTTGAAGACAATCGCAGCCGCAAGGAAGTGCTCAGTCTGATGGGCTACTGACATGCAAGGGATCGGCGGACATATGCGGGGATTTGTTAGACTGGCCGCCGTATCACTTGCGCTTGCCGCACCCGCCGCGTGGGCGGCACCGGCCATCCCGCCAGCGATCTACACCGATCCCCCCGCCGATCCGGCGCATCCGGCGCGGATGGAAGTGCTCCATATCCCGATCGGCGGGGTGGAGATCAACGGCGTGGCTTATCTGGCCGCCGGGGCCGGACCGCATCCGACGGTGGTGATCTGCCACGGCCTTCCGGGCAACGAGAAGAACCTCGATCTGGCCCAGGCGCTGCGGCGGCAGGGCTGGAATGCGATCACGTTCAACTATCGTGGTTCCTGGGGAAGCCCGGGCAATTTCCGTTTCTTCCAGAATCCGGAGGACGCCCGCGCTGTGCTGGCTTTCCTGCGGGTGCCCGCGAACGCCGCGCGCTTTGGCATCGACACCGCGCGGATGGCGATGGTCGGTCACTCGATGGGCGGGTGGGTTACGGCCATGGCCGGTTCGCAGGAACCGGATCTGCGCGGCCTAGTGCTGATTTCTGCCGCCGATTTCGGGTATGTCGGCCAGATGCCGGACTCGGAGCGGACCAAGCTGGTTGCTGACAACAGCGAAACGCTCAACAATTCGGTGCAGGCGCTCTCGGCCGAACTCGCGGCGCATGCCAGAGAGTGGGATTACGTGAACCGTGCCGAGGCACTGAAGGCCATGCCGCTGCTGGTGCTCACGTCGGACGATGGTCTTGCTCCGGACGGCGATGCGCTCGTTGCCGCCGTGCGCAAGGCGGGTGGCACCAGGGTCCAGGCCGCCCATGTCGCCACCGATCACGGCTGGTCCGACCACCGCATCGATCTTGAGGCGCGCGTGATCGGCTTCCTGGAGCCGCTGCTCGCGCCGGCCTGACTGGCGCACAGCAATCAAATATTACCAAGCAGTCGCTTTCTGCACATCGGACCATGCCCATCTTTCGTTTGGACCCGGCCATAACCGGGCCAAGGCAGGAGACAGGACAATGAGACGATGCACGCTTGCCGCCGCAGCGGCGGCAACTCTGGCGCCGGGTGCTCCGGCGCTGGCCATGGAACACAAGACCATCATCGATCATCCCGTGGGCACGATCGCGGCGGACTATTCGGGCACGAGCCGGGTTTCGCTGCAGCAGGTCGGCAGCGTGAGTGTCGGCGGACGACCGGAGACACTGCGCTGCCGCTGGACGGTCTCGCTGGTGGTGAAGCGGCAGGCACGGCTCGGTTCCGGGCAGGAGGCGCGGCGAACGCTGGCGCAATCCGATGTGGTGAAGGGGTCCGTGCCAGGCTGGTGCCCGCAGCGCGATCATGCGGCAGAGCGCTTCGCGGCGAAGCACCGCGACGACCTTCACGCCGCGCTGATGGCGCTGGCCGAGGCAGACAGGATGCGGGGGACGCCGCGCGAGGGCTAGAGCCGGGGCCGTGACAGTCCGGATAATGCTGAGGCTGGCCGGAGCTATCATGCTTCTGCCAGCCGGTGCGGCATGGGCGCAACCGCTTGAGGCCGGAGCGGAAGCGGCCAGCGATGATGTGCGCGCCGGCATCAGCTGGAGCGGCGGCCGGGCCTCGGCCTCTGCCGATGCGCGGCTTGATCTTGGCGCCATGGATACATCGCTGCGGCTGGCCACGTTGCGACGCGCGCCGCGTCATGCGGGCGCGGATCTCGTGGCAGATGTGGCCATCGGCCGCGACTGGACGCTCGGTCCGGTCATTCTCCGCACCGAGGCGGTGGGCCATGTCTTTGCCGGCGCATCCCAGAGCATGGACTTCGGCGAACTGGTCCTGGGCGTCCGGTACGGGCTTGGTCCGCTGCGCCTTGCCGCGACTGCGTGGTATGCGCCGCATCAGAGCACGATCGGCGGCGACAACCTGCATCTGCGTGCCGGTGCGGATGCGGGCCTTCCCGGCATGCCCATAACTCTGTTGGCGAGCATCGGCCATACGGCGGGGGGCGGGCATGGTCCCCGTGCTGCGCGGCTCCGTCCCGCGGGTGACTACACCGACTGGAAGCTTGGCGCAGAGTATGCGCGCTACCCGCTGAGCCTTGGGCTCGAGTATGTCGGGACGACGATTGCGGCGGGCGGGGCTGCCGCTGGTCCGTTTGCCGATCCATCTGGCGCAGGTGACCGGGTTGTCGCGCGGGTGCGCCTGTCGTTCTGAGGGGCCGGTTACTCTGAAATTGCATCGATCATTGTGCGAGTTTTGATAGCAAAACCCGATTACTGCGATGAACTTTACTCGCTTCCGGCTGAAAGCGTGTAGGCGTAGTTTTGTTCCATCGAATACGCGATGGAGTCATTCACCATGAACATGCAGACCGGCGATGCAGCGGGCGGTTGCCCAGTCCACAAGGACGCCGCGCGCGCCCTTCTGGGCCGTACCAACAAGGACTGGTGGCCCGAGGCGCTGCCGGTCGATATTCTCCATCAGGGCGGCGTTTCGCCCGATCCGACCGATCCCGGCTTCGATTATGCCGAAGCCTTCAAGGCGCTCGACTACGCAGCGCTCAAGGCCGATCTCACCGCGTTGATGACCGATAGCCAGCCATGGTGGCCGGCGGATTATGGGCACTACGGCCCGTTCTTCATCCGCATGGCGTGGCACGCGGCGGGCACCTATCGCACCGCTGACGGGCGCGGCGGCGCCAATAGCGGGCAGCAGCGGTTTGCCCCGCTCAATTCCTGGCCCGACAATGGCAACCTCGACAAGGCGCGGCGGCTGCTCTGGCCGATCAAGCGGAAGTACGGGAAGCACATCTCGTGGGCGGACCTTTTCGTGCTCGCGGGCAATGTCGCGATCGAATCGATGGGCGGGCCGGTGTTCGGCTTCGGCGGCGGCCGGGCCGACGTCTACGAGCCCGAGCGCGACATCTACTGGGGGCAGGAATCGAAGTGGGTCGATTCCGCCGAAACGCGCATCCAGCCTGACAAGGGCACGGAGCTCGAAGAACCGCTCGCTGCGATCCAGATGGGGCTGATCTATGTGAACCCCGAAGGACCGGGCGGGGTGCCCGATCCGCTGGCGTCCGCGCGCGACATCAAGATCACGTTCGCGCGCATGGCGATGGATCTGGAAGAAACCGCCGCACTCACCGCGGGCGGCCACACCTTCGGCAAGGCCCACGGCGCAGGTGATGCCGCGCTGGTCGGCCCGGCTCCGGAAGCGGCGGACATCACCGCGCAAGGGTTCGGTTGGCTGAGCACCCACGGCAGCGGCGTCGGCGGCGATGCGATTACCAGCGGCATCGAGGGCGCGTGGGTCAACACGCCGACGGAATGGTCGGGCAACTACTTCCGCCTGCTGCTCGACTATGACTACGAACTGGTCCGCTCGCCCGCAGGTGCGCACCAGTGGCAGCCGGTTGACCAGCGCGAGGAGGACATGGCGCCGGCGGCGGATGATCCGGCGCGGCGCGTGCCGACGATGATGACGACCGCCGATATGGCGCTCAAGATGGACCCCGAGTTCCGCGCGATTGCCGAGCGGTTCCGCCACGATCACGAAGCGTTCAAGGATGCCTTCGCGCGGGCCTGGTTCAAGCTGACCCACCGCGACATGGGGCCAAAGGCGCGCTACCTTGGCCCCGAAGTCCCGGCGGAAGATCTGATCTGGCAGGATCCGGTGCCGGCTGGCCGGATGCCGCTTGAAGGCGAGATCGCGGCGTTCAGGCAAGCGATCCTTGCATCGGGCCTGGCACCTGCGGCGCTGATCAAGGCGGCCTGGGCTTCGGCTTCGACCTATCGCCGCACCGATCACCGCGGCGGCGCCAACGGCGCGCGCATCCGCCTGGCCCCGCAAAAGGACTGGGCGGTGAACGATCCCGCAGAACTCGCCCAGGTCCTCGGCGTGATTGATAGCCTTCGCGGGAACCTCTCGTTGGCCGATGCCATCGTGCTGGCCGGCACGGCCGCTGTCGAAGCGGCGGCGAGGGCAGGCGGTTTCGATGGTGCGGTGCCCTTCACCGGCGGACGCGGCGACGCGAGCGCTGAATGGACCGATGCGGCAAGCTTTGCAGTGCTGGAGCCACGCGCCGATGGCTTCCGCAACTACCTCGCGGCAAAGCACTCGGTGAAGACGGAGGAACTGCTGATCGACCGGGCTTCGCTGCTGGGTCTGTCGGCGTCGGAAATGGCCGTGCTCGTGGCGGGTCTGCGGGTGCTGGGTGCAAACCAGGGTGGCAGCGACCTTGGGGTGTTCACCGACCGGGTGGGCGTGCTGAGCAACGACTTCTTCGTCAATCTGCTCGACATGGGCACTGTGTGGAGCGCGGTGGAAGGCAGCGGCGAGGAGCTCTTCACTGGCCGCGACCGCGCGACCGGCGAAGTGAATTGGCGGGCGAGCCGGGCCGATTCGGTGTTCGGATCGAACAGCCAGCTGCGCGCGGTGGCGGAAGTCTATGCCGAAGCGGGCGGCAACGCGAAGTTCCTGCGCGATTTCGTGAAGGTCTGGACCAAGGTGATGAACGCGGATCGCTTCGATCTGCCGTGATGGTTGAACCCGCCGGGCACATCGTGTGCCCGGCGGCTCAGTCCGCGAGGCTGCGCTTGAACAGCCGCTTGATCAGCCATGGTTCAAGCACCCGGCCGAGCAGCCAGAGGGCTGCGAAGATGCTGGCAAAGACATAGGCAGGCGTGGGCGAGAAGCCCTTCTTCTCCTCATCCCCGTCCTTTTTCTTGTCCCCGGCGCCCTTCGCGGCGTGCTTCTTCTCATCCTTGGGCTTTTCGGGAGCGGGCGCGCCGAGGAACTTGTCGACCGGGTTGAGCTGGATCTCGCCCTTCTTGTCCTTCTTGGCGTCGTCCTTCTTCCCCTTTTCCTCGGTCTTGGGCTTTTCGAGCGTGCCGAGGAAAACCGTGAGCTGGCCAACCGCGAGGAACAGCAGCGGGGCAAGGAAGCAATAGAGCAGCGCACGGCTGACGAGATGGTAGCGCAGCACAGCGCCTTCGCCCGCTGCCTCGATCCGCAGCGTGCCGGAATCGACGATCGACAGCGGATCCTGCGCCAGTTGATGCTTCTTGGTCACCCGAAGCGTTTCACCCATGCGGGCGTGGGTGGTTCCAGCATGGGCGAAGAGCGGATCGAGCCGCGCGAACGCCTCTTCCGCGCTCTGGCCGGCGGGAAGCGGAACTTCGCCGCGGATCTGCCAGATCCATGTGAGCAGCCGCCGGAGCGAGGCCTTTTCGGCAGGGGAGGGGCGGGCTTCCATCCCCGATACGCCGAGCGATGCCACGTGCTATTCCGCCGGGACCGCAGTGTGATCCACGAAGAACGGCTCGCGCGATCTGCGCTCCTTCCACGCTTTCAACCCTTCGGTGAACGGATAGAGCATCTGCTCGCGGATCGACATGCGGCGGCCGCCTTCCATGCCGAGCAGCTCTGCCTCACCATCGATGCAGGTGCCGAACATGCGGTCGATGAAGATGAAGGTGTTGGCGTAGTTGCTGCGGGTCGATTCAAAGTCCTGCGAATGATGCAGGCTGTGATGCTCGGTGGTGTTGAACGTCCAGCGCCACCAGCGCGGGCTGTTGAAGCGCACATTGATGTGCTGGTAGGCGCCCACCGACATGCCGATGGCACCCGCCAGCAAGAACGCGCGCGGCAGGAAATCGAACAGGCCGCCGATGCCGAGCCCGATCAGGAACAGCTCCACCGGATTGCCCACCGCGCCTTTATGAACGTTGAGCTGGGTGATGTAGTGGTGCACCGAGTGCGGCAGCCACAGCGGGTACCAGTTGTGCATCCCGCGATGCATCCAGTACTGGCCGAAATCGAAGATGAAGATGATCAGGAAAGCCTGCAAAAGCAGCGGCAATCCCGTAAACCACGCGAATTTTTCAAGATGCAGGCCGCCCTGGATCGCCTCGATCGCGACATCGCTGCCGATGTAGTTTTCCGCAAGATTCACCATGGTGGCCGATACGCCGACATAGAACAGGTCGGTCGCCAGTTCTTTCCAGGTGATCTGCCAGCTCTTGTGGCGCGGGTTGGTGAGTTCGAGGATCTGCAGGATTACGCGGAAGCCGATCCCGATACCGATCGCGGTCGATGCCTTCGCGATGGAATTCGGCGCATAGTACCAGAAAGCGATCATCCCGAAGAAGACGGCGGGCTGAAACCAGGTGAAGAACAGGCGCTTGAACGGCCCGCCCTCGACCTTGGGAATGTTGTCCCACCCGATCGTTACCGGCGACTGGGTGCCAACAATCCGTTTTCCGACTCGAATACCGTCCATCACGCGTCCCCATGGTGCGGTGCAGCGAGCGGGAGGATGGCAAATATTTGACGGTCGTCAAGCCCGTAGCATCGGCGCTTTAGGGCCAGTTCATGCCGCAGTGCCGCGCCGTATGCGCTGCACTGCGGCATGAGTATTACGATTTATTACGTCACAGGTTCTCGAGCACATACTCGGCCGAGGAAACCTTGAAGTCGCCCGGCGCTTCGACATGGATCTGCTCGACTGTGCCATCGTTGACGACCATGGCGAACCGCTGGCCGCGAATGCCGAGGCCGAAGCCGGTGCCATCCATCGTGAGGCCGAGCGCCTTGGCGAAATCGCCGTTGCCATCCGCCAGCATGGTGACGTCGGCCGAACCGGCGGCGGCGCCCCAGGCCTTCATCACGAAGGGATCGTTCACGGCGGTGCAGGCGATCTCGTCGATGCCCTTGGCGCGGATCTCGTCGGCCTTCTGCACAAAGCCGGGCAGGTGCTTGGCCGAGCAGGTGGGGGTGAAGGCGCCGGGGACCGAGAACAGCGCAACGCGCTTGCCGGCAAAGTATTCAGCGGACTGCACCGCATCGATGCCATCGGCAGTGGCTTTCACCAGCTTCACGTCAGGCAGCTTGTCTCCAACCGCAATCGTCATGGGCAAGGATCCTCTTTGTTGTGTTGATCTGTGCGTTGATGCGCATGGGCCGATATAGGCCCGGTATGTGACAGCGCAACCGCCGCCGGGATGGTAAGTCCGCTTCGCCGCGAGTCTTGAAGGACGGGTGAATCCCGAGCGCGCTTCCGGTTCCCGAAGTCGGGAGGCTTTGTGGGCAATTTTGGGACATGCGGCTGGACAGCCTTGCGCCGATCACCGCGGCGCTTGCGGAATATGGCGGCGAGGAGTTGGCGCAGGTGGCCGAGCATCCCATCCGGCGAATACGATCAGGTACCGCCCGAAGGTGATATAAAGACTTCTTTATATCCCCATTGCGCATTGGTGAGAGGCCCGCTAAGAGAGTGGCAATCCTGCCATCGTCTTGGCGGGCTTTTTCGTTTGATCTGCAATCTTGGAGACTGCCTCGTGGCCAGCGTGCTTGACGCCCGGAAAGACTATGTGATCGCCGATATCGGCCTTGCCGATTTCGGGCGCGCCGAAATCAGGATTGCCGAGACCGAAATGCCCGGCCTCATGGCCCTGCGCGAGGAGTTCGGCGCGTCGCAGCCGCTCAAGGGCGCGCGCATTACCGGCTCGCTCCACATGACGATCCAGACCGCCGTGCTGATCGAGACGCTGACTGCGCTCGGCGCCGAAGTGCGCTGGGCGACTTGCAACATCTTCTCGACGCAGGACCACGCCGCCGCCGCGATTGCCGCGTCGGGCGTGCCGGTCTTCGCGATCAAGGGCGAGAGCCTCGCCGAGTACTGGGACTATGTCGGTTCGATCTTCACTTGGGACGCCGAAACCCCGGGCCAGACTGCCAATATGATCCTCGACGATGGCGGCGATGCCACCATGTTCGCGCTGTGGGGCGCCCGCGTTGAGGCTGGCGAGACGCTGTTCGAGCCGAGCAACGCCGAAGAGATCGAGTTCGTCCGCGCGCTCAAGGCCTTCCTCAAGGCGAAGCCGGGCTACCTGACCGAGACGGTCAAGAACATCAAGGGCGTCTCGGAAGAGACCACCACGGGCGTCCACCGGCTCTATCAGATCGCCAAGGAAGGCAAGCTGCCGTTCCCCGCGATCAACGTGAACGATTCGGTGACCAAGTCGAAGTTCGACAACCTTTATGGCTGCAAGGAATCGCTGGTCGACGCGATCCGCCGCGCCACCGATGCCATGCTCGCCGGCAAGGTCGCCTGCGTTGCCGGCTTCGGCGATGTCGGCAAGGGTTCGGCCGCTTCGCTCCGCAACGGCGGCGCGCGTGTCATGGTCACCGAAATCGATCCGATCTGCGCGCTGCAGGCGGCGATGGAAGGCTATGAAGTCGTGACGATGGACGAGGCGGTCAAGCGCTGCGACATCTTCGTGACCGCAACCGGCAACGAGGATGTGATCACCGCCGATCACATGAAGGCGATGAAGCCGATGTCGATCGTGTGCAACATCGGCCACTTCGACAGCGAGATCCAGATTGCGGCGCTCGACAACTACAAGTGGACCGAAGTGAAGCCGGGCACTGACCTCGTCGAGTTCCCGGACGGCAAGCAGATCATCATTCTCGCCAAGGGCCGCCTGGTGAACCTGGGCTGCGCCACCGGCCACCCCAGCTTCGTGATGAGCGCGAGCTTCACCAACCAGACGCTGGCGCAGATCGAACTGTTCACCAACCCCGAGCAGTACAAGAACGACGTGTACGTGCTGCCCAAGCACCTCGACGAGAAGGTCGCGGCGCTGCACCTCGCCAAGCTTGGCGTGCAGCTCTCGAAGCTGAGCGAAAAGCAGGCGGCCTACATCGGCGTGCCTGAGCAGGGCCCGTTCAAGCCGGACCACTATCGCTACTAAGCTTCGCTGGAGGTCTGCGGCCTCCACTGGACGGAACGAGGCCCGCGCTGATGCGCGGGCCTTTTTCGTGCGCCCACCCCACAGCTTGTGGCCTGCCTGACATTGTAATTTGCCGCGCCGCACCCTAGCCAAGCAGGGATGGTCCTGCCGCCGTTTGCCCTTGTTCTTGTTGCGCTTGTCCTTGCGGCCTGGACGCTGGGAGCCGCGTGGGCGGTGCTGTCTGCCCGCGCGCGCCTCGCCCGGGCCGAAGCGACGCAGCGGCTGGCCCGCCGGCTTTCGCGCATGATCGAGGAAGCGCCCGCGCTGCCCCTGCTTGTGCGGGCGGACGGACGAATCGAGGGGCCCTCGCGGCTTGCGAGCTGGCTCGGCCTCGACGCAGTGCCCGGTTTCCTCAGCGAACTGGATGCCGGTGAAGTGGGGCTCGACGAAGTTCAGCTCTCGCAGCTCAGCGATGCGGTGCGCAAGGCGCAAAAGACCGGCGCGCCATTCGAGCTGGCGCTGAGCCCGCGCGGCGGCAAGCGCAGCCTTGGTGCGCGGGGCCATCTCGCCGATCCGCAGGTCTCCCCGGGCGGCGCGGCGCTGGTGTGGTTCTTCGACTTTACCGAAAGCGTGGCAGAGCTGCGCCGGTTGCGCGCCGAGGCCGCCTCTGCGCGGGCCGATTTTTCCGCGCTGGCAGGCCTGATCGAGGCGGCACCGCTGCCGATGTGGTTCCGCGGACCGGACATGGCGCTGCGGCTCGTCAACAGCGCCTATGTCAAGGCAGTCGGGGCCTCCAGCGCGGCGGATGTGGTCTCCGCAGGAACCGAACTGATCGAGCCGATCGATGGGGTGAGCGCGGCCAAGATCGCCCAGCAGGTCTTCAACCGCCGCCTCGCCGTCGAGCGGGTGGTCTCGGCGACCATCGGCGGGCAGCGCCGGTCGATCCGCGTTTCGGATCTCCCGTTGGGCGACGACGGGGTTGCCGGCTATGCGGTCGATACCGAGGAAATGGAGGAGTTGCAGCGCCAGTTCCGCCGCTTCCGCGAAGCGCAGCGCGAGATGCTCGATACGCTCTCGGCGGGGATCGCGCAGTTCGACGAGAAGCGCAATCTGGTCTTCGCCAACCAGCCGTTCCTGCGCATCTTCAGCGTGCCGCAGGCCTGGGTGGTCGATACGCCGCCGTTCGACCGCGTGCTCGACCGCATGCGCGACAGCGCGCGCCTGCCCGAAGTGCGCGACTTTCCGGAATGGCGGCGCGAGCGGCAGGGCTGGTTCCTTTCGCGCGAGCCGCGGGAGGAATCATGGCACCTCGGCGACGGCACTCATCTGCGCGTGATCGGTCAGCCGATGCCGGACGGCGGCCTCCTCATGATCTTCGAGGATCGCACCGAGCAGCTCCAGCTTTCCGCGACCCGCGATACCTTGCTGCGCACGCGCACGGCAACCTTCGACAATCTGTTTGAATCGCTGGCGGTGTTCGGCCCCGATGGCCGCCTGCAGCTGTGGAACCGGCGCTTTGCGAGCGAAATGGGGCTGGAGGAGGAATTTCTCGCCACGCATCCGCGCGCCGATGCGCTGCTCAGCCGGATGGCCAAGATGCTCAAGCGCCCCGCGCAAGTGAGCACGATTGGCCAGGTGATCCAGTCCGCATCGCTGGAGCGCAAGCAGCAGAGCGGGCGCATCCTGCTCGCCGATGGACGCTCGTTCGCGATCGCGGGCGTGCCGCTGCCCGATGGCAACGGGCTGCTCACCGTGCTCGACATAACCGATTCCGAGAAGGCCGAGGCGGCGCTGCGCGAACGCAATGCGGCGCTGGTCGAAGCGGATGCAGTCAAGACGCGCTTCATCGCCAACATGAGCTATGAATTCCGCACCCCGCTCACCTCGATCGGCGGGTTTGCCGAACTGCTGCAGAGCGGGATCGCAGGCGACCTCACCCCGCAGGCGCAGGAGTACGTGAGTGCAATCCTCACGTCGGTCGAGCGGCTTGGCGAGCAGATCGAGAATGTGCTCGATCTTTCGCAGAGCGAGGCGGGTACGCTGCCGCTGGCGGCCGAGCCGGTCGATCTGTTTCCGCTGCTGGGCGATGTGGTGCGCGAGCGGGCGGAGCGGCTGACCGAGGCCGGGATCACGCTCGACTTGCGGGGGAGTGCCGCCATCGGCAGCGCAACCGGTGACCGCAAGCGACTGCGGCGGCTGTTCGGCCAGCTGATCGACAATGCGATCACCGCGACCCCAAAGGGCGGGCGCATTCTTGTCGAAGCCTCGCGCCGAAAGGGCGGCAAGGCCGGGAAAGGTGCGCTGCAGGTGGTCGTCTCCGACAATGGGCAGGGGATGGACCCGGCGCAACTTGCCCGCGCGCTCGAAGGACTCAAGATCAGCGCTGACGGTCGTTCGGTCGAGCGGCGCGGCGGGGTCGGCCTGCCACTCGTTCGCCAGCTTGTCGCCGCGCATGGCGGTTCGTTCGAACTGCTTTCTGAAAAGGGTGAGGGAACCAGCGCCGTGGTGACGTTACCATAAGAGAATTTGGACCATGAGGGAATTTGGGCCGTGAAGGAGTTCTGGCCATGATCATACCGCTCCCGGACCTTTCCGCGACCGACGCACTCGCCCGCCGGATTGCCACGCTGCTGCATCCCGGCGATGTGATCGCGCTCAGCGGCGGGCTCGGCGCGGGCAAGACAACGCTTGCGCGCGCGATTATTGCGGCGCTTGGCTACCAGAGCGAAGTGCCCAGCCCCAGCTTCGCGATCATCGAGGTTTATGATCCCCCGGCGCTGCGGATGCGCGTGGTCCATGCCGATTTCTACCGGCTTGAAGACCCCGAGGAGGCAGCCGAACTCGGCCTCGACGACTACCGCGCCGATGCCGTGCTGATCGCGGAATGGCCTGAACACGCCGGCGGTTTCGCGCATGAACCGGCGTGTTTGTCGATAAGGCTGGAAATCCTTGAAAACGAGCGCGTCGCCATTGTCGAGGCGGGGCCGGATTGGCTAGAGCGCAGAGGATGGACGTGACCTCCACTGCAATGCAGGCCCCTGAAAGCGCTCTTCCCGAGGGCGCGCACCCGTTTCTTGCCGCCGCTGGCTGGGGCACTGCCGTGGTCGAGCCGATCCCCGGCGATGCTTCGGCGCGGCGCTATTTCCGTCTGCGACGTCCCGGCGCGACCGCCATGCTTATGCATGCGCCGCCGCCGGGTGAGGATCCCGAACCGTTTCTGCGTGCCGCGCGCTGGCTTGACGCCAACGGCATGCGCGCGCCGCAGATCTTTGCCGAGGATGCGGCAAAGGGATTCGTGCTGCTGCAGGATTTCGGCGAAGTGCGCATGCGCGAATACGTCGATGCCTGGCCGCAGGACGAGCGCGAGGTCTACACTCATGCGGTCGATGCGCTGCTGCAATTACACCGCCTGCCGCCCGGGCCATTCACGCTCTACTCGCTTGCCGAGTACCAGCGCGAGGCGCGGTTGTTCGTCGAATGGTATTGCCCGGTGCAGGGGCTTGGCGTCGATCATGCCGGTTGGACGCAGGCGTGGGAGCAAGTGCTCGGCCCGCTGTTATCGCGCCAGCGTCCGGGTGTGACGGTGCTGCGCGACTATCATGCCGAGAACATCATGCTTCATGGCGGGATCGACAAGCAGGGCCTGCTCGATTTCCAAGACGCGCTGGTCGGACACGCGGCCTACGATCTCGTATCGTTGCTGCAGGATGCCCGGCGCGATGTCGATCCGGCAATCGAGCAGGCCATGCTCGACCACTATATCGCGGTAAGCGGCGCGGACGCCCATTTTGCTGAGGACTATGCGCGGCTCGGCGCACAGCGCAATGCAAAGATCGTGGGCATTTTCGTACGGTTGTGGCGGCGCGATGGAAAGCCGCGCTACCTCGATTACATCCCGCGCGTATGGGGCCTGCTGGAGCGTGATCTGGCGCATCCGGTGCTGGCCCCTGTTGCGCGCTGGTTCGATGCCAACGTGCCGGCGGACCTGCGCGACCCGGCGAAGCGGCTTGGCGGGACATTCCCGGCATGACGAAGCTCGATCGTTCTTTGGCCAGCGATGTCGCGATGGTGCTCGCAGCCGGAATCGGCAAACGGATGCGTCCGCTGACTGCCACCCGGCCCAAACCGCTGGTTCGCGTCAATGGTCGTGCCCTGATCGACCACAGCCTCGACAAGCTGGTCGAAGCGGGAGTTTCGCGCGCGGTGGTCAACGTGCATTACCTGCCCGGGCAGATCGAGGCGCATCTTGCCCAGCGCAGCGCGCCTGCCTTCGCCGTTTCGGACGAGCGCGAGGCGCTGCTCGAGACGGGCGGCGGCATGGTCAAGGCGCTGCCGCTGATCGCTGCCGATCCGTTCTTCTGCCTCAATAGCGACAACGTTTGGCTTGATGGGCCGCAGAACGTGTTTGCGGCCTTGAGCGCGGCGTGGGATCCGGCGCAGATGGACGCGCTGCTGCTGCTCGTCAGCCACGCGCGGGCATTCAACTATACGGGGCGCGGTGATTTCCACCTTGATCCCTTGGGCCGAATCAGCCGCCGCAAGCCCGGCCGGGTGGCGCCGTTCATCTATACGGGCATTCAGATCGTCTCGCAGCGCTTGCTGCGCGATGCCCCGCAGGGGGCCTTTTCCACCGGTGTGTTGTGGGACCGCGCCATCGCGGAAGGGCGGCTCTATGGCATTTCGCACAACGGCCTCTGGTTCGAAGTCGGCGCGCCCGAGATGATCGCGCCGACCGAGGCCGCCTTGCAGCGTGGCTGAGCGAGGGCCCGGCGTCTATTCGATTGCCGCGCACCGCGGCTTTGCCGACGCACTCGTGGCGGGGCTCATCCCCCGTTATCGCGAGGAAGGCTTCGGCTTGGCGCGGCTGACTCTGCTGCTGCCAACCCGCCGCGCCGTGCGCATCGTGACCGAGGCTTTCATCCGTGCGAGCGGCGCAGAAGGCGGCGCTGGCGGCCTCCTGCTCCCGCGCATGGCAGTGGTGGGCGATCTCGATCTCGACGAGACGCTGGGGCCGCTGCTCGATCCGCTGGGTGAGGGCGCCGACCTGCCACCGGCGGCCGATCCCACCGCGCGGCTGCTGGCGCTGGCAGACATGCTCCGCAGCGATCCCGATACGCGCGCAACATCCGCGCCGGGGCTCTTGCGGCAGGCGCGTTCGCTGGCACAGGCGATGGACAGGCTCGCGGTCGAGGATGTCGCGCTGGAGGCGCTGCTCGACCCTGAAGTGGTCGGGCTGGTCGGCGAACTGGCGGAGCACTGGCGGCGAGGGACTGCGCAATTCGCCCGCATTCTGGCGCATTGGCAGGCCCGGTGCGAGGAGCGCGGTGAGATCGATGCGCCGGTGCGGCGGGGCCGCCTGCTGGCACATGTGGCCGAGCGTTGGCGGCGTGAGCCACCGCCTTTTCCGGTTGTGGCTGCGGGCGTGACATCGGCAGCGCCTGCGGTCGCGCGATTGCTACGGGTGGTTTCGGAATTGCCGCAAGGCGCGGTGATCCTGCCCGATCTCGATCTGGCATTGCCTGATGCAGTCTGGGACGCGCTGGGCGTAGCGGGCAATACCGAGCGGCCCGATGCGCCCGTCTTCGCGCGCGGCGATGTGACGACGCATCCGCAATATCACCTCAAGCTCCTGCTGGCGCGCATGGGAATTGCGCGCGGGGAAGTGCAGGCGTGGCACCGCTCCGGTCCGGCGGCCGCGCCACCTGCGCGCAGCCGGGCAATCTCGAACCTGTTCCTGCCGCCCGAGGCGAGCACGGTCTGGGCCGAGCTGCCCGCGGAAGCCCGGCGGCTTTCGGGCGTGCGCCTGATGGAGACCGCACACCCGGAAGAAGAGGCGCAAGCGGTTGCGGTGATGGTGCGGCAGGCCTTGGCCGAGCCGGAAAAGCGCGTGGCGGTGATCACGCCGGACCGCGATCTGGCGCAGCGGCTCGTCGCGCATCTGGAGCGCTGGGGGATCGCGGCAGACGACACGGCGGGCCGGCCACTATCGCAAATGCCGGCGGGGCGGCTGCTGCTCCAGCTCGCCGAGATTGCCGCGACCGCTGCGGCCCCGGTGCCGCTGCTGGCGCTGCTGGGCCATCCGCTGGTGCGGCGCGGCGAAGAGCGCGCGGCGTGGCTGGAGCGTGTGCGACAGCTCGATCTCGCGCTGCGCGGGCCGCGTCCGGGGCCGGGACTGGAGGCTGTGCGCAGCGCCGTGGCAGCGAGAGAGAAGGCCTACCCCGGCCTTGCTGCATGGTGGGACGAGGTAGCGGCCATTCTGGCGCCGCTGACGGACGATGCGGTGCCGCCTTCGCTGGCTCTTGGGCTCGATACCTTGGCCGAAGTGGCAGAGGCCCTGTGCGGTGCGGCGATCTGGGGTGAGGCCGACGGGCGCGCGCTGGCAGCTTTCATCGAACAATGGCGCGAGGCGGCGCAAGGCATCCCGCTGCCGGTGGAGCCAGCCGATCTGCACGCACTGCTAAGCGATGCGCTTGCCGAGATCGCAGTGCGCCCTCCCTATGGCGGCCATCCGCGCCTTTCCATTTACGGCTTGCTCGAAGCGCGGATGAGCCGGGCCGAGTTGGTGATCTGCGCCGGGATGACCGAGGGCAAATGGCCCGCTGCGCCCGCGCCCGATCCCCTGCTGGCACCCCCGGTGATGCGCGCGCTGGGCATTCCCGGCGCCGACTTCCGCATCGGGCTTGCTGCGCATGATCTGGCCGCAGCGCTGGGCGCGCCGGAAGTCGTGCTGAGCCATGCGGCGCGCGACGCGTCCGGGCCGGTAATCCCCTCGCGCTTCCTGCTGCGCTTCCGCGCGATGCTGGGGCGTGAGCTGGAGCGCGAGACGGAAGCGGTGCGCATTGCCCGCGCGCTCGACAAGGCTCCGGCTGCGTCAGCTTATCCGCAGCCCGAGCCCATGCCGAGCGCGGAGCAGCGCCGTGTCAGCATCGCCTCGACCGCGCTCGACCGGCTGCGGGGCGATCCCTACCAGTTCTATGCTCAGGCGATCATGGGCCTGCGCAGGCTCGATCCGCTCGATGCCGCGCCGACAGCGGCGTGGCGCGGCACGGTGGTGCACGCGGTGCTGCAGCAGTGGCACGATGGCGGCAGCACGCGCGGCGAACTCTTGCCGCTGGCCGAGCGCACTCTGGCCGACCTGAGCGCACACCCCTTCATGCGCGGGCTGTGGCGGCCCAGGCTGCTGGCGGCGCTGCAATGGGTGGAGGACCACAACGCCGAACTCGCCGTGCAGGGCCGGCAGCCGGTGCTGTGGGAGAAGACCGGTGCGACCGAGATCAAGGGCGTGACGATCCATGGCCGGGCAGACCGGATCGACCGCCTCGCCGATGGCACGTTGGCGGTGGTCGATTACAAGACGGGCAAGCCGCCATCGGGCAAGATGGTGCAGGAAGGCTATGCGCTGCAGCTTGGCCTTGTCGCGCTGATCGCCGAGCGCGGCGGGTTTGCAGCGCTGGGCGGCAAGGCGCATGGGTTCGAATACTGGTCGCTGCAGAAGAAGGTGGACACCTTCGGCTATTGCGAGGAGCCGGTGCCAGGCGGTCGCAAGATAACCGGCCTGCCGCGCGAGGAGTTTGTGGCGACGACGGAGGCCTTCCTGATCGAGGCCATCGACAAGTGGATTTTGGGCTCGGAACCCTTTACCGCGCGGCCCAATCCGGATCTGCCCGGCTATACCGACTATGACCAGCTGATGCGGCTCGAAGAGTGGCAGGGGCGGGGGGCGACGTCGGCATGAGCAAGGTCTATCCGCTTCAGGACAACCAGCGCCTTGCCGTGCAGCCCGAGCGGACGGTGTGGCTATCGGCCTCTGCCGGTACGGGCAAGACGCAGGTCCTGTCTGCACGGGTGCTGCGCTTGCTGCTGCAGGACGGGGTCTCGCCGGATCAGATCCTCTGCCTCACGTTTACCAAGGCGGGCGCCGCCGAAATGGCGACGCGCGTCAATGATGTGCTGGCGCGCTGGGTGCGGCTGCCGGAAATCGAATTGGCCGCAGAACTCAGGGCGATCGGCGCGTCCTATGGTCCGGCGGTGACCGCGCGCGCGCGCAGCCTGTTTGCCGCGGTGCTCGATTGCCCCGGTGGTGGCCTTAGGATCGAGACGATCCATGCGTTTTCGCAGTGGCTGCTCGGTGCGTTCCCGGCCGAGGCGGGACTCGTCCCCGGCACGCGCGCGATGGAGGACCGCGACCGCGATCTGCTGCTGCGCGAAGTGCTGGCGGACTTGCTGATCACCGCGCAGGAGCAGGGCGACGATGCGCTGTTCGCCGCGCTGGAGGACCTCAGCCTGCGCATGGGCGAGGATGCCGTGCCGGCGTTCCTGCTGCGCTGCGCCTCGGCCCACGCGCTGTGGGAAGGGCGGGGGGCATGGCAGCCGCCGCTGCGCCAGCGCATCAACCGGCTGCTGGGTCTGGATGCCGAGGAAGACGGTTCGGGGCTCGCCGCTCTGCTGCACGACGCGGCATTCGATGTTTCCGCCGTCGAAGTCTGCATGGAGGCCAACCAGCGCTGGGGGGCACGAACCGGCCTTGATGCCGCATCGATCATGCGCGATTGGCTGGAAGCAAGCCCGGCGGCGCGGATGGCCGGGCTCGATGATTTTGCCGGGCAGTTCCTGACCAAGGCTGGCACCGCGCGCTCGTCGAAGAACCTTGAAAAGCATGAGCCAGCATATGCCGACTATCAGGCGCGTGTGATCGCGGCGCTGGAGCCGGTGTTCGAGCGCCGCGCGCTGGTCGCACTCGCCGCGCGGCTCGATCCCGCGCTCACGCTGGGCCGGCGCTTTGCGCTGGCCTGGGCCGAGGCGAAGGCGCGCGAGGGCTTCATCGATTTCGATGACCAGATCCGCGCGGCGGCCGATCTGCTGACGAAGCAGGCTCCGGCGGAATGGATCCGCTACAAACTGGATCGCCGCTTCGATCACATACTGGTCGACGAAGCGCAGGATACCAACACCGCGCAATGGCGCATCGTGCTCGATGGTCTGGTCGGCGATTTCTTCAGCGGCGAAGGGCAGCGGGAAGATGTGAACCGCACGCTGTTCGTGGTCGGTGACTACAAGCAGGCGATCTTCGGCTTTCAAGGCACGAGCCCGGAGAACTTCGCTGCCGCGCGCGAACGGGTGAAGCGGCAGCTTGATGAGCTGGCCGAGGCCACGGCAGACCCGGCGAAGGCGCTGCTGCCGCTGGGGCTGGGCCGGTCCTATCGCACGGCGGCTTCGGTGCTTGCCTTCGTCGACCGCGCGATCCACGCGATCGGTCCGGATCGGTTCGGCCTGCCCGAAGCGCCCGAGGTGCATCGCGGGGACGAGGCGCGTCCGGGCCTTGTCACGCTTTGGCACACTGTCGGCGGCGCGGCTGACGACGACGATGACGCGCCGCCGGGCGAGGGCGATGAGGGCGCAGAGACCTGGCTCTCGCGGCCGGACCGGGTGATGGCCGACCAGATCGCGATGCAGGTACGCCGCTGGCTCGATACCGACTTTCCGCTGCACAAGGGCGGTCCGCGCCGGGCGACACCAGGCGATATCATGGTGCTGGTGCGGTCGCGCAAGGCGCTGGCGGGCCTCATTGTCGCACGGCTCCACGCGCGCGGGGTGCCGGTGGCGGGGGTCGACCGGTTGCGGCTCGGCGCGCCGCTGGCGGTGAAGGATCTGGTCGCCGCATTGCGCTTCTGCGCGCAGCCGCTTGACGACCTCAACCTCGCTTCACTTCTGGTTTCTCCGTTGGTGGGCTGGTCGCAGGACATGCTGCTGGAGCATGGCTACCGCGCCAAGGGCGTGCGTCTGTGGGATCACCTTCGGCAGACCGAGGGCCCCGCGACCTATCCGGCGCTGGAGCAGCTGCGCGGTGCGCTCGCCCGCGCCGATTTCGGCACGCCGGCGCAATTGCTGCACTGGCTGCTGGTGGGGCCGTGGCAGAGCCGCTGCAAGCTGGTGGCGCGGCTCGGCGAGGAAGCCAATGATCCCATCGATGAGCTGATCAATGCCGCCATGGCCTATGCGGGCGGCCAGACGCCGAGCCTTGTCGGCTTCCTGCAGTGGTTCGACGCGGGCGATGGCGAGCTGAAACGGGAGGCGGGCCAGAAGGCCGATCTTGTCCGCGTGATGACGGTGCATGGCTCGAAAGGCCTGGAGGCGCCGATCGTGATCCTGGCTGATGCGGCAGCCGATCCGGACAAGTCCATGCCGCGCGGGCTGGCGCTTGAAGAACTGGTGGTGGACGAGCGGCGCAAGGTGCCGCTGCCGCCCTTGCGCAAGGGCGAACAGGCGGGGCCGGTCCGCGAAGCCGCCGAAAAGGCGGCGGCAGACGAGCGGGAAGAGCACTGGCGCCTGCTCTATGTCGCCATGACCCGTGCCGAGGAAGCGCTGTTCATCGGCGGCGCGCTGGGCAGCAAGGCGAAGGAGCCGCCGCCGGAAAGCTGGTACGCGCAGCTTGCGCCGCTGTTTGGTGAGGAAGACGGTGTATGGCGCGACGATCCGATCTGGGGCGCCTCGCGTCAGTTGGGCGGGCTCGGCCCGCTCCCGGCGGCAATCGCTGCTGCGCCTCCGCCGGCTGAGCCGGACCAAGACCTGCCCGCCTGGCTTGCCGCGCCGCTCCCTACCGAGCCGCGCCCGCCGCGTCCGCTCGCGCCATCTGGGCTGGGCGAGGCGGGCGAAGCCTCCGATCCGCCTTCGCCGCCGGGGCCTGCCGCCCGAATGGCGGCGCGGCGCGGCACGCTGCTGCACAAGCTGATCGAACGCCTGCCGGAACTGCCCCCTGAAGCCCGCGCGGGGGCCGCGCGAAAGTGGCTTTCGCGCATGGCCGCCGATTTCGACGACGATGCGCGCGAAGCCATGGCGGCGGCGGCGCTGCGCGTGCTGGGCGAACCTGCCTGGGCCGAAGTGTTCGGCGCCGGATCGCTCGCGGAAGTGCCGATTGCCGCTGTCGTCGGCGAGCGGGTGGTAAGCGGTACGCTCGACCGGTTGCTGCTGGCAGAGACCCACGTTCGCGTCGTCGATTTCAAGACCGACCGCCGCCCGCCGGAGGGCATAGCCGAGGTGCCGCTTGCCAGCCTGCGCCAGATGGCTGCCTATGTTGCTGCGCTGGAGGTGATCTATCCGGGGCGCCGCGTGGAAGCCGCTTTGCTTTACACGCACACGCCCCGGCTGATCGTGATCCCGCCCGAGGTGATCACGGCGCACAAGCCTGCCCTTCAGGCCGCGCAGGAAAGCTTTTAGCGCTGTTTTCTTGCGCAGCGCGCCAGACCGCTTACATACCGCACCAACCCCAAGGAGTTTCCTGATATGGCCACCAAAGCCGTTACCGATGCCAGCTTCGCCGCCGATGTGCTCGGCTCTGACAAGCCCGTTCTCGTCGATTTCTGGGCGGACTGGTGCGGCCCCTGCAAGATGATCGCGCCTGCTCTGGAAGAGATTTCAGAAGAATTGGCCGACAAGGTTTCCATCGTGAAGATGGACATCATGGAAAACACCGGTGTTCCCGGCGAGATCGGCGTGCAGTCGATCCCGCTGATGGTGCTGTTCAAGGACGGCAAGCCGGTTGCCCAGAAGCTCGGTGCCGCGCCGAAGAGCCAGCTCAAGGGCTGGCTGGAGAGCGTTCTTTAAGACACCGGGTTGGCAAGGCGCGAGCGGGGTGCAAGACTGTACGTCTGCACCCCTGCTCCCGGAGCCTCACCTTGATGCCGACCCTTCCTGATCGCCGCTTTGCCGTTTTGCTTGCGGCCGGCCTGCTTGCTTCTGCCGCGCCGCTGACCGCACAGGCCGCGCCTGATGGCGAAAACGCTGCGATTGCCCGCATCATCGATGAAGGCATGAACCGCAGCGAGGCGATGACCACCGCCTCCGCGCTGATGGACCGCATAGGGCCGCGCCTCACCAATTCCGAGAACCATCGCAAGGCGGAGAGCTGGGCGATGGAGCAGATGCGCAAGCAGGGACTTGCCAATATCCATGTCGAGCCGTTCGATTTCGGGCTCGGATGGAATCTCGACAGCTATTCGGTGGCGATGGTCAGCCCGCGCGTGCTGCCGCTCACCGCCATACCGGTCGCTTGGTCGCCGGCCACTGCCGGAACCGTGCGCGCGTCGGTCGTGATCGCGCCGATGTCGCGCGAGGAGCACTTTGCCGAGTGGAAGGGCAAGCTGGCCGGCAAGATCGTGCTGGTTTCGCTGCCCGGGCAGACGAGCGAGAGCAAGGGGCCGGTCTTCCAGCGCTATACCGACGCAGAGATTGCCGAGCTCGATACCTATACCAAACCGGCGTTCGATCCTGACGCGACGGCGCTGCAAGTCCGCAATCGCCGTTTTCTGGGCAAGCTCGCCGCATTCCTCAAGGCCGAGGGCGCAGTGGCGCTGGTCAAGATGAGCTACCGCGATGGCAAGCTGATCCACGGCGAGGGCTATGATTTCCAGCCCGGCGATACTCTTGCGGTTCCGGCGATCGAACTGGCGCAAGAGGACTATCGCAGGCTCGTGCGCCTCGCCAAGACGGGCGCAGCGCCTGAGATCGCGATTTCCGTGGCGGCCCGCTACGACGAAAGCAACTTGCGCGCAGAGAACGTGGTGGCCGAAATCCCCGGCAGCGATCCCAAGGCCGGCTATGTCATGGCTGGTGCGCATTTCGACAGCTGGATCGCGGGTGACGGCGCCAATGACAACGGCGCGGGCAGCGTGACGGTGCTCGAGGCCGCGCGCCTGATTGCCAAGCTCGGCGTGAAGCCGAAGCGCACGATCCGCTTCGTGCTGTGGAGCGGCGAAGAGCAGGGCCTGCTGGGCAGCCGCGCCTATATCGAGCAGCACCTTGCGACCCGCCCGGTCGATCCCGCGCTCAAGGGCATCGATTCCTATGCGGCATGGCGCAATGCCTTCCCGATCACGCCGAAGCCGGAATACAGCCAGCTCAAGGCCTATTTCAACATGGACAACGGCTCGGGCCGGTTCCGGGGCATCTACAGCGAGGGCAATCTCGGCGCTGAAAAGCTGCTCAAGGAATGGCTCAGCCCGTTTGACATGCTGGGTGCGGACAAGCTGGTGGTGAGCAAGACCGGCGGCACCGACCATGTGTTCATGCAGGCGATCGGGCTGCCGGGCTACCAGTTCATCCAGGACCCGCTGGATTACGACAGCCGCGTCCACCACTCCAACCTCGATACCGTGGACCACATGCGCGCCGACGACATGCGGCAGGCGGCGGTGGTCATGGCGGGCATGCTGTGGCAGGCCGCCAACAGCGACAAGGAACTGCCGCGCGCCGTGCTGCCGAGCCAGCCTGCGCCGACTGATCCGTTCAAGGTGCGTGATCCCTCGCAGTAAGCGCCTAGTCGGCGGCGCTGCTGCGCTTCACAAACTCTTCGAACAGCGCGGGTGAAGAGGCTGCAAACAGGCCTTTTTGCCCGTGCTGGTCGGTGCGGTAGGGTGAGCCGTCCGGCCGCGCGGCCATGCCGCCCGCTTCGTTGACGAAGAGCACGCCGGCCGCGTGGTCCCACGGTAGGGTCCTCTCGAACACCGAGATATCGTTCACGCCCAGCACGAGGCGGGGATACTGTTCGGCCGCGCAGCGCGGGATATCGACAAGCGTGTACCATGGCGCGATCCGAGCCTGTACGGCGGCGCGCTGGGCGGAATCGAGGAACACGGTGCTGATGGCGGCGATGGGCGGCGTCTGGCCGGTGGGCCGGGCCGTGATGCGTTCGCCGTTTACGAGGGCACCCGTGCCCAGATGCGCGATGCATAGCCGGTCTTGCAGCGGATCGTAAATCCACCCGCTTTGCGTCACGCCGCCATCGCTAAGCGCAAGAATGATGCCGAAGGGCGGCTTGCCGGCGGCGAAATTGTTGGTGCCATCCACCGGATCGATAATCCAGCACAGCCCGCTATCGAGCCGCGCGGAAAGTGCAGGATCGGCATGAACCGCTTCCTCGCCGACAATCGCGGCCTCGGGCATGATCGCGGCAAGACCCTCTGCCAGCATGACTTCCGCTTCGGTATCGGCAATCGTCACCATGTCGTTTGCCGCCTTGGCGATGACTTCATGCGCGGCGAGCGTCTGATAGCGCGGCAGGATCGCTTCGGCGGCAACGCGCCGCATCAGCGCGGCAACGGCGGTGTCCAGTGCAGCGCTCATGAGCGGTAATCGGCGTTGATCGCGATGTAGCCGTGAGTGAGATCGCACGTCCACACGGTGGCACGGCCTTCGCCGAGGCCGAGATCGACCTCGATGGTGATCTCCTGCCCCTTGAGATGCGCGGCGACGGGTGCCTCGTCGTAATCAGCGAGCGGCTGGCCCTCGCGCGCGGCCCAGGTGCCACCGAAGCCGATCGAGAGGCGGTCGCGGTCCGCTGGTTCGCCCGCCTTGCCGACCGCCATGACTACGCGGCCCCAATTGGCATCCTCGCCAGCAATCGCGGTCTTCACCAGCGGCGAATTGGCAATGGCGAGGCCGACGCGGCGCGCGCTTTCGTCGCTCACCGCGCCGCTGACGGTGACTGCGATGAACTTCTGCGCGCCTTCTCCATCACGCACCACAAGGTGTGCGAGCTGGCGGCAGACATCGTGGAGCGCGGCGGCAAAGGCATTGGCGCCGGGGCTGTCTGCCGAGGCGAGCGGAGTATTGCCCGCAGCGCCGGTGGCGAAGGCCAGCACGGTGTCGCTGGTCGAGGTGTCGCTGTCGACCGTGATGCAGGAGAACGTGCGCCGGTTGGCATCCGACAGGCAGGCCTGCAGGAAAGCGGGATCAACCGCCGCATCGGTGAAGACATAGCCCAACATCGTCGCCATATCGGGCGCGATCATGCCCGAGCCCTTGATGATGGCGCTGAGCGTAACCTTGACGTCGCCGACCATGGCCGTGGCAGTCGCGCCCTTGGCGAACGTATCGGTGGTGCCGATGGTGTTGGCAGCCTCTTCCCACGAGCAGGGCTGAGCGCGCAGCGCAGCCTCGATGCCCGCACGGGCCTTTTCCTTGGGCAGCGGCACGCCGATCACGCCGGTAGAGGAAACGAACACCTCCTCACGCGCGCAGCCGAGGTGGCCTGCGACTTGCTCCATGATCGCCTCGACCGCCTCGCGCCCGCGGTATCCGGTGAAGGCATTGGAATTGCCGGCATTGACCACCAGCGCCCGCGCGCGGCCCTGCGCGACGTTCTGGCGGCCGAGTTCGACTTCTGACGAGCAGCAGACATTGCGGGTGAACACACCGGCAACTGCGGTGCCCTCGGCCAGCTCCACGAACGTCAGATCGCAGCGACCCCAGTCCTTGTACCCGGCGCGGGCGATGCGCGGAGTGGCACCGGCGATGGCCGGAAGCGCGGGGAAGGGCTGAGCGAGGGGAGAGCGATCATGGGCCATAGCTGCGGCCCTAGCGCGGGCGGCGGCGCGCTTCAATCGCTGTGGCAAGCGGCGCGGCTTGCAATAATTCTTCGCCGTGGAGGTGGACCTTCGCGGCAAATCGCCCTATCTGCGCCGATGATGCGGCTCCTGCTCGTCCTTCTTGCCCTTCTTTCCGGCCTCTCGCTTTCCGAGGTGGGGTTTTCTACTGCGCGTTCGGAAGTCGTGGGTGCGGCGGCTGGCACGGTGTTCGTGGCCAGTCAGGAGCGCAAGGCTGAAACGGGTCTCAGCAAGGCACAGCGGCCTGCGTGCGAACAGCGCACAATCCGCACTATGGTGCTCCCGGCTCTCGCGTTCATCCACGCGATCAGCATCAGCATCTGGGACCGTCCGCGCGAATAGCGCGCCGCGTTCGATACCAATCCCGCTCCGCCAACGCGCGGACGCCTGACCTGCGCGGCCATTTCGCGCACCCCATTTCACAACAGGAATCCAGCCATGCTCGGCAGCATTGCCAAGGCCATCTTCGGGTCGTCCAACGATCGCTACGT
Organism: Novosphingobium sp.; assembly: GCF_027486195.1. Lineage (GTDB taxonomy): Bacteria > Pseudomonadota > Alphaproteobacteria > Sphingomonadales > Sphingomonadaceae > Novosphingobium. Next base: position 64,160 of record NZ_JAIXPP010000009.1, read on the forward strand.
CAAGTCGCTCGACAAGATCGTGCGCGCCATCGCCGCTTATGAGCCCGAGATGCAGGCGCTCAGCGATGAGGAACTGCAGGGCCAGACGGCCAAGCTGCGCGCGCAGCTCGAAGCCGGCAAGACGCTCGACGACATTCTCCCCGAAGCCTTTGCCACCTGCCGCGAGGCTTCGCGCCGCGTGCTGGGCATGCGCCACTTCGATGTGCAGATGATCGGCGGCATCGTGCTCCACCGCGGCGAGATCGCGGAAATGCGCACGGGCGAGGGCAAGACGCTCGTGGCGACGCTCGCCTCCTACCTCAACGCGATCGAGGGCAAGGGCGTCCACGTCGTCACCGTCAACGACTATCTCGCCAAGCGCGACGCGGAATGGATGGGCCAGATCCACAAGTTCCTCGGCCTCACCGTCGGCGTGATCGTGCCCAATATGAACGAGTACGAGCGACGGCAGGCCTATGAGGCCGATATCACCTACGCCACCAACAACGAGCTCGGCTTCGATTACCTGCGCGACAACATGAAGCACGAGCGCAGCCAGATGGTGCACCGCCCGTTCAATTTCGCCGTCGTCGATGAGGTGGACTCTATCCTGATCGACGAAGCGCGCACGCCGCTGATCATTTCCGGCCCGACCGACGACAAGAGCGAGCTTTATGTCTCGGTCGATGCGGTGGTGAAGCAGATCGATCCTTCGCTCTACGAGGCGGACGAGAAGACCAAGAACATCTCGCTGACGGAAGACGGGGTCGAGTGGGTCGAGCGCAGGCTGGAGGACGCCGGGCTGCTGGTCGGCTCGAACCTCTATGACGTCGAGAATACCATGGTGGTCCACCACCTTGATCAGGCGCTCAAGGCCAATGTCATGTTCAAACGTGACATCGACTACATCGTGAAGGACGACAAGGTCGTCATCATCGACGAGTTCACCGGCCGCATGATGGACGGGCGGCGCTGGTCGAACGGTCTGCACCAGGCGGTGGAAGCCAAGGAAGGCGTGCAGATCGAGCCCGAGAACCAGACGATGGCCTCTATCACCTTCCAGAACTACTTCCGCATGTATCCCAAGCTTTCGGGCATGACCGGCACCGCCGCCACCGAGGCGCCGGAATTCTTCGACATCTACAAGATGAACGTCGTCACCATTCCGACCAACGTGCCGGTGCAGCGCCGTGACGAGGAAGACGAGTTCTACAAGAACACGGCTGACAAATTCCAGGCCATCGCGAAGCTGATCCGCGAGCGTTACGAGAGCGGACAGCCGGTGCTCGTCGGCACGGTCTCGATTGAAAAGTCGGAAATGCTGTCTGAATTCCTCAATAAGGAAGGTGTGAAGCACAACGTGCTCAATGCGCGCTTCCACGAGATGGAGGCCCATATCGTGGCGCAGGCCGGACGGCTCGGTGCGGTGACGATCGCCACCAACATGGCCGGGCGCGGCACCGACATCCAGCTCGGCGGCAATTCCGAGTTCCGCATCGAGGATGAGCTGCGCGATGTGCCCGAGGGGCCGGAGCGCGAGGCGGGGATTGCCCGGATCAAGGCAGAAGTCGCCGAGGAAAAGGCCAAGGTGCTCGCCGCTGGCGGCCTTTGCGTGATCGGCACGGAACGGCACGAAAGCCGCCGCATCGACAACCAGTTGCGCGGCCGTTCGGGCCGTCAGGGCGATCCGGGTCTCTCGAAGTTCTACCTTTGCCTCGAGGACGACCTGCTGCGCATCTTCGGGCCGGACACGCTGTTTTCCCGCATGATGAACTCCAACCTTGCCGACGGCGAGGCGATCGGGTCGCGCTGGCTCTCCAAGGCGATCGAGACCGCGCAGAAGAAGGTCGAGGCGCGCAACTACGACGTGCGTAAGCAGGTTGTCGAATACGACAACGTGATGAATGACCAGCGCAAGGTGATCTACGAGCAGCGCGCCGACATCATGGACGCCGAGGCGGTGGATGATGTCGTGCTCGACATGCGTCAGGACACGATCAACGCCGTCGTCGCCGACGCCTGCCCGCCGGGGTCCTATCCCGAGCAGTGGAATGTTGCCAGCCTCGCAGAGCGCGTGGACCACGTGCTGGGTCTTGAATTGCCGCTCGATGCCTGGCTTGAGGAAGAAGGCCTGGAGCCCGAAACCATCGAGGAGCGTATCACTGCGCTTGCCGAGGCGAAGATGGCGGCCAAGCTGGAAACCGTCGATCCGGCATCGTGGCGCAATCTCGAGAAGTCGGTGCTGCTCGAGCGGCTCGACCACCACTGGAAGGAGCATCTGGCAACGCTCGACGCGCTGCGCCAGGTGGTGTTCCTGCGCGCCTATGCGCAAAAGACGCCGATCAACGAATACAAGCAGGAAGCCTTCGGTCTGTTCGAGAAGATGCTCGAAGTGATCCGCGAGGATGTGACCCGCATTCTCATGACGAGCGAAATCCGCATGGGGCCGCCTGAAGACTTCCAGCTGCCTGAACTGCCCGATTTCCTGACCAGCCATCTCGACCCGTTGACCGGCGACGACGATGCCCGTGCGGTGCCGACTGGACAGCTGTTCGGTACCTTCACGCCGCCGATGGCAGGCTCGGGCGCGCCTGCACCCGCAGGGACGGACCCCTATGCCGGGATGGACATCAGCCGCAATGCGCCCTGTCCGTGCGGTTCAGGCCAGAAGTACAAGCACTGCCACGGTACGCTGGCCTGACCGGGCGCACTTCCATCACGCGAGCACCTTCGTGTGATGGAAAAGAAGCCTGATCCAAAGACCTGTTATCGGACGATTTTGATCCGATGGGGGTATGGCTCATTCCGGGTGATGGATGGCCCGGATGCGCCTTTGAAGGCGTGTTCGGGCCATATTGGGCTGCGAGCCGAGTCGATCCGAACATTGTTCCGCTTTGGCGCAGCTTGGGAAAAATTGGATTTAAAACAGCATCTTGGCGATGCCCTAAAGCGTTTGACTCGCAGTCTCGCCGCTTGCTACGCGGAACTGAACCAGAACAGTGGGGCCGCGACGACCGCAGCAGGGAAGATTGGGGCCTCGATGACGGACGAGGGTGCGAGGGCCGGTAGACGAAGGGCAGGACCACAATGCGGTCTCTGGCTCACGTTGGCCTTTGCCGCATCGATCGGGAGCGGGCTGGTCGGCCTGCCCTCCAGCGCGCTCGCGCAAGTCAGTACACCATCGATTGCCGGACCGAGCCGGGATGAACTGGGCGGCATAACCCGTGCCCCGTCGGTGCAGGCTCCGCGTCTTACCGTGTCCGGCGGGATCGAACGATCGGGCTGCCCGCTTGCCGATCCGCAGTTCGCGAAAATCACCACGACGATCAGCGCCGTAACGTTCAACGGGCTCAAGGGCGCGACAGCGGCCGAGATGGAAGCGGCGTGGAAGCCGCTCGCAGGAACGCCGCAGCCGATTTCGGTGCTGTGCGAGATCCGTGACGCGGCGGCGACGATCCTCAGGAGCAAGGGCTACCTTGCGGCGGTGCAGGTACCCGTCCAGCGGATCGAGAACGGTGAAGTGCGCCTCGAGGTGCTCTATGCCCGGATCACCGCGATCCGCGCGCGGGGGGAGACACGCGGGGCCGAACGCAAGTTGATGGCCTATCTCGGCAGGCTGACCCGGGACGACATTTTCGATCGCAACAAGGCCGAGCGCTATCTGCTGCTGGCGCGCGATCTGCCAGGTTACAACGTGCAGCTCACGCTCCGCCCGGCCGGAACGGCTCCGGGTGATCTCCTTGGTGAAGTAACCGTTCTTCGCCAAGCATTTGCCGCCGATTTCTCAGTACAGAACCTCGCTTCTGCGGCAACCGGGCGGTGGGGCGGCCAGTTGCGCGCACAGGCTTTCGGCATCACCGGTGCAGGCGATGCGACAACGCTTTCCTACTACACCACCTCGGATTTCCGCGAGCAGCGCATCCTGCAGGCCAGCCATGAGTTCCGCCCCGGCAGCGAGGGCCTTCTTGTCGGTGCGTCGCTGACCTACGCTTGGACGAGGCCGGATCTGGGGCAGGCAACCGGCGGTGCTCCGCTGCAGGCGACGACGCTGCTTGCCAGCCTCTACGCCCGCTATCCGCTCGTCCGTTCGCAGGCCGGCGATGTCTGGCTGGGCGGCGGCTTCGATCTGCTCGATCAGGATACGACCCTTATTCTGCCGCTCAGCCGCGACCGGTTGCGGGTGCTCTGGGCCCGGCTCGACTTTGACCGGATGGACCTGACCCGGGCCGAACCGGCCTGGCGGATCGATGGATCGCTGGAAGTCCGGCAAGGGCTGGCGGGTCTTGGTGCTTCGCTCTCCTGCCTCGGCGTCGCCTGTGGCAGCCAGGTGCCAACAAGCCGGTTCGACGCGTCGCCAGCGGCAACCGTAGTGCGCGCTGAGGTCGAGTACGAACGCGCGCTCGGCCGGTTCTCGCTCGTGGTTCATCCACGCGGACAGTATGCCTTCCGAAAAGTGCTTGGTTTCGAAGCCTTTGCGCCGGGAAACTATACCGTTGGGCGCGGTTATGATCCGGGAGCGATCACCGGCGATAGCGGGGTCGGTCTGTCGACCGAACTGCGCGGACCGCACCTTTCGATCGGTCGCGGCAACGGGCCGTTGGTGCAGCCGTTTGTTTTCGCCGATGCGGCATGGGCGTGGGATCGCGGCGCCGGCAAGCCCCAGCGCCTGAGTTCGCTTGGCGGCGGGGTGCGGGCTGAACTCGGCAATCGCTTCCGGCTCGATGCCAGTCTGGCGGTCCCACTTGACCGGGCAGGATTCATCGGCCGCAAGCCGGCGCCAAGGCTGCTGGTGTCGCTCACCACCCGTCTCGTGCCCTGGGGAGGCCGCTGATGCGCCTGAGGTTTGCCAGCGCTCCATCCCTGCTGGCCATGGCGGCCATGCTGACCGCCGCGCCGATGGCGGCCCGTGCGCAATCGTTCAACGCGACTGGGACGATCGTCGCCGGTCTGGGCGACATTTCCGTGGCTCCGGGCACCACCACGGTTGCGACGGACTCGCCCAATGTGGTGATCAACTGGTCACCGAGCGACACGGCCAGCGGCGGCGGGCCGATCGATTTCCAGTCCGCAGGGACCAGCGCGCTGTTTTCCAACCGGGACGCGACTTCGCTGACGGTGCTCAACCGGATCCTGCCCAAGGATCTGACCCGCCCGATCACGTTCAATGGGACAGTGACATCCCAGCTGATCGATCTCGCCACGGGCGCGGCGAGCCGGGGCGGGACGGTGTTCTTCTACAGCCCCGGCGGCATGCTGGTGTCTGCGACGGGCGTCTTCAACGTCGGCAATCTCGTGCTGACCACGTCTGATCTGAACTTCGATGCAGCCACCGGCGTTTTCGGAAATGCAGGCACCTACAAGTTCTTGCCCGCCAATGCTGGCAGCCGGGTTGAAATCCAGAAGGGCGCACGGATCACTGCCGGACCGAACAACGCCTACGTCGCGCTCATTGCGCCGCAAGTGATCAATTCGGGCTTGATCAACGTCGATGGCTCGGCGGTGATCGTGGCGGCGGACGCATCGACGATTACCTTCCGGCCCAATGGCCTGTTCGATATCCAGATCGACCAGGGCACGAGCACGACCGGCGAAGTCGTGACCAACGACGGTGCGATCACCGGGCCGGTGGCGAATGCCAACGCAGTCCACCGCGTCTACATGGTCGCCGTGCCCAAGAACGATGCCATCACCATGGCGATCAAGGGCGGCAGCGCGCTTGGCTTCGATGTGGCGGGGGCCGCAAATGTCGACGGCAATGCCATCGTGCTGTCTGCCGGATACAACATCGCGAACGGCCTCATCGATACCGTGCGCGCCAAGGCGAGTGCGGCTGTTCCGGCTGCGCTCGAAATCGGTGCGATCACCGCGACTTCGCAGGTAACCGGCAAAGCCACCGGTCAGGCCTCGCTGGTGGTCGATGGCGGCAATGCCGCGAGCTTTGCGTCCAATCTCTCGCTGTCAGGGGTGCAGGATCCCGCAGCGGCCTCCAACGACGGCGCCTTCATTTCGGTCGGCGGCATTGGCTCTACCCTCGATGTGACAGGTAATCTGGAACTGACGGCGCTCGACGCGGGGCAGGTTACGGGAAGTTTCTCGACCGACAGCGGCAATGCGGTGATCACTGTCGATCAGGGCAGCCTTACTGTTGGCGGCGCTGCCTCGATCAGCAGTGCGCGCGCTCCTCTCGTCGAAGTCGATACGCTTGCCGGCAGCGCCGCGCTAACCGCCCGAGGCGGCGCAGTAGTCAATATCGGCAGCGATCTCTCGATCAATGCCAACGGGATCGGCAAGAGCACCGACGCCGCCTCAAACCTGGGTCCCAATTCGGCAAAGGGCGGTGCGGCGCAGCTTTCGCTCGAAGGCGGATCGAACGTCACCGTTGGCCGCGATCTTGTGCTCGATGCCTCGGGAGCGGGGGGTAGCGCTTTCCTCAACGACTTTGCCGGTGCGAATGGCGCCGGCGGACAAGCCATCATCGAGGGCAAGGCGAACGGGGGCGTGCTCGAGGTCACCGGCGTGACCACGCTCGATGCGCGCGGCATCGGCGGCATTGGCCAGCGCTGCATTGCCTGCACGGTCGAGGGCGGCACGGGTTCAGGCGGCAATGCCAGCATCCTGGCTGCTGCGGGTACGAATTTCCGGTTCGGCGATGTCGTCACGGTCGATGCCACGGGCCAGGGCGGTGCGGCAGCGGCTACCTTCGGCAAGGATGGCGGCGCCGGTCTGGGTGGAACCGCGGCGGTCCGCTCTACAGGTGGTGCGGTCACATTCGTGCAGAGCCTTGATGTTCTGGCCGATGGTCGGGGCGGTGCGGGCGCGACTGTCAATTCGGTCCTTTCGGGCGCGACCGGTTCTGGCGGAACGGGCGGCAGCGGCATCGGTGGTACAGCAAGCATTGCGGCAGGCGATACTCTGACCCTTGGCGCTGGCGGCAGCATCGGGATCGCCGGGGCAACTTCGATATCGGCAGCCGGCACGGGTGGTGATGGCGGAAATGGCGGTGCAGGCAATGGCGGCACCGCAGCACTCACGGCGCGCAATGGAACGGCCAATGGCACCGGTCTCTCCGTAAAGGCCAATGGCACCGGCGGATCGGGCGGCAACGGCGGCATTGGCGGCGCAGGAACCGGCGGCAGCGCCGATGTGATCGGTTTCGCGGCCCTTGAAGGCGGTGCGACCCTGAGCTTTGGCGATACCCTGATCGACGCGCGGGGACGTGGCGGCGCGGGCGGTGCGCCCACCTTGTTCCCGGACGATGGCGGCGCGGGCGGCAGCGGCACGGGCGGGCAGGCGCGCGCGCTGGCTCAGGCCGGAAACGCCAATCTCGCGCTTGCCGGCACCACCGTGACGGCAAATGGCATCGGTGGCAGTGGCGGCACGGGTGGGAGTTCGATCAGCGGCGGTCCGGGTGGCACTGGCGGGTCTGGCGGCAATGGTCGCGGCGGTTCGGCAACGCTGGGTGTGATCGCCGGACCGGCTGCTGGTGCGTCCACCGGTTCTGCCAGTTTTGCCGCGTCCGGCGTTTCCGCGAACGGGATCGGCGGGGCAGGCGGCGCGGGCGGGATCGGCCAATCAGCGTCAATCGACGGCAATGGCGGAAATGCGGCGGGCGGAACCACGACCATCACGGCCGAGGCGGGTGTCCTCAACCTGAGCGGCTCGATCCTGGGCCAGGCCGATGCCACAGGCGGCAACAGCGGGTTCAGCACCGGCGGCAATGCGCAAGTTGGCGGCACCGCCGATGCTGGCGATCTGCGCGGGGTCCGGCTGCTGATCGGGACTGGAAAGATCTCCGGCCAGACCATGACGCTCAGCGCCAATGCGACAGGTGGCACGGGGGCGACTGCAGGAACGGCGTCCATTCTGGGCCATCCGCTGAGCTGGCTGCTGGGCGGCGGCTCGATCAATGCCGGCAGCCTCAGCTTCAACAGCTCGGGCACGGCGGCCGCGGGAGCACCGGCCTCGACCATCGCGCTGACGGGCGGCAATTCCGTGCTGACCGGCGATTTCACGTTCAATACACCGGCTGACCTTACCGCTACGCTCGACGGGGCTGATATCTCCACAGTGTCCGCCACGATCTCGGCCGGGAACTGGTTGCCCGGTGCTGCCCCCGCTGGCACCGTCGGCACGCTTTCGGGCACGACAGCGGTCAGCCTGACTACCGGCGGGGACCTGTTTGCACATATGTCGGCACGCAGCGGCGGCGCGCTTACGGTCTCCGCGCCGGGCCTTGTTCGCCTCGATGATCTGACGTCGCTCGGCGCTGTCGGCGTAGCTGCGGGCACGACCGTTTCACTCGGTGCGATCCGTTCCGGAGGGGACGCGACGGTCGATGCGCCGGGCAACATCAGTGTGGGCAATGTTTCCGCCGTTGGCGCGGCCCTGCTCACATCGGGCGCGGCGTTGACGACCGGTGCGGTGACGGCGGGGCAGCGGGTTGCCCTCAGCGGCGCGACGTCGGTTGCAGCGGGCGGTGCTATCCAGGCCGGTGACAGCGTGCAACTCGTTTCGGACGGGACAGTGAGCGCATCGTCCGTTTCGGCGGGGCTGGTCAGCCCTTCCGCCCTATCTGGCGCGACTTACGGGATTACGGTGCGCGGCCTCGATGGCGTAACGCTCGGCAATCTGGCTGCTGCGCGCGATATCGTGCTGCTGTCCCCCCGGGCGATCACCACGGGTTCGCTGGCCGGGCGGGAGATCGTTGCCCTTGGCGGCGGGGCGCAATCGCTCGGGGCGATCACCGCACCGGGACGCGTGCTGCTGGCCGACTACGAGATGTTCGGCATCGGCGGCAATCCGCTCAGCGACTATAATCTTGATGCGGTGCTGACCGCACAGCCTCTGCCAGCAGGCGCAACGATCACGGTGACGGGCGCGATCAACGCCGGTGCGCTGACGGCGGTGTCGCTTGGCGACGTCTCGGTCAGGAACGTGACGACGAAGCGAGCGCTTCCGGCGAGCGGCGCGATCACTCTGCAAGCGGGCGGGGCACTGGCCGCCGGAGCGCTTGTTGCTGACAACCGGATCGACCTGACATCCGGCACGACCATGGACGTCACCTCGGCGAATGCGGGTGATTCCCTGTCGCTCGATTCGGTCGGTGCGCTCACGGCGGGCAATCTTGCCGGTGGTGCGGGCGTCAACGTGAAGGGCGGCGCGGCTGTCATCGTGGCGGGCTCGGTCAATGCTACCGGCGGTTCGATCTCGGTGAATGCAGTTGGCAATCTGACCGGCGGAGCGATGTCATCTACGGGTACGATCACGCTCGGCAGCAACGGTGGCAGCATTGCTGTGGGCGATCTCGATGCCGGCAGCACTATCCTCATCGGTGCAGCAGGTGATCTGCGGACCGGGAACGTCAGCGCGAAGGGTATCCTTGTCGATGCGGGCGGCACGGTGCGGCTCGGCGGATTGTGGCAATCGCCTTCGATCGAACTGCGCGCCAGCGATCTCGATATGCCGGCAGGGTCTGGCCTCAACGCGGGCATTTCGGGCACGATCACGCTTGTCTCGCGTAATGCGGCGGGCTTGCGGATCGGCGATGGGCTTGATGGCAGCGTGGTGCCGACCAGCGGCTTCACCATCGACAACGCCGAATGGAGCCGGATCAACAGCGGTTCGCTCAGCGTGTTTGCGCCGGATATCGCCGGGCCGGTGGATATCCTGATTGGCAAGCTGGACGTGACCGGCCCCGATGCGGGCAGCACCATCGATGATCCGCTCGGCTCCATGCAATTCAGGACCGGCGGGTCGGTGGCCGGTGCACCGAGCGGGACGATCCGCGTTGCCGGGGCGCTCAAGGCCGCCGGCTTCCGGGCGAGCAATGCGCTGGTGTTCCGCACCGGCCAGTTCCAGCTCGCGTCCGATACCGGCAGCCTCACCGTGCTGGGCAAGGGCGACACGGCGACCGGCACGCTGCAGATCGAGGCGCGGGATATCCACGTGGCGGCAACGCCGCTCCTGGCGCAGCTTGCCGCCGATCCGTTCTTCTCCGGGGTCGAACCTGCGCTCGACAATGTGAGCGCGGGGAGCAGCGGGCCTGTGCTCAGGGCCGGGGCGCTTGATTTCACCGTGGGCCGCAGTTTCTACATCCAGCGCACGGGAAGCGGCTTCGATCCGCTGGGGTTTGAGGAACCGCTCGACGGCTTCGAGGTCACATCGGCAGGCGCAAGCCCGATTGCGGTGATCATCAATGGCACCTTCCGCAGCGCTACCGGCCTCATTGGCGGGCCGCAGGCGTGGTTGCAGTTCAAGCAGAGCGGTTTCAATTTCTCGGGCTTCACGGCCGATAGCCGCCTCAATGGTTGCCTGCTCACGGCGGCGACGTGCGGTCTCGACAGCCGCGGCCTGCCCGATCCCGGCATTCGCACCGTGATCGAGGGTATCGGCACGCCCGCAATCGGTGATACGCCGCCCGATCCGGAAGGGCCGCAGCCGAAGGTCCAGTCGGCCATCCTGCCGCCGCCATTGCTGCTCCCCATCCAGCCTGATGCGCTGCCCGGCCAGGTCGACGAAGCGATTGCCGGTAGCGGCAATCCGGCGCTGATTGGTGGCTCCCTAACCGAGGGGGGCCGGCCGTGAAGCGTGTGATCGGCTTGCTCGCCTCGCTGGCTGCGGCCGCGGGTGCTTTGGTCCCCGTCGATCTTGCTGCGCGCGAGGTGCCGATCTCGGTCCGCAGCACCTTCCGGCTCGGCTCTGCGGGGGTGATCTGCAGCGCACAGTTCGCTCCGCGTGATCCGCGCCTCAGCGGCATGTTCGACCGCGGCTATACGATTTCATGCCGCGATGCCGCCGGACCGGTGGGGACGCTCATTGCCGTGCGGCATGCCTTCCCGATCGACGCCGCGCCCTTGGCCGGCGTTCCCGCCTCGGCGGGGCTCCAGCGCGCGTGCGGTGCGCCGGGGGGCGCGGTGATTGAGGCGCTCGGCAATGCCAAGGCGATGATCTGCCGCGATCCGGCCAGCGGGCTTGACTATCGGCGCTATGCCCTGGTGCGCGGGGATACCAGCTATTTCGTCGAAGGCCTTGCCGCCTACGATGCAGCGCTGCGCCTTGCGCTGGCCAGCGTGGTGCTGAACAAGGCGATGCCGGGCGAGATCAAGGTGGCCACCACCGAAGTCACCGACGCGGCGGCCTTCGCGCGGCTGCAGGCGGGCCTGCTCGATCCGCTGGGGGTGCGCGGGGAAGGGTATCTGCGCAACAACGGTAGCAGCTTTGCCGAATCCGCCGCGTTCTTCGAAGTCCTCGCGGAGAAGGCGCGGAGCCGCAGAGGCGAGCAGGCCGAGATGGCCGAGGCGCTCGCCAACGAGGGGCTCCAGCAGTCCAATCTTGGCAATTTCGATACGGCTGCACGCCTGTTCGGCGAAAGCGAACGGGCGCAGCTTGCGGGCGATGGCCTTGGCCAGCGGCTGCTGCGCAACTATCGCGCGCTCGATCAGCTCAACCAGCGCCGCCCCGATGCATCGGCGGCCGAGCTGGCAAGGCCCGTCGATCCGGTCAACGCCGTGTTCAACAGCACGAAGCTGGCGGATGGCGAGATCAATCTGCCGTTGTCGGACGCGATCAACCGCGAAGGTAGCGCTGCCCGCCGCATGGGCACGCCCGATCCTTCGCTCACGCGCGCGGAAAAGGCCGAGATTCTGGATGGACAGGCCATCGCCATCGCCGCCACCGCCGCACGCATGGCGGGCCGCACCGATGATGCCGCCGCCGGTTTCGCCAAGGCGCGCGAGCGGCTCGGGGCGGTGCGCGGCGGCCAGGTTGCCTCGATCATCTGGCTTTCGGCCGAGATCGATATCGAGATGGCCGGGATTGCCGGGGCAGCCGGGCGAAGGAGCGAAGCCGATGCCGGCTTTGACCGCGCGATTGCCGCGCTGGAGGCTACGTATCCGGCTTCGCCGGCGGTGCTTTCGGCCAAGGCGCGCAAGGCGGCTTTCCTGCTTGCGGCTGGTGATCGCGCAGCGGCTGCCAAGCTGTTCGGCGCGGTGGTCGAGGAAAGCGCAGCGGTTCCGGATAGCGGCACTACTTTGCGCGATCTGTTGGCGCCCTACTTCGCCTTGCTGGCGGGCGAGGGGGGCGAACCCTCTGCCCGCGCCTCCGCCGCTTTTGCCGCCGCGCAAGTGCTCGAACGCCCCGGCGTTGCCCAGACCCAGGCGATCCTCGCGCGCCAACTCGCCAAAGGCAACGATGCGGCTGCGGCATTGTTCCGCCTGTCTCTCGCCCGCAGCCGCGATATCGCGCGTGCAGAGGGCGAGGTCGCGCGGCTCGGCGCGCTTGGCAATCCCGGTGCCGCCGAAATGGCCGAGCTCGGTTCGCAGCAGGGAACGCTGGCGGCCCTGCGGCGCGAACAGACCGAAATCCTCGCCAAGTTGGCCGCATATCCGCGCTACACCGCGCTTGCGCCCAAGCGCGTGTCGCTGGCCGAACTGCAGGCCGCGCTCAAATCCGGCGAGGCCTACTTCAAGCTCGTGGCGGTCGGGCAGGACCTCTACGGCCTCTACGCGACAGCCGGATCGGCGCGTCTCTATGCCGTGCCGCTGACACGCAGCGAGATGGCGCGTGACGTGCAGAATATCCGGAACAGCATCGTCACCATCGAGAACGGCAAGGCGGTCAATCGGCCCTTCGATCTTGATCGGTCGCGCGGCCTTTACAAGGCGCTGTTCGGCCCGGTCGATGCGGAGCTGGGCGGGGTGCGCCACCTCGTATTCGAGCCTGATGCGGCGATGCTCCAGTTGCCGCCCGCTGTGCTGGTGACGGCGGACGCTGGGATCGCGGCCTACAAGGCCCGCACGGTCGATATCGATGCCGATGCCTTCGATTTTACCGGTATCGCGTGGTTCGGGCGGGGGCGCGCCATTTCCATCGCCGTCAGTCCGCGCGCTTTCCTTGATCTCAGAGCCCTTACGCCCTCCACCGCGCGGCGGCCCTATCTGGGGCTGGGCAGCAACGCCGCCCCGCAGCAGCGACCGGTCACTGCCGTGGCGGACAGCTGCGATTGGCCACTGGCGGTCTGGCAGCGTCCGGTAAAGCCCGATGAATTGCTGTTTGCGGCCAAGGCGCTCGGCAGCATGAGCGTGGTGAAAACGGGCGGCAGCTTCACCGACACCGGCCTCCTCGACGATCCGTCGCTTGATCAGTACCGCGTGCTCCATTTTGCAACGCACGGCCTCGTTTCCGCGCCGCGCAAGGATTGCCCGGCCCGCCCGGCGCTGGTGACGAGCTTTGCCGCCAAGGGCTCGGACGGGTTGCTGAGTTTCCGCGAGATTTTCGATCTCAAGCTAGATGCCGATCTCGTGATCCTCTCGGCCTGCGATACGGCTGGCATGGCCACTGTCGCCGCGAGCCGCGAGGCTGGCGTGACGACCGGCGGCAACTATGCGCTTGATGGACTCGTGCGCGCCTTTACCGGCGCGGGGGCCCGCGCGGTGATTGCCAGCCATTGGCCGGTGCCCGATGATTTCAACGCGACCCGGCGGCTGATCGGCGGTCTCATTGCAGGCAAGGCCGGAGATTCGGTTGGCGATGCGCTGGCCGGAGCCGAGGCGGCCCTGATGGATGATCCGCAGACCTCGCACCCGTTCTACTGGGCTGCCTTCGTCGTGGTGGGCGACGCTGCCAAGCCTGCTGTGGCCGCGGCAACACCGCGCTGAGCGATCATCCGGGGGTAACGGCTTTAGGGGCTGGACCAAATCCCTTCGCTGTTGCACAATGAACTTGTGAGATGAGGTCATGCCTGCGAGTCATGGCTTTGCTCATCAGGACCGGTTCGGGCCGCCATGGCCTTCGCAAAGAGGAGATCGCCGCAACCATTGTCTTGATGACCGCATGGGAGAGTCCGGATGGAACCTGTGTTTCGATCCGGCGCCGACGGAGCAACCCCCCAGGAAACTCTCAGGCACCAGGAACCGTGTGGTCTTGACACTCTGGAGAGTGATGGCGCGGCGGGCTCAATGCCCTGGCGCAGCCATCCGCCGACGGAGAAAGCCGTAGTGTAGGGTCATGTGCAGCACGCGCGTGATACCGAAACGGTCAAGCTCTCAGGCACAAGCGACAGAGATGGGGAAATGAACGCCGCACTGGTCCTTACGGGCCGGTTGAGACTCATTTCACTCATCATGGAGCACAGCTCATGTCGCATTTTGCGGTTATCGGCGCCGGTATTACCGGCATTACCACGGCTTACGCGCTGCTTGAACGCGGCCATCACGTCACTGTCATCGATCGGCAGCCCCTTCCGGCCATGGAAACCTCGTTCGCCAATGGCGGGCAGCTTTCGGCCAGCAATGCCGAGGTGTGGAATTCGGTTGGCACCGTGTTCAAGGGCCTGCGCTGGATGGCGCGGCGCGATGCCCCGCTGCTGTTCAACCCGCGTCCGGGCTGGCACAAGTTCTCGTGGATTGCCGAATTTCTCGGTGCGATCCCCCGGCACGATGTCAACACGATGGAAACGGTGCGGCTTGCAATCGAGGCGCGCAAGTACCTGTTCGATCTTGCAGAACGCGAAGGTATCGATTTCGACTGCGAGAAGCGCGGCATCCTCCATATCTACCGCAACGCCGCCAGCTTTGCCGATGTTGCGCGCACCAACGAGCTAGTCCGTGCCGGCGGGCTGGACCGCTTTCAGGTGACACCTGAGGAAATGCGCCGGATCGATCCCACGGTGACCGGTGACTACTGCGGCGGATACTTCACGCCCTCCGACGCGACCGGCGATATTTGCAAGTTCACCCGCGGCCTTGCCGCCGCGTGCGAGCGCAAGGGCGCGGTGCTCCAGCTTGATCGCGCGGTGCAGGCGATTGCCGTCCATGAGCGCGGCGTCACCATCCGCACCGCCAGCCTGACCGATGCACGGGTCGAGGATGTCGGCCATTTCGACGGGCTGGTGATCTGCGCCGGGGTAGGCAGCCGCCGCCTTGCCGCGATGATCGGGGACCGGGTCAATATCTATCCGGTCAAGGGCTATTCGATCACTGTCATGCTGCGCGACGAGGCGAGTCAGGCGGCAGCGCCGTGGGTCAGCCTGCTTGATGAGGACGCCAAGATCGTCACCTCGCGGCTTGGCAAGGACCGCTTCCGCGTTGCCGGCACAGCCGAATTCAATGGCGAGAACCGCGATATCCGCGCCGACCGCATCGCGCCGCTGGTGCAGTGGGTGCGCCAGCTCTTCCCCGGTGTCGGCGTCGGTGAAGTCCTGCCCTGGGCCGGGCTGCGGCCCATGCTGCCCGACATGATGCCGCGCGTTGGCGCCGGACGGCGTTCGCGCGTGTTCTACAACACCGGCCACGGCCATCTGGGCTGGACGCTGAGCGCGGTGACGGCCCAGATGGTGGCCGCCACCATCGATCAGTCGCTCGAGACCGAAGCCGCGCTTCGCGTGGCCTGAGGCGAGCGGACCTAAGTAGAAAACCGCATGCGCGGCCCGGTGATCCTGCTTGCCTAAAAGGCAGGGTTACCGGGCCGTTCTTCCTTGTGAGCAGGGATCATCCGATCCTGAGCAGGGAACACGCGCCATGCTGGTCAAGCACGCTGCTGTAGACAAGGCCAATCCGTGGGGTTCTGCGCCAAGCAGGCCGGTGATCATTGCCGCCTACCGCCGCGGCATATTGCGGGCGAAGGTTGCCTTGAGCGACCTGACCTGCCGCTCGGCGCGCATTGATTCGATGGACGCCGTAAAGCCCGGCATGCTGGTGTGGATCACGCTGCCGGGCCTTGAAGCCCGCCCTGCCACTGTTGATTGGACGAGCGGCTTCACTGCCGGCCTGCGCTTCGAGGCACCGCTGCACCCGGCCGTGCTCGACGCGATCCTTGATGGCCGGATCGGCTCGGTCCATTGACCTTGCGCGTTGGCCGATCCCGTTCGGCCAACCTTCCATCGGCGCGAAATGCGGGTTCGCTCCCTCCTGACCCTAGCTATCCGGGGACAGGGCCAACATTCCCACGCGGGCGAGCTGCTGCAAGCCGAGGTTGACATCGATCTCTGAAGACAAGCCCATGCGGCGGGCATCGGCTGCGATCTCGGCTGCGGTGCGGGTGCCGTCCATCAGGGCCATCAGGCGGCGCGGTGCGTCGTCGGTCAGATGGACGACGCGGTGGTCCATCGTGACGAGGTTGGGCACCTCATGCGCAAGCAGGGCGCGTACCAGCGCGCTGACCACGGGCCGTTCGCCCGGTAGCAATGCGCCGGGAAACGGTAGTGAATGGGGTTCGATGATCCCCTGGTTGATCAATTCGAGAATGGCGGCTGCGTGGTCCTCCGAAGCTGCAAGGTCGGCCAGTGGAAACCGCGCCGGCGCAATGCGCACCAGCTTTTCAAGAAAATCGGCGAGGACGGGATCATCAAGCTGGAAGCTGCCGGCACTTGATGTGAATTCGCTTTCGCTGGTCCGTCGCAGGCTGTCCGGCACACCCGCCAGAAGCGTGCCGAGCCATGCAGGATCGGGAACGCGGGCCGGATGCCGCTCGGGGCGCACGAAGAGCGATTGGTGAAAGAAACAGACTTCGTCGTTGTCGCGGCGCTGCGCACGCCGCACGGTCTCACGATCGTCGACCTGTTCGCCCGGAAAGCCGTGAAACAGTCCGCCGGGCTGCGCTTCTGTAAGGTAGGCCAGATTGTGGGCCGCTGCCTCTTCCGCCACCGTCTGCAGCGCTTTGGGATCGTAGACCGGGCCGAGTTCGTCGTGGAACAGGGTGTGGCGGTCCTTGCCGACAGTCAGCCGCGCCGCTCGGCGCAACGCTGCCTGAGAGACCGAATCATCGTCGCGCGGTTGGCCGAACGCGTTCAGCACCTCGATCGCACGGTCGATCCGCGCTTCCGGATCGTTCACGCCCTCGAGTTCGAACAGCAGCATGTCCCGCAGGGCCATGCGCAAGTGCCCGCCGGGCAGCGCGTTGTAACTGATGAAGACAATGCCCTGCGGCGACAGCACACGGTCGATCAACGCCAGCGTAGCCTGCTGGACATGGGGTGGCACCCACGCATACAGGCCATGCGCAATCACGTAGTCGAACGGCCCCTCCATCGAACCGGCTGCTTCGAGGATATCAGTGGTTTCGATCCGCACATTGGCCAGCCCGGCCGAGGCTATCAAGGCCTGACCGTGCGCAACCGCACTCGCGGCAAGGTCGAACGAAACGAACTGCGCCCCGGGATAGGCGGCTGCCATTGCCAGCACGTTGAGCCCATCGCCGCCGGCAATCTCCAGCACGCGCGCACTGCGCGGATCAGCTGCGTCGAGACCATGCAACCGAGCGATCGCGGCCAGATGTTCAGGCGTGGTGGTGCGGTAAACCGCTGATGGATAATGAACCCTGTCGTAACTCGTCGTGCGGTCATCCAAGGTCTGGTCTCTCGCTATTGCGCAAAGTTTGCGTCCAACTAATAATGCGGCTGCAAACACCGGAGGCAAAATGCCGCTTATTCTCGCCGTGCGCAAGTATCCGGGGACACAACCGCCAGCCCCGCTGCAACTGGAGTGCGGAGAGGCGAGCGTGGGGCGCGGTGCAGGAGCGGACCTCCTGCTCGAGGATCTCTCGGTCTCGCGCCGACATTGCACCATTGCCGGTGAAGGTCTGGCCTGGCGGATTACCGATACCAGCACAGGGGGGACCCTGATCAACGGGCACCGGCTTGCTGCGCCGCACATGCTGCGCCATGGCGATGTGATCGGCGTGGGCGGCTGCGAGATCGTGGCGATGCTGCAGGATGCCAGCCAGTCCGCCCCCGCTCCTGCCGCGCGAGACAGCTGGGGCCGGTCGGCCAGCGCAGCACCGATTTCCGCGCCGTCTGGTTCGGCCGCTCCCATTCCCACTGGGTGGAGCGCCGCACCATCGACTTCCCCGGCAGCTGCCCTCCCGCTGCAGGCAGGCGATGCTGTGGGTGTGCTGCTTCAGGCCGCCGGGCTTTCGCGCGCGCAGGTGACTGCGCCCGACGCGCAAGTGCTGGCTGCATGTGGGGCGCTGCTGCGTGCCGTGGTGGGAAGTTTTGCGGCGCAGGCGCAGGATCGGGCGAAAGCGCGGGCCGATCTGGGCATAGCGGCAGAAACCGATCCACCCCTGCCGCCCGAGGCGATGTTGCAGCGCTTGCTGGCGCTTCCTCCGGCAGAGGCGCAGGCGCGCGTTACGGCTATGGCAGGCGCGATCGACGCGCATCAGCGTGCTCTGCATGGCGCCTTGCAGACAAGCCTGCATCATGCGCTCGACCAGTTCGCGCCGGCCTCGATCAAGACGAGCGCGCGCAGCGAGGCCGAAGCGTGGCGTGCCTACGTGCAGGCGTTCGGTGCGAAAGACGGCTTCGTCGAAGTGTTCGCCAAAGCCTTTGCGCAGCGTTACGCGGCTGCGGTCAAAGGCTGAACGCCTTTTCCAGCGGGACCTGCCTTACTGGGTTGTGGTCGCCGGAGAACCGCCAGCTGCAGCATTGGGCTGAGAATCGACGAACTTGTACCAGACGATCTGGACCTTCCAGCCGTTGGCCTTGGCTTTCGCTTCGAACGCGGCCTTGCCGCCCGCGCTGACGAGATCGCTTAGCGCATCTTTGGTGAAGCCGCCTGAACCGGTAATCAACACAACGCCCGCCCAACCGGGCTGCGCGTTGGCATCGGCGCTCATGCGATAGGTATCATCGCCGGGCAAGCGCTGGATGGCTGATCCGACAGCGCCCTGGAATTCCGCTCTGGTCAGCGTGATCGGCGTGATGACATTCGATTTTTCGATCGAGTAGAGCGCAAAATCGCCCGAGATGCCTGCCAACGAGAAATCGGTGATGACCTTCGCGCCGACCTGGCCCGGATAGTAGCTTTCCGGCGGCAGGGTATCGAGTTCGTACTCGGGCTGCTTGCGCGTGATGTGAATGGGCGGGCCGGCGCGGAACTTGTTGAGTTCGTCGAGAACCGGGCAGAAACTGTCGTCGATCCGCGCAATCCCGGTGAAATCGCTGCCGGCTTCCACACCCAGGCTCTTTGCGGCCTGGATGATGCCGTTTTCGGCATCGAGTGGCGCGCCGGCGACACCCGACCCGGTGAAGGAAACGCCCGCCCCGTCGCGATTGACGTCGACCGTCATCCACGAGCAGGGGATCGACGGCAGCGCGGTCTGAACCGCTGCGTCGATCTTTTCGATAGGCACATTGGAAGCTGCCGGAGCGCCGCTGGCGGCTTCAGGCACAGGTGCCTTCGACCCGCCACTCATCGTCATGTAGCCGATCCCGCCCAGCAGCGTGATCGCCAAAAGCGCCCCGCCGCCGATGAGCACGGGCTTGGGTGGCAGGCTGGGTCCGGAACCCGAAGGCTTCGTTGCGCCGGTCGCGCCGGCAGTCTTGCCGCCGCCCGGCGCTGCCGAGCGCTTTGGCGCCTTGCCCGACATGGCCTGATCCAGCGCAGTGATCACCGCATCCATCGACCGCAGCCGCTTTTGCGAATCGGCGACCAGCATCTGGTCCACCACCTTGCGGACGCGCGGCGGAATCGAGCTTGTGTCGATACCGTTCCGGCGCTTCATGATGGCTTCGGCAGGCAGGCCGCCAAGATCGGGTTTGCGCCCCTGCGCAAGGGCGAGGATCACCAGCCCGAGCGAGTAGACATCGGACCACGGGCCGATCTGCTTGTCGAAATCGCCCAGTTGCTCCGGGGCGACATAGCTGGGCTTGCCGGCAAAGCCATCGCCGATGATCGTCTTGGAGCCCGGATCGGTTTCCTTCACGATGCCGAAATCGATGATCTTGGGCCGGTCCAGCCGGTCGCTATCGAGAATCACGTTGTCGGGCGAGATATCGCGGTGGACGACGCCGAGCTCGTGAGCCTCGCGCAAGCCTTCGGCGAGCCTGCGCAGCAGCTCTGCGAGCTCATCCTCCGTCAGCGTCGATTTGCCGACGATATCGGACAGGTTTTGCCCGCTGATGAAGCCGGTCGCGATGTAGTAGAAGCCCAGCTCCGGCTCCATCGCATAGCCGCGATAGCGCACCACGGCCGGATGCGAGAGCTCCGTCAGTGCCTGCGCTTCCTTGCGGAACATCGCCATCACTTTGGGATCGGCGGACAGCTCCGGCAGGATGGTCTTGATCGCGACGCGCTCGCCGCTCGCGATGTTCACGCCTTCAAACACTTCACCCATGCCGCCGCGGGCCAGGAAGCGTTTGATCTCGAACATGTGGTTGAGAACGGTGCCGATTTCGAGCGAAGCCTGCTTGCCGCTTGCAGGACGCACGGGGGCAGGGGGCGCTGGTGCTGCCGGTTGCGCCGAAACCGGGATCGGTGCCATCAGCGGGGTGCCGAACGCGGGCGCCGCGCCGGAAGGCGGTTCCGAAGCCGCCGCGAAAACCGTTCCTTCTTCCTGTTCGTCTGATGTGCTTGCCGGATCGAGGTTCGGGCCGCCACCCTGCGCTTCGCCCGCTCCGCCCGGCGCCGGGGGAGAAGCGGAAGGCTGAAAGACCGTTTCGTCTCTTTCGTCGCTCACGTCAGTTCTCCGCTCCGCCGAATTGGACCAAGGTCACTTCTGCGGTGGCCACGCCCACTACCGTTATGTTGTCTGGCGCGCCCAGTTCATGGCAGCGCGCAATCATCTGTCTGGCTGCCTCTTCAAATGGCTGACTGGCAAGTGCGTCCTGCATGGCGGCTTCCCCCATCACGCCATAGAGGCCGTCGCTGCACAGGATCAACAGATCCTCATCGCACAGCGTTTCGATCATCGTATCGACATTGAGCGGACGGGCCACGCCGACCGCGCGCGTGAGCACGTTGCGCAATGGGTGAGTCGCGGCGGCGACTTCGTCGATCACGCCGTGGTCCACCAGGTCCTGCACCTGGCTATGATCGCGGGTCAGCCGATAGAGGCGGCGATCGCGCAGCAGATAGGCGCGGCTATCCCCCACCCATGCCACGCCGAAACGCTTGTCGCGCACGGCAAGAGCCACCGCTGTCGAACCCATCTGCTTGCCGACACGCTCGGATTCTTCGAGGATGCGCTCGTTGGCCTCGGTCAGCGCGCTGCGGATCGCTTCAAGCAGATCCTCCATGCCTTCGACGGCAGGAACGGCGGCAATCGCCTCCACAACCTGGCTCGAAGCCCAGTCGCCGCGTTCGAGGCCGCCCATTCCATCTGCCACCAGCCAGACGCGCGATCCGTCCGCAACGAGGTAGCTGTCTTCGTTATGCTTCCGAACTGCACCGGTATCGGTCGCCGCCCAAGATTCCGTGCGAAATGGTATCACCGGTTCGCGCTCCCCGACTGTCTCGACAAAGGTCATAGACTGGCGCCTCCATTCTCGGCAACAATAACCGCCTGACGAGGAAGTCGGGATTTATTGTCTCGGATAATGCGCCTTGTCCGATCTCAGCGCGGGACGAAGCTATGCAACAGGCCCAGGTGAATTCCTACGATCCCCGCCAATGGGCTGCTGCATGGTCGCCTGCTGCGGCAGAGGGGCTCAGCGCTGCGCGGCAGGGCTTGGCGCGGCGCCGCGTGCTGGCCTTGGGGCTTGGCGCCGGGGTCTTTTCGGCTGGCGCGGTTGCAGCATTCCTCGTGCGGCCGAGGCTGGCGGGCCCGGTTCCGGGCGCAGACAGCACTCTGGCGGCCGAGTCGTCCGAGGCGGCAGGCACGCTGCGACGCGCGATGCTGCTTTCCGGATCGGGCGAATTGCAGACAGCGCTCCAGCGCTTTGGCCTGTCCGCCCAGATGGCGGGCGATGTGGCGCGCGAGGCAAGCCCTGCACTTGCCGCGCAGGGCGAGATTCGTGCGATGCTCGAAATGGCCCGCGCCGGTGATGCGCTGACCTTCGTGCGGCTGCAGGCATCCAACCCCGACAGCTCCGGGGCCATTGTCAAACTGGGCGCGGATGGAAAACTGGAAACCACCCGCATCGCGGCGCAGGTCAGTGATCGGATCGTCGTCATGCACGGGATCATGGACGGAGACAGCTTCTACACTTCGGCTGTCGGGATCGGCGTGCCCAATTCCTTGATCTCCCCGTTTGCCAAGGCTCTGGCCTTCGATTTCGACTTTCAGCGCGAAGTCGCGGCGGGCGATGCGTTCGAACTGGCCTATTCGCAGCCCACCAATGCCTCGGGCCAGACGATGGGCGCGCCCGAACTACTCTATGCCTCGCTCACCACGCAAACCCGCTCGGCCGCTGTCTATCGCTTCCAGCCGGACAAAGTCGGCGAAGTGCAGTGGTTCGATGCGAGCGGCAGGACGGTCGCCCGTTCGCTGATGCGCACACCGGTGGACGGCGCGCGCGTCACATCAAAGTTCGGCATGCGCATCCACCCCATCGAAGGGTATCAGAAAATGCATGGGGGCATCGATTTCGCTGCGCCAATCGGCACGCCGATCTACGCTTCGGGTTCCGGCATTCTGGAATTCTGCGGACCCAAGGGTCCGAATGGCAACTTCATCAAGATCCTGCATGATAATGGCTGGGAGACCCTCTATCTCCACATGAACCGCTTTGCTGCAGGCATGGCGCAGGGCGTGCGCGTGGCGCAGGGGCAGCAGATCGGCGAGGTGGGGACGACCGGCCATTCGACTGGCCCGCATCTGCACTACGAAGTGCATATCGCTGGCGAAAAGGTCGATCCGCTCGGCGTGCAGCCGGACAACAGCGCGAGCAAGACACTCACCGGACCGCAGCTTGAAACGTTCGAGCAGGTGCGCGATTCGATCGATGTCAGCCGCGCGCAAAGGTCCGTTTGAATCGAGGTGTGTCAGCCTTTTCGGGCTGTTGCAGGTTCGGCGGTTGGCCAGATGATCGTCACCACCAGGAGCGCAATCAGCACCACCACCGCGGCGATGCTGGCATTGAGGCCTTCCGGGCCGCCGCCCCACAGCTCGGCGCCGCGCAGATCGATGTTGATCAGCGTGCCAAACGTGCCGGCTCCCGGATTGGGGTAGAGGCCGAACAGCAGTTCTTCCGCCGAATTCCAGCCGAAATGGATCATCCATGCCATCAGGAACGAGCCTGACCGGGCATAGGCAAATCCGAACAGCAATCCGCCGAGCAGCATGGTCACGAAGGACATGGGATCGCTCGCCGCTGCTACGAAGTGCAGGGCCGCAAATGTGATGGCTGCCACGATCACCGCAGGCGTTCGTCCCCAGCGGCGGGACAAGTCGGCCTGCAGCCAGCCCCGGAAAGTCAATTCCTCAGCGCCGCTCTGCAACAGAAGAAGTGCCGCTTCCAGCAGCAGCAGAGCAATCCCCTGCGGTGCCGGTGGGCCTTCGCTGGCTGTTCCCGCGATCGCGCACAGCGCAACCGAGAGAGCAAAGCCGACGACGCCCATGGCCAGTCCGGTGCCGCCCAGCAGTGCAGGAGTGCGGCCCATCGGCAGGGGCAGGCGCCAGAAACGGATCGCCAGCAGCGCAAGCAGGCCCATCGGCGTGAACGTGGCCAGCGTGAAAGCGCCTTCCAGCAGCGCGCCGGGCAGTTCGGATATAGAGGGGTCTGCCAGCAGGATGCCGAAGATCGCAGGAACGCCCAGCAGCAGTGCGAGGGTCAATGCAACCACGGCGGTCAACGAAGCCAGTCCGGCCACAGGATGGTTGGCCAGATCTGAACTCCCTTGAAAAGGTTCCGCTTTCGCCATGGCCCTCTCCGTACGCAATGTTGTTCTGAACCGAATGCGTCGCGGTTCCTTGCTGCGGGTGATCGCACAAATCACGCGGCGAACAAGAACAATTCAGTCCGGGCGGGAATGCCCCTCTCAACCTTGGCCCATCATCGGGCGGTTCGTGTGCCGATTGGGGATCGCGACAAGGTTGTCTGCGTGCTGGTTAAGGTTTATGAATGTTTAGTTGATTCGAGTTTGGTTCAAAATAGGGGATGACTGCGATGGTCCGCGTTTCCATTGCCACTCTCACGGCAGCCTTCGCGCTGACTGGTGTTCAACCTGCGCTGGGACAGAGTGCGCCGGTCAGCCAGTCCGAAATCCATTGCTTTGTCTCCGGATGTGACGAGGCAGCTGAAGCCCCTGCACCTCAGGCCAATGCCAGCGCTGATGCGGCTGGGGGCGATGATCCGTGCATGACGACCGGGGTTTGCCCGGCGGGCGAAACCAAGGGCTTCCATCTCTCCGGTGCCGTACCCGCAAAATCTGCTGCGACCCGTCCGAATGCCCCGGCTTCGAGCCGGCCGAGCTATGTAAACACGAGCTCGACGGCAAGGATGGGCGGGGCTGGCCGTCGCACGACCCAGGCGCTTCCTGCAACGCGCCGCGCGCTCGACATGCGGCTCTCGTTCGAAAAGAGCTCGGCCGAACTGACGACCGACGCGCGCCAGCAGGCCGACGTCTTCGCGCGTGAGCTGATGGGCGCTGCGGGCAGCCGCCAGTTCGTCATCGAAGGGCACACCGACAGCAAGGGCCCTGCCGCCTTCAACCGGTCGCTTTCGCGGGCACGTGCCCAGTCCGTGGTCGAGTATCTGGTGAGCAAGGGCGTGCCGCAGAGCAAGTTGCGTGCAGTCGGCTATGGCTCGGACCATCCGCGTGATGGCACGGCCGCTGCCGATCCGAGCAATCGCCGCGTGGAGATCGTGCGGTATTGAAGGCTCACGGGGCCGGTCGTTGCTAGCCTGGGTGTTAGGCGCGCCCTCGTGTTCGATCGGCGGGGCTCAAGTCAACATCAGGGGGTAGTATGCCTGCCATACTGACTGCTGCTGAAAGCTCCCGCATCTCGTGGGTCAGCGAAGCGATCGATGCCGATGGTCAGGAAACGCTATCGACGTTTCAGCAGATCAAGGCCTTTCTGACGGAAAAGCGTTCCCTTGTGAGGGAGTTGCGCGAAAAGGTAGAGGCCGACTTTGGTGCCAAGCCGGCCGGGATCAAGGTCTTGCTGACCGTGATCAAGGGAGCTTTGGGCGGCGCGATCGCGGGTTTCGCGTTCAAGGGGCTCGGAACTGCGGTTGCCAGCTTTTTCGGTCTTGCTGCAGGCGCTGAAGTGGTCGCCTTGATCCTCTTTCTTGTGGGATTTTATCTCCTTTTCACGTCAATCTTTGAGTTGCCCAAACTTATCCACGCATTGCGAGAGGCCGCGCTGGCTGGCGATCTGTCCTAGCTTGTCGCTCACTGCCGAACGGTTTGTCCGGCGGGGATACAATCGCAGCGCGTCCGGTTCTTCAGCCGCCCACGATCACCGTGAAGCACCCGAGCACGATGTTGCCGCCATGCGCGGTCAGATCGCCGATGCGCGCTTGCGGCATGCTGCCGGTGATGACGGTGGCGCTTCCCTTCACGATCGTATCCGGCGGCCCGACACAAACGGCCATGTCCGAAACCCGCGCAGCAGGGAGTGAACCGATCAGGACGGTGGGCTGTCCCGGCGCCGAGATCGGCCCGCCGACATGGGGTACGACGCCCGTAACCATGGGGCATACATGCATGTCGGTAAGTCGTGCAGCGGGCGGCATAAGTTACCCCGATCCGAATTCAAGCTGCATGATAGTAGCAGTTGTGTGCGGCCGATTCAAAAAAAAGTGGAGTGCGCGCGCGAAAGCTGTAAGTTTGTTTTGGGCTTGGGGAATGTTGAGGGTGGCACGTGCTCATTGACGATGAACGACGGGCTGCGGTGCTGGCGCCGATCAATGATTCGGTGGGGTCCGATGGTCGTAGCGACGAGGGCGATGCGGCCGATCTGCTTCGCGAGATCCGCTCGCAGCGCAAGGCGATAGTCCGAATCGAGCAAACGGCGGCGATGACCGACGACGATGTCGTCCTTCCGCCGGGCGCCTGGGACTGGGAAACGCTGGCCGAAAACGCGCTGGATTATCTGGCGGAGCACGGCAAGGATCTCGAACCGATGAGCGTGGTGGTCGAGGCCGCGGCGCGCAGCGAGGGGCTTGGCGATCTTGCAGCGGCGATGGTTCTGCTGGCCGATCTTGTCGAAGCATTCTGGGACGACGGGCTCTATCCTGCCGAGGACGAGGACGGGCTCGAGACGCGCTTTCAGCCCTTGTCCGGGCTTTCCGGCGGCAGCAACGATCGCGATGGCGCGCTCATTCAGCCGCTGCGCAACCTAGTGATCGCGCGCACCGGCGAGGGGGACCTGCGCTACCTTGACAAGGTCCGCGCCGACCTTGCCATGGCTGCATCGCAAGGGCTTACCGGCGAGGCGAAGACGGCGCGGCTCGATGAGGCGAGTACGCTGACTCGCGGGATCGAATCGCACGCCCGGCGTCTTTCGGGCGAAGTGCTGGCACGTCAGGCACGGCTCGCCGGGGAAGCCGAGGATGGCTGGCGGCGCGCGATCGGGTTTATCATCGACCGGACCAAGCCGCAGATGCCCGCCGCATCGAAGCTCGGTGATGAGCTTCGCGCCTTGCGCCAATGGTTGCTGACGATGGCGCCTACGCAGGCCGCCGAAGATGCGCCGGCAGGGCAGGCGGAAGCGGGCGCGGTCGCTGTAGCAGGTGAGGGCGGCGGCGCCCCGCAGGCGGGCGGTTTTGTCGCCGGCAAGATTACGCGCCGCGAGGATGCACTCAAGGCGGTTGCGGCTGCGGCAGATTACTTTCGGCAACATGAACCACTTTCACCGCTCGGTGAAACGCTACGCGAGGTTGACCGAAGGGCGCGCATGAGTCTTCATGACTTCCTGACGGAACTTATTCCAGACGATTCGGCGCGGCAGGATTTCTACTGGCGCTCTGGTATCAAGCCGCCGTCGGATGAAGAAGAGTCTTAAGACGAGAACTGAGAGGCAGCTCCGTCTTGGAGCAACGGGCTGGTAGTGCGGCGCGTGCGTAATCTAGGGAGATCGACATGGCTGACTCGGTACATGACAAGCTCAAGCGCGTGCGCAAGCCGCGGGTCCACATAACTTACGATGTGGAAACCGAAGGCGCCCAAGAGGTCAAGGAATTGCCCTTCGTCGTCGGCGTGATGGGTGATTTTTCGGGCGACTCCGCTGTCGCCAAGAAGAGCCTCAAGGAACGCAAGTTCGTCGACCTCAAGAAGGACAAGTTCGATCAGGTTCTCGCCAAGATCGAACCCGGCGTGAAGATGAAGGTCGAGAACACGCTCGAAAAGAATGGCAAGGAATTCGAAGTCAACCTCAAGTTCAGCTCGATGGACGACTTCGAGCCGGAAAAGATCGTCGAGCAGGTGGAGCCGCTGCGCAAGCTGATGGAAACCCGCAACCGGCTGCGCGATCTCATGGCCAAGGCTGACAGCTCGGAAGAGCTCGAAAACCTCCTCGAACAGATTCTCGGCGATCAGGACAAGCTGAGCCAACTCTCTGCCCAGCTTGGCAGCAGCGACAAGCCCTCGGAGTAAGGCAATGGCAGAAATGGAAACCCAAGGCGGCGCGGCCGTCAGCACCGAGACCGTAAACGCGCCAGCCAGCTTGCTGGACGAAGCGATTGCCGTCACCAAGCAGACCGAGCCGACACGGGTCGAGGAACTGATGCGCACGCTCGCCGAAGAGGCGATGAGCGGTACGGTGCAGTTCAACAAGAACCTCACCGTTACGCTGCGCGATGCAATTGCCAAGATCGACGCGCAGATTTCCGAACAGCTCGCCGCGATCATGCATGCGGAGAAGTTCAAGAAGCTCGAGGGCAGCTGGCGCGGTCTGCACTATCTGGTCAAGAACTCGGAAATCAGCACCTCGCTGCGGGTGCAGATGCTGAACGTCACCAAGAAGGAGATCTCCAACGATCTCGCCAAGGCGACGGACTTCGACCAGTCCACACTGTTCAAGAAGGTCTACGAGGAACAGTTCGGCATGGCAGGCGGCGAGCCGTTCGGCGCGCTGGTCGGCGATTTCTACTTCGGCAAGCATCCCGACGACATCGAACTGCTCACGAACATCTCGAGCGTCGCGGCTGCGGGCTTCACGCCGTTCATTTCGGCGGCGGATGCCAATCTGTTCAGCATGGACAGCTTCAAGGAGCTCTCCAAGCCGATGGACATGAAGCAGATGTTCGAAACGGCCGACTACCAGAAGTGGAATGGCTTCCGGCAGACCGACGACTCGCGCTTCGTCACGTTGACGATGCCGCGCGTGCTCGCCCGCCTGCCTTATGGCCGCGACACCAAGAAGGTCGAGGCGTTCGAGTACGAGGAAGCGCCGCGCGATGCGAACGGTGCGCCCAAGGCAATGGATCACGATGACTATTGCTGGATGAACGCGGCCTATGCGCTGGCGGCGCGGATGACCGATGCGTTTTCCCAGTATGGCTGGTGCACCGCGATCCGCGGAGCAGAGGGCGGCGGCAAGGTTTCCAATCTGCCGACCCACGTGTTCCAGTCCGATGACGGCGATCTCGATACGCAGTGCCCCACCGAGATCGGCATCACGGACCGGCGCGAGAAGGAACTGTCCGACCTCGGCTTCCTGCCGCTCTGCCACTACAAGAATACCGATTATTCGGTGTTCTTCGGTGCGCAGACTACGCAGAAGCCGAAGGCTTATGACCGGCCCGAGGCAACGGCGAATGCCGCGATCTCGGCGCGCCTGCCCTACATCATGGCGACCAGCCGGTTCGCACACTACCTGAAGGTGATGGCGCGCGACAAGATCGGCTCGTTCATGGAGGCCAGCGACTGCGAGACCTGGCTGAACCGCTGGATCATGAACTACGTCAATGCGACAGAAGGTGCCGGGCAGGAATCGCGGGCCAAGTACCCGCTTCGCGAAGCGCGGGTCGAGGTGAAGGAAGTGCCGGGAGCACCCGGTTCCTACAGCGCCGTGGCACACCTGCGGCCGTGGCTGCAGTTTGAGGAACTGTCGACCTCGATGCGCCTGGTTGCCCGCATCCCGTCCGCGTCCTGATACGCGGCAGAACCAATGGCGTCGTCGCCAGCCAGGGCCGCAGTGCCTGACGCGGAGACGGCGCCAGCGGCCCAGTCGGCAGCAAGGGTTCACTCCGATCCGGGTGCGGTGCGCGCGCGTGCGAATGCACTGATCGCCCGGATCGATGGTGACCTTGGCCGACAACTTGATGCGATCCTGCATCATCCGGCGTTCAAGAAGCTTGAGGCCCTGTGGCGCGGGGTCAAATGGCTGATCGACGATGTCGACGATCCAGCCGTCTGTATCCGCATCCTCGATGTGCGCTGGACCGAGATATCCCGCGACCTCGAACGGGCGCTCGACTTCGATCAGAGCAGCATCTTCGATCTGGTCTACAGCCAGGAGTTCGGCATGCCGGGCGGGCGGCCTTATGGCATGGTCGTTGTCGATCACGCCGTGTCGCACCGGCTCGGTCGCGGCAGCAAGGTCGATGACATCGAAGTGCTCGAGGGGCTGATGGGTGTTGCTGCGGCGGCATTCACGCCTGTCGTGTTTGGCGTCGATCCGTCGATGCTTGCGCTCGACCAACTCGATGAGATCGATCTGCGGCAGGAACTTGGCGCGACATTCGCCGATCCGCAGTTCGCGCGCTGGAACCGTATGCGCTTGCGGCCGGACAGCCGCTTTCTGGCCGGAGTCGTCACGCGCGTACTTGTTCGCCGTCCACATCGCGGACGGGATCATCCCAGGCTCGGCTTCGTCTATGACGAGAAGGTGGCGGATACGCGCGACCTTCTGTGGCTCCATGGCGGCTTTGCCCTGGCCCACGTGGCGCTGCGCGCGCAGGCCAAGAACCGCTGGCCGGCGGCGATCCGCGGCACCGTGCCACCGGGCGAGGGGGGGCTGGTCAATGGCCCGGTCCGCCACTTCCTGCCGAGCGACGAGCCCGGGTTCGTTGTCCGCTATCCCGTGGAAGCTGCCGTTTCGGAAGGTCAGGAAGTGGTCCTGAATGACAATGGCCTTCTCGCGCTGCGGCAGATGCACCTGACTGGCAATGTCGCCTTCATGAATCTGCCCAGCCTGCACCGCCCACCCGATTACGATGGCGAGGCAGCGCGCATGAATGCCAAGATGGGCGGCATGCTCAACTATGTGCTGTGCGTTGCGCGATTTGCCCATTACGTGAAGGTGATCGCACGCGACTGGGTGGGGAAATACAATGATGCGGCCGAGTGCGAGCGCCTGTTGCAGCGCTGGTTGCAGAGCTTTGTCACGGCCAATGATGATGCGAGCCCGGAAATGCGCGTCCGCTATCCCTTGCGCGAGGGGCGCGTGAGCGTTGCCGAATTGCCCGGCAAGCCCGGCTGCTATGGCTGCGACATCTATTTGCGCCCGCATTATCAACTGGATCAGATCACGTCCGAGTTTCGCCTCACCACGGTAATCGGCACTGAAGGAGCTGGCTGATGGCGCTCACGATCACCCAGTCGCTGATCGATCGGCTGATCGATGATGATCCCAACGGATCGGCCGACCACTATGAAACCGAGGATGAGGCCATCGCCCGGTACAAGGTGGCGCTGCGGCGCGATCTGGAAAGTCTGCTCAACACGACGCGGCCGTGGCTGCCGGTGCTGGAACGCTATCCGGGGCTGGAGCGCACCATTGTCACCTATGGCATGCCCGATCTTTCCACCGAGGATATGTCTGTGCCGGCCGTGCGCGAACGCGTCAGGCGTGTGATCGCGCAGGCCATTCGCGAGCACGAGCCGCGCCTGTCTTCGATCGACATCGAGATGGAACAAGGGCCAACCTCGCGCGGGATGCGCCTTCGCATCACGGCGGTGCTGACCGTACTGCAGGGTGAGGAGCCGGTGACGTACGAGGCTTCCGTGCGCCCGGGCGACCGTGCAATTGAAGTGAAGCTCTCCGCATGATCGATGATCTGATTGCCTATTATCAGCGCGAACTTGATTATCTCAAACGCAACGCCGGTGCGTTTGCCGAAGCCTATCCCCGCTATGCCGCGCGTCTGCGCATCAGCCGCGATGCGATCGAAGATCCCCACGTCAACCGCCTGATCGAGTCGGTTGCGTTTCTCAACGCACGGCTGCGGCACAAGCTCGATGAGGACTACTCCGAGCTTTCCGATGCCTTGCTGCTCACGCTCTATCCGCACCTGATCCAGCCGCTGCCCTCGCTTATGGTGGTGCGTCTTGAGCCTGAGGCGGAGCTGGCCGAACCCTCCGCGGTGCCCGAAGGCACGATCATTACCACCGAGGCGCTGGATGGCGTGGCCTGCCAGTTCCGGCTGTGCAGCGATACCCGGCTGCTGCCTCTGCGCATTGCCGAAGCCTCCATGGTGGGGCCGCCGTTCGATGCACCGGTCACGGTCCCCGGCGCGCGCGGCATGCTGCGGCTCGTGTTCGAGACGACCAAGCCCGAGGTCGATCTGGCCGCGCTCGATATCGAGAATCTGCGGTTGTTCATCAAGAGCGATGGCCGCCGAGCGCAGATCCTGCTTGAGCAGCTTGGCGCCAACTTGCTGGGCGGCGGTGTGGCAACCGGGCCGAGCGACCCCAATGCCACGCTGCTCGGGCAGGACTGTGTGACCCTGCTGGGCCTCGATGAAGCGGGCCTGTTGCTGCCGCAGACGACAACTGCCCGCAAGTCCTACGGCCTGTTGCAGGAGCACTTCGCCTATCCGCAGAAGCACCTGTTTTTCCGGATTTCCGGGCTTGATCGCCGGTTGCTGGTCGCGACCGGCAACCGCTTCGAGATATACCTGTTTTTCGACCGGGTGGCCGCCGAACTGGAGCGCGTGGTGCGCGCCGATGATTTCGAACTGCACGCCGTGCCTGCACTCAACTTGTTCCCGGTGGAGGCGGAGCCGATCCACCTTGACCACACCTCGGTCGAATACCGGATCGTGCCGGATGCCAGGGCCGAGGATGCACTCGAGGTGCATTCGGTTACCCGGGTGATCCTGCAGACGGCCAATGGGGAACGGATCGAGGCGCCTTCGCTCTATTCCTTCGAGCCGGGCACCAATGCATCGAACACCTCGTACCACGCGGTCTCGCGCCGCTCGAGCTTCAGCAAAGGCGGCGGGGACGATGTCTTCCTGACCATAGCGGATCTCGCGGCAAAGCTGCATGCCGACGATACGACCGTGGTGAACACGTCGATTCTGGCCACCAATCGCGAACTGCCGGCACGGCTGCCGTTTGGCGGCGGGCGGCCGTGGCTCGATGTTGCGGGTACGATCAATGGCCTTGTCGGCGCCAGCGCGCTGACCAAGCCTACTCCGACACGGCGGCCGACGCGTGGTTCTGCCGCGCATTGGAAGCTGATCGGCCAACTCTCGCTCAATTACCTCTCGCTGGTGGGCAATGATCGTTCAGCGCAGGCCCTGCGCGAGGTTCTGGCGATCTACGACACGGGCAACACGCCCGACAGCGAGTATCTGCGCGAACGGCTTATCGGCATCTCCGCGGAGCCCGGTGTTGCCCGTCTGCGCTTTCGCGGGCACGCCGCGATGTGCTCTGGTATCGATGTGACGCTGGTGATCGATGACGAGCGGCTTTCGGGATCGGGATCCTTCCTGCTCTGTGCGGTGATCGAGCGCTTCCTCGCCGGTGCCTGTGCGCTCAACAGCTTCGTCCGCGTGACAGCGCGGCTGCAGCGCGAGACGGGGGCGTGGAAGACCTGGCCTCCGCGCGTCGGCGACCGGCCGCTGGTGTGATGAAGAGGCAAGGCGCCGACATGGGCGAAGCGCTCCGATGATCGCTGTCGGGACCCTGCTCGAGCGCCTGCGGCGCTCGAACTTCGTGCAGGCGGTGCGGCAGGCGCACGTCTGGGCCTGGCTGAACGGCAACGAATCCGAACTCGGCCGGGATGCGCCGCCTGCGGCTGAACCGACGCGGCTTTCCGCGTCCGACCGCATGCATATGCCGGTGACGGATATCGCCCGCACCGACCATTGGTCCGAAGGTCCCGAAGCAGCCCGGAGCGGTCCGACAGGCACATCGGACAAGCGCCTCAGCATCGTGGCCAACGTGATGGGCTTTGCCGGCGCAACACCGGCGCTGCCGCAAGCCTACAGCGAGTTGCAGTTGCAGCGGCGGCGCGCGCGCGATTTTGCCTTTTCCCACTTTCTCGCGCTGTTCGATCACCGCACGCTGTCATTCTTCTGGCGCATTGCGGAAAAGTACTCCTGGCCGCTTATGGCCGAGCGGGGTGCCCGGCAGAAGACATCGGACAAGGACGCGAAGGACGACATCCAGCGCGCGCTCGTCACGCTGGCCGGAGTGGCCAGCGATGGCGCGCGCAACCGACTTGATGTCCCGGATGCAGCGCTGGTCACGCTCGTCGGCCATCTGGCGGATGCCCGGCGCAGTGCCGCCAGCGTGCAGACCGTGCTTCAGGTCCTGACCGGTCTGCCGCTTCGCCTTATCGAGGGAACGCCGACCTGGATGGCCGTACCCTTGTCGGAGCAGACCCGGATCGGCGGTCCTTTTGCGGGCTTTGCCCGGCTTGGTGAGGGGCCAGGGGCGGAGGGCGCCGGCGCGAGCGCGGCCGCGATGATCGGCTCCAACGTTCTCGATGCGCAGCATCATTTCGTCGTCGAGGTGGGGCCGCTTTCATGGAGCAGGGTGCAGGAGTTTTGTTGCCATCCGGGAAATCGGCGCAAGATCGCCCAGATCTGCGCATTGGCGGCAGGCATCGAGCAGCGGCCTTCGTTGCGGCTGCTGGTCGCGACATCCGCGATCCCCGAATTGCGTCTCGGGGCGAGCGATGAGCCGGCCATGCTGGGCTGGACGACATGGCTGGGATCGCCGGTGCGAGCGAACGGAATTGCCGATGATTGCTTGATTCCGATCGATTCGGCTGCGCTTTCCGGAGGGTAAGCGTAGTCAAGGTTACGCTTACCATTACAATTATTGTCGCATCTCGTTGCTGTTGTCATTGTTCCTAAATGATCCGGTCCTTGGTGGATCGATGCATATTCGGTTGACGCTGCCAAATTGACGGGCATTGTGTCGGCGTCTGGAAGTATGGTGATGGTCAGACTCGGACTCGCAAGGGTTTCGAGAGACACGAACAGGAACAGCCAATCCGGTAAATCCGGACTCTCCAGCGGTTCGGGCCGGAAAGACACCAGGAACCCTCGAGCGATTCGTTGTGGGCGTGGTGAGGGAGGGGCAGAAACGTGGAGTTGAATCTCAAGAGTCTGATCGGGAAGCTGGATGATACCTGTCGGCAGGCGCTGGAGGCTGCTGCCGGCCTCGCACTGTCGCGGACGAATTACGACATCGAGATCGAGCATTGGCTCAACCGGCTGCTGGAGCGGCAAACCTCTGACGTGGCGGTGATCGCCAGCCACTTCGAAGTGGATATCGGTCGGCTTGCGCAAGACATCAACCGCCAGATCGACGGGTTCAAGTCTGGCAATGGCCGCTCGCCGGCGATTGCGCCGAACCTCGTCAAGCTGATCCGCGAGGCGTGGCTGGTCTGTTCGCTCGAGTATGGCGCCGGGCAGATCCGTTCGGGCCATCTGCTGCTCGCACTGCTGACGACCACCGATCTGTCGAGCATTGCGCGCGATGCCAGCTCGCACTTCGCCAAAATCCCGGCAGAAACCCTGCGCGCGGCCTTTGCCGCGATTACCGCGAGCTCGGAAGAGGCTGTCGCGGCGACGACGGCACCAGCCACGGGCAGCGGCAAGTCGGCTTCGCCGGTTCAGGCCGGGGCACCCGGCGGTGAGGCGCTGGCGAAATTCTGCATCGACCTCACGCAGCAGGCGGCGGACGGGAAGATCGATCCGATTTTCGGGCGCGATCCCGAAATTCGCCAGATCATCGATATTCTTACCAGGCGGCGGCAGAACAATCCGATCCTCACGGGCGAGGCCGGTGTTGGCAAGACCGCCGTGGTCGAGGGCTTTGCGCTTCGCATCATTCAGGGTGACGTGCCCGAGAACCTGCGCAACATTCGTCTGCTCTCGCTCGATCTTGGCCTGCTGCAGGCAGGTGCAGGGATCAAGGGCGAGTTTGAGAACCGGCTGAAATCGGTGATCGAGGAGGTCAAGAAGAGCCCGATCCCGATCATCATGTTCATCGACGAGGCGCACACGCTGATCGGCGCTGGTGGGGCTGAAGGGCAGAACGATGCTGCCAACCTGCTCAAACCCGCGCTGGCACGCGGTGAAATGCGCACGATCGCGGCGACGACCTGGGCGGAATACAAGAAGTATTTCGAGAAGGATCCTGCGCTGACCCGCCGTTTCCAGGTGGTGAAGGTCGAGGAGCCGAGCGAGGCGCTGGCTGTCGCCATGTTGCGCGGGCTGGTTCCCGTGCTGGAGAAGCACCACGGCGTTGCCATTCTGGGTGAGGCGCTGGAGGCAGCGTCAGGCCTCTCGCACCGCTATATCAGCGGGCGGCAACTGCCGGACAAGGCGATCTCGCTGCTCGATACGGCGTGTGCCCGTGTCGGCATCAGCCAGGTCGCCACGCCGGCCGCCGTGGAGGACCTGGAACGGCAGCTAGGTTTGCTTGATTCCGAAGTGCGGATGCTTGAGCGTGAGGGCAAGGCGGGCGCTGACGTCACAGCCAAGCTTGCGGAGAAATCCGCCGAGCGCGAGAAGATCGAGGCCGACAAGGCCGAGCGGACAGAGGCCTGGCAGGCCGAGCTTGAAGCGGTGAAGGCCGTGGCGGCAGCGCGTGCGGTTGCAGCGGATGCCGTTGATGGCACGCCCGAGGCGGAGGCCGCGATTGCCGCGCTGCGAGAGGCTCAGGCGAAGCTGGCAGAGCTTCAGGGCGAAACGCCGATGATCCACGACGTTGTGGATTACAATGCCGTGGCAGAGGTGCTGGCAGGCTGGACCGGGATTCCCGTCGGCCGCATGGTCAACGACGAGATCCGCTCGGTGCTCAGCGTTGCCGAAAAGCTGGCGGAGCGTATCAAGGGGCAGCCCTATGCGCTCGAGATGATCGCGCAGACCGTGAAGACGGCGCGCGCAGGCCTCGCCGATCCGCGCAAGCCGCTTGGCATATTCCTTTTCTGCGGCACATCCGGTGTCGGCAAGACCGAGACCGCGCTAGCGCTTGCCGAGCTGCTTTATGGCGGCGAGCAGAACGTCACCGTGATCAACATGAGCGAGTTCAAGGAGGAGCATAAGGTCTCCACGCTCGTCGGCGCGGCCCCGGGGTACGTGGGGTATGGCGAAGGCGGGGTGCTGACCGAGGCGGTGCGGCGCAAGCCCTATTCGGTGATCCTGCTCGACGAGATGGAAAAGGCGCATCCCGGTGTGCAGGATGTGTTTTACCAGGTGTTCGACAAGGGCATGATGAAGGACGGTCAGGGCCGCGATATCGATTTCAAGAACACCCTGATCATCATGACCTCGAACGCGGGCACCGACACGATCGAGGATCTGTGCCGTGCCAAGGGCAAGGACGAGATGCCGGGGCCCGAGGAACTGGCCCAGGAATTGCGCCCGTCGCTGCTTGAGTACTTCAAGCCCGCGTTCCTCGGCCGCGTGGTCACCGTGCCGTTCTTCCCGCTCGAACCGGAAATCCTGCGGGAGATCGTGGTCATCAATCTCAATCGGATCCGGCGCCGGGTTACTTCGAGTTATGGTGCTGAATTCACGTGGGATGATGCACTTCTCGACCGTCTCGTCGCGCGCTGCACCGAAGTTGAAAGCGGTGCTCGCAACATCGAGAACATCCTCAAGCGCGGGTTGCTTGCGGACCTCGCCGGACAATTGCTGGAGCTCCGCGCCGAAGGTAAGGATGTCAGCAAAGTTGAAGTTACTGAAGGTGAAGGTTTGGATTACGCATTCAAGATTACGTGATAGTAGTAGTGTCATCGGGGAATACACCCGAACAGGAAGTCAATCGGAAGGAGGCTAATCATGGCTATTTATCTCAAGTTTGACAGCATCAAGGGTGGTGCTACCGACAAGGCGTTCAAGGACCAGATCGAACTGTCGAGCTTTCAGTGGGGCGCCGGCGTTGGCGTTGGCAGCCCGCGCGGTGGCAATCGCACCTCGAGCGAACCGAGCGTCTCGGAAATCACGGCATCCAAGGTCCTCGACAAGTCCTCGGAAGGCCTGTTCAAGGCTCTCCTCAAGGGCGAACCGGTGGGCAAGGGAACGGTCTCGTTCACTGCGGCGAGCAAGGGCGAGTCGGTCGCCTATCTGACGCTGGAACTGGAAGACGTGATCATCTCGGGCTTCTCGGTGTCGAGCGGTGGCGATGTGCCTTCGGAAAGCCTGTCGCTCAACTTCACGAAGTTCGACTGGTGCTACACCGATCGCGATGGAAAGCAGACCGGCAGCCCGACCCACCTGGTGTACAACCTCGCCGAAAACTCAGTCGGCTGATCTGGCTCCGTTCAACAGGTGGTCCTGGTCGGGGCCGCCTGTTGAACGGGACCGGTATTCTGCCGCAGGCCAGCGATGGGTAAACACCTTCTCAATCTTCGCGTCCTTGCTGATGCGGCGATCAACGATTACTCGCTTCTGGGTTTCGAGGGGCGTGAGGAGATCTCGCAGCCGTTCGATTATCGGCTCGAACTCGTCACGAATGCCTCGCCGAACCTTTCGCAATGGATTGGCAAACTCGCCGAGTTTGATATCGACCCGGGCATGGGCAATGCGCGGGTCTTTGCCGGGCGCATCTATGCGGCACGCCGCGTTGTCGATGGTGACGTGGGGCGTATCTTCGTCTCGGTCCGGCCCGCGTACCACGCCTTGTCATACGCCAAAGCCACACAGTTCATTCAGGACAAGAGCAGCAAAGATATCTTCGAGGCGATGTGCACCGATGTGACCGGACTGGTGAAGACCGTCTCGTTGCAGCCTGCTCCGCCCAAGCGCGGCTATGCGGTGCGCTACGACGAAAGCGAGATCGATTTCCTTGCGCGGCTGCTCGCGCAGGACGGCATCATGTATTTCTTCGCATACGATCGCAACTCGGGGCCGTTCCGCCACAAGATGATCGTGACCAACAAAACGGCCGATTACCTCGAGATCGACGGCAGCCCGCTGGAATTCGTCAGCAACAGTCCCATCGGTCATGTCGACGTTCTGGAGAGCTGTTTTTCGGCTTTGCCCAGCAAATCGAAGCATGTGTCGTTCAATGTGAACAAGCTGGATAGCCCGTTTACCTCGCAGTCGACCACCAGCCTTCAGTGGGGCGCTGTCTACACCCACGAGCATGAGACGATCGGGTTCGAGGCGTTGAATGCGCAGGATATCTCGAGCCGCGCGGGGGCAACCGATGAACATCACGACCAAGCTGCGAGCTTCATCGAGGGAAGCTCTTTCGAGCACAGCATAACGGCCGGCGGTCGGGCCGAACTCAAGGGAGCGGACGGTCTGGCGCCGAGCTGGGTGGTGTTTACCACAGTTGTGCATTCGGCGCGCGATCCATGGATGTTCGGCGACGACCAGCAGGCCACATATCGCAATCGGTTCAGCGCGATCGCATCCTCGCAGCGATATCGCCCTCCGGTGAATGTGCCGCAGCGGCTGGCACCCGGGCCGCTTCTAGGGGTTGTTGCTTTTGATGGCGCCACGGCGGGCGAGATCAAGGTCGACAAGGAATGGCGCGTACCGGTCGCGATTTCCAATTCAAGGAATGATGGCAAGTTCGACCCGGTGGTTTGGCTGCCGGTGCAGCAGCAATGGTCGCATTCCACGCATGGCGCACAGTTCTTTCCGCGCATCGGCGCGCGCGTGATTGTCGATTTTCTCTATGGCAATCCTGACCTGCCGATCATTACCGGCTGCATGTATACCCCATCGCAGGCCTATCCGTTCGATCCGGCCAGCAAGGTGACACAGTCGGGCTGGCGGTCTGTTACCGAGAAGAATGGCGGGATCAAGCAGGAGCTCTATTTCGAGGACAAGAGCGGCTCGGAGGAAATCAAGCTCTACACCGGGCGTGATTACCGCCGTGAGATCGATCAGGACGATTGGGGCACGGTAAAGCGCGACCAGACCCTTGAAGTGCAGCGCGATCGCGTGCGCAAGGTCAAAGGCAAGGAAACGGTGGACGTCGATCAGACGCGAACCATCACCGTCCAGCAGAAAAACCTTTTGGAATCAAAGGCCGAGATTCAGCTTAAGGTCGGAAGTTCGACCATCACGCTCAAGCCGGACGGGATTGAGATCAAGGCGCTGAAAATCACGATCAAGGCCGAGACCAAGGTGGAGATGCAAGGCGGGGCGCAATTCTCGATTTCCGGGCCCTTGGGCGAGGTCAAGGCCGATGGCATTCTGACCGTCAAGGGCGGCATGGTGATGATCAACTGATGTCGAGTTCACCCATCTCAATTCCGCTGCGCTTTCAGCGAGCCGAACTTGAGGCCAAGGCAGACCTGGAGCCTGAAGGGCGCGCCATGCTCGCCGAGATCGGCCACCCCGAACAGCTGGTGCAAGCCCTCATCGATAGTGGCAATGCGCGGGATGCGATCCATTCGCTCGTTTTGATCCTGCCGCACCGGCATGCGGTGTGGTGGGGCTGCATGGCCGCAAGAATCCTGCCGAACCTTGATGCACGTCGTGCTGATCTGGCCGCGTTGGTTGCGGCCGAGCGCTGGGTGCAATCTGGCAGTGCCGCCGATGCGGAAGCTGCCGGGGAGGCTGCGGAAGCCACCAACCGCGATTTTGCGCCATCATGGGTGGCGACGGCAGCATTCTGGTCGGGCCGGTCGATCGCTCCGCGCGGATTGCAGGCAGTGCCACCTGCTCCTCACCTTGCCGGCGTGGCGACGCGCATCGCCCTCAAGTTGCTGGCAACGGACCCGGCCCTGCAAGGCCGGATCGGGTTTGCCGATTTCCTGCCGCTGGGCATGGCATTGCTTGCCGGTGGCAACGGGGTGGATGCGCAGGCGGCCTTGCGTGATCGCGTGGCTCAATTGCCGCCTCCAGGGCGATAAGCCATGTGGACTTTGATCGTATCGCGCCTGAATGATCCGCCAGGCAGCTACCTCGACAAACGCCAGCTCGATGCGGGGCAGCTCATCGTGGGGCGGAGCAAGAAATCCGCCGATCTTGTGCTGCCTGACGAGCAGGGCTTCGTCTCGCGCGAGCACTGCGTGATCGCGGCGCTGGGGATCGACCTGTTCGTCACGGATACCAGCAAGAACGGCGTTGCGCTCAACACGCCGGGGCAGCGGATCCTTCCGGCCCAACCCGTGGCGATCCGCCCCGGTGACCGCCTCATCATCAATGACTTCGTCATTGCCGTGAGCACGCCCGAGGCAGCACGGACGATGTCCATGACGCCGCCGCCAATGGCACCGTTGCCGCAGGCCAGCACCGCAGGGGACGATATCTGGGGCGCTGGTGAGGCCAATCCGTTTCTGGGAGACATGGGCGGCAGCAAGTTTGGCGATGGCGGCTTGAACTTCGGCAGCGAGGTCCATGATTTTCTCGCGGGGCCGGGCGGACTGGGCGGCAGTCCCGCCGCACCGCCGCCGCCGGATCCGCTTCCCCCGATGGGCAACTTCGGCTTTGGTGAGCCATTCGGTCAGGCCTACGAGGCGCGGCCGATCATGGCCGAAGTCGATCCGTTTTCCAGCAGCCTGGCTATCCCCGATGACTGGGCCAATCCGGGCAACGGCGTCGGGGATGGCTTGCCGATCCCGGATTTCGCGTTTTCTCCGCAAGGGGGCCGCCCGCCGCCGCCGCCTCCTCTTTCCCCCATCGAGCCGGGTGTCTCGAATCCCTTCGCGGGCCTCGATGCGCCGTTCGGCGCGCTTCCGCCGCTGGGCGAGGAATCGCAGCCCGAGGCGCCTTTTGCTCCGATCGCTGCGCCTCCCCCGCCTGCTGTTTCACCGCCGCCGCCATCGGCACCTGCCGGCCCAAGTGGTTCCGCAAACTGGGCAGCCTTTTACGAAGGGGCCGGGTTCAGCCCGGAAGAGCTCAAGCTGCCACCGGACGCGATGTTCCGCCTCGGGGTGTTCTACCGGCAGGTGCTGCTCGCGTTGTGCGACATTCTGCAGGATCGCGCGACGTTCAAGGATGAGTTCCGGGTGGAGCGCACCCAGATGAGCGGCGGCCGCAACAACCCGCTCAAGCACTTGCCGGCGTTCGAGGCGGCAAAGGTGGTGCTGGGCAATCCGCTGCCGGGCTTCATGGACGGAGAGGAGGCGCTGCGCACCGCCTTCGAGGATATCAAGCGGCATCAGATGGCCATGCTGGCGGGCGTGCAGAATGCGCTG
The DNA here is from genome assembly GCF_027486195.1 of Novosphingobium sp. GTDB lineage: Bacteria > Pseudomonadota > Alphaproteobacteria > Sphingomonadales > Sphingomonadaceae > Novosphingobium. The sequence continues at coordinate 105,092 of NZ_JAIXPP010000009.1, forward strand.
ACCACGGTCTTCTCCCGGCTTTCGCCGGCCGAGATGGAAAAGCTGGTGGCCGCTGCCGAAGGCGACAAGAAGGGTCTTTTTTCGCGGCGCACAGATCGATGGTCGATCTATGTCACGATCTATGAGAACCTCCGCAAGGACGCGACGTCGAATGCGAATGGAGTCATGGGTTCGGCCTTTCGCGAAGGCTACGAGAAGTTCACGAAGTCTGTACGGTGAGACGCCGCGAAGGGGGTAGGATCGCGTGACGTGGGAAAACAAGCCGGTGTGGTCGGAGGGCATGTTTCTCCGGCCGCAGCACTTCCAGCAGTACGAACGTTTCGCGGGCGCACAGCTGGAAGCGCGGATCGCGCCGCTGGTCGCGCATGGCTATGGCGTGCTGCAGATCGAGCTCGGCGAAGGGGCGCTCAAGACCGGTAAACTGATGATCAACCGCTGTTCTGGCGTGTTCGAGGACGGCACGCCGTTTCGCATTCCGGAGCAAGCGGCGGCGCCGATGCCGCTGGAAATCATGCGCGATGTGCGCGACGAGGTTGTGCACTTGTGCATCCCGGAAAGCCGCGCGGGCGTGGCCGATGTCGCGCTGGACCGCAGCGCACAGACCGAAACGCGTTTCGTCGCCGAAGAGTTCGAGGCGGTCGATACGATCTATGGCGGCAGTTCGCGGGTGCCGATCAACGTCGGGCGTCTGCAACTTTCGCTGCGGACCGAATCCGAAGGGTTGGACGGCTATACGACCCTGCCGATCGCGCGCGTGATCGAACGCCGCGCGGATGACAGCATCATGCTCGATGCAGGCTTCATTCCGTGCTGCGCGGCGGTCTCTGCCAGTCCGGTACTGAGCGGCTTCATGAGCGAGCTGGAAGGCATGCTGCACCAGCGGGCCGAGGCGATTGCAGGACGCTTGGGTACGCCCGGCGCCAAGGCCGTGGCCGACATCACCGATTTTCTCTGGCTGATGGTGGCCAACCGGAGCGAGGCGATGCTCAAGCATCTCTCTGCCATGCCGGTGATCCATCCCGCCGATTTCTACGGCATGTTGTGCGCCCTTGCGGGCGAACTTTCGACCTTCACGCAGACATCGAACCGGCCGCAGTTCATGCCGCTCTACGCCCACCGCCAGCAGCGCGTGTGCTTTGATGCGGTGATTGCCGATCTTCGCCGGTCGTTGAGCATGGTGATCGATCCGATCGCAAGGGCCATCCCGCTCGTGCCGCGCGGGTTCGGCATTCAGGTCGGGCAGATCGAGGATCGTTCGCTCTTTACCTCCGCCACGTTCCTGCTGGCCGTTCGCGCCGGTGTGGATACCGAGCAATTGCGCGCGGGCATGCCGCGGCTCACGAAGATCGGGTCGGTCGAGCATATCCGCGATCTGGTCAATCGCCACCTTCCGGGGGCAGACCTGTTCCCGATGGCGGCGGAACCGCGCCAGATCCCGTTCCGGGCCAACACGGTCTATTTCACCATCAACACCCGCCATGAACAGTGGCAGGCTGTACGTACATCCGGGGCCGTCGCGCTGCATGTGGCGGGCGAAATCCCGGGGCTTGAGCTCGAAATGTGGGCTATCCGAGGACAACAGCAATGAGCGGTGAAGACGGCGACGACGCAACCGTTTTCCGGCCAGGCGGACAACCTTCCGCTACGCCGCCGGCACAAGGTGTGCCGCAGGCCTCACCACCCGGCCGTCCGGTCACGCCTGCTGGCGCACCTGCAACGCCTCCTCCACAGGGCTGGGGCGCGCCGCCTGCATCGCCGCCGACACCCACCGGCATGCCGCCGCAAGGCGGCGGACGCATCGAATTCGCGCCCGGCGAGCCGGTGCTGCACGGGCCGGAACCTGTCGTGGCGGCTGCAGGCCGCCTGATCCTGCTGGCCAATCACATCAAGGGCCTGGCCGTCGGGCCGGACCTTGAATCGCTGCGCCGGACAACCGTCGCGGAGCTGGATGCCTTCATCAAGCGCGCCCGTGCCCTGGGACTGGAGCCCAAGTCGGTGCAGCTAGCGCACTACATCCTGTGCGCGTTCATCGATGATGCGGTGATGTCCACGCCATGGGGCGGGGCGAGCCAGTGGTCCACCCAGAGCTTGCTGGTCGTCTATCACAAGGACGCGCGCGGTGGTGACCGCATGTTCCAGTTTGCCGAACAGATGGAGCGCGATCCCAGCAGCGAACCGCGCCTCATCGAACTGCTATACCAGTGCCTCGCACTCGGCTTCGAGGGACGTGCCGCACTTGATCCTCGCGGACAGAACCTGCTGACACAGCGGCGGGCGGGACTTGCCGCGCTGGTGCAGCGCCAGCGCGCAGCCCCTACCGGCGAGATTTCGCCCCAGTGGCGCGGCGCCACCGCCGCGTCCGGCCGGTTCAGCGCAGTGATCCCGCTCTGGGCTGTGCTTGCCGGGCTCGGCGTGCTCGGGCTGATGATCTTTGCCGCCCTGCTGCTGCACTTGTCGAGCCGCGCGACCTCGGCGATCGAGGCTGTCGACCGCGCGGTCGGCAAGGCGACCGTCGCGCCGCCACCGCCGCCGCCCGCACAGGCCGAAACGCCGCTCTATGAGAAGTTTCAGGATATCCTCCGCCCGGATGTGGCTGCCGGACGGCTTGAACTGACGCGCGAGGGCAACGAGATCGTGATCCGGCTCCATAACCAGGGCTTGTTCGGTTCGGCGCAGGCCGATGCTTCCAGTTCGTGGAGCGATACCTTCGATCACCTTGCGCAGGCTGCGAACCTGACCAAGGGCCCGATCAAGGTGGAGGGCCATACCGACGATCAGGCGATCCATTCGTTGCAGTTCCCGTCCAATCAGGAACTGTCGGAAGCACGGGCGCGGTCCGTCGCGCAGGCGATCGAAGGGGCAGGGCTGACGGACGCTTCCCGGATGTCCATCGCCGGTTTCGGATCGACCCAGCCGATCGGTGACAATGCCACCGACGAGGGTCGCACGCGCAATCGCCGCGTCGAACTGCGCGTCGGCAACGATATCAACTGGCGGTAAGGAGACTGCGGTCATGAAAGCGCTGTTTCGCAATCGCTGGTTCTGGCGCGTGGTTGGCGCGCTGGCGATCGGCCTGCTGATTTTCTTTGTCGGTCCGCTGGTTTCCATTGCGGGCTTCCGGCCGTTCGGTTGGTGGCCGGTGGCACTGTTCTTTGCTCTGCTTCCGCTGATCGTGGTGGGCGCGTTGTGGCTGCTGGCCCGAAGGGGTGAGAAGGCCAAGAACGCCGAGATGATGGAGGCGCTCAAGCCTGATCCCGGCGCCACCGATCGCGACGAGATTGCCGCCAAGCTCTCCGAAGCGCTCGATATGCTCAAGTCGACAAAAGTCGGCACGCGCGGCGCCTATGCCTATCAGCTGCCCTGGTATGCGATCATCGGTCCATCAGGCGCGGGCAAGACCACTGCCTTGCTCAATTGCGGGCTGGATTTTCCGACCGCTGTCGCGGGTGAATACCGCGCCTTGCGGGGGCAGCCCAAGACGCCGAACTGCGACTGGTGGTTCACCGACGAAGCGGTGCTGATCGACACCGCCGGCCGGTATGTCACGCAGGACGACGATGCGAGCGCGGATGCCGCGGGTTGGAAGTCGTTTCTGGAGCTCTTGCAGAAGCACCGTCCGCTCCAGCCGTTGAACGGCGTGATCGTGGCGGTGCCGGCACCCGATTTCGTTGATCCTGCGAAAATGGCGGAACACGCCCGCCACATCCGCGCGCGGCTCGCTGAAATCGGCAAGGAACTGGGGTTGAACCTGCCGGTCTACCTGCTGGTGACCAAGGCCGATCTCCTCGCCGGCTTCCGCGAATACTTCCGATCGAGCACCGATAGCGAGGCCGAACAGGTGTTCGGTGCAACCGCCATCGGCGACACACTGGACAACGCCTCGGTCATGCAGGGCTTCGAAGGCCTCGTCAATTCGGTCGCCGCCAAGGTGGTCGAGCGGATGCAGAACGAGCCGCAGATGCACCTCAGGGCCCAGATCGCAAGCTTCCCCTCGCAGCTTGCCTCGCTGCAGGAGCCGATTGCCCGCCTGCTCGATGCGCTTGGCCAGAAGAGCCGCTTCGACGATGCCGCCCGGGTGCGCGGGGTGTACTTTGCGTCTTCAGTGCAGACCGGCAATCCCGTCGACCGGATCCTGATGAGCGTGGGCGCCCCCACGACCCATTCGGCTTATGCGGTGGGCACAGGGCGCAGCTATTTCCTCAAGCGGTTCTTCTCTGACCTGCTGATCCCTGAACAGGGTCTCGCGGGCCGGAACCCGCTGGCAGAGAAGCGGTCCGCCCGCAATTATAGCTTTGCCGTCGCGGCATCTGTTGCGCTGCTCGTGGTGTGCTGCGGGATCTGGACCTGGGGCTATTTCCGCAATCTCGCCCTGATCGACCGCGTGTTCGCCACCGCCGAAGCCTATGGCAATGTGCGGGCCAACGGCGGCGGCGGCGTGGACGAGGATGTCGCCGCGCTCGGCATACTGGGCAGCGCGACGAGCGATATGGCCGCAGCGAGCGACTTCGGGCTCGGGCTGGGGCAGGGCGGGCGGCTTTCCGCCGAACTCGGCGGCATCTATGGCCGCGATCTCAAGCGGCGGCTCACCCCGATCCTCGTCGGCCTGGCGGAGCAGCGCCTGACGGCGGACACGAGCAATCCCAGCGCGCTCTACGACGATCTCAAATCCTATCTGATCCTCGGCGGCCAGGGGCCTGCCATGGGCGAACACGTTGTCGCCTGGGTGCAGCCCGCATGGCTCGCGCGCGGGGGCGGCAATGCCGACAGCCAGGCGGGGGAACTCGCCCGGCACACCAAGGCCATGTTCGACGGCAACTTCGCGCCGCAGACCATCGACGCGGCCCGGGTCGAAACCGCGCGAACGGTGCTGCGCGCGCAGCCGGCGGCGGTTCGCGTCTATGGCCGCCTCAAGAGCAAGGCCATGGAGCAGGGTGCGGGGATGTGGACCGCGCGCGACAATGCCGGACCGCGCCCCGAGGTGTTTTTCGAGATGAGCGGCGGTTTCGCGACCGGCGCTGGCGTGCCCTCGCTGTTCACGCGCAGTGGCTATGACAAGATCTTCGTGCCGATCGTCGCCAAGGGTGCGTCGCTGCTTGAGGAGGAAAAGTGGGTTGTCGGCGATACCGGCACCGCCAAGATGTCGGCGGCTGAACTGGTCGGGCTGAAGGCCGATCTCGAACGGCTCTACTTTGCCGAATTTCTTGATCGCTGGCAGTCCTTCATGTCGTCCATCAAGGTCAAGCCGGTCAACTCGCTGGGCGAGAACGTGCAGCGCCTGCGTGATGGCGGCGGCCCGCTCTCGCCGATCAAGCCGCTGCTCGTCGCCATCGCCAAGGTCACCGACATGACCCCGAGCGCGGCTGTCGCGCAGGCATCCGGCAGATTGGCGGATGCAATTGGCCAGTCCGTGGGTCTCAGCGGGGCAAGCGGCGCCATGCCGGCAGGCGCTGCCGGCGGGCGGCAGCCGGTGGTCGATGCCTTCCTGCAACTGCGCATGTTCGTGGGCAAGGGCGATGGCGCTCCGCTCGATGCCTGGCTGCAATCGATGAACCAGCTAGCCGACAAGCTGAACGTGATCGCGGTCTTGCCCGGTGGCGGCGGGGAGACGGGCTCGCAGCAGAGCATGGATGCCAAGGCGGCGATCCTGCAGCTTGACCAGACAGGCAATTCGATGCCCGCGCCGGCGTCCATCTGGGCCAAGGCCGTAGCGAGCGACGCCAATGTGGCGCTGGGCGGAGCCCGCCTTGCGCAGATGGGCGCAGCGATGAGCGGCAGCTTTGGCGAGGCCTGCGCCAACGGCCTGGCGCGCGCCTACCCGGTGATGCCCGGATCGGCGAGCGATCTTGCCGTGCCGGACTTCGCGCGGTTCTTCGCGCCGCAAGGCCTGTTCGCAAACTTCGTGAACACCGAACTCAGCGGCTATCTGGATCGAACACCGCCCAACTGGAGCCCCAAGGCCAATGCCAGCGAGATCGGACTGACCGCCTCCACGGTCAGCGCGATGCAGGCAGCGGACACCGTGACGCACATGTTCTTCGGGGCGGACCCGACGAACCCGCATTTGTCCTATCAGATAGAGCCGGTGGCTTTATCAGGTGCGGACAACGTGACCTTGCAGATCGATGGCCAAACCTTGCGCTACGATGGCAAGATGGCGGTGCCGATGTCGTTCGACTGGCCCGGCGCCGGGGGGGCTTCCGTCATCTTTGCCATAACGGGAGGAGCCCCCGCACAGCGGACCTGGAACGGCCCTTGGGCCGTTTTTCGTATGGCGAAAGTGGCCGCGATCAAAGCTGGTGCCTCGCCGGTTATCGGGGAGGGCAGTCTGACCCAGGGCGGCGCGCGCTTCGATTTCCGCATCCGCACGCTGGCGGGTGCCAATCCGTTTGTGGTCGATCCGTTCGTGAAGGTCGGTTGCCCCTCGATCAGTGCACCATCGGGGGCGAAACCGGCGCTTTAGGTGCGGCCGGGATGCTTGTGTCTTGAAGCTTTCGCGCGCTGACCAACGCCAGAACAGGCACAGCGCGGGCTGATCGGAGGAGAGGCGGCGGTGGCATTGGTTCCCGGACAGCGGATTTCAAGCGGTGGATGTATCAGCCGCCTCAATTGGGTCGGTGCGCGGGCGCCGGCATTGATCGAGCAAGCACTGGGCTACCAGAAGGGGCGCCTCTCGCTTGGCTATGCCATCGGGCTGCTGATCGAGCCGATCCGGGCCAACCACGTCGAGTTCGGTGGATTGACGCTGCGCTCAGGCGGTCGTGAGGGCGCACCGCTGAAGGATCCCGAGCAAGACCAGCTACGGGTGAGAGTGCATACACGTATGTTGCAGGAATACGGCTCCAACAGCGTGGCGAGAATGCTGGAGGACTTGGCCAGGGACCCGCGCAACCTCACGGGCAGCGAGCGGATCGTGAAGATCTACCCGGTGATCGAGCACAAGGGCGACAACCCGAAAGAAGAGTATCCGATGGGCGGTGGCGGCCCGCAGTTCATTCTGACCGGACGGCACGACTTCCTGATCGCGGCGGTCGTCTCGGGCGATTGCATCGCCGCCACGGCAGCGGGCTGGAGTGTCTCGGTGGCAGAGAACGCGCCTTACGCTGGACGGGAGCGCCTGGCGAAGTACCTGACGACCGCGACGATCTGATCGTCAGCGCGATTCCAGTGCACGAATGATCGGCACCATCGAGTGCGGGTGCGGCGCGATCGAAGCGACCCGGATTGTCTGCACCTCGGCACCGACATGGCGGCCAACCTGGCTGACCGGATCCCATTCCCCGCGAAAGTTCTGAATGGGTGAGAATGCCGCGTCGTTGCTGGCCGCAGCTGCCATGTTGAGAAGGTTGGTAAAGCCCAGGGTGCTCACACTCAGCACGCCGCCCCCGATGCCGCCGATCGCGCTGACCAGCGGATTGGATGACATCTGATTGAGCAGGTTCAGCACGCCGGGTGCGTTGAAGGTCATCCCCGGCACCTCGCAGATGGCCGCGACAAGCTGCACGAACGCACCGCCCAGCGAATGGCCGGTCAACCACAAGTTCGGGAACGACACCTTCATGCGAGAGGTGAAATCGACCGCCGTGTTGAGTTTCATCGCAAAAGCATTGAGGCTCAGCCCGATGCCGCCGGCATCAGCGATCACCCAATCCTGCCAGTTTGCCGATCCGCGGAACGAGATTACCGGAGGCCGGCCTCGCTGCGTGGGCACATAAAGCCCGGCGAGAAAGTTGCCGTCTTCCATGCGCCTTTGCAACGTCCACTCACCGGTCATCGCCGAGGTCGATCCGTAGATATCCTGCGCCATCCGCGCGAGTGTCAGGTTAAGCGATTCCGGCATTCTCACGTCTCCATACCGCGCAGCAGCGCAGCGTCGTCACTTGGTAGTCAGGTTCAGTGCAATTACTTTTGTGCCACCGCCACCGGCGTCAGCATCGTCTTCCCGCCATCGCCCACCAAGAAGTAGGCGCCCCAGTAATAGGGGTGCGAATAGCGGCGCGTGTCGATCATCTGGACCTGCGCCACGCGCAGGGACTTCGCCATGCCGGCGGTGCGGCCTTCGCTGTAGAACCGGGCCATCAGCTCATCGGTTTCCTTGAGCACCGGCACGGCCCAGAAGGTGGCAAGCACGGCGCGCGCGCGCGCAGTGATGAACGAGCGGACCAGACCATCGAGCGCCGGCGAAGAGCTTTCGACACCCGCCTTGAGCGCGGTCTGCGTGCTGGCACCTGCGCCGGTGTCGCACGCGGAGAGCACGACAAGGTTGGCGTTGAGGTTGAGCTTGGCCACTTCGTCGAACGAGAGCATCCCGTCCGAGAGTACCTGCCCGTTTGCCGAAGGGGCGGCGAGCGTCGTCAGCAGGGCGGGGGGCAGGTGCAGCCGGCACTGCGGCAGGTCCACTTGCGTTTCCGGCAGGCCGTGGGTGGCAAAATGGAGAACCTGATACTGGTCGAGCTGCGCCCCGCCAGTGCCGTTGAGCAGGTTCGTATCCGTGAATGCACCGCGGATGATCTCCGGCGGATTGTCGGCGCCCAGCGCGGCGGCTGCAAGTCCGATCTCGCGCGAGCTGATCGGGGTGATCTGGCCGAGATACCGCGCCCAGGTGCCATAAGAGATCGAGCAATCGAACGGCATCTTGCTATCTGCCGCCATGGCGGTTGCCGCTTCGGGCATGGCATTCTCGCCGATGCCAAGGAACTTCCCCGGTGCGTTCGACGGGGTAACTTCCTTGCGCGTGCGCAGGAACGCACGCGGGGAAAGCGCGATATCGGATTCGGTGGTGCGCGAAAGGAAGGCCACCTTCGAGTAATCGCCCTTTGCGCGCTGGCCCTCATAGACTGCGGCCGAGGCTGGATCGCTCACCAGAACCGCGAGAGGAAGCTGGCGCAGCTTGCCTGCCGGGTTGTAATTGATGCGCTGTGCGGCAGCAACGGCGCTGGCCGCAGGGCCGGTGATTGCCTGGAAGAGCTTCGAAGCCTTGCTGACCTGGAACGGCCGGATTGTCCGGGTCGCTTCGTCGACGCGCGCGCTTGTCAGAACGGCATCGGCAAGCTTCTCGGTCTTGGCGGCGCCGCCATCGACCATGTAGATCCAGGTCTTGTCCTTTGCGATGACGATCCCGGCCATCTCGTTCTTGAGCAGCGCGATTTTGAGGTAAACCTCACCGGGGGCAAGCGCCTCGCGGATTTCGGCGATTGTGGCGGCTTCGTCCTGAAGAGCACCGATGCGGTTGTCCGAAAGCAGCTGACTGTTGATGCTTTCGCGCTCGTTTTCAGCGCCCTGCCGCTCCTTTTCGAGCGCATCGAACTCTGGCCCGGACGTGACCCCGATATTCGCGATCTCGGTCCGGAGACGAACCAACTGACGATTGAGCAAGGCACTCTTGCGCAGGAGCCCGGCGATCTTGTCGTCGGCGGAAATGACCTTCTGTAGCTGCGTGTATTCGCGTGCGATGGCGGGTTCACCGACCATCTGCATGGCACTGAAGAATTCTTCGTCCCGCGTGGGCGAGGCGTCCGCCTTGGTCAGCAGCACGAAGTACCGCTCCAGCGCCGCGAGCGAGACATAGCCTGTGCCGGTCAGCTGTGGCAGCGATTCCACGGCCGCGCGGTAGTTGGCCAGCACTTGCTGCGGGCTGATGGACGGATCCCGCGAGGCGATGCTGGCGCGTTCCAGCCGCGTATCCGCGAGCAGCGGCGCGTTCTGGAAGGTGTCGCTGACGGGCTTCGCATCCGGGAACAGGCACCCGCCACCAGTCACGCTGCCACTGAGGGCGTTCACCGCGCAGTTGAGATGGACCAGCGCCTGGCTCGCCGCACCGGGTCCGCCGCGGCGCATCAGGATACGGGCGCGCTGGCGCTCTACCATGGTCCGCAGCCAGACGATATTGTCGGGCGCATAGCGCGCCACCACAATCTGTGCGGCCTTGACTGCGATCTTGAGCGCCTGGTCGGCCTCATCGATCCGGTTAGAACCAAGGTAGGCCGTGCTTAGCGCATTGAAGCGCTGGGCCTCGAGCAGCGACCGGGTCAGCTGGTTCTGATCGCTGAGTTCGGATTGCAGGTTGTAACCCGAGCGGGCCGACTCATCGTTCAGGCGGCTGAGCGTGATCGGATCATCCAGCGTGCCATCGGTCTTCTTGTTCTGCGTCAGCGCTGCGATCGCATCGGACCAGGCATGCTGGTTGATCAGGTCGAGCCCCTTGTAGATGCTGACTTGCAGCATCTGCTGGTCACGCCGGGGCGAGGGCGGGGCCTGTTCCAGCAGGGCCGAGGCCATGGCGAAATCGCCTTGCGCGAGTTCGAACTGGCTGAGATTGGAATTGGCAAGGCCAGACGCGAGCCGCAAGTCGATCCGGGTCGAGATGTCGGCCGATGCAAAGGCGCGCAGCGCATCGGTCAGCGTGCGGGAGGCATCGAGCAGGCGGCCGGTCTGCAACGCTACGACGCCATCAGCCAGCGCCGCGTCGGCGGTCAGGGCCTGTGTCCCGCCGCTGCCTGTGGTCGTGCTGCCGGCGGGTACGGATGCCAGATCGAAAGTGGCCTTCTGTGACTGGTTGGCCGGCGGCGGGGCCGCGCCGAGTGCAACCACCCGCAGAACCGCTTCCATCGTGCCGGTGGCCGATTCCAGCGAAGCGCCTTGCCAGATCCGCCCATCCTTGGCGGCGAAGCGGATATCGATCGCGGTGCGCCCGAGCGTCGCATCGAAGCAGCGCCGGATCTCTGCCGGTCCGATGCCGGTGAGCGAGACGGACAGCGCGGCGCCGCATTGACCGGTGTCTGCAGGCTTGCCCAGCGGGCTGATGTAACCCTGAATGTCGGCCGCTGCGATATCCCGGCAGGTGATCAGATAAGGCTGATCGGCGCTGTACTGAAGGCCAGAGGCGTCCTTCCCCCACTTCCGTGCTGCGGAACAGCTGTCCCCGTTTGCATTGGTTCCGACGGCAAAGCGTTCCGGTCCAGGGGCCGCGTGGACCGCTGTGGGGGCAAGTATCAGCGAAGCCAGCGCACTGGCGGTGAAAAGCGCAGCCTTGGCACTCTGGGCGCGCGACTGGGGCATGGTGCGGATCGGCATGGTGCTCAATTGCCTTTGTTTGCAGTGCAGGTGCTGTCGTCGGGGCGGCACTCGATGGAGTCGATGTCTACGGGCGCGTTCGCCACGTCGACGATGAGACCATCATTGCCGCGGCCGATCAGCGGACTGACCGCAATGGTCGCGGAGTTGTCCGCATCAAACAGCGCAACCTTGCGTTCGTCGTAGAAGTTGAACTTGGGCTGGGCCACGTCCGTGGTGAGGCAGCCCTTGTCTGGTGCACCGATCACACAGCCGTTGATGCGTGAGTTGCTGCGGTTGATGCGCGAGGTGTTGCTGGTGTCCTTCGGTTCGGAAAGCTGGATGACCTTGTTGGTCAGCAGCGCGGCTGTGTTCAACCTGAAGTTGTTGACCACACCGAACATCGCGAAACTGTTCGCCGCCGGGCTGTCTCCGGTGCTGAACAACTGGAGCGCGAGCTCGGACTGGTTGGGCAGGCCGTTTGCGGTGCTGTTGATTTCCACGCCGTTTGATGAGGAAACCCGCGTATTCTGGAAAACTGCAAAGTTCTTGTAGCTGATCTTCATGTCCTTGGCGGTCATGAAAACGCCGACCGGGAGAGCCGTGAAGTCCGTATAGATCAGCGAGTCCGCCGACGCGACCTTGAGCGCAACTTCTGCATCGCTATTGCCGAGGATGTTGGTTGACAGGGCCTGTGTTCCAAACAGGATCTTCTCGCCGCGCAGGTCGATCGTTGCCGAGGGACCGAGGATCTTTGGCTGCTTTGCGCCATTGGTGACCATCAGGATCTGGCTGGCGAGGGTATCAGCCTTGCCAGGATCGCCAACCTGACCACCGATCTGGAGTGTTCGCGCGCCCGTGCCCTTGACGGTAACAACACCGGTGATCTTAATTTCGTTGCCGGTGCCGAGCAGGCGGGTTGCGACCTTGCCTGTCGCCTCGGACACGTCGAGCGTACCGATCTCGAGCGCCTTGTTGCCGCTATCGACGATCACGCTGCCAGCAGCAAGGCGGCCGAACTCGGCGTTGTCGACTTTGAACTTGGCGGTCGAACCGCTGTCGACATCGCCCACGCTGACGCTACCAGTGCCCGTGTTGCGCAGCAGGATCGTGCCGGTGAGGGCGTTGATGGTGCCATTGATCGCAACATCCGATCCTTCGACGGTGATCGCGTTACCAGTCGTGCCGGTTTCGGCACCAAACTGCACGCCCGGAAGCTTCCCGGCGTCGGACAGGGTCAACTTCGCGCTCCGGGTGTTGGCGCCGGTAGCGGTTCCCTTGATGGAAGCGCCGCCGCTGCCAATGGTGACGGTATCCACAGCCGAGAGCGAGATATCATCGCCTGCCGCCAGCGAGGTGGTAACGGTAAGGTTGCCCTTCGTGGCCACTGCAACGTCTTCGCTTGCGGTGATCGTATCCGCCCTGAACTCGCTCCCGGTGAGCGAGGCAACTGAACCGCCAGCGGCGTTGACCTTGCCCAGTGTGACCTTGAGCGCCGCGTTGGCGATGACGTCGCCGTCGGTTGTGGTCAGGCTTGTGGCCGAAGTCACGTCGCCCGCTGCTGCCCGAAGCCGGATCGTCGATTTGGCAAGCTGGCTGTCTTCGCCGCTTGCGACCCCGACGGAACCTACCGCACCTGGCGTGCCGAAGGTCACCGAAGTCCCGCGCGCGCCAGCTAGGCCGTTCGAAAGTCCGGTGGCGAGGCTGACACCACCTGCGTTGGCCAGCAGATCGATATCGTCCCCGGCCGTGGCCGAGGTGATGGCGATGCCCGTTCCGGCCTTCGCCGCGACATCGACACCAGCGCCAAGCGTGCCGGCGGTGACCGTGCCGCCCGCCAGCAGGCCGACCGAGCCCGTGGCATTGCCGGTCGTAACGCCCACATTGCGGCCTGCACTGGCAAGCAGATTGCCGCCCGTTGCGCGTGCCGTGGCAAAGGTGATGTCACGCGATGCGGCTGCTGACACGTCGCCGTCGGTTGTGGTCAGGCTTGTGGCCGAGGTCACGTCGCCCGCTGCGGCCCGCAGCCGGATTGTCGATTTGGCAAGCTGGCTGTCTTCGCCGCTTGCGACCGCGACGGATCCTACTGCACCTGGCGTGCCGAAGGTCACCGAAGTCCCGCGCGCGCCAGCTACCCCGTTCGAAAGTCCGGTGGCGAGGCTTACAGTTCCCGTGTCGGCCAGCAGATCGATATCGTCACCGGCCGTGGCCGAGGTGATGGCGATGCCCGTTCCGGCCTTCGCCGCGACATCGACACCAGCGCCAAGCGTGCCGGCGGTGACCGTGCCGCCCGCCAGCAGGCCGATCGAGCCCGTGGCATTGCCGGTCGTAACGCCCACATTGCGGCCCGTGCTGGCGAGCAGATTGCCGCCGGTTGCGCGTGCCGTGGCAAAGGTGATGTCACGCGATGCTGTTGCGACGATATTGCCTCGCGAGGTCGCAAGGCTGTTGGTCGAGGTCACGTTGCCGGTCGCCGCCCGCAGCCGGATGGTGGACAATGCAAGCTCAGCCGGCTCGCTGTTGGCAACCGTGACCGAACCCACAGCGCCCGGCGTTGCGAACGAAACCGAGCTTCCGCGCGAAGCGATCACGCCATTCGAGAGGCCCGTCGTGAGGTTAATATTGCCCGCGTCGGTCAGCAGGTCGATGTCATCACCTGCCGTCGCCGAGGTAATTGTCACGCCGTTTCCGGCCTTCGCCGCAACATCGACGCCCGCTATGAGGGTGCCACCGGTGACGGTGTTGGCAGCCAGGAGGCCAATCGAGCCGGTCGCGTTACCCGTTGCAACATTCACATCCCGGCCCGCGCTGCCAAAGAGATTGCCGCCCGTCGCGGTCGCGCTGGTCAGCCTGACATCGCGAGAGGCGCTGGCGACGATATCGCCGGCGCTGGTGGTGAGGCTGGTGGTTGAAACGACATCGCCCGAAAGCGCGCGAAGGTTGATCGAGGAGAGCAAGAGTGCTTGCAGCTCTCCGCTGTCAACCTTGACCGAACCTGCCGCTCCGGGCGTACCGAAGGTAACCGAAGTCCCCCGCGCGCCTGCCGCGTTGGTCGAACGGCCGGTCGTCAGGCTGACATTGGCTGTCGTTGCCTGCAGGTCGATATCATCCCCAGCCGTCCCGGACGTGATGCTCACACCCGTGCCGCCTAGCGCGGCAATATCGACACCGGCGTTGAGCGTGCCGCCGGTGACGGTTGCGCCTGCCAGCAGGCCGATCGAGCCGCTCGCATTGCCGGTCACGAGGGTTGCATCGCGGCCAGCGCTGCCGAAGATATTGCCGCCGGTGGCAGAACCTCTGGTGATCGACACGTCGCGGAACGCGGTGGCGATGATATCGCCCTCTGCTGTCGAAAGGTTCGCGGTCGAAGTCACGTCGCCCGCCACCGAACGCATCCGGATTGTTGAGGCGGTGAGTTGCGCGTCCTCGCCGCTTGCGACCGCGACTGACCCAGCCGCTCCGGGCGTACCGAAGGTAACCGAAGTCCCCCGCGCGCCTTCGGCGTTGGTCGAACGGCCGGTCGTCAGGCTGACATTGCCTGTCGTGGCCCTGAGATCGATGTCGTCGCCAGCCGTCCCGGACGTGATGTTCACACCCGTGCCGGCCAGCGCGGCAATATCGACACCGGCATTGAGCGTGCCACCGGTGGCGGTTGCGCCTGCCAGCAGGCCGATCGAGCCGCTTGCGTTGCCCGTTACGAGACTTGCATCGCGGCCAGCGCTTCCGAAGATATTGCCGCCGGTGGCCGAAGCCCTCGTGATCGACACGTCGCGGAACGCGGTGGCGATGATATCGCCGTCTGTTGTCGAGAGGTTCGTGGTCGAAATCACGTCGCCCGTCACCGAACGCAGGCTGATTGTCGACTGGCTCAGCGCCGCATCTTCGCCGCTTGCGACAGCGACTGATCCTGCCGCGCCGGGCGTGCCGAAGGTAACCGAAGTACCCCGCGCGCCGGACGTGTTCTTCGAAAGACCGGTCGCAAGGCTGACGTCACCGTTGATTGCGACGAGGTCGATGTCATCGCCGGCCGTGGCAGACGTGATGGCAACGGGCGTCGACGGAAGGGCACCGGCCGTTCCGCCCTGTGCCCTGATATCGACACCGGCAACGAGCGCAGTGCCGGTGACGGCGCCGCCGGCCAGCAGGCCGATCGAGCCGCTGGCATTTCCGGTCACGAGGTTGGCATCGCGGCCAGCGCTGCCAAAGATATTGCCGCCGGTGGCGGAACCCTTGGTGATCGAGACGTCACGGAACGCGGTTGCGATGATGTTGCCATCCGCAGCCGTGAGATTGGTCGCCGAGGTCACGTCACCCGTTGCCGACCGCAGCCGGATCGTCGACTTGCCAAGCTCGTCATCGACTTCGCCGGAAACCACTTCCACCAGGGCGCTGGTGCCCGGCAGACCGGCCAACCGCACGCGGCTGCCTCGCGGGCCGGTTCCCTTGGCGTTGGCGACAGTCAGCGAAAGATTACCGTTAAGCGCGGCAACGTCGATGTCATCCCCGGCAGTGGCCGATGTGATCGTCACGTTGGTCGCCGGGGATGCGCCGGAAGTCCCGCCCTGTATCCCGATGTCGGTACCAGCAATCAGCGTGGTGGCGGAGACCGAGCCACCGGCCAGCATGCCGATCGAACCGGTGGTGGCCACACCTGTCGTGATCCCGATAGCCTTGGCCGCGCTGATCTTGAGATCGATGGCGGTCTGAGCCTTCGTGGTCACATCGACCGAGGTGTCGCTCAGCAACTGGATCGAACCGGCGGTGCTGGTGAGGTTGGTGGCGCGCAGCAGATCAGTGGTCGTGTCCGATCCGGTGCTGATGCCATCGAGGTTCTGCTTGGTCAGCGCGATCAGTTGCTTTGCCGTACCGGTGCCGACCTGGAGCAGGCCGTCGCTGGCGGTTGCGGTGATGCCGCCGTCCTTTGCAATGGCGTTGGCGATGGTCAGTGCCCGGGCGTTGACGGTGATCTGACCCGCTGCACCCGTTGCCGGATCGGGGTCTGCGCCGGTGCCGGCGGTGAGCGTGCCCAGCTGCGCAATGCCCTGCACGGCGTTGACCGTGATCAGTGCATCGGCGGGCTTTGCCGTTAGCGTTGCCGCGCCGAAGCCTTCCGCCAGCTTTGTTGCCGGAGCGTTGATCTCCAGCGTTGTGCCGGTCGCTGCCGTGCCGCCGGTGGTGGCGAGATCGACCTGCCCGCTGGCAATGATCGTGCCGACGTCGAGTGTGTTGCTGGCCGCAAGGTCAATCGTCCCTGCATTGACCTTGTTGATCCGCAGCACGGTCGCGCCGCTGGTCACAGTCTTTACCAGACCGCCATTGATAGTTCCGAACGCCCCGCTGCCCACATCGATCAGGACAGTCTTGCCATTGGCATCGACGATATTGCTTGCAGAGGTTGGGGTGTACCCATCGGCAACGCCCGTGACCGAGCCGAGCGTTGCTGCGGCGCTGAGATTGCCTGTGGCCGTGATGTTGCGAAGGCGAATGTCGCCAGCGGCAGCATTGGCGGTAAAGGTGCCAGAGTTGACGTCACCCGCAATCAGCGCATTGGAAGCCGTTCCCGGCGTGCCGACTGATCCGGCCTTGATGCGCACGACATTGGCACCGGCCAGCGCGGCGGCATCGGGGGTGGTGAAGGATAGGCCGGCCACGGCCCCGGCGCTGCC
>NZ_JAIXPP010000021.1 GCF_027486195.1 Novosphingobium sp.
GCCTCGCCACGCTGAGCAAGGACCAGCGCGTCAGCTATGACGTCGAGACCGGCCGCAATGGCAAGGAATCGGCGATCAATCTCGCCAGCGCGAACTGATCGAGGCGAGCCCGCAGCAGCCAGTTTGCTGGTTGCTGCGGGCGCCTACCTTCCGCCTGCCTCTTTTGCGGAGTCGACGTAGATGGCGTTGTCCTATGAATTTCTCGTCGAACGCGCCGATCAGGCGGCAACCGAAGCATCGGGTGCCAAGCTCGACAACGTGCGTGATCGCGCGCTGCGTTCCGAGAAGGCATGGCGCGCCATGGCCGATCAGCTGCGCGAAGTTGCCGAAGGCCGGGAACGTTCGCGACTGGAACGGCTCGCCGACAGCCCCAGTCCGGCCTGAATGACCGACCTGACCGATCTTGATCTTCCCCAGCTCTTTGCGGCGCTGGAAGTCTCTGACATTTGTGCAATCAACGGCATTGCCAGCCTTGCCAACATCCTGCGCCAGCGCGGCCTGCTCACGATCACCGAAGCCTCGGCGCTGCACCAGAGCATGAGCTTGCCGCTGAGCCTCCCCCGCCACGCCAACAATCCAGCTGTGCAGGAACTCCAACTGCACCTCGACCAGCTCTTCGCGCATATCGTCGCGCCGGACTAGGGTTCGATCACCACCACGATGCCGCCTTCGGGCTCGGCATCCCCGGGCGCAATGCGCATCGCATCCGCCCGCACCCGCGCCAGCACCGCACCCGGCACCTGCGGACCCGCCACAACCGCATCGGCCTGCCCCAGCAGCCGCGCCTCGCGCAGCGTCAAGTCATCGGGATCAGGTGAGCGCAGCCGGATCGTGAACCGGCCAGCCGCGCCATCCGCACCGCCCTCGAGCCAGCCCTGCACCCGCGCCGCGTCACCTTCACGCAGCGGATCGAGCGCACCGCCATCTTCCAGCGCCGCATCGAGCGCGCGCCTGCGTTCCGGCCCTGTAGGCCAGCGCGAACGCATTGCGCCGCGCGCCGCGTAGAGCGCTTCCGCCAGCGCCCCCAGCCCTTGCGGCAGCAACCGTTCCAACCGTAGCCGCAGCGCTTTCGCCAGCCCCGCCGAGGCCCCGCCGGTGCCCACCGCGATCAGCACAGGCGCTCGGTCAATGATCGAAGGCGTGGTGAAATCGCACAGCGCCGGCTTGTCGACGACATTGACCAGCAGCCCTGCCCCCCGCGCGCGGATCGCATCGGCTTCGCAGGCCCGCTCGTCCTCGTGCGCGATGAAGGCCAGCCGCGCGCCCGTATCGATGCCTTCGGCCAGATCCTCGATCACTTTGCCGCCCGCGCGCAGCACCAACCGCCGCTTCGCCTCCGCCGCCTCGCCATGGCCCAGCACCACCACCGGCTGCCCGGCAAGGCGATGAAACAGCGGGAGGCTGGGCAGGCTCATTCAAGCCACTCGGGCACGCGCTCGGCAGACAGGATCGTCGAAGGCTCGATGCGGTCGGCCACCACCGCCCACTTCGCGCCGTCCACCATCACCTCGGGCACCATGGGGCGCGAGTTGTAAGTGTTCGCCATTGTCGCGCCATAAGCGCCGGCAGTGCGGAATACCGCCAGATCACCCCGCGCCACAACGTCGATTTCCCGCGCCATCGCAAAGGTGTCGCTCGATTCGCAAATCGGGCCGACGATATTGGCGGTCATCGTCTCGCCCTTCGGCGTCACCGCGCTGAAATCGTGCCACGCGTCATACATCGCCGGGCGCGCGAGATCGTTCATCGCCGCATCGACAACCACCCAGGGATGCAGCGCGCCCTGCTTCACGCGCACCACTTCGGTCAGCAGCACGCCGGTGTTGCCGGTGATCAGCCGCCCGGGCTCGAACATCAACGTCACGTCCCAGTCCTGGGTCACGCGCGCGACCATCGCCGCGTAGTCCGCCGGTTGCGGAAACACTTCGCCCGCCCTGTAGGGCACGCCCACCCCGCCGCCGAGGTCCATGTGCGTCACCGAAAAGCCTTCCGCCCGGATCGCCTGCATCAGCGCCCCGGCCTTGGTGAAGGCCGCTTCCAGCGGATCGAGCCGCGCAAGCTGGCTGCCGATATGGAGCGCGAGGCCGCGCAGATCGAGGCCCGGCAGCACGGACAGCCGCGCATAGATGCCCGCCGCACGATCGTAGGGCACGCCGAACTTGTTTTCGGCCTTGCCGGTCGAGATCTTGGCATGCGTGCCGGCATCGACATCCGGATTGATGCGCAGCGTCGCGGTCGCGGTCAGCCCCATGCTCGCCGCGATCTCGGCGAGTTCCTCGCCCTCTTCCTCGCTTTCGAGATTGAACTGCCCGCAGCCCGCCTGCAGCGCCCGGTGCATTTCCGCCGCCGTCTTGCCCACGCCCGAGAACACCACATCCGCCGCCGGAATGCCCGCCGCGAGCGCACGGTCCATTTCGCCTGCCGACACGACATCAGCGCCGTAGCCTTCCGCCGCCAACACCTTGAGCACGGCGAGGTTGGGGTTGGACTTCACCGCAAAGGCGAGGTGAACCTTCGGCAGCACCGAAAGCGCATCGCGGAATACCCGCGCATGGCGCGTCAATGTCGCGCGCGAATAGACATAGACCGGCGTACCGACTTCGGCCGCGATCAAGGGCAGCGGCACGTCTTCGGCATGAAGCACGCCGCCGCGAAATTCGAAATGATCCATCGGGGTATTCCTGGAAACTGGGGTCCGGCGCAGGGCCAGAGCAGGGTTCTATTCTTCCGGCGGCAGATCGAAGGGATCGTCCTCGCGGTCCTCCGAGCGGCTGCGCAGCTCGATATTGCGCTGCGGTTTCGCCTGAACCGGCGGGGTCAGCAGAACGTCGGGCCCGGGTTTGTCCTCGCGGCCAAAGGGCGCGGGGGGCAGGGAGTGACCTTTGAGCGGCATAAGCTCGCGCCGCGCGCCGCAGCCCGCCAGTGCGGTGCCCAAGGCAGCCAGCAGGATCAGGGTGCGAAAGTTGCGCATCAGGCCTCGATGTCCTTTGGCAGCCCCAGCGCAACACGCGCCTCGGCCACGCGCTTCCTTACCTCGTCCGGCGCGGTTCCGCCATGGCTGGCGCGCGCGGCCACACTCGCCTCGACCGAAAGCGCGGCAAACACGCGCTCATCCACCCGCGGATCGATCGCCTTGAGGTCTGCCAGCGCCAGCTGATCGAGCG
Source organism: Novosphingobium sp. (assembly GCF_027486195.1). Taxonomy (GTDB): domain Bacteria; phylum Pseudomonadota; class Alphaproteobacteria; order Sphingomonadales; family Sphingomonadaceae; genus Novosphingobium. Next base: position 3,165 of record NZ_JAIXPP010000021.1, read on the forward strand.
CCGCGCCCCGGCTTTCCGCCAGCTTGACCGCGCTGCCGGTGATGTGATGCGCCTCGCGGAAGGGGATGTTTGCCTGCCGCACCAGCCAGTCGGCCAGATCGGTCGCGGTGGCATAGCCCAGCTCTGCCGCACCGCGCATGCGCGTCGTACGGAAGGTCGCCTCGGCCACCATGCCCGTCATCGCCGCGATCGAAAGCGCGAGCAGCGAGGCCGCCTCGAACACCGGCGGCTTGTCGTCCTGCATGTCCTTCGAATAGGCCAGCGGCAGGCCCTTCATCGTGATCATCAGCGCCGTCAGGCACCCGACGATCCGCCCCGCATGCCCGCGCACCAGCTCCGCCGCATCGGGGTTCTTCTTCTGAGGCATGATCGAGCTGCCGGTCGAAAGGCTGTCCGGCAGGGTTACAAAGCCGAACGGCTGGCTTGCCCAGATCACGAACTCTTCGGCAAGGCGCGAAAGATGCAGCGAGCACTGCGCCGCCGCCATCAGGAAATCGAGCGCGAAATCGCGGTCGGACACCGAATCGAGGCTGTTCGCCGTCGGCCCGTCAAAGCCCAGCGCCGCTGCCGTGGCATGCCGGTCGATCGGGAAGCCCGTCCCCGCCAGCGCCGCCGCGCCCAGCGGGCACTGGTTCATCCGGATGCGCGCATCGGCAAAGCGCGACCGGTCCCGCCCGATCATCTCGTAATAGGCCATCAGGTGATGCCCCAGAGTCACCGGCTGCGCCGTCTGCAAGTGCGTGAAGCCGGGCATGATGCTCGCGGCATGCTCGCCCGCACGCGTCACCAGAGCCACCTGCAACGCCTCCAGCGCCGCACCGGTCTGGTCGACCGCATCGCGCACCCAGAGCCGGAAATCGGTCGCCACCTGATCGTTGCGGCTGCGCGCGGTGTGCAGCCGCCCCGCCGCCGCGCCGATCAACTCGGCAAGCCGGCTTTCGGTCGTCATGTGGATGTCTTCGAGGTCCCAGTTTTCGGGCACCCCGCTGGCCTCATACTCGGCGGCGACCTGGTCGAGGCCATCGGCAATCAGCGCCGCATCTTCCGCCGTCACGATCCCCTGCTTGCCCAGCATGGCCACATGGGCCTTTGACGCGGCGATGTCCTGCCGCCACAAGGCCTTGTCGAAGGGAATCGAGGCGTTGATTTCGCGCATGACGGCCGAAGGGCCCGCCGCGAAGCGCCC
>NZ_JAIXPP010000098.1 GCF_027486195.1 Novosphingobium sp.
CCCCGCTCTATAGACGTTACCACCCAGCGTGTCCGCGACGATGCAGGCAAGTTCCGCAAACCGCGCACGCCGATACCGGAGCCCACACCATGACCCCGCCCACTCTCACGCAGTTCCGTGCCGAGATGCAGGACAATGGCCTCGTGCACCTCGTGTTCGATTGCCCCGGCAGATCGATGAACGTCTTTTCGAACAAAGCTATCCACGAGCTCGGTGAATTTGCCGAATGGCTGCACCGTGCCGATGTGAAGGGCGTGCTCGTGCGATCAGGCAAGGCCACCGGCTTTTGTGCGGGCGCTGACCTTACCGAACTCGGCGTGGCTTACGACATGATCGTCGCTGCGCCCGCTGCTGACCGGTTCGACATGGCGTTCAACCACTTCTTTCCGCTCAGCCATGCCATCCGGAGGCTGGAGACAGCGGGCAAGCCTGTGGCTGCCGCCATCGCCGGAGTGGCACTCGGCGGTGGCTGCGAGCTCGCGCTGGGTACACATTACCGCGTCGTCACCAGCAACCGCCGGGCCATGCTCGGTCTGCCCGAGTGCGGGGTCGGCCTGCTGCCGGGCGCGGGCGGAACCCAGCGTATGCCGCGGCTCGTCGGCGTCGCGCTCGGCCTCGAGGTGCTGCTGCTTGGCCGCACGCTTGCAGGCGAGGAAGCGCTTGAGGCCGGCCTTGTCCACGCTGTGGCCGAACAGGGAGAGGAAATCGCTGCGGCGGAGGAGTGGCTCCTCTCGGACCGCGCGCATGCGGTGCAGCCGTGGGACGACGCCGCGCAGCCGCTCGCCCATGCCGCCTACGCGGATGCCATCGCCGCGCATCGCACGCGCGAAATGGCGCGAATGCTCGGCCATGAACCAGCCCCGCTCGCGATCCTCGATTGCGTCGAATTTGGACTGATGCAGCCGATTGATGGCGCAATCCGCGCGGAAATGTCGGTGTTTGCCCACCTGATTCAGCGTCCCGAGCCGCGAAACATGATCCGAACCATGTTCCTGGGCAAGCAGGCCTATGACAAGGCCAGCCGGGAAGGCACGCTTTCGCCGGCGGTGATCCTTGCCAGCGAAGCGATCACGCGGCTTGTCGTCTCTGCCATGCCCGAGCATCCGGATCTGACCACGGCCCTTAGATCATTGGCGCCTGAAATCGGCCAGATCGCGGCGAAACTCTCGCCGGTCGAGATGCTTCAACTTGACCATGCGGTAACGCTGAGCGGTGCAATCCCGGCCTATGCGGGCGGTGCAAGCGGCGTGCTTGAACGGGCTGCGGCGTAGGCGCTTAGCCGCATCAGACCCCGCCCGCGCCAAGCGCTTTCAGCGTTGCAACTTCGGGCGGCGCGCCAAGATGGGCCAACACGGCCTTGAATGCCGCCTTGTCGATCAACTGGCTGCCCTCGGCGTAGTGCGCCGCCGATTGCCAGCGCTCGATGAAAATGAAGCGATTGGCATCCGCCTCGTCTTGCAGGAGATCGACCCCGACAACGCCATCAATCTCGGCAATTCGCTGTGAGAGTTGGCCAAGCTCCGCGCGCAAGGCCGAGACGGCGCCTTCCATTGCCCGCAGCCCATAATGCTTGATGAACAAATCCATGGGCACGTCTCGCTCTTGCGGCCAAGGCGCTGGGCAGAGCCAACCGCTCTGCCCGCAACCTTTCCCCCGCGGTCAGGCTTTTGGAGGCAACGCGGCGATGAGTTCGGGCGCAATGTCCTTCTGGCCATGCTCGTCGATATGGCGCTGGATGCGATCCTGGATGGCGGCACCGATCTGCCCGGCCAGTTCGGGCCGGTTGGCGCGGCACTCGGCTTCCGACACGGCGCGGTTGTCGACCATATCGTCGACCTGCGGCATGACGAAACGGGCAAACATCTCGTAGGAGCGCTTGGTCTCGGCCCAATCAGCCCAGTTGTGTGCGAACAGCACCAGCGTGCCAAAACCACCCGACTGCGCCTGTAGTCGCCTGATCTGCGCCACGGCGTCGTCGGGCGTGCCGATTACGGCCATGTGCGAGCTCATCAGCGCATCAATCACATCGCCGCCACCCGGAACGATCGGCAAGGCAGCCACGTTGCGCAAGTAGTCGGCCCAGCCTTCGACGCCGAACTCGACCTCTTTGCGGGCCTGTTCACGCGTCGGTGCAATATGCATCGGCGCAACCAATCGCCAATTCTTGCGATCAATCGTCTTGCCACTCGCTCTGGCCGTGTCCTCGGCGATATTCCAATTGGCCGAAAGCGCATCGAAAGCGCCGCCGGACGTCGCGCCGAATGAGAGCATACCGATGCCGTTGCGCCCGGCTGCGCGCGACCCGGTCGGAGAAATTGTGCTGGCCGCAATCATGTCAATGCTGGGCCGCGAATAAGGCGTCATGTGGATCCGCGCGTTGTCGAGCGTGAACCAGTCGGTCTTGGCCGTTACGGTCTCACCGCGCAGCAGACGGACGAGCACGTCCATGCCTTCGTCCATCATGTCGCGTTGCTTGGCGACGGGAATGCCCATCATCTTGGCATCGGAGGCCAGCGAACCTGGCCCCATGCCGAGCATGACGCGGCCACGGGTCATGTGGTCGAGCTGGCTGTAGCGCTCGGCGATCATGAGCGGATGGTGATAGGGCACCGAGGTCACTGCTGAGCCCAGCTTGATGCGCTTGGTCCGCTCGGCAGCGGCTGCGATCATCACTTCGGGGCTGGCGATCAGTTCCCACCCAGCCGAATGGTGCTCCCCATACCACAGCTCGTCAAAGCCGAGGTATTCCAGGTGCTCCGCCAGCTCGAGGTCGCGCTGCAAGGTGAGCGTCGGGTTCTCGTTCAGCGGATGGTGGGGACCGCAGAAGGCACCAAATCGAAGCTTGCCAGACATCCTTGTTCTCCAGTTTGATATCGTTCGACTGGGCCCCGTTATGTTCGGGGTTTTGCGAGCCGGGCGGGTGAGGGAACCCGCCCGGCGCTAACTTTAGAACTTGTAGCGCAGTTCGGCCATAAACGTGCGCGGTGCGCCCGGAACCACAGTGTTGAACTGGAACAGTTCGCCAGTGGCGATCCCGCCGACATAGTAGACCCGGTTGAAGGCGTTCTTGAGGTTGGCCGACAGCGACCAACCCGCCTTGGTGTCTGCGATGCCAAGGCGGAAGTTCACCAGCGTGTAACCCTTCACGTTGGCACCGGGGCTGCGGTTGCCGGTCGAGGCGAACCAGAACAGCGACTGCGAGTAGACATCCGACCGGAGGCTGACGTCGATTGAATCGCGGACCGGGACCGTGATTTCGCCAAACGCCGAACCTGACCATTCCGGCGTATCGGGATACGTGCCGAACGGGACCGGAGGAGCACCACCGATCGAGACGAGATTATCGGTAAAACGGGCATTCGTATAATTCAACGACCCGCCAACATTAAGCCATGTGGCCGGACGGATCGAACCATCGAATTCAAAGCCGGTGACCTTTGAAAAGGGCACGTTGACCGTGACAGCCGCCGGGGTCGAGCCTAGCAGCGTATAGGCCACACGCTGCCCGTTCTTGATCCAGTTCTGAAACCCGGCGAGGTTGAACTGGACCGGTACGCCGCCCATCCGACCGCGATACTTGATGCCGATTTCCGCATCGGTCAGAGTTTCGAGCCCATACTCGTTGCCGCCGGCGGAACCAAGACCCGGCTTGGGGTTCTGGATGCCGTTATAGCCGCCGTTCTTGTAGCTGCGGCGCGAGGCAAGGTAGATCAGCAGGCCAGGATTGACCTGATACTGCAGACCCAAGGTCCAGCTGAGATTGCCGAAGGATTTTCGCTGGTTGAAGTCGAACGTCGCCTGGACAGCGGGCGGTTCCTTGAATGCCGTATCAGCCGGCAGCGTATCGAACTTGATCTTCTCGTGCGTGTAGCGCGCGCCGATCGTGATACCGAGGCCTTCGAGGCCGGTCGCCTCGCTGAGATCATATGTGCCCTGCGCATAGCCCGCGATCATGTCGCGCGTGGTCAGCTTGTTGTAGTTGGTTTGCGACGTGAGCGGCGGGAACTGGAGCAACAGGCTGGTCGTCACGTTCTCGTTGGTCTCGTGGCTGAGGAAGCCGCCGACCACATAATCGAGATTGCCGCCGAACGCCTTCCCTACCAGCTGCAATTCTTCCGAATACTGGCGGGTATTGTCGTTCTTGCCGCCGGTGCCGTTGTCATCGATGCCGAAGGGCGTGCCGTCGATATCGCCCCGGATGCCGTTCTGAAGATAGGTATAGCCGAAAATGTTGCGGATCTTCGTGTCGGTCGCAACCTCGAAGGTGGTGATGTTCGAGACGATGATATTGCGGCCGCGATACTCTGCCGGACCATCGGACTCGATCTGATAGGGACCGCGGGCCTTCTGCGTCTTGAGATACGACACCAGACCACCAGGATCGAGCTTGGGGTTGGCGGCAGCGTAGGCGGCAGCGCAATTGTTGGTCGTGTCGTTGCAGCCGGCAGCGCCGCCAGTGAATGCGTTGATCAGGAAATTGTACTGCGCCTGATTGCCGAAGTTGGTCAGCGCGAGCAGCGGAACGAGCCCGGTCGGCTCGAGGCTGTCGATCAACCCGCTCAGGCTGTTGCCGCCCGAATGCAGATAATCGACCACGAGCTCGTTCTTGATCGTATCCGAGAGCTTGAATGTCAGGCTGCCACGAAGGCCATAGCGATCGACATTGCCAGCCCGCGTGTTGTTAAAGAGGTTACGCTGGTAGCCATCGCGCTTCTCGTAGAACCCGGCCACGCGGGCGAGCACCCTGTCACCCGCCAGCGGCACGTTGAGCGCGCCTTCCAGCTGGTAGGACTTGTAGTTGCCGACGCGCCCGCTGAAGTACCCGCCGAAGTTCTCGTCCGGCTTGACCGAGGTGAACAGCACCGCGCCACCGGTAGAATTGCGGCCGAACAGCGTGCCCTGCGGCCCTTTCAGCACCTGCACCGATTGCAGGTCATAGAAGGCTGAGGAACCACCACCAACGCCGTCCAGCTGGATTTCGTTGAAATAGGGCAGAACACCCGGGCGTGTATCGCTGAATGCATCGAGCGATTGGCCACGCAAGGCGTAGTTGAGCTGGTTGGAGTTATAACCCGCGCGGATGATCAGGCCCGGGCTGGCGGCCTGGAGATCGGACTCGGTCACGATGGCCCGCTTGGCGAGGGCATCACCACTGACGACCGAAATGGCCACAGGCGTGCGCTCGAGCGCTTCAGCGCGGCGCTGGGCGGTAACGATGATCTCGCCCGACGGATCGCTGGCAGCGGCCCCGTCTTGCGCCGCCTGAGCAGCCTGTGCGTATGCAGCGGTCGCATTTGCCAGAGCGAGTGCTGTCAACGCGGATGCAATGCCAATCTTATGCTTGGTCATGGAAATCCCCTTCCCTTGAATGCTTCGGATTTTGTCCTTGCCACCTTGACCGCCAGCTTTGTCCGGCTTTGCTCAGGTGTCGGGGGTTGCTTCCGCCCGAACGGATTTAGTTAGCCAGTTCATTACATAGAATCGGCCCGCCATTCTGTCAACACAATGGTTGAAAACCGGCAAGGCCCAGCTTGCTCCAGTTGCTCTGGCCCAGCATTCCAGCATGGATGTCCGCAACGAGATGGTTACCCGCAGACGGCGAAACGCAGAAATTTTAGGCTTAAAAATCAATATTTAAGAGGAATTATTGGCAAGTCAGGTCGGCCTGCCCAAGGATAAGACCACCGCTCCATGGACCTAGCGCCGGACACGCTTCCGCCTGCGGAAGCGGAACCAACGCGCCCTCGCCCAATGACGACGGCATTGACATTACACCAGTGAACGATATTCATCAGGCAGTAGATGGTAAGCGCACATATCGATTGGGCATCAGCGTCGGCATCCGAAAAGTAGGCATCAGTGCCGCGTAGGAACCAACGCTTCTGACCAAACCGCGCCATCAAACCAAAGCGGGATCAACCCGTTGGCCCATCAGGCGAGCAAGCGCCCGGCAAAATGGAGAGATGACATGGGTAGATTGTCCGGCAAGGTCGCTATCATTACGGGGGCGTCCCAAGGCATGGGCGAAGCTCACGCCAAGGCCTTTGTCGCCGAAGGCGCCAACGTGATTCTCACCGACCTAAACGCCGTAGCTGGCGAAGCGCTGGCCGAGGCGCTGGGCAGCCAAGCCATGTTTAAAAAGCACGATGTCGCCAGCGAAGCCGGCTGGGCAGAAGTCGTCGCAGCAGGAGAAGCGCGCTTTGGTCCGATCACCGTGCTGGTCAACAATGCCGGGATCATCGGCACGATCGCCAAGACGGCCGAACTATCAGCGGCCGATTTTGGGCACGTCTGCGCGGTCAACCAGACCGGCGTGTTTCTGGGCATGCGCGCGGTCCTACCTTCGATGATCGCCAGTGGTGGCGGCTCGATAGTCAACATCTCCTCGACCTCGGGCATGATCGCCAATGTCGGCACACCCAATCTTGCCTACGCGGGCAGCAAGTTCGCGGTGCGCGGCATGACCAAGCAGGTTGCCGTCGAATACGGCGACCAGAACATCCGTGCCAATTCGGTCCATCCGGGCTACGTCAAAACCCCGATGATGGTTGCCGC
>NZ_JAIXPP010000068.1 GCF_027486195.1 Novosphingobium sp.
CGCCTCGATCTCTTGCGATGCCATGGGGGGAGAGATAGGGCCACGCCACGCAAACGAAAGGCCCTTTTGAGCGTTATGCGCATCGTCTTTATGGGAACCCCGGATTTCGCCGTGCCGACCTTGCGCGCGCTGGTCGCGGCGGGGCACGAGGTGGTGGCGGCTTATAGCCAGCCGCCGCGTCCGGCAGGGCGGGGCAAGCAGCTCCAGCCTTCGGCCGTCCACCGCGCGGCGGAGGCGCTGGGCATTCCCGTGCGCACACCGCTTTCGCTGAAGGGCGCAGACGAGCAGGCGGCGTTTGCGGCGCTGGCGGCCGATGTGGCGGTGGTGGCGGCCTATGGCCTGATCCTGCCGCAGGCGGTGCTCGATGCACCGCGGCTGGGGTGCCTCAATGTCCACGGCTCGCTGCTGCCGCGTTGGCGCGGGGCGGCGCCGGTGCAGCGCGCGATCCTCGCGGGGGACGAGCTGACGGGCGTGACCATCATGCACATGGAGCGTGGACTCGATACCGGGCCGATGCTGGCGACGGTGGAGTCGCCTGTCGACGGCAAGACGGCGGGCGAACTGACATCCGAACTGGCGGAGAAGGGCGCGGCGTTGATGGTTTCGGTGCTGGCCGATTTGCCCGCCTATCCTCCGAAGCTGCAGCCGGAAGAAGGCGTGACCTATGCGCACAAGATCGAGAAGGCGGAGAGCCGGCTGGATTTCACCCGCAGCGCAATCGAGGTGGAGCGGCAGGTGCGCGCTTTTGCGCCGGGGCCGGGCGCGTTCTTCGAGCTTGAGGGCGAGCGGTACCGCGTGCTGGGTGCTACGATCCAGCCGGGCAGTGGCGAGCCCGGAACCACGCTCGATGGCGGACTCGCGATTGCCTGCGGTGAGGGCGCGCTCCGTCCCACGCTGATCCAGCGCGCGGGCAAGCCGGCGATGGAGACTGCTGCCCTGCTGCGCGGGCGGGCGATCCCGGCCGCCACACAGCTTGGGTGATTGCATGACCCGCTACGCCCTCACGCTCGAATACGATGGCAGGCCCTACATGGGCTTCCAGCGGCAGGCGCATGGGCCTTCCGTGCAGCAGGCGTTCGAGGACGCGGCGGAAAGCGTGGTCGGCCATCCGGTCACGCTCCATTCCGCCGGGCGCACCGATGCAGGCGTGCATGCGCGGGGGATGCGCGCGCATTTCGATAGCGAGAAGCCCCTGCCGCCGTTCCGCATGGGCGAGGCGATCAATGCGCGGCTGCGGCTGGCGGAACAGGCGGTGGCGGTGCTCGATTGCGTGGTGGTTCCGGAGGATTGGCATGCGCGGTTTTCGTGCATTGGCCGGTCTTATGAGTACGTGATCGCCAATCGCCGCGCGCCGCTGGTGCTGGAAGCGTCGCGGGCGTGGCGCATCGCGCAGCCGCTGGACGCGGACGCCATGCACCACGCCGCGCAAGTGCTGGTGGGGCGGCACGATTTCACCACCTTCCGTTCGGCGCAATGCCAGTCGGCGAGCCCGGTGAAGACGCTGCGCCACCTCTCCGTCCGGCGCGAGGGGGATCATGTTATCGTCGCGGCGGAGGCGCGCAGCTTCCTCCATCATCAGGTGCGCTCGATGGTCGGCTGCCTTGCCATGGTGGGCGAGGGGCGGTGGAGCGCCGCCGATCTGCGCGATGCGCTCGATGCTTGCGACCGGCAACGCCTCGGCCACAATGCGCCTCCCGATGGCCTCTATTTCATGCGCGCGCTTTACCCGGCCGATTGAGCCGTTAAGTTGCGGATTGAAACCCGCGCGGGACAGACCCGGCGCGGCCGCAATCAGGAGAGAACCATGGCATTTTCCGGCAAACAGCTCACCACCCGACTCGATGCGGACGGCACGCTGACCGTCCAGATCGTACCGAAGACGTGGGAGGCCCCCACCGGCAGCCAGGTCCTCGTGGCTGTCGAGGCGACGCCGATCAACCCTTCGGACCTCGGCCTGCTGTTCGCCTCTGCCGATACCGCGAATGCCGCCTACAGCCCCGGCAAGGTCGTGGCGAAGATGCCCGACAATGCCACCCGCGCGATGACCGCGCGCCACGGGCTCGACATGCCTGCCGGCAATGAGGCGGCGGGGATCGTCGTCGCTGCCGGTGACAGCCCCGCCGCGCAGGCGCTGATGGGCAAGCGCGTCGCCTGCGTGCCGGGCACCGCCTATGCCAGCTATGCCTATGCCGAGGCGGGCATGTGTCTGCCGGTGGATGACAGTGTGAGCGCCGCGCAGGCTGCCTCCAGCTTCGTCAATCCGATGACCGCGCTGGGCTTTGTCGAGACGATGCGGATGGAAGGCTTCACCGGCCTCGTCCACGCTGCCGCCGCGTCCAATCTCGGCCAGATGCTGGTGCGCATCTGCCAGGAAGACAACGTGCCGCTGGTCAATATCGTGCGCAGCGAAGAGCAGGTCGCGCTGCTCAAGGGCCTTGGCGCAACGCATGTACTCAACATGACCGAACCCGGCTTCCAGGCCGCGCTTGTCGATGCGATCCACGAAACCGGCGCGATGCTCGGTTTCGATCCGATCGGCGGCGGCACGCTCGCGGGGCAGATCCTCGCCGCGATGGAATCCTCCGCCAGCCGGGGCGCCGCGTTCAGCCGCTATGGCTCCTCGGTGGCAAAGAAAGTCTACATCTACGGCGCGCTCGATCTCGGGCCGACGATCCTCAACCGCGCCTTCGGCCTCACCTGGGATCTCGGCGGCTGGCTGCTGACGCCGTTCATGGCCAAGGCGGGCATGGACACAGTGGGCCGCATGCGCGCCCGCGTCGCGCGCGATCTCACCACCACCTTCGCCAGCCACTACAAGGCCGAAGTCAGCCTTGAAGGCATGCTCGATGCGGCTGCGGTAGCTGAATACAACGCGCGCCGCACCGGCGAGAAGTATCTGGTGGTGCCGACCGCCTGACGGGCGCTTATACGGAGCCCTACACTCCCCCGTTCCTTTGCCGTTGCGGTTTGGAACGGGGGAGTGTGCATGTTCGTCAGGGGCTGCGATCAGCTGTGGCCGGACACCCCCTGATGGGGCTCCGTGTCATAAGCGCGCCGCTGCCGACAGCACAGTTGCTCGCCTCGCGCCGCGCACCACTTTGCAACGCGGCGCGGGGATGCTTCATGCCGGCTGAATAGCCCGCTCAATGATAAAAGATGAAGATCATCCCGGTGTTCCCCCCGTTGAAGACGGACTGGTAATACGTCGCCTCAGCCGCCCTTTCGTAGTGATAGGCAATTTCGCCGGTCTTCGGATCAACCGAATCAAGCGTAATCCGGTAGCCGATCATCTGCGGCAGTGCGAAAGGGAGGCTGTCACCGTACTTGATGTTGACCTTGGCATCCTGCTTCGTCTCGGACGCGTCGTCCCCCTGCCAGACCTTGAAGTAGCTGCTGATGTATTCGGTCTTGCCTTTAAACAGCCTAATATAGAAGAGAATGTTTCGGTCGCCGGGCGTCAGCCGCTTGTAGATCAGCCGTGCGTCGGTGGGGTCGAGGCGTGGTGACAGGCCCAGTTCCCGCACCGGAAACGGGTTGATGGCAACGGCCTTGAGCAATTCGGGCATCTTGTTGCTGATGACGAAGGCGTGATCCACCCTTCCATCGCTGTCCTCGTCCGAGAAGCAGAAGTTCACATTGTAGCGAGATTTCTTGCGCCCGGATGCGTCAGTTTCGATCACCGGACTGTATCGCTCGATATCGCTGCCGGAGCAGTAATACTTGCTCGCGTTGAGACCAGTTATGGCCGCCGCTGTGGGCAACGGCTTGCGCGTTACCAATTGGTAGCCATCGGCAAAGGCTTGCGAGTAGGCACCAATCGCAACGGTTTGCGCACCACTGACGGCGGTGCGGTCCGTGTTCATCACCATGCTGCGAACCAGCGTATCGCCTGGCCTTGCGGTCAAGCGGATGCCGACAGGCGGATTGTCCTCAGCCGGAACAAGCGCTTGTCGCTCACTGGTAGACGCGGCATGGCCGGTCAGCGGCGCAAGTGCCACAAGCCCGCTGAGTGCAAGGCTGATGGCTGACCTTGTCATGGCGTCACGGTCGACCCTCAGACCTTGCCGACGACGCTTTCAGGCAGGTCCTTGCCGAACACGCGCTGGTAGTATTCGGCCACCAGCACCCGCTCGGTCTCGTCGCACTTGTTGAGGAACGAGAGGCGGAAGGCAAAGCCGGTATCGCCGAAGATGCCGGTGTTCTGCGCCCAGCTGATCACCGTGCGCGGGCTCATCACGGTCGAGATGTCGCCGGCCATGAAGCCCTTGCGGGTGAGGTCGGCGACGCGCACCATGTCCGCCGCCGTCTTGGCGTCGAGCCCGGGGACCTTCTTGGTCACCACGTCGATCTCCGTCGCGGCAGGCAGATAGTTCAGCGCGACGACGATGTTCCAGCGGTCCATCTGGCCCTGGTTGATCGCCTGCGTGCCGTGATACAGCCCGCTCGTGTCACCCAGACCCACCGTGTTCGCAGTGGCGAAAAGGCGGAAGTTGGGGTTCGGGCGGATCACACGGTTCTGGTCGAGCAGCGTGAGCTTGCCCTCGGTTTCGAGCACGCGCTGGATCACGAACATCACGTCGGGCCGGCCCGCATCGTATTCGTCGAAGACCAGTGCGGTCGGCGTCTGCAGTGCCCATGGCAGCAGGCCCTCGCGGAACTCGGTGACCTGAAGACCATCGCGCAGCACGATCGCGTCGCGCCCGACGAGGTCGATGCGGCTGATATGCGCGTCGAGGTTGATGCGGATGCACGGCCACTTGAGGCGGGCTGCCACCTGCTCGATGTGCGTCGATTTGCCGGTGCCGTGATAGCCCTGCACCATCACGCGGCGGTTGTGGGCAAAGCCCGCCAGGATCGCCAGCGTGGTATCCGGATCGAACACGTAGTTCGGATCGAGATCCGGCACCCGCTCGTCGGCCACCGAGAATGCGGGGACGGTCATGTCGATGGGAATGCCGAAGGTCTCCCGCACGCTCAGCGTGATGTCGGGGGCGGCAAGGACGGTGGTGGCGCGGGTATCGGCCTGCAGGTTCGGAATATCGCTCATCGCCTCATCGCCTATACGGGGCTGCGAAAGGCTGCAATAAGCTTTGCGTGCTGACTCGACCGCGGGAGGCGGATGCTATGAAATTGTATGGGGCTCTTCTCTCGCCCTTCGTGCGCAAGGTGGCGGTGGTTCTGGGCGAGAAGGGCGTGGACTATACCCCGGCGCGCGGCGGCCCAGGCGTCACGGACGCAGAGTTCCTCGCGGTCAGCCCCTTTGCGAAGATCCCGGCGATCGATGACGATGGCTTCACACTCGCCGATTCGTCGGCAATTGTTCATTATCTCGAGGCGAAATACCCCTCCCCTGCACTGATCCCCACCGATCCGCAGGCACTCGGCCTCGCGGTGTGGTTCGACGAGTTCGGCGATACCATCTTCGCCGCCTCGGGCCTCAAAATCCTGTTCAACCGCGTGGTCGGGCCGCGCTTCCTCGGCCTGCCTGTGAACGAGGCGCTTGCCCTTGAGGGCGAGGCCGAACTGCCGCGTATTTTCGACTACATCGAGAGCGTCGCGCCGGACGAGGGCTGGCTGCTGGGCGATGCCTTCACCATCGCCGACATCACCGTCGCCTCGATGCTGTGCACGCTGCGCTATGTCGGCCATGGCCCCAATGCGGCGACCTATCCGAAGACCGCCGCATGGCATGCCCGCGCGCTGGCGCGCCCCGCGTGGCAGGCGGTCGCGCAGAAGGAAGCGGCACTCATGCAGCGCATCCTGCCCGATCTCGTTCCCGCCTGATCGCAGGCGCCGGGCCACCGGAATGGCGAGGGTGTAGATACGCGCAGGCGTGCAGCGGCGGGGCGAGAGACCGCGCATGATCGAACAGTTGCTGTGGATCGGAGAACGGACATGAGCGTGCCCTGCAGCTTCATCTGGTACGAACTGATGACGCCCGATCTCGATGGGGCCAAGGCCTTCTACGACGCCGTCGTCGGCTGGCGGATCGATGGCCCGGGCGAGCAGCCGGGCGACGATTTCTACCGCATGATCATGCGCAGTGATGGCGGCGCCACCGGCGGGGCGCTCCGCCTCTCGGAGGAGATGATCGCCGAGGGCGCGCATCCCACGTGGCTCGGTTATTTCCACGTCGATGATGTCGATGCCAAGGCTGCGGCGATCGTGGCCGAAGGCGGACGCGTGCTCATGCCCGCGCAGGACATTCCGCAGGGCCGGTTCGCCATGGTCACCGACCCGCAGGGCATGCCCTTCTACGTCATGCACCCGGTCCCGCCGCCCGATATGCCTGATGCGGTGAGCGCCTGCTACGATCGGACCACACCGCAGCACGTCTCGTGGAACGAACTCGTCACGCCCGATCTTGCAGCGGCGAAGGACTTCTACGCGCGCCACTTCGGCTTCGAATTCCATCGCACGATGCCGATGGGTGAACTCGGGGACTATTGCTTCATCGACCAGAGCGGCGTCGATATTGGTGCGGCCATGCAAGCGCCGCCGGGTTGGCCGCGAAGGGGCTGGACCTACTACATCCGCGTGGCCGATATCGATCAGGCCGTCAAAGCGGTTGCCGCGCACGGCGGACAGGTGCTGAACGGGCCGCATCAGGTGCCGGGCGGTGACTGGACCGTGGCCGGCACCGATCCCCAGGGCGCGCCCTTCGCGCTTGTCGGCCAACGAGAAAGCTGAACCATGGCAGACTACACCTTCTTCACCGTCCCCATGTCGCGCGGCCAGATTGCCCGCTGGGCGCTCCACGAAGCGGGTGCGGAGTATGAGCATGTGCTGGTCGATTGGGCGGATCGCCCGGTCGAACTGGCCGCCGCCAATCCGATGAACAAGGTGCCCACCTTGATCCACCACGCGCCGGAGGGCGACCGCGTGATCACCGAATGCGCGGGCATCTGCGCCTATCTGGCCGATATCCACGTGGAAGCCGATCTCTTCCCGCGCGAGGAGGAAAAGGCGGATTACTACCGCTGGATGTTCTTTGCGGCTGGTCCGCTCGAGCAGGCGGTGATCAGCCGCGCGATGGGTTGGAATGTGCCCGAAGGCAAAACGGGGATGGCCGGTTTCGGCACTTATGAGCTCACCATTGAAGTGATGGACGGGCTGCTTTCCAGCCGCGACTGGGTCTGCGGTCCGCGCTTCACGATGGCGGACGTCTATGTCGGCAGCCAGATCGACTGGGGCCTGAACTTCGGCTCGATCCCGCCGCTCCCCAGCTTTGCCGCCTATGCCGAACGCATCCGCACCCGCGCCGGCTATCAGTCGGCCAAGGCGATCGACCGGGAGTTGATCAAGGCGGCCAAGGGCAGAACCGGGGGATGACCGACGCGGTCCTCTGCCTTTGGTACGAAGGCGCGGCGGAAGAAGCCGCCGCTTTCTACGCAGAGACCTTTCCGGACAGCCGCGTTTCAGGCATCCACCGCGCACCGGGCGATTATCCGGATGGCAAGCAAGGCGATGTCCTCACGGTCGAGTTTACCGTGCTCGGATTCCGCTGCATCGGGCTCAACGGCGGGCCCTATTTCAAGCATAGCGAAGCGTTCTCGATTCAGGTCCCGACCGATACGCAGGAAGAGACCGACCGCCTGTGGGACGCCATCGTCTCGGGCGGCGGCAGCGCGAGTCGCTGCGGCTGGTGCAAGGACAAATGGGGCCTCTCGTGGCAGATCACCCCGCGCGCCCTCACGCGCGGCATGGCCGATCCCGACCCCGCCGTCCGCAAGCGCGTGTTCGAGGCGATGATGACCATGGGCAAGATCGACATCGCCGCAATCGAGGCAGCACGGCGGGCCTGAACCTGCGCCCTCAGCCCTGCTTGCCCGCGATATACCGGTCGATATTGGCCGCCAGCACGTCGAGCGGCACGTTCCCGCCCTCGACCACCGCGTTGTCGTAATCGCGCAGGTCATAGGCCTTGCCGAGCGCCGCCATGGCACGCGCGCGCTGGCGCAGGATCTCGCTGCGGCCGATGAAATAGCCGCAGGCCTGGCCCGGCCAACTGCAATAGCGCTCGACCTCGCTGGTCACCTCGTCGCGGCCCGAACCGTTTGAATTGGCGAACCAGTCGATCGCCTGCTCGCGGGTCCATTCGCGCGCGTGGAGGCCGGTATCGACCACTAGACGGCAGGCGCGGAAGGCGATGGACTGGAGATAGCCCAGCTTGCCTACCGGGTCGTCGTCATAGGCGCCAAGCTCGTCGCCCAGCGTTTCGGAATAAAGCGCCCAGCCTTCTGAATAGGCGTTGAAGGCCAGCATCGCGCGAATCGTCGGCAATTGGTTCGAATATTCGCCCTGCCAGACATGGCCGGGGATCGCCTCATGGTGGACCAGCGTCGGCAGGCTGTAGGTGCTGTGGAGCCGCGTGGTGCCGAGATTGATCCACATCTTGCCCGGGATCGAACCATCGATCGAGCCGGGACCGCCATAGGCGCCGGGTGCGCCGGGTTCCTCCGCCGGGGGCAGGCGCCGCACCTCCAGATTGCCGCGCACCAGCCGGGAAAACGCGCGCGGCATCTGCGCGCGGATATAGGTCAGCCGCTTCTGGATGAACGCGATGATCTGCGCGCGGCCCTCGTCGTTGTCGGGGAACTGGAAGCGCGGATCCTGGCCCAGCGCGGTCATCCGCTCGCCAACCGTGCCGCTGGTATAGCCCAGCTTGCGGAGGATCGGGTCCATCCGCCCCTGCAGTTCGGCCAGCGATTCGAGGCCCAGCTTGTGGATCTCGTCGGGCGTCATCCGCGTCGTGGTGCTGGCGCGCAGGGCCCAGGCATAGAACGCATCGCCGCCGGGGCGCTGGTGCATGCCCGCTGCCGACACCGCGTTGTTGCGCTGCGCGATCAACTCGGCAAGCTGCCGCTCCAAAGTCGGGGCGACTTGCTTGGTGACGATCTCGCGCGCACGGCCCGCCCAATCGCCGGCGATCCCCTTCTCGCGCGTGCGCCGCTCGATCGATTCGACAAGGCCTCCGCCTGAACCCATCGCCGAAAGGCTCGCGCCCATCTGCCGGATCGCCTTTTCGATCAGGAACGAGGGCGCGATCACGCCTTGCGCCGCCGTGGCCCTCAGCCGCGCCGTCTCGCCCGCCAGCACCGCCGGGAACTGCGCCAGCCGCGCCAGATAGGCCTCGGCATCCGCCGACGTGTTGATCGGATGGTCCGAATCGAGGAAACGCGGAACGTCGATGTAGGCGCCCACGTTCTGGATCACGACGTAGGGCGTGTTGCGCCATCCGCCGACGGTGACGTCGCCATAAGGCAGGGCAAACCCGTCCAGCGCGGTGCGATAAGCGCTCTTCACCACCGCAAGGCTGGTGCGGGTGACGGGATCGAGGCCCGCGTCGGCAATCGCCTCGACCTTGGCGAGATCGGCGCGCACCAGCGCCGCGACAGCCGCCTGTCCCGCAGCCGAGCGGTCTTCCAACGCGCCCCGCAAGGCAGCATGGGCCCCGGTATCGAGCCCGAGCGAGGTCGCGCTCTCCGGCTTCAGCGCCAGCATCCGCCACGCGGCATCATCCAGCAGTGCGGCAGCCGGCGAGGGCGCTCCTGCCGGTTGCACCTGCGCCGAAAGAGCCTGCGCAGGCAGCGCCAGCGCGGCAGCCCCTGCAGCGAGGCCCGCGATCGCCTCGCGGCGCGATAGGGCAGGGGAGAGATCGGGCGAAAGGGCGGGGGCGGCAGAGGCTTGCTGTGTCATGCGGCGGACAGTGTCCCACCAGCCGCCCGCTGTCAAAGCCGCGTGGTGCACCATCGCGCGGCGGGATTGGTTCGAAAATGGAGCAACCGGGCGTGGACTTGCCGGCCCTTTCTCCCGCCTTTCAGCGCGAACGAAGGAGATCCCGGCCCATGGCTGGTCACGAACGCTATCGGCTGCTTGATGAACTGCGCGGGGTTGCCGCGCTGGCGGTGTTGGTCTTCCACATCGGCACGCGGGGCGGCGGCCCGCTGATCCTGCCCAACGGCTTCCTCGCGGTCGATTTCTTCTTCATGCTCAGCGGTTTCGTGATTGCTGAGGCGTATGAGGCGCGGCTTGCCAGCGGCATGTCGTTCAACGCCTTCGCCGCGCGCCGCCTTGTCCGCATGGCGCCGGTGGCCGTGCTCGGGGCACTAGCCGGCGGGGCTTATCTCGTCGCGCGCGCCTTTGCCGCACCTGCTCGTTCCGATCCGCTGGCCGAAGTTCTCGGCGCGAACCTGCTGAACCTCCTGCTCCTGCCCAAGCTGTGGCATGGCCGCGCGACGGGCTGGGAGATGTTCCCCGCCAACGGCCCGCTGTGGTCGCTGTTCTTCGAGATCGCGATCAACTTCGTCTGGGCTGCCTTCCTTGCCGGGCGCAGCACGAAGGTGCTCTGCGGCCTCGTCGCCGTGAGTGCGGGGCTGCTCGTCGTGCTGGGGCTGCGCTTCGGCACGCTCGATATCGGCTGGGAGGCCGTGTCGCTGGCTGGCGGCGCGGCGCGGGTGGGCTTCGGTTTCGGCAGCGGTCTGCTGCTGCACCGCGTGCGGCACAATCTCCCGCGCATGGGCCGCCCCAGCGCGATCATGGTGCTGGCAGCGCTGGTCTATTTCCTCGCGCTGCCATTGCCGGTGCTGGGCTGGCAGCTGCTCGTCGTGCTTGTGTGCATGCCGGCAGTGCTGATGGTCGCCGTCGCCGCCGGACAGGAACAAGTGCTGCCCGGCGGCGCGCTGCTCGGGCGGCTTTCCTATCCGGTCTACGGCATACATGTGCCGGTGCTCGCGCTTGCCGCCGGCGTACTGAAATATGCTGGGGGCGGCGCAGGCGGGAACTGGGCAGCGCTGCTGCTCGCGCCCTTGCTGCTGCTGGCGGCTTGGGCCGTGCTCGTCTGGTTCGATGAACCGGCCCGCGCCTGGCTTGCACGGCATGTTCTAGTCGGCGCTGATTCGCCTGCAGGCACCGCGCGGCCGCGCCGCACCGGTTTTCTGCGCCGCTTTCGTGCGGCGACATAGCGTGAGCGCCGCCAACTGCTTCGGAACTGAACCTGTTTCCACGCGGCGAAGCCACCAGGCACCGCTATGCACGAGGTTAGAGGCGTTCGCTGCGCCGGGCGTTTGCCTTGATCAAGGCCAATACCGACTGGGTTACCACGTATAGATAAGTATTTGTCAAACGTGCTATCCTAAATATGGAATTAATAATTGCAATTGTGGGACGTTAATTCCGGATGAGAGCGTCAAGTACGCGGTCATAGAAGTATTGGAGATTGAAATGGCGACGATCAACGGAACAAAGAGCAATGAAGTCATCACGGGCACGGCAAGTGCCGACACGATCACCGGCGGGGGCGGTAGCGATGTGCTGTTTGGCGGCGGCGGAAACGACATGGTTTACGGCGGTGGCGGCAAGGACTGGCTCTATGGCGGCGACGGTAACGACGTTCTGAAGGGTGGCGGGGGCCAGGATTCGCTTACCGGTGGCGCCGGCGCGGACCAGTTCGTGTTCCGCTCGGGCGAAGGCTTTGCGCCGATGAGCTTCAGCGGTGGCCGCGGTGTCACCGAGGTCTGGCAGTGGGTCATGGTCACCGACCTCACCTTTGCGGACGGCGACAATGTGCGCATCACCGGCTTCGATGATATCTTCGGCACGCTCGGCATGTCGCGCAAGGGCACCGGTTCCTACTTCATCGACGGTCAGGAAGACATCAACGCGATGGCCCGGTTCCTCACTGCGAACCCGACCAAGGGCAGCTTTTACGAGATCAAGGGCGGGCCCTTCGATGGCACCACGTTCCTGCTCAACGATTCCTTCGGTCACACGCAGGCGATCACGCTCAGCAACATCCATCCGGATCCCATCGTGATCTGAACCCGAAGGCTGCGGCACGGCGCGCGCCCCTGCGCGTCGTGCGGCGGCGGGCTTCGATGGCCGCTTGTCCCGCAGGAGAATGCACGATGCGGTTTCACACTCTCGATGGCATGCGCGGTATCGCAGCCCTCGTCGTGCTTGTGTTCCACATCGTCCAGCAGCGCACGCTGGCCGCGCTGCCTTTCGCCGGGCTTGCGGTCGATTTCTTCTATGTGCTGAGCGGCTTCGTCGTTGCCCATTCCTATGAGGCGCGGCTGGCGGGCGGCGCGCTATCGCTGCGCGCGTTTGCACAGCTTCGCTTCGTCCGGCTCTATCCGCTGGCGTTCCTTGGCATCCTGCTGGGCACGATGCTGGCGGCGCTCGCGGCTGCGGTGAAGGGTTCGGTCAGCCCGGCTGATGTGGCGACTGCGGCGCTCTTTGCCTTCCTCCTGCTGCCGTCCTTCGTGTTTCCGCAGTGGCCCACGGCTTATCCTTTCAATCCGGCAGCGTGGTCGCTCACGTTCGAAGCGCTCGCCAACGTGCTCTTTGCGTGCATCGCGCGCTGGCTCAGCAACGCGGTGTTGATCGCGATCCTGCTGGCAGGCGGCGCGGCACTGGCGTGGCTCGCCTATGCCAATGCTGGGATCAGCGGCGGGCACGAACAGGCAACCGTACTCCTCGGCGTGCCCCGCGTGATCTTTCCGTTCTTCGCCGGTGTCCTCCTGCGCCGCCTGCCTGCCGCCCCTGGCAGCGGCGTGCTGGCGGGGGGAGGCCTGATGCTTGTCCTGCTTGCCGTGCTGCTGGCGCCGATCGGCTGGGGCGCGGGGAGTTCGCTTGCCTGTGTCGTCGTGCTGTTTCCGCTGCTGGTGTGGCTGGGCATCGCCAACCGGCCTGGCCCCAGGCTTGAACGCGCCTTTGCGGTGATCGGGGCCTTGTCCTATCCGCTCTACATCACGCAGGCCGCAGTGCTGCGGCTCGGGCTCGAAGTAGTGCGCCGCTACTCGCTTTCGCCCGCCCAGTTCGCGTTGTTCGCCGTGGCAGAGGCGGCTTGCGCCCTCGCGCTTGCCTGGTTCGCGATGCGCTGGTTCGATGCGCCGGTGCAGCAGATCCTCCGCCGACGCGATCAGCCGCGCACGGCGCCCACGGGCGCGCGCGGCGCTTTCGCCTGATTGCGGCGGGCCATATTGGTGATGGCTTCCGAGGCATCATCGGCTAGATTGCGCGCCTCATCCTTCAGGGAGTTCGGCGCATGAGCATTTTCGATCAGATCCTCGGCCAGATCAGCAGCAATGTCGATTTGAAGAACCTTGCTGCCAAGGTCGGCATCGATCCCTCGACGGTGGAATCTGCGATTGCCGGGCTCGCCGCTGGCCACGCCGCGCCGACCGATACGGTCGAAACCGCTGCGGCCAACACCGGGATCGATGCTGGCGTGCTGCAGCAGATCGTCGGCCACATCGGCGGCGAGGGCTCGCTCGCCAGCTTCGCGACCATGCTCGCCCAGCACCCCGATGCGGCCAACATGATCGGCGGCCTGCTTGGCGGGAAGGAAGGTGAAAACCCGCTCGGCAATCTTGGCGGCTTGGCCTCGGGCCTGTTCAAGTCCTGACAGCCGGCGCGTTCGAACCTCGATGACTGACGCGGCACTATCCCTCGCCATGCTCACCGCGCTCGCACTCCTCGCGGGCGCGGTGTTCCTCTGGCGCAAGGGCGAACGCCAGCGCCCGGCGCTCATGGCGATCCTGGCGGCCGTGATGATCACCAATGTCGTGATCTGGTCATTGCCGACAACCGGCGGCCAGACGCTCACGGCAGCGGCTGCGCAGCCCTGATGCCGATGACGAAATGCGGCGCTTGAAGGAACGGGGGTGGATTCCCGCTGCCGCCGCCGTAAATCTCTCCGATTAACCCGGTGCCTCAAGGCACCCAGACTTTCGGAGAGAGCATGACCAACCACATCGCGGGCAAATCCATCGTTATCACCGGTGCGGGCGGCGGTTTTGGCCGGCTTGTCGCGCTCAAGGCCGCCGCGCTTGGCGCCAAGGTGGCTTGCGGCGATATCGATCTTGCCGCTGCCGAGGCTACTGCGGACGCGGTCATCAGCGCTGGCGGTGCGGCCATCGCGGTCGAAACCGACGTGCGCGATCTTGGTGCGGTCAAGGCGCTCATCGCCCGCGCTGCCGAAGCCCACGGCAGGATCGATGTGATGATCAACAACGCCGGCATCATGCCGCTCGCGTTCTTTTCCGATCACGAGGCGGCCTATCCCGCGTGGGAGCGCTGCATCGATATCAACATCAAGGGCGTGCTCAACGGCATGGTCGCCGCCTACGATCCGATGATCGCCGCCGGGCGCGGGCATATCGTCAATCTCTCCTCGATCTACGGCAACTTCCCGGTGATCGGCGCGGCGGTTTATGGCGCGTCCAAGTCTGCGGTGAACTTCCTTTCGGAATCGCTGCGTGTCGAAAGCCGGGGCAAGATCAAGGTCACCACGATCAAGCCCACCGGCGTGCCCACCACGGGCCTTTCCGGCACCGTGATCAACCCCGCCGCCGGGGTCGGGATCGTGGCGCACAACATGCCTGATTTCATGGAGATGGTCGGCCAGATGGGCGCCGGAACCTTCCCCGCAGAGCGCCTCAGCCCCGATTCGATCGACTACGCCAGCCTCGCGCCCGATCACATCGCCGATGCGATCATCCACGCGATCAACCAGCCTTGGGGCGTCTCGATTTCCGAGGTCACCGTCCGCGCTTCGGGGGATCATTTCGTCCTCTGAGGACGCCGCCGCACTGCGCGGTTTCCCCTAACCAAATCCGCAGTGGCCCAAAGGTCCGATCCGGTTCAGCCTCTCTCCATCGGCGTTTGGCCTTGTTGCCTTTCGCCGAAACAAAATAAAAATGGGGAGAGGCAGCATGAAGCAATTGGCCCGCGCCAATAGGGCGCGCTTTTTCAAGCTCTTGATGATCGGTGGTGCGCTGGTGCCCGCCGCCGCCATGGCACAGTCCCAGCCAGCCGATGCGCAAGGCGCCGGTGAAGGTCAGACTGACACCAGCGGGATCGACAACATCGTGGTCACCGCGCGCTTCCGCAATGAAAAGCTGCAGGACACGCCGCTCTCCGTCAGTGCGCTCAATGCGAACATCATCCAGAACTCGGTGCTGCTCGATGTGCAGAACATCCAGAAGTTCCTGCCCAACGTGCAGCTTGCGCGCGTCTCGTTCGCGGGCAACGCGCTCGCCGCCTCGATCCGCGGCGTGAGCTTTGCGGACCTTGAAAAGACCTTCGATCCGGCCATCGGCATCTCGATCGACGGCGTATTCCTCGGCACCAACACCGGCGCGAATGTCGATTTCTTCGATCTGGAATCGGTCGAAGTGCTGCGCGGACCGCAGGGCACGCTCTATGGCCGCAACACCATCGGCGGAACGATCTCCATGCGCCGGACCAAGCCCACCGGCGAACTCGGCGCGACCCTCCATGGCCGCTACGGCAGCTATGGCACGTATGATCTCGATGCTGTGGTGAACCTGCCCAAGATCGGCGACATCGCCTCGATCAAGCTGTTCGGCCTCCTGCGCAAGAGCGACAGCTTCACCCGCAACCGCTACACCGGCGAGCGGGAGAAGGGCCGCGATTTCTGGAACATCGGCGGCTCTATGCTGCTGGATCTGGGGCCGGATACCACCGCGCTGCTCTCGGTCGATTACCAGAAGGACCGCTCCGGCTACCCGTCCACAATCAACCTGACGCAGGCCAGCGGCCTTCCCTTCGGCGCGGGCGGCAATATCTGCGATTTCACGCTGGCGATCGGCCTCGGCGATCTCGGCTGCGCCTCGCAGGGCTACCTGAAGCAGGCCAAGGAGAACTACACGCTGGCCAACACCTCGCTGCCTTTCCGGAGCTTTATCGACGGGGTGAACGGCAGCCTTGAAATCAACACCAAGCTCGGCGGCTTCAAGCTCACCGCGATCACCGGCTACCGCAATACCAACGACTCGCTGCTTGAGGAAAACACCGGCGCGCCGCCGATCCCGGTTGCACCCGGCGTGGCGCTGCCGCTGTTCGTGGCGGCGCGCGATCAGTCCTACAAGCAGTTCAGCCAGGAAGTGCGCATCAGCGGCAACCTGACCGACCGGATCGATATCGTCGCCGGTGCCTACTACCTGCACACCAACTATTTCATCAAACCCTACCCCTACAACGGCGCGCGCGCCGCGCAGGCCTATATCCTCAATGGCCCGGTGCAGAACTTCACCGCGGGGCAAAGGCTCGATTCCTTCGCGGTCTTCGCCGAATCGATCATCAAGCTTGGTAGCAACGTCCGCCTCACCGTCGGCGGGCGCTACACGTGGGAAACCAAGGACTTCAACATCGACTTCACGGTGCCCGGCGCATTTTCGGCCAAGGCGAAGAAGACTTTCAGCGATCCCACCGGCCGCGTGATCCTCGATTGGAAGCCGAACCCCGACACGATGCTCTATGCCAGCTGGTCGCGCGGGTTCCGTTCGGGCGGCTTCAACGGCCGCGCCACTTCGGCCACTTCGATCGGGCCCTACAATCCCGAAAAGGTCGATAGCTACGAGGCCGGCGTGAAGAGCGAGTTCTTCGGCGGCAAGCTGCGGCTCAATCCCACCGCGTTCTGGGTGAACTACAACAACAAGCAGGAAGACATCATCCGCGCGGCGGGCGCCGGCACTGAAACCATCGTCGAGAACGCGGCCTCGGCGCGGATCTGGGGCCTCGAGCTTGAAATGCAGGCCCGCCCCACGCCCGACCTCACCCTGCGTGCCTCGGGCGGCTACCTCAACGGCAGGTACAAGACGTTCCTTATCCCCAACCTCGCCAACCCCGGCACATTCATCGACGTCTCGAGCCAGCGCAACTTCCGCCGCGCGCCCAAGGTCTCGTTCAACGCCGGCGTCGATTACGGGATGCAGGTCAGCTCGGCCGACCGCGTGACCTTCACGCTCGACTACGCCTTCATCGACGACCTCACCGCCTCCCCGCTCGCCGATACCACCGGCGCGCGGCGCGACGTGATCCCGGCCTACGGCACGCTCGATGCCTCGATCGCGCTCCTCCACGAAGGCAGCGCGATCAAGAACCTGCGCGTCTCCGCCTATGCCCGCGATCTGCTCAACAAGGGCGGCCGCCTTGCCAACGTGCTCGACGCCGGCCTGTTCTACTTCGGCGTGGTCGCGCCGCGCCAGCAGTTCGGCATTGAAGCGACGGTGAAGTTCTGATCTGAGCCCGAAAAGCCCTCTCCCCCGCTCATCCTGAGCTTGTCGAAGGACAGGGGGAGAGGGTTGGGAGAGGGGGCTCTCCGCCCCGAGCAAGGCCCGAAGAAAAAACGAGCCTCTGGCGGGCAAGGGCCACAGCCCGTGCATCCCCGAATTTGGCACCTTTAAGGTGACATACCCCGCCGCGCGTTGTTCCAGACCCGACCGACAGTGACAGAGAGCAAGGCCCGGGGGCTTGGCTGACCTTAAGCCAGATCAGCGCGTTACAGGAATATGGCGCTGCGCCAGTTGGGCAGGGGATTTGGCGGCAATTCACTTGTTACCGTGATTTCCATTCCGCATGATCGGTTCGCACCCACGGCAGCGCCAGCATATGGGCAGCGTGGGTTCCGGGGAGAATGTTGCAACATGGACGGGCAATTTGATTTTGTGATCGTGGGCGGCGGGTCTGCAGGGTGCGCGCTCGCCAATCGGTTGTCGGCCGATGCCGGCACGCGCGTGGCGCTGCTTGAGGCGGGTGGCAGCGACAAGAATATGTTCATCCAGATGCCGGGCGGCATCGCCGAAATCATCCCGCCGGACAAGAACAGCGCATTTGACTGGAGTTTCTGGACCGAGCCGCAGACCCACCTTGGCAATCGCAAGCTTTATTGGCCGCGCGGGCGCGCGCTGGGCGGATCGTCCTCGATCAATGGCATGGTTTATATTCGCGGGCATGCCAGCGATTACAATCGTTGGGCGCAGCTTGGCCTGACCGGCTGGGGCTGGGAGGATGTTCTGCCCTATTTCCGCAAGTCCGAAGACAGCGAACGCGGTGCGGACGATTTTCACGGCAGCGGCGGCCCCTTGCACACCAGCCGCAAGGGCGCGCTGCAAAACGTGCTCAACGAAGCCTTCGTACAAGCTGCGACGCAAGCCGGATATGCCCGCACCGATGATTTCAATGGCCCGCAATTCGAAGGGGTGGGCCAGTATGATGCCACGATCAAGGATGGCGAACGTTTCTCTGCAGCCAAGGCCTATCTGACCGAGGCGGTGCGCAAACGCCCCAATCTCACCATCCTGACAGGGGTGCAGGTGGAACGTGTGCTGTTTGAGGGCAAGCGGGCGACAGGGGTGGCCTATCGGCAGAACAATGCCGCGTTCAGCGTCGCGGGCCGCGAGGTTATTCTCTGCGGCGGCGCGGTCAACAGCCCACAACTGCTGATGCTGTCCGGCATCGGGCCGGCCGCGCATCTGCAAGGCTTCGGCGTGCCGGTGGTGGCCGATAGCCCGGATGTCGGCGGCAATCTTCAGGATCACCTCGATGTGATCGTGCAATGGCATTGCAGCCAGCCGATCACGCTGAACCGCAACAGCAAGATGATCAACAAACTGGCGGCGCTGGGCAAATGGGTGTTTCTGCGCTCCGGCAACGGCGCGCATATGCCCACGCCCATGGGCGCGTTCCTTTCAACCCGCGAAGGTCTTGCCGCGCCCGACATCCAGATGCATTTCATGCCGGTGCTCGGCAATCCGCATGGCCGCGGCGGGCTTGGCAGTCGCCATGGGTATCAGCTCCACGTTTGCCAGCTGCGCCCCGAAAGCCGCGGCACAATCCGCCTGAAATCGCCCGATTCGCTTGCACACCCGGCGATCGACCCGAACTATCTCAGCGCGCCCGAAGATGTCGAAACGCTGCTCAGCGGGGTTGAAATGGCCCGGCGCATTGGCGGCCAGCCTGCGTTTGCTGCGTTCAACGATGGCGAAGCCTGGCCGGGACCACAGGTGACCGACCGCGCCGCCTTGCTTGAAAAAATGCGGGGCTGGGCGGAAACCATTTATCACCCGGTGGGCACCTGCCGCATGGGCATCGATGATCGGGCAGTGGTCGATGGCGCGCTGCGGGTAAACGGCGTGGATGGGCTGCGGGTTGTTGATGCCAGCGTGATGCCATGTCTGGTTTCGGGAAACACCAACGCGCCGACGATCATGATTGCCGAAAAAGCCGCAGACATGATCGCGACTCGTAACCGGGCCTGAGATCGGTAAACACGCAGCAGCGCATGGGAATGTTGGGGGCATCCCCTGCCCAAAACGCGAGTGGCCGCGGCCACGCGCCCTGCCCATGGTCGTGCATCGCAACACGCAAAGAAGGAACGCGCAATGGATCTGGGGCTCAAGGACAGGAAGGCCATTCTGGTAGGCGCCAATGGCGGCATCGGGCGCCAGGTAGCGCTCGCGCTCGCGGCGGAGGGTTGCCATGTCGCGGTTTGCGGCCGCACGCAGGCCAAGGTTGACAAGATCGTTGGTGAACTCGCCCCGAGCGGGGTCACCGTCTATGCCGAGGCGCTCAATGTCACCGATGCCGAGGCGGTTCCGGCCTTCGTCGACAAGGCGGCCGAAGCGCTGGGCGGCTGCGACATCTTCATCAGCTTCACCTCCGCCAATCTGGGCGAAGACAGCGATGCCGGCTGGGATGCAGTGATGCAGGCCGATATCCTCCCCATGCGTCGCGGCGTCGCGGCGGCGAAGCCCTATCTGCTGAAGTCAGATGCCGGCTCGATCATTTGCATGAGCTCGACCGGCGCGGTCGAGGAATTCATGGGCGTGCAGCCCTACAATGCGCTGAAAGCGGCGGTCATGGTCTATTCGTCCGATCTGTCGCAGGCGCTCGCGCCGCAGGGCGTGCGCGTCAACTGCATCACCCCCGGTCCGATCATGACCGAGGACGGCCCCTGGACCTACATCAAGAACAACATGACGCCGTTCTACGACGCCACGCTCGCCAAGATCCCGATCGGCCGGATGGCCACGGGTGAGGAGCTGGCCCG
>NZ_JAIXPP010000057.1 GCF_027486195.1 Novosphingobium sp.
ATCCTGTGAAAGCGTTCGTGCCATCCATGCTGGCCTCCTGTCACCAGCAGGAAGTCTGAATCACAACGAGCCCGCAAAGGGAATCCCAATCGATTCAGAACGTGTGGAAACCGCTCTAACGCGTTCCTGAACTCATCGTAATGGTGAGCTTGTCGAACAATGTAGCACTGCCGATGGCAGTCAAATGACTTTCGTCGAACTGCATCGGTGTGCCATCTCGAGCGAACACCACGCATCCCTCACCTTCGCGCGGGCACAATGTCCGCAATGGTGACACATATCCAACCCTTGCGCTTTTAGCGATGCGTCGCATCTGCTGATCAAGCTCGAACAACCCGGGAATGAGATGCGTGGCCACCTCCGCAGGACGATTGCGAAACTGTGCAACAGCAAGAAGCTTTGGCAGCGCCGAATCGTAAGCCGGAACCGGCCCGAACAGCAAAACCTGCGCTCCCTTTGCACGCAGAGACGATAAAGTAGATTCCAATGCCGGAAGGTCACGTGCCTGCCAATTACCAGCGACCACCACCAAATTGGGACGGAAACGGGAAAGGCCGTCCGTAAGGCCAAAGTGCATCAATTCACTGCAACGTTGCGGCACCGAGATTGGCTGACGGTCCAGCGGCCTGCAGCCTGAGACTGTGACCTGTCCAATCGTGTCACCGGGGAAGGTTGAGCGAATCCCCGGCAAGAGATGCGCCGCATGGCTGTCCCCCAACACAAGAATTCGGCGACCGGGTCCGGTAGCTGGTAAGCACTTCGAATAGTCGAAGCTGCTCGATGTGTACTTGCTGTCGATAAAGCACGTACCACTGCGAAACGGCAAAGCGGGGTCATAATCGGTGAAAGAAGCCAGTTTCTGTACTTCATGGCCAAAACGTTGCGGGAAACCATGAAAATAGACGATCAAGCTACCTGCAAGACAGAATGCAAATGATGCCGCCAATCCAATCTTGATGACTCGCGTTTTCTGGAACTTATTACTACTGCGGAAGGGTCTTTCGATAAAATACCATGAAACCACAGCCGCGACCATCGACATGCCAACAAGCACCAGTCTGCCGCGCCAATTCATACCGACTGTGAAAGGAAGAAATGCACCACCCTGGCGCGTCAGCACGATCACTGGCCAATGCCACAAGTAAAGGGAATAGGAAATTAGGCCGACAAATCGAATAGGACTAAGAGATAGCAACTGCGAAATGAAGTTGGATCGGTCTTTCGATGCCGACATGATGAGCAGCGCCGTGCCAGCACACGCAGGCACAGCGCTCAGCCCAGGGAATCGTGAAGCCCGATCAAGGAGCAGGATTGATCCAACCACGAGGGCAAAGCCAGCCACGGCGAGCAGGTTTCTCCACCAAACTGAAGCGGGTGCGTCTACATTGCTGGTAGCCAGAATACTCCCGATCAATAATTCCCAAACACGGAATTGGGGCAAGTAGAAAGAGGCCTGGGAATCACTTCGAACGAATACTTCTGCAGAAATAAGAGATACCAATGCAATTACAGCCAATAAATAGGTTACCTTGGCACCGAACCTCTTCCAGCCCAAACTCAGGATTAAAGGAAACACTAAGTAAAATTGCTCCTCCACTGCCAAAGACCAGAGATGAAGGAGCGGGTTATTATCTCCTTCGAAGTAATTTATCGTCACATAAAAGTAGACGTTAGCCAGGGAAAGAGCGGAAAATATGACACTTGAACCAAGCTTCAAATATTCCACAGGAAATAGTAAGAAAAATGCTGCTGTGATGACCGCGAACAGAACGACAAACAATGCTGGAAAAATACGCCGAATGCGCCGATCATAAAAATCTACATATGAGAATCGATCTTGACTGATCTCCTTAAAGATAATTGAACTAATCAGATATCCTGAAATGACAAAGAATATATCAACACCAACGAAACCCCCAGTAACTATAGGGAAGCCCACATGGAAGAGTACGACGGGAACTACTGCTACGGCTCGCAGTCCATCGATATCCGGTCTGTAGAATCCCTGCCTCTTCATTAGAAATTATCTCTCTCAGGAAAAATGACTGACTTTGTTAAAGTTCATCTTTGATTTGTTTATTTCTCTTAAAAACGAAATAAAAATAAATAAAAACAACCAGCGTATTAACATTATTAGATAATGTTCCAGCAAATATGATCGCATTGAAACCAAGATGAGCAACAGAGGGAATCAATACCATAGCCGAAATTAATGCAAATACTTGACCGACTGCAATAATCTTGGGCTCACCTCTTGCAAGAAACACAACGTTGCAACCATAGCGTATTGACTCGACTGCGTATCCAAACGCTGCGATCGCGACGGTTGCTTGGGTGATGCCGGCTGCTGGCTCGCCGAAGAGCAAGCGCGGAAACCAGCCACCAACGGAGGTAAGCGCAACTGCGTAGGTTCCGGAGGCCAACCCTATCAATGACATCGCTCGCAAAGCAATGGACCAATGGCGATTCCTCAGTTTCTGATCAGGCTGCATTGCGAACCGTGGGATCATGATGGACATAAGGACGATGACCATCTGCGCAGGCGGCACAATTAGCGTCATGATGACTCTCAGTGTCCCACTCGCGGAAACCCCAGCCAAGGCACCGATCAGTATGACCGGACCGAGATTTCCAAGCCATGACATCGCGTTCGAGGCAAACAACCATCGCCCTGTCCGCCAGAGCCGGGCCTGTGTCCAGCGGGCCAACTGCCAAGTAGGCCGAGAAAGCCTGAGCGCCTTATGCTGTACAAACAGCATAAGGGCGGCGGCGAAGTTGGCCGCTCCCACGATCAACATCGCCACAGCAGGATCCCGGCTGCGGAGCACCAATATGAGAGCGACAACGCCGGCGGCGGTCGCGATCGCGTTGACTAGCGCTGCGGCAGCCGCCTCTTTGCGCAACCCATCGAGGTAGTAAAGGCGGCGAGCAGCATTCTGTGCACGCAGTCCGACGAACGCGAGGCCAGTCGCCGGGATCAGTCCAGCCTCCGGTAGCTTCAGCCGAACCGCAACCGGCCACGCAATCACAAGTGTCGAGAAGATCGCCAGCGAGTAAACAAATGAAATCGTGAGAAAGGTCCCTCGAAACGCGGCGCGCGAGCTTAAAGGTAGGCGCCGAACTGAAGCCGGGACACCATCACCGAACAGGCCCATGCTCGACGTTTCCAGAAATTGCAGGAGGACCCAGGCAATGCTGAGCCAGCCAAAGCTTATGCCCCCCAACCAATGCCCCATTGCCGCGGTGAAGGTGAAGTTGACCCCTGTAAGGATGAGTTGCTCAAGCAACCCAAAGGAGACCGCGCCAGCCCATTTGGACATGACTTGCGCACCGCGTTGTTGAAATCGGGCGATCACCTCAAGCGGCTTCCCACAAGCGCCATATGGCGCCCGTTGGGTCTGCTCCGACGCGGGGGTAGCCCGGTTACCGCTTCCGCTGATGACCGCAAAAACAACTTTGCATATAGGAAGGAGAGCAGGAACAGTGTGGTCGTATTGGGCACAACTACAGGCACTTCGTTGAGCGAGGAAACAAGGCAGTAGGTAAAGACTCCCAAAGGAGCGACCGCATAGGAGACGCTACCGTCAATCAAAGCTCGTACTGCATAGCGACCGGCGAAATAAAACACTGCCGCGTAAGTCGCACCGCCGATCAGGCCGAACTCGATGAGGGCCTGAAGGAACCCGCTCTCGAAGTTCTGATAGCGCGAGTACCACAGCCCGGTTCCAGCGTTCAGCGCCTCGCCCAGCGAGTTGTCGGTGCCGCTGAACGCCTCGCCGTAGCCATAACCGAAGATCGGCTGTGCACTGAAATGGCTGTACCAGGATTCGTAGAGGTAGGTGCGACCGGTAAAGGTATCGTCGCGGTTGAACAATTCCAGCCATGTGTCGGGGAATGCGACGAGTGCGGCGATCACGGCGACCACCACCACGCCAACCAGCCCGGCAATCGCCGGAGCGCGCCGATAGGTCACCCCAACGAACATGACCGCGATGCTCAGTGCACCCGACAGGATCGGGCTAACGGCACCGCTGAGCAGCAGCGCCACCATGAAAATGCCGAGGCGAACGAACAGCGCAGCAGACCATTTGCCGCCGGGCGACAGTGCCATGCCCACACCGATGACGATGGCCTGCACGAAGAATGTCGCCGCGAGGTTCTTGTGCGGGAAAATGCCCGCATACGGGGTTGTGCCCAGGAGCGTGTTGCGCTGCAGACGGTCGTATACGACAGCAAACTCGGCGTTGGCGAGCAGCGGATAGAGCAGCAGGTGTACGACAGTCAGGACCACCGCGAGGCTGAAAAAGATACTGAGCACTCGGTCGCTGCTGAAGCGGTCGGCGGCCCAGCCGCCAAACAGAATGGTCAGAACGAGGCTCACCAGTTTCACGATGCTGGAAATCTCGACGCCGTTGGTGACGTAGGCCACGACCGAGGTCAGGGTCAGGATTCCGCCAAAGATCCACGTTTTCGGGATGGTCAATGGTTTGATCAAGGCAATCGCGCCGATCAGCACAGCGTAGAGTGTCAGCCAGATCGCGACATAAGCCTGTGATTCCGATGCCTTGCCGACGTTGTTCACATCGGAAAGGTCGACGAAAACCAGATAAAAGGCATTGCTGACCATCGCCAGATAGACGGTGAAGAACGCCAGAGGGAACTGCGAAAGCAGACTTCGCCGCATCAGACCATTCCTCTCAACGCAGTCAGGATCTCGTCAGCCAACGACAGCGCACGGGCACTCGCCAGTTCTTTCACTCGGCCCGGATCACGCGATTGGGCGATCACCATCCCGCCCGGTGCCTCGGACAGCGCCAGAGCCATCAGCAGGCTTACGGCGCCCCGCGGTTCGGTGCAGTGGATGGACGTCCGGTCGGTCACTTCTGCGGCAAAGGCCGAATGCGCCTCGAAGATCGACTGTAGTTGCGGCAGGTTGTGCACGACACCATGCCGGTTCGTCGCCATCTCAGGCGAAGCTGCGAGATGTTGGCCATCCAGCCGCCAGACGCCCTGTGCCATGGCCAGCGGTGCAGACAACGGCCATGACATGGCCTGAAGGCTCTCGGTGCGCGACCCGACGCCGGCGACACCAATTTTTCCCTCCCGCTGCAATTCAGACAGCAACTCGAGCAGTTCCGGCGATAGATCGCTGGCCAATGCCTCATGCAGCAGGAGCACATCGATGTGATCCCGGCCCAGCGCGCGGAGGCTTTCCTCGACCGATGCACGGACAAAGCCGGTGTCGAACTGACCCCGAGGCGCGGCTGCGCGCATCTTGTTGCCAAGTTTGCGGCGCAATCCCGGAACTGCCGCCAGCCCAACGCGCGCGGTGCTCCGCACAAGGTGCCCCAGACGCCCGGGCCGGCTGCCCCGCCCAATGCCGACTTTCGTCGTTACGGTCGCAGCGCTGCCGAATTCCTTGATGGCACGGCCGAGAAACTGCTCAGCCTCACCAAACCCGTAGGAGGGCGCTACGTCGAAATGGCGAACGCCGGCGTCCCATGCGGTTGTGAGCAGTTTGCGTGATGGGGTCCAGCCGGTCGAACCGCCAAGGCCGCCACAGCCGAAGGCGATGCGGGTCGTCCGCCGGCCATTGGCGAGTACGATCTCATCCATGCACGGCTCGCAGCTTCTGGTTCAGGCGCAAGGCCAGCGCGATCGCGGTGAACGTGCAGTTCACGAAGCCGGAGGTCGGAAATACAGCGGCGCCGGCGACGTAGACGTCATCCGTACCAAAGACCTTAAGGTCCGGATCAACCACCCCCGTAGCCGGATCCGCGCCGATTCGCGCTCCGCCCATCTGATGATTGGTGTCGTCGCCTTCCTCCAGCAAGGCTGCGTCGCGTGCCGTGATCCGGGCATCCAGATCGACCGTTGCAATGCCTTCGCGTGCCAGCAGATCGCGAATGTTCTCGGCGCAGGCGGCAACGGTCTCGATTTCCCGGCCATCAACCGTCCAATTCAGCGCAAGGACCGGCAGGCCCAGGGCATCGCGTTCGTCCCCACGCGTGATCGCCGATTGAGCAACCGGCACCTGTTCGGTCGTCACGCGCAACTGGATCGCCGCGTTGCGCGGATGAAACGCCCGGTTGGAGCGCAGATAGCGCACCACCATCGGCAAGGCGACACGCGCTACGCCAATGAAATGGCGTGGCAGCTCGCGCCAGTTCGCTGGCAGTTTCCCCCTTCGCAGACTGCGCATGAAGTGTCTGAGATTCTCGGCATTTTCCTTGTAGGAGGTCGAGAAGATGAACGCACCGCATGCCTGCAGCAGCCCATCCCTGCGCTGCACGGCCTC
This sequence comes from Novosphingobium sp., assembly GCF_027486195.1. Taxonomy (GTDB): domain Bacteria; phylum Pseudomonadota; class Alphaproteobacteria; order Sphingomonadales; family Sphingomonadaceae; genus Novosphingobium. The sequence continues at coordinate 6,299 of NZ_JAIXPP010000057.1, forward strand.
GCTGAGCTTCAGCTTGGGATTGTATTTGTATCCGCCGAGAAAGACGTTCTCGAACAGGCTGTCAAAGCGCTTGCGATCTGCAACCCTGACAGTGCCGACAATCACGTCGATATGGTCATAGTAGCCGCGCCCCAGCCAGGGGTTGGCGTTCCATGGCGCCGCTTCCCCGCTGACATAGGGCTGCTGCAGCATCCGAACGATCTCGAACGTGCCGCAAGCCAGAACGAACGCACGCGCACGCACGCGCACTTCCTTGCCGCCGAGCGTCCGGACGACAGCCTCGTGCCGTCCATCTGGCAGCGGCGCGAAGCCCACGAAGTTCGCATGGAGCAGAACGGTGGCGAGTGGCGAGGCGATGTCCTGCGCATAATGGACAGCAAGGCTCGGTTCCTTGAGCCAGCGTGTGAAGAAGTAATCGAGCCCCGGGTCATCCGCCAGTTGCGCCCCTGCCTTGGCACAGACCCCCGCATCGTCGGAAATCGCCGCATCCATGCCGAGCAGCGTGTTCGCGGCGTCGTACCACGGATCCACGTCTGCGCGGGTGAAAGGCCAGCCCAGCCCGTCGCACTGCGCCCGCGGCTCGAACACAATGGGATCGAAGCGGCCGAGCTGGCCGCCCCAGAAATGCGTTGTGCCGCCAAGCAGGCGGAACCGGCCGATATGGACGCCCTCATGCAGCTTCCCGGTGGACCGGGCAGAGCGCACGATATCCTGCGAGCGATTCTCGAGCCCCGCACCGCCCGCCTCGATCAGCAACGTACGTTCGCCGCGCCGGACGCGGTCGGCCAGCATCGACAGGCCGACTGCCCCGCCGCCGATGATCACGACATCTTCTTCCAGCGGTCCGGCGACCTGGGAATCTTCGAGATCAAGCAGCATAGGGGGGCGGTATCACAGGCATGGAAGGGGAGAAAGCCTCGTGCGGTGCCGTCAAAGGCAGGTTAAGGATGCTTGTGCGATGGATCATCGCCGGGACCATAAGCCAATCGAGGGAAGCGCTGTGATTTATCGCCATATGTTGCTTGTGACCGCCGTCCTGTTCCTGGCAAGCCCAGCCGTCGCTGAAGAATCCCATGTCTACGTCCGATCCGATGGCGATGCCTCGGGTGATGGACGCAGCCCACAAACTGCCGTTTCGTCGCTTGCTCGCGCGCGCGATATCGCGCGCCAGCTGCCCAGCCCCCGCACCGTTCATCTCGACGGGAAGTTCGTCATGGATGGACCGCTCGAACTCGGGCCGGCGGACTCGGGCACGTCGTGGCTCGGCGGCCCGAACGCAGCTCTCACCGGGCAGGGCAAAGTGCCCTATGCGATCCATGGATCGAGCCTTCGGGATGCTTCCTTCGCCGGTTTCGCGATCAGCGATTTCGCAAAGCAGGGGATCAACCTGGTCGATCCCGCGCGGGTCACCATTTCTGGTCTGGCAGTTTCGCGGATCACCTCTGACGCCTGGAGCCAGGGCGGCATCTTCGTATCCGGCAACATCAAGGACCTTGCGATCACCGGCAATACCGTGAGCGATACCGGCTACATCGGCATCGGCGTCTTCTCGAACTATGGACAATCCGGTGTGCGGATCAGGATTGCCGACAACCGGGTCGAGCACACCTGCAAGAAAGTTGCCGACTGCGGCGCGATCTACCTCGGTGGGCGCGGCACCAACAGCGGCTCGCAGATCACCGGGAACATCATCAACGACTTCGGCCCGCAAAGCTCGAAGGGACGCGGCATCTATCTCGATGATTGGGAGTCCAACGTCACGGTCACGAACAATTGCGTCGCTGGGCCGGGTCTCTTCGGCATGCACATTCACGGCGGGCGCAACAACAAGATCACCGGCAACCGGATCGACGCCCGCGGCCTGCGCGCGGCGCTCCTGAACCAGGCAAACTGGCACCAGCCCAAGCGCGACATGCTTGGCAATGTCTTTGCCAACAATACGATCCAACTCGACCCGGCGGTCCCCAATCTGCTCGAAGAACGTCAGTCGCGCGCCACGCAGATGGTCCGAATGTCCGGCAATCGCATTATCGATCAGGCCCCGCCGGGCAGGTGCCCCTTCTGAGCGACGATGCCGCAGGAGATCGCCAGGGATCGCGTGCGCCCCTCGCATCGGATCAGGTCCCGAGGGCCTTGAACACACCTGCGGCAAAACGCTGCGCCATCTGCTCGATGGAATAGCGATCGGCCATGGCCCGAGCTTCGTCCGCCATGGCCGATCGTCTTGCCGGATCGAGCAGCAGATCGGCCACCGCATCACCATAGGCCTGAGAATTCTGCCAATCCGCAACCAGCAGTCCGTTCACGCCCGGCTCGAGATAGGCGATCTCCGGGCTATGCCACGGGAACGCGGTTGTCGCGATCGGCAGGCCGGTGACGCCGGCATCGAGGATGGCAAGGCCCATCAGGCCGGGCATGAGGAAGACATGCCCCATGCACATCAGATCGACCTTTTCCTGCCCGAAGCGCGGTCCCATCACGTGCATCCATGGCCGCGTCCGGGCCAGCTCTTCGGTCAACGGCAAATCGGAACCACCGCCGATAACCACGAACTCGAAGTCCGGCACGCGCGAGCGGATAAGGTCCGCCGCCTCGACCAGAAAGCCCATGCGCTTGTCAGGGTAGATGCTGCCGATGAACACACCGATCGGACCGGGACCGATGCCGAACTGTCGGCGCAAAGCTTCAAGTCGGCCCTCGTCCGCCGCCGCCACCTGCTGGCGCAGTTCAGTGGTATCGACCGCATTGTTGAAGACGGTGATCCGTTCGCTGGGATAGCCCAGTGATTCAACGTGGCGGCGTGTCTCATCAGTATAGGCGAACCACCAATCCGCCTTCGTTGCCCAGAACTGCTTGAAGCGCTCCCCGGCACCATCCGGATTGCGCGACTGGAAATTGCGGCCGTGCCCGAAATAGGCGACCTTGTTTCCGCGCAGGCGAGACAGGGCGAGCAGGCCATAGTTCACCAGCAGCTTGTTCTCCTGCTGGACGATGGCGAGGTCATAGCCGCTCGCCTCCAGCAGGACGTGCTGGTATTCCTGACCGGAAAACCGTGTGAGCGGCACGCACCGCCCCCACTCGATGTCCACAGTATCGTTCTTGAAGCGGTCACGCTTGCCGAGGTGCGAGTAGTAGACAACGTAGTCCACGCCCGCTTCACGCAGGATCTCCCGCAAGCGCTCATGAAACGGCCGCCGATAGTGGTATGACGGCGGATAGATGAAGCAGACGCGTTTCAAGTTCGCTGTCCCCTGAACCGATGCCTCAGACACTCACCTGCGGTGATACTGCGGCCAGTGCGCTACCGCGCCCGAACTGCGCATCGTACTTGTTGATCAGGTCGACCGTGTTTCTGATGTTGCCCGCCGAAGAAGCGCCGAAAAGCAGCGCTTCGATGTTCTTCTGCTCGCAGACATATTCGACCGCCTCCGTCGCCGGGATCGCGCCGGAAGCGAATATCGACATCGCGATCGGGCGGAACTTGCGCTCGGCGATGGTCTTCTCGTAGTTGTCGAGGCCGCCCGCCGTCCGGAACGCGATCTTGTTGATGTTCGCGCAGATGATCGGGTTCTCGATCCCGATACCCTCGAGCACATCGAGCAGTCGCGGCAGGTTCATCGTGATGAAGCCCGGCTCCGCGTTGTACTTCGCCTTCACGTGATCCGCGAACATGCGGAAAGCATCATAAGCACCGAGGCCGAGAATGAGGTCGGTCACGACGTTCTGGATGAAAATGATCGGCGTGCTGAGGCCGTTGAACATCTGCATCTCGGCATCGATCAGCATGCCCGCGAGGCTTTCCATGTCCATGCGCGCCAGCGAGAGACCGCCCTTGAGCAGCGATCCGATCTTGCTTTCGCCGGGCAGCAGCTTGGAAAGTGCCCCGGTCATCCCGTACTCGGTCACCGCGTTGGCGTATTTGTGCGCGTAGGGCATGCACGGGTAGAACTGGAAACCGGGGTAGCGGTCCGGATTGGCGCGGAAGTGATCGCACACCTCGCCAACGCGCTCGTGCGTGGTGCACATGAACACCCGGATGCCCGCGTCATAGGCATTGTCGAGCGTCTTGATGATCTCGCGAATGTCCTGAAAACGCATGGCCTGCGCACGCGCCTTTTCCTCGGACATGTGGTTCACGCCGAAGAACTGGTTATCGCCGAAGAGAATTCTTTCCATTGCTCGTCTTCCCCTGGACCGGCTTACTGCGACTTGCCGAAAAGGCGGGCGAGGCCGGTCCGTGGCCGCGCTCTGGTCTGCGTTGAAGCGGCGACCATCTCTCCATCGTCGATCCGGATTGCATCGCGCGTCGCAGCCGCACGGATCGCGTCGACGGTCATGTCCGCCTCGACCGCCGTGGCGAATGTGCTGCGCGTGGCCTTGTCACCCGCAGCGACGTGCCGTGCGAAATGCTCGATCTGGGCGGAGTATTCCTCGCCGCGCAGATAATAGTCCACCGGCTCGGTCAGCTCGGTCGTGTAGCGCACGTTCCAGCCCTGGTTGAGGCCGAGATCGGGCCGGGGTTCACGCATGTAGACCTGCACTTCCTGGCGGTCCGCGATGATCTTCCCCTTCGTGCCGTAGAGCGTGAGCTTGGTCGACATCTTGCGATACGATTCGTCGCTCCAGTTGACCTGCAGCGTCGCGGTCATGCCGTCATCATACCCCATCAGGGCATAGACTTCATCGTCGACTTCCTCGGAGAAGACCGAGCCCAGCGATGCCGAAAGCACAGTGTCGGGCCGGCCGACGCAGTAGTTGAGCAGGTCGAGCGCGTGGGTTGCGTAGTCATAAAGCGCGCCGCCGCCCGTCTGCTTGCTGCCGCGCCAGGAGCCCGTCTTGGGGCGCAGCACGACGGGACCATAGGCTTCGGCCGTCACGTGGTGGATGCGGCCGAGGATGCCCGCATCGACAAGCGACTTCACGTGCACGAACGAGCCCACGAACCGGTAGTGATACCCCACCTGGTTGACGATACCCGCCGTTTCAGCTGCCTTGGCGAGCGCGATGCCGTCCGCGGTTTCCAGCACGAAAGGCTTCTCGCAGAAAATGGCGAGACCCTTGGCGATCGCCGCCTCCACCATGGGAACGTGCGCCTTGGGCGGCGTAGCGATCACGACCGCATCGAGCGGCTCCTTCGCGAGCATCTCGGCGTAGTCGGAATAGCTGCGCGCCTTGGTATAGCGCCCCATCACCGACGCCACGAGCGGCGTGGAATCACACGTTGCGACGAGCTCGATGCCCGACGTCGAATTCAGGATGGCCTGATGGGATATGCCCATCTTGCCCAATCCTACCAGTGCAACGCGAACCATCCGGATTCCCCTTCTGCAATCTCGATTCCCGGCCCGCACAAAGGGGCCAAACCCTCAGCCGCGGCGCTTGCCGCCGCCGGACACCCTGCCCGCAGTGCCGCGCACCATCGCACCGAGCATCCACACGCCTGACCACCAATAACGCTTGGCGCGCAGCTTGGGCTGCACGATCAGGCGGAACAGCCACTCGAGCCCCAGCTTGCGCAGGATCAGCGGTGCCCACGGCACGCGGCCGGAGTGGTAATCGAACGACGCGCCGACACCCACCATCCACGGCACGCCGGCCTCATCCTTGATGTCGGCGATCATCGCTTCCTGCTTGATCAGCCCCAGTCCGACCCAGACGATGTCCGCCTCGGATTCGCGGATCTGACGGATCATCGCGCTGCGCTCTTCGGCCGTCAGCGGCCGGAAGGGCGGCTCGTAGATCCCGCAGACGATGAGCCCTGGAAATTGCTCGCCAAGCCGCCGCCCCATTTCCTCTGCAGACCCGTCGCGTCCGCCGAGATAGAAATGGCGCCATCCCCGCGTCGCACCGTATTCCGATGCGTCAAGCTGCAGGATCGGCCCGTTGTAGCGACTGATCGAATCGCCCGCGGCCTTGGCTGCGGCGATGACCCCGACCCCGTCGCACAGCGAGTAGTCCGAGCCGCGGATGAACTTCCCGTGGCTCGCCAATCTGCGCGCATGATAGAGGGATTCGGTATTGGTGATCGAAATGTAGTGGCCCGGTGAACGCTCGCGGATGGCCTTGTCCATCGCCGCGAGGATTTCCTCGTGAGGATCCACGTCGATCGGAAAGCCGTCAACGTCGACACGGTATTGGGGAGTGCTCGAACCCATGCTTAGTCCTCAGACCCGGATTTCGGCCGGGGCATCACCCTCGACATGCGCCAGATACCAGCGGTATGTCTCGGCCAACCCCTGCTGCAACGATACGCGGGGCTTCCAGCCCATCGCGCTGAGGCGGCCCGAGTCCATCAGCTTGCGCATCGTGCCGTCCGGCTTGGTGGTATCGTAAGCGATCCGGCCACGAAAACCGGTCACTTCGGCGATCATTGCAGCGAGTTCGGCGATCGAAACGTCCTCGCCATAGCCGACATTGATGTGGCTCAGCATGGGCTGGGTATTGGCCGCATAAATGTCGTCCGGCAGATCCAGCACGAACAGCGAGGCTTCCGCCATATCGTCGACATGGAGGAACTCGCGCCGCGGCGTACCCGTGCCCCAGATCACCACTTCTTCCAGCCCCTGCCGGGCCGCTTCATGAAAGCGGCGGATCAGCGCCGGCATCACGTGCGAGTTTTCCGGATGGAAGTTGTCGCCGGGGCCATAGAGGTTGGTCGGCATCACGCTGCGATAGTCGGTGCCGTGCTGGCGGTTGTAGCTTTCGCAGAGCTTGATCCCGGCAATCTTGGCGATCGCATAGGGCTCGTTGGTGGCTTCGAGCACGTCGGTCAGCAGCGCTTCCTCGCGCATCGGCTGGGCAACGGCACGGGGGTAGATGCACGATGAGCCAAGGAACAGCAGCTTGCTGATCCCGGCCGCAAAAGCCTGATGGACCACGTTGCACTCGATCATCAGGTTTTCGTAGATGAAGTCGGCAGGATAGGTGTTGTTGGCATAGATGCCGCCCACCTTGGCCGCTGCCAGAACCACGGCATCGATCTTCTCGTCCTGAAAGAAGTCGCGCACATCGGCCTGACTCGTGAGATCGAGCTCGGCGTGGGTGCGTATCACGACTTCGGCACCGCGCTCGGTCAGCTTGCGGCTGATTGCGCCGCCGACCATGCCGCGGTGTCCAGCAACATAGACCCGCATGTCAGGATTCCAGCGAGACGGGCAATTCGAACCCGTGCCGCTTGAGAAGCGAGTGACGCTGCGCGGTCTTGAGGTCCTCGGCGATCATCTCGCGGCACATTTCCTGCACGCTGATTTCCGGCACCCAGCCCAGTTGCTGCTTGGCCTTGGAGGGGTCGCCCAGCAGGGTTTCGACCTCGGCCGGACGGAAATAGCGCGGATCGATGCGCACGACGACATCGCCGGGCGATACGGCTGGCGCAAGATCACCGCTGACCGAATCGACGATCCCGACCTCGTCGATCCCGCTGCCTTCGAAGCGCAGGGTGATGCCAAGGTGCCCGGCCGACCAGGTGATGAACTCGCGCACAGAATACTGCACACCGGTCGCGATCACGTAATCTTGCGGATCGTCCTGCTGCAGCATGAGCCACTGCATCCGCACATAGTCCTTGGCATGCCCCCAGTCGCGCAGCGCATCGATGTTGCCCATGAACAGGCAATTCTCGAGGCCTTCAGCGATGTTGCTCAGTCCGCGGGTGATCTTGCGGGTCACGAAGGTCTCGCCGCGGCGCGGGCTCTCGTGATTGAACAGGATGCCGTTGCACGCATACATCCCATAGGCCTCGCGGTAGTTCACCGTGATCCAGTAGGCGTACATCTTGGCCACCGCATAAGGGCTGCGCGGATGGAACGGCGTGGTCTCGCGCTGCGGGATCTCCTGCACCAGGCCATAGAGCTCCGAGGTCGAAGCCTGATAGAAGCGCGTCTTCTTCTCGAGGCCCAGGAAGCGCAGCGCCTCCAGCAGCCTCAGCGTACCGATCGCGTCGACGTCAGCGGTGTATTCCGGCGCTTCAAAGCTCACCGCCACGTGGCTCTGCGCGCCGAGATTGTAGATCTCGTCCGGCTGCACATCGTGGATGATGCGGGTGAGATTCGAGGTGTCGGTGAGGTCACCGTAATGGAGCTTCATGTCCGGCGAGGGCGCATGAGGATCCTGATAGATGTGGTCGATGCGCTGCGTGTTGAACAGCGAAGCACGGCGCTTGATGCCGTGAACTTCATAGCCCTTCTCGAGCAGCAACTCGGCCAGATAGGAACCATCCTGCCCGGTTACGCCCGTGATCAACGCTACCTTCTTGCCAGTCAATTGCTGCTCCCCAAACAAGTCATCGCACATCAGGTCGGTGAGATTCCGCTTCGCGGCATTTCATTCATGCTGCATCGCAGCTACCGCGTCCGGGTCAGCTGGCACACCTTGCGGGAAAGCCTGAGCGAACCGAGGCCGAAAACATCCATATCGTACGCTTCCCGCGCAAAAAGCAGTCGTTCCCGCTAACGAACGGGAACTGTAGGATCACTATGCGTTCGAGTATATCCAAGCTTTCCCCGCTATAGTCAACCAGCGCATGCCGCGGTGCATCAAATTAATACAGCACCTGCACAATTGAACCAATCCGGTGCGAAGACGGCTTCGGTCAGCCGCTGCCAACCGAAGTTCCGCCACCTTGGTTTGTTCGAATCGGCTCCCAGGACCCGGCCCGTTTCGCGAATCCGGAAGCCCGGGCTGGTTCAGGCGATCACGCCCTTGTTGGTAACGCGCCAGTTGTTGTTCGACTGATCGAACGCCACCCGGCAGGAACCATTCTGCGCGAGCGTGCAGAGCGTGGTCGATCCCTGCTTGACCAGCAGGTTGAAGGCGCCGCCGGCGGGCCGGAAGATTTCGAACTCGTCGCCATCATCGGCATCGATCGTTTCCAGCGTCAGCGTGCGGTCGGCCGTCAGGGCGATCGAGAATCGCTGGAACATGCGGTCACGGCCTGCGCGGATCGAGGCATCGGCATCACTTCGGGTTGCCACGCCCTTGTATTGGCCGCGAATCGCCAGGCTCTTCACCGTGACGGTTCCGCCGGTGGACAGGTTGACGAACGGCTTCACGCTATGTTCCGCCCGCGCGTCGTCAACCCAGATATCGGCATAGCTGAACGATACAGCGCCGATGGTAATGCTTGTGAATGCGTAGGCGCTGTTGGCTATTGAGCCGCCGGCGGTGATTTCGATCCCGTGGTTGCGAGACTTGAGCACCGCCCCATCGGTCAGGTTGAAACCATTGGTCGTCGCCAAGACGATCTTGCCGCCGTCAAAGACCAGCGACGTCGCAACGTTCATCGACGCAGGGCTGCGAACCGTCGTGTTGATGTACTCGGTCATGCAGCCGGTATTGCCCGAAACGTTGCCGGGCCAGCCAGCACTGCTCGTGCTCATGTCCACTTCCGAGTTATGCAACGAAACGAAGTTCCAGCCGGCTCCGCTGTAGACCATGTTGTGGACCAGCGAATTGCGGATATTGACCTTGTGCGTGCCCGATCCGCTGAAGGTCGTGCCAGCGAACGAAATGAGCGAACTGGCCGCATTGGGCGTACCGACAAGCGTGCTGCGATGGCGGAAATTGGTGATCTCGAGCCGGCTGTTGCGCGCGGCGACGACGCTGTAGCGCACCCCCACCTGCAGGTTTGTTTCCAGCCCGTCGATCGTGACATTGGTGCCGCGCACCTGCACGGCGCAATTGAGCCCGCTGCTCGGCTGGCCGGGATCCTCATTGTGGGTGCCGTACGCCTTGATATTCTCGAAGCGCACCTGATCGCTGTGGGTATGGGTGTCCCAGGTGGCCGCGCTGCACGAGATGCCTTCGCCGGTCACCGCAATGCGCCTGACGACGCCGCCGCTGAACGTCAAAGGCTGCGTCAGTCCGGTTGCCGTCCCGACAATGATGTCCGAATAGGCATGGCGGACGTTGCGCGCATGCACCTCGATCTTGCAGTCCGTCGTCGCCGCGGCAGCGCATACGCCATAGCCGAACGAGTTGTTGGCCTCATCGTCGCGCAGGTCCCGGACTTTGGCGCGAACCCGCCCGCCCATGCAGGAAAGCAGCATCACGCCGCGCGAGGAGTTGCTGTCGATCCGCACGTCGATGTCCGGGCCCACATAGCCTTCCACGCGAACGAGGTCGCGAGTGGTGTTCTGCTCGCCCTTGATGTTGAGGTTGAGGACGCACAGGTTGTCGCCAAGCTTGGCCACGGACCCGGCGGTACTGTAGAGGTTCCACTCGCCGAGAACCCGGTCGAGAAACACCGTGTTTCCGCCCGATTTGGCCAGCACCATCGCGATCTCGGCGAGGTTGGTGTAGTTCGTCGTGCTCACGCCATTGAAGTACGAGAACGTGTTGTTCACGCTGTCCGAGAGATAGACGTGATCGCCGGCCGCAAGGGCTGCGTATGTCGCCGCGTCCACCGTGAGCGCGGTCACGAAGCTGCCGGTCGAGGCAGGCCATTGTGCCAGCGCAGGGGCCGCGGTCCACGATCCGACAGCGGTAAAGCTGTTGCGCGCGCGAAAGCCGTTTGCACTGCCGATGAAATTGATTAGCGCGTCATCCGCGCACGAGATGGCGCAGTAGCCGTTGATCGTCGACCAGCCCGTGATGTTGATGCTGCGGTCGATCAGCAGCGGGCGGCGAAGGCTGTTCATCTGCGAGATCGCGCTCGCAAGACCGGCCGTCTCGTTCGGCAGAATGGTGCCGCCCAGCATGCTGGTGAGCCGGATCGGATTGGGATCGCCCGTTCTGGCGAAAGCGGCGGTAGCGATGGATCGGCTGATCATGTCCGTGGGCATTTTGCGGCTCCTCTGGCGGGCGCTGGCGCGCGGCGCGCGCGGGTCGTTCCGGCATGACGCCCCACGCCGGCGCGCACAGCGGCGCGCCGGTCGGTTCGGTGCCGGTTCGATGTTGGCTTGGTGGATCGAAGAATGTGCGGGGCCGGCGCCCCCGGCAGGGATGCTACTGCGCGAGGCGGTACGTGACCGTTCCGGATTGCAGCGCGACATCGAGATAAAGGCCGGCTGCGGCCTCGGCCTCCTCCCAGACGGGCTCGCACACGTTGGCCGAGAATTGCCCCCAGGTACGGCCGCCCATCGTCACCGGCAGGCGCGTTGCCCCCCCGTCGATGGAACGGAGCAGAGACACGGTCCCGGTCCACGTTCCGGACAGCGAGATCACGACCGGTTGACCGGCAGCCGGAGCGAACGGCCCGAAAGTGGCGCTCGAGGATGTTGTCCCGCCGAGCGGCACCGGCTTGTTGGCCACCACCGGGGTTACCGGCAGCGGAGAACCGTTGGCAACGAGCTGCGCACCGCTTGCACCATCGGAGAAGCTCACCGCGAAGGTTGGGGTATATCCGGCGGGCGATAAGACATCGTTGGGCATCGGCGACTCCAGATTGTGCAGTGGACAGATCCGGAGATAACCTATTTGGTACTTTATTGCAAGTCTGTTAACCATTTGGTATTGCTACCCTGGACCGTGGCCTGCCCCTGGCGCGTTCTGCCGCACCCGGATTTCGATTCCAAACAAGGTTATGCAGCGGGCTGGCAATGCCCAATGCCTTGATCGCTCCAGAGAAAGCCCGCGACCAGGAGGCGCCCCGGGATTGCATTCGCAACCCGAACGGACGCAGTCCTGCCCGTTCGCCACAGTGGTTCGTGCTTGTGGGATAATCCGACGAACTCTTCGCAATCGCAAAAGAGAATCCGAGCCCGATATGTCATGCTGCACCAGGCCGATCGAACCGCAATCACGCGTCCGTCAGGACCGCTGCGAGCCTTACTTCGGAACGCTGAAGCTTCCGCTTACCCGGCCACCGGAACGCGCAGGCTCGCCCGACGAGGCAGCCGAGATGCCGCCGGACGACCGTCCGTCGATATTCGAGATACCCGTATTGAGGTCGATCACCAGCCGCCCGCCATTCAGCGTATCGGACCCGCGCCGCAGTGCGACGTTGCCGGCCATCGTGATGATCTTGGCGTTGAAATCGTAGACCGCGACATCGCCGCTCGCACGTTCATTGCCGCGTGTCACCACCACGCCGCCAGCCGCGTCGATCCGCTGGATCTGCAGGCTGCCCGCATCGGTATAAGCCACCGTGGTGCGCGCCGCGCGCATTGTGAGGCCAGCCTGCGTGATATCGACGTTGCCCGAAAGCACGACCCGGTTCTGCTTGTCCTGCAACTCGATCCGGTCGGCCGCATAGTTCACCGGCGCCTTGCTGTTATGCGCGGCAATCGCCTGCGCGCCAAGGTACTGGGCGCCAGCCGCCAACGCGGCGCTTGCCGCAAAGCCGATCGCAAGCGATCGCAGGGGCCGTCCGGCCTTCAAGGCTTCGATCAGCGTGGTCATGGCATTTTCAGCTTGCCGGGCTCCATCGTCAGGCGGGCGTGGCCATCGAGCGTGATCGTCCTCGCTTCAAGGTCCGCGCTTATCCTGTCGGCAGAGAAAGTGCCAGCAGGAATGCGCCCCTCGGCGCGCCCCTGGCTGACGAGGCGGCGCTTGGCGATGTCGATATCGGCCCCGGCGGTCACCATGCGATACCCGTCGGAGGTCTCGAAATTGACCGGCGAGGGCACGTCGATCTTCTGCTTGGCAAAGTCATAGACGCCTTCGCCCGTCGTCAGGCTCGCCGGTCCGTCGTTCAGCATGACCCGCGCGGTGATGTCGCGCATCTCGACTTCGTCACGCGTCTCCGAATGCTGGACCGCGCTGCCCGCCGTAACCGAGAAGTTCCGCCCCGAATCGTCCTGCCCCCGGTACATCGCGCTCACGACGCGCAGACGGTCGTTCACCATCGCCACCTTGTTGCGATCGAGGAGGAAGCTGATTTCCCCGCGCGGCGAGAATGGCGCGATCACCAGCACCGCAAGCAGCGCGCCGATCAGCGCGGGCAAGCCTACCGCCAACGCCCGCACCATGCGGTCGTGAAAGCCGCCGGGTGCCGCAACCACCTGGCGGCGCCCTCGCAGGTTGTCCGCCCCTTGCGTCATCGTGCCGGATTTCCCGTCAGCGTCACCTGCAAGCCCTCACTCGTGGCTGAAGATGTCGCGGTCGGCCCAGCCGGCGATGTCGAGCAGGGCCCGTGTCGGCAGGAACTCGAAGCAGGCCTGCGCCACGTCGGTACGCCTTTCGCGGGCCAACCGGTCGACAAGGATGCCATGCATCGCATGAAGATAGCGCACGTCGGACGCAGCATAATCCTGCTGCGCATCACTGAGGCTGGGCGCGCCCCAGTCGCTCGACTGCTGCTGCTTGGAGATTTCCTTGCCCAGCAGTTCGCGCACCAGTTCTTTCAGGCCATGCCGGTCGGTGTAAGTGCGCACCAGCTTGGAGGCGATCTTGGTGCAAAACACCGGCGTCGCCATCACCTTGAGGTAATAGTGGATCGCGGCAAGATCGAAGCGGGCGAAGTGAAACAGCTTCAGCCGCGCCGGATCGGCGAGCACTGCGCGCAGATTGGGCGCAGCATAGTCGCTTCCCGCAGCAAACCGCACGAGGTGCTCGTCGCCATGCCCATCGGAAATCTGCAGCAGGCAGAGCCGATCGCGCGTGGTGATGAGCCCCATCGTTTCGGTATCGACGGCGACCGGTCCGGGCGCAAGCACACCCTCGGGCAGGTCTTCTTCGTGAAAGTAAACAGCCATCCGCCCCGCTTAGGCTTTCGGGGCGGTGGCGGCAAGCGCGGGAATCGGCTCTAGGCCCGGCGCTACACCCGTCCGACGCTGCTGTAGTGCCATCCGGCGGCGCGCACCTCGCTCGGGTCATAGACGTTGCGCAGATCGACCAGCACGCGGCTGTTCACAAGCTGCCCCACGCGCTCGAGGTCGATGCCGCGGAACGCGTCCCACTCTGTAACGAGCACAACGGCATCTGCGCCGGTCACCGCCTCATAGGCATTCTTGGCCATGGTCACTTCGGGCATCAGCGGCGCCGCTGCGTCCATCCCTTCCGGATCGTGGGCAACGATTTCCGCACCGACATCAAGCAGCGCCTGGACGATCGCGATCGAGGGCGCATCGCGCATGTCATCGGTGTTGGGCTTGAAAGTCAGGCCCAGCAGCGCAATCCGCTTGCCGCGGGCTTCACCAACGCCGGCTTCGGTCATCGCCTCGATCACCTTGCGGCCCATCGCCCGCTTGCGGCTATCGTTGGTGCGCACCACCGCCTCGACGATCCGGACCGGGCTCGCATAGTCTTCCGCCGTCTTGAGCAGTGCCAGCGTGTCCTTGGGGAAGCAGCTGCCACCATAGCCCGGCCCGGCATGGAGAAACTTGGAGCCGATGCGGTTGTCGAGCCCGATCCCGCGCGCAACATCCTGCACGTCGGCGCCCACTTTCTCGCACAAGTCCGCCATCTCGTTGATGAAGGTGATCTTGGTCGCGAGAAACGCGTTGGCGGCGTACTTGATGAGTTCCGAACTCCGGCGACCGGTGAACAGCAGCGGTGCCTTGTTGAGGAACAGCGGGCGATAAACCTCGCTCATCACGCCGCGCTCCCATTCCTCCTCGGCACCGACCACGATGCGATCGGGGCGCTTGAAATCGCCGATCGCGGCGCCTTCACGCAGGAACTCGGGGTTGGAGACCACGGCAAACTTGGCATCGGGCGCGCGCTCGCGAATGATTCGCTCAACCTCGTCACCCGTGCCGACCGGAACGGTCGACTTGGTCACGATGACCGCCGGATTGGTGAGGCTATCGGCGATTTCCTGCGCCACCGCGTAGACGTAGGAAAGATCGGCATGGCCATCGCCGCGCCGCGATGGCGTGCCCACTGCAATGAAGATCGCCTGCGCACCGGCGATCGAGGAAGGCAGATCGGTCGAGAACGACAGGCGTCCGGCCTGCACGTTGGTGCCGACAAGTTCGGCAAGTCCCGGCTCGTAGATCGGCATCACGCCGGCATCCAGCCGTGCGATCTTGCCGGCGTCCTTGTCGATGCAGACCACATCATGGCCGAAATCGGCGAAGCAGGCACCCGAAACCAGTCCGACGTAGCCGGAGCCCACCATTGCGATCTTCATAACGGAATCCCCACGCGCACAACCAAAGATACGTAAGGGCGGATAGCAAGGTGAGCGCCCCCCTTGCAAATGGTATTCCCGCACTGCAGCAAAACGGCTAGGCCGTGCCTGTCATGACAGCCGCAGCAATCCCGGAAACTTGGCGTCCTGCGCTTGCAGAAATCCTCGCCAGCAACCGCTTGCGGACGCTCGGCGGTTTTTTGCGTGCGGAAGAGGCTGCGGGAAAACTGATCTACCCGCCTGCCGGCACGCGCCTTGCTGCGCTTGCGCTGACACCGCTGCCGCATGTCCGTGTCGTGATTCTGGGGCAGGACCCATACCACGGCCCCGGTCAGGCACACGGCCTTGCCTTTTCGGTCATGCCCGGTGTGCCGGTGCCGCCAAGCCTGCTCAACATCTTCAAGGAGCAGCAATCCGATCTCGGCCTGCCTCGCCCTTCCCACGGCTATCTCGAAAGCTGGGCAAAGGGAGGAGTCCTTCTCCTCAACACGGTGCTCACCGTCGAAGCCGGTCAGGCCGGTTCGCACCAGGGCAAGGGCTGGGAAGCGTTTACCGATGCGGCCATCCGCGCAGTCGCCCAGCGTCCGTCACCGTGCGTCTACCTCCTCTGGGGCAGCCACGCCCGCGCGAAGGCCGCGCTCATCCGCGAAACAAGCGGCGGCCCGCACCTCATTCTGGAAGCCCCGCACCCCAGCCCGCTCTCTGCCCATCGCGGCTTCCTCGGCTGCCGCCATTTCAGCCGGGCGAATGCCTTTCTCGAAGAGCAGGGTTGCGGCGCGATAGACTGGCGATTGCCGAGCTAGAGCCAGCCGATCCGCCGGAACCGCAACAGCAGTCCGCCGCAGATCGTGATGATGAGCCCCCAGACCATCGGATAGCCCCAACGCCAGTGGAGTTCGGGCAGGTAGTCGAAGTTCATCCCATAAATGCCGGCAATGGCTGTCGGCACGGCAAGAATTGCGGCCCAGGCGGCAAGCTGACGGGTGATCACGCCCTGCCGGTGCTGTTCGAGCAGCCCGGCCGTCTCCACCGCCGCCGCAAGCGTTTCCTTCAGGCTATCCATCCGCGCCATCGCCCGGCGCACATGATCGAGCACGTCGCGAAACCAGATCCGCGCCGAAGGGTCGATCACCGGCAAGTCCGCCTCGGCGAGGCGCTGGGTCAGCTCCTCCATCGGCCCGATGATCCGCTCGAACCGCCTGAGCTCGCGGCGCAGCCGGAAGATGCGGCGGATCGTGGTCGGATCGGGGAACTGGTCGATCGCTGATTCCTCGATACTGTGCGCCACGTCCTCGAACTGGTCGGCGATCGGCAGATACCCATCGACGATGAAATCGAGCACGGCGTGGAGGACATAATCCGCGCCTTCGGCGAGGTGTTCGGTATCGGCTTCCAGCGCGCGGCGCAGATCGGCATGCGCACGTGCAGACCCTATCCGCACGGTCACGATGAACTGCGCGCCAAGGAAAATCGCGGTCTGCCCGTAGGTGATCGTGTCCCCACCCCGATCCATCATCGCGGTGCGCGCGACGACGAACAGCTGCTGGCCGTAGATATCGACCTTGGGCAGCTGGCGCGGGTTGAGCGCATCCTCGATCGCCAGGGGATGAAGCCCGAACTGGCGCGCAACGCGCTCCATCTCCTCGAGCGTCGGATCGCACAGCCCGATCCAGTCGAAGCACCCGCGCGGCAACACCGCTTCGGCCAGCGGCACGCCCGTCAGTGCAAGATCGGCGGGATCCGGCTTCCCCTCGGTATAGCGGCGCGCGGCGATGATCGGCATGGCTTCCCTTCTGTCGCGCTCGCCGCCGGAGTGCAATCGCTGCATTTAATCGCGCATTGAAACATGCTGGCAATCATTCCCCTGACTGCTATCATGTATGTCAATAACTGTGGAGGATAGCATGGGTTTCGAGGACACGCGGCGCTCCGGGCAGCCGGATATCGACGTCGCGATCATCGGCGCAGGGCTTTCCGGCATCGGCATGGCCGCGCACATGCAGATGCTCTGCCCCGATCGCAGCTACGCCCTGTTCGAACGCCGCCCCCAGCTCGGCGGCACCTGGGACCTCTTCCGCTACCCCGGCGTCCGCTCTGACAGTGACATGCACACGCTGGGCTTCATCTTCGAGCCCTGGAAGCACGAGAAGTCGATCGCCGATGGCCCATCGATCCTCGACTATCTCAACCGCATCGTCGATGAGCGGGCGATCCGCCAGCATATCCGGTTCGAGACCAAGGTCGTCTCCGCAAACTGGGAAAGCGCCCACGCCTGGTGGGTGATCACCACCGAAGCCGCCGACGGCCAGCGCAGCCGCACCACCGCGCGGTTCCTCTACCTCGGCTCGGGCTATTACGACTACGACACACCCTATGATCCCGCGATCCCGGGGCGCGAGGACTTTGCCGGCACGATCATCCACCCGCAGTTCTGGCCGGAAAACATCGACTACACCGGCAAGCGCGTCGTCGTGATCGGTTCGGGCGCAACCGCCGTCACCATCGTGCCAGCGATGGCCCAGAAGGCCGCGCACGTCACCATGCTCCAGCGCACGCCGACCTGGTATGCCATCCGCCCGGCGCGCGATGCCATCGCCAACACGCTGCGCAAGTTCCTGCCCGAGAAGCTCGCCTACAAGATCACGCGCTTCAAGAACGTCACGATGCAGAACATCGTGTTCAAGCGCGCTCGCAACGAACCGCAGAAGGTCAAGGACTTCCTGACGAAGAAGCTGCAGGAAGCGCTCGGCCCCAAGTACGATCCGGCCACCTTCACCCCGCCCTATAACCCGTGGGAGCAGCGCCTGTGCCTCGTGCCCGATGGCGATCTGTTCCATGCGATGAAGGCGGGCAAGGCCGAGATCGTCACCGACCATATTGAGCGGATCGACGCCGCCGGCATCCAACTCAAGTCCGGCAAGCGGCTTGATTGTGACGTGATCGTCACCGCCACCGGCCTTGCCCTCGCCATGGCCGGCAAGATCGCGCTCGGCATGGACGGCCAGCCGGTGCGGATGAACGAGCGCTGGTACTACAAGGGCTGCATGTATTCGAACCTGCCCAACCTCGCGCAAGTCTTCGGCTACCTCAACGCCTCCTGGACCCTGCGTGCGGACATCGACTCCGACTACGTGTGCCGCCTGCTAAACCACATGAAGAAAGTGGGCGCAGACAGCGCAACCCCGGTGCTGACCGACGAAAGTGCGCTCGAAGCCGACACCCCGCTCGACCTCTCCTCGGGCTACATCCAGCGCGGCCTCGCGATCCAGCCGAAAAACGCCAAGACGATGCCGTGGCGGCTCAATCAGGACTATCTGTTCGACCGCAAGTACCTGAAGGAAAACCCCCTCGACGACGGCATCATGCGCTTTGGGAAGGCCACTGGCGCTGTGGCGGCGAAGGCTGGCGGAGTGGTCGAACCGGCGGAGTAACTTCGCCCCTACCCTTCGTCATTCCCGCGAAGGCGGGAATGAGGAGTGTTTGGGGACATTGCGCGCCGTAGGCTACGCAATCCCCTCAAAGCCCCATTGCGCGCTCATCCGTTTGCGCTATCGCTCACCCCATGACCCAAACCTCCCGCATCTGGACCGCCGCGCTCATTGTCGTGGGCGATGAGATCCTTTCCGGCCGCACGCATGACAAGAACATAGCGCAAGTCGCGACGTGGCTGGGGGTGCAGGGCATCCGCCTGCGCGAAGTGCGCGTGGTGCCCGATGACATGGCGGCGATCATTGAGGCAGTGAATGCGCTTCGGGCGCGCAACGATTACCTGTTCACCACGGGCGGCATCGGGCCGACGCATGATGACATCACGGTCGATGCCGTGGCCGAGGCGCTGGGCGTGCCGGTGGTGATCCACCCCGAGGCGGAGGCCATGCTCACCCGCTATTACGAGACGCGCGGCGGCATCAATCCGGCGCGGCTGCGCATGGCGCGGGTGCCGGAGGGCGCAGATCTCATCCCCAACCGGCTCTCGGGCGCGCCGGGGATCCAGGTCGGCAACGTGTTCCTGATGGCGGGCGTGCCGGGGATTACCGCGCAGATGCTCGACGGGCTGACGGGCACGCTCGAAGGCGGTCTGCCGCTGCTTTCCGCGACGATCGGCTGCTGGGTGGCCGAGAGCGAAGTGGCGGACTTGCTGCGCGAAACCGAGAAGACGCATGAGGGGTGCCAGATCGGCAGCTACCCCTTCTTCCGCGAAGGCAAGGTCGGCGCCAACTTCGTGATCCGTTCGACTGATCAGGCGCTGCTCGATACTTGCGCACAAGTGCTGGTCGATGGGCTGGCCGCGATTGGCCGGACTTCGGTGCCGGGGGGCATCTGACCTTCCGGCAATGACGGCTCCTCAACCTCGGTTCATGTCGAGCGAAGTCGAGACACTGGTGCGAGGTGTCTCGACTTCGCTCGACACGACCGGGAAGTGAGTGTGAAGAAGACCGTACTCCCGATCGTGTCGCTTCTCGCCGTTGCAGCCTGCACTCCAACGCTGACCCGCTTCGAGCGCACGCTTGGGAGCAATGACAGCGCAACCGCAGCGCTGGCACAGTGGTGCGCGGCACAGCGGATATCATCACCTGCGCAAATCGTGGCGGAGACCGACCGCGAGGCGAACGAGCCAGCCACCCCGGCGATCCGCGCGGCGCTGGGCGTCGGCGCCGATGAGCCGCTCGCCTTTCGCCATGTGCGGCTGCGCTGCGGCGGAGCGGTGCTTTCGGACGCGAAGAACTGGTATGTCCCCGCGCAGCTCACCCCGGCGATGAACACCGCGCTGGAAACGACGCGGACGCCCTTCGGCACGGTGGTGCGCCCGCTGGGGTTCCGCCGCGAACGGCTGACCAGCCAGCACGGGCGCGCCAAGGAATGCCCGTCGGGGACAGTACTTTCACACAAGGCCGTGCTGCGGGTGGCAAACGGGCGCGCGATCAGCCTGGTGATCGAGTGCTACACGCGGGCAAATCTGGCGAAGGAGGCTTTCTGATGCGGGTTCTTCTCACCGGCTCCTCCGGCTGGCTGGGCCGCTTCCTCGCCCCGGCGCTCCGGGCTGCGGGGCACACGGTGACAGGCCTTGATGCTGTGCCCGGGCCGGAAACGCATGTCGTCGGCACGATTGCCAGCCGCGCGGTGGTGGACCGGGCGATCGGGCTGGGGATCGACGCGGTGGTGCATGCAGCGGCGCTGCACAAGCCGGACATCGCGCGGTATCCAGTGCAGACCTTTGTCGATGTGAATGTGACGGGTACGCTCAACCTGCTCGAAGCGGCACGCGCGGCGGGCCATGACCGGTTCGTGATGACCTCGACCACCTCGCTGATGATCAGTGAGGCGATACGGCGCGAGGAAGCGCCAGAGGCGGTGTGGCTGGACGAGCAGACCGGGCCGCTGGCGCCGCGCAACATCTACGGCGTGACCAAGCTGGCGGCGGAGGGGCTGTGCCGGCTCCATGCCGCGGAACATGGGCTGGCCTGCGTGGTTCTGCGCACCTCGCGGTTTTTCCCGGAGGATGACGACACGCACAAGCGGCCATCGGGCGAGAACCTGAAGTCGATCGAACTGCTGCACCGCCGCCTGACGGTGGAGGATGCGGCGGCCGCGCATGTCATGGCGCTGGAGAAGGCACCCGATGTCGGCTTCGGGCTCTATCTGGTGAGCGCACCGCCGCCGTTTGCGCAGGCGGATGCGGCGACCTTGAAGCAGGATGCGGCGGCACTGATCCGGGAGCGTTTTCCCGATGCGGAGGCGCTGTTTGCGGCGCGGGGGTGGCAGCTGCCGCAGAGCCTTGGGCGGGTCTATGATCCCGGCCTCGCCGAGCGTGAGCTGGGTTGGCGCGCGCGCACCGATTTTGCAGCGGTGCTGGCGGCGCTGCGCGAAGGCGCGCCGCTGCCCTTCGCCCATGATCCGTCCTATACCTCGCCGCTGGCGAAGGGGCGCTAAGGCAGCCCCCTCTCCCCTGAAGGGGAGAGGGCTTTGGAAACGCAAAAGGCCGGGAAGGTTTCCCCTCCCGGCCCTTCGTATTCAAGCCATGTGGCTGGATCAGCCGCCGTGGACTTCCGCGACGTCGACCTTGAGGCCGGGGCCCATCGACGAGGACAGACCGACCTTGCGCAGGTACTTGCCCTTGGCGCCCGAGGGCTTGGCCTTCACGATGGCATCGACGAACGCATCGAAGTTGGCGCGCAGCTGCTCGTTCGAGAAGCTCATCTTGCCAATGCCGCCGTGGATGATGCCCGCCTTTTCGACGCGGAATTCGATCTGGCCAGCCTTCGCCGCCTTGACCGCATCAGCGACGTTGGGCGTGACAGTGCCGAGCTTCGGGTTCGGCATCAGGCCCTTGGGGCCCAGCACCTTGCCGAGGCGGCCGACGATGCCCATCATGTCGGGCGTCGCGATCACGCGGCCGTAGTCGAGGTTGCCGTTCTGCATGTCCTCGAGCAGGTCTTCAGCGCCGACGCGGTCAGCACCGGCGGCGAGCGCCGCTTCAGCCTTGTCGCCGCGCGCGAACACGGCAACCTTGACGTCCTTGCCGGTGCCCGAGGGCAGCGTGACCATGCCGCGGACCATCTGGTCAGCGTGGCGCGGATCGACGCCGAGGTTGAGCGCGACTTCGATGCTCTCGTCGAACTTGGTGCGCTTGAGGTCCTTGAGGAGCTGGATCGCCTCATCAACCTTGTAGAGCTTCTGGTTATCGCCCAGCTTTTCCGCGAGGGCCTTCTTGTTCTTGGTCACCTTCATCGGATCAGCCCTCCACAACCTGAAGGCCCATGGCGCGAGCCGAGCCTTCGATGATCTTGATCGCAGCGTCCATGTCGTTGGCGTTGAGATCCTTCATCTTGGTCTCGGCGACTTCGCCGAGCTGGGCGCGAGTGATCGTACCCGCAGAGATCTTGCCGGGCTCCTTCGAGCCGGACTTGAGGCCCAGCACCTTCTTGATGAGGAAGGTGGCCGGCGGAGTCTTCGTCACGAAAGTGAACGATTTGTCCGAATAGACCGTGATGATGGTGGGCAGCGGGGTGCCCTTCTCGACCTCTTGAGTCGCTGCGTTGAATTCCTTGCAGAAACCCATGATGTTGACACCGCGCTGACCGAGCGCGGGCCCGATCGGCGGCGAGGGCTTGGCTTCGCCAGCCTTCACCTGCAGTTTGATATACCCGTCAATCTTCTTGGCCACGGAGGCCTCCTTTCGTCCTGTTGGAGCCAGCTGGCCCCGCAGAGTGAGCGGTCAGACGGGCGCAAGCGCACCCTCCCGCACGGAATCAGGCCGGGGGCAGGCCCCTGCCGGAAGTGGGCGCCATTAGCGGGGAAGGGCCGCGTTGGCAATGGGGGAGGAAGGGGCTGCGCGGTTCGCAGCCCCAACCCGCATCAGACAAACAGGAAGTCTGCCAACTGGATCGACGTCGGCGCGGTTAAGATGCCGAGGTCGGCGACTTCGATAACGTCAGAGCTGTTCGTGTAGCTCGCATCGAGTGCGTGGTAGAGTACGGTGTGGTTCGCGCTGTTCGTGCCGACAATGAACACCCCCTCGCCGACACTGCCGCCTGCCGCCGCGATCAGATAGTTCTGGACATCACCGACGCCGTCGAACACGCCGCCGGTGTAGATGATCAGGTCCTTGCCGGTGATATCGGTGGCAGTGGATCCGGTGGCGAGGCGCTGATCAAACAAGGCGCCGTTGAAGTCGAACGCGCTCGCGGCGAAGCGCAGATCGTCAGCGGAAGCGAGGAAGTCGGTGATGGTGTCAGTGTAACCGTCGCGCGTTTGCCATCCGAACACGTCCGAACCCGCACCACCAGTCAGCGTATCTGCCCCCTGGCTGCCGATGATCAGGTTGTTGCCGCTGCTGCCGGTCGCATTGAGGCCATAGAAACTAGCGCTCCAGTCAAGGTTCTCGAAGTTCTTGACCGTCGCCGTGTCCCCGATGCTCTGGTCTGCCACTTGGGACAGATCAATCTGGTCAACGACGCCTTCGCTGTAGGTATAGACCAGCGTGTCGCTGTCAGCCCCGCCGTCGAGTGTCGTGCTGTAAAAGCGGTAGCCATAGTCGATCCGGTCGTTGCCGGCATCGCCAAAGGCCTGCGTAGCATCGGACCAATAGCTCTCGTTGGCTGATTTCAGCGTGTCATTGCCGCCATTGCCGTGAATAACGCTCGCATAGTTGACACCGATGATCGTCTCGTTGCCGCCAGCTCCGTTAACGGCAACGGTATCGAGAAGATCCATGTAGTTCCAGCTGGCTGTCGACAGATTGACCGTCGTGCCTGACGCCACGTTAAAGATGAATGCCTCGGCAGTTGTGCCGTAGTAGCCCCCGTTGGCATAGAAGGTGCCAATCCCGGCCGCCTGCGCACCGGTGAGGGTGATAGTCATGCCCTGTTCGAGATAGTTGCCCTGCGCATCCTGCGCATTGGCATTGAGGGTTTCGATGTTCTGCACCGTACCGACGCTGAAGTCCGTCGTCCCGCGGACGAAGAGCTGGTCATAATCGCCTTGCCCGTTGATCATCTCGCCCGCGACGAAATCGCCGGAATTGATGTAGAAATTGTCCTGCCCGATGCCACCGAGCATCGTGTCGGCTCCGCCGTTGCCGATGATCTCCGCACCGGCAGCCCCAGCGGTGAGCGTATCGGCAGCACTGCCGCCATAGATGTTGCTGCGAACATCGGCACGGCCGCTCACAGTCACTGCAGCAGTCGCACCGGATGCATCGACATGCTCGAACCCGCTGACCGAGACCGTATCGCCGCTGGTCTGGTCGGCATTGTTGAGGAACATCGTGACCGCGCTGAACACCTTCAGCGTATCGGTATCCGCCCCGCCCTTGATGCTGCTGGCGGTGCTGCGATACGTGATCAGGTCATCGCCGGCCCGGCCGTCGATGGCATCGAGCCCCGCACCGCCATCGATGATATCGCCCACCGAGCTGCCGAGGATCGTGTTCGCCGCACTGCTGCCGGTGGCGGTAAGGCCATAGAAGCTGGTGCTCCAGTCAAGGTTCTCGAAGTTCTTGGCCGTGACGGAATCGCCGATGGTCTGGTCCGTCGCCGAAGTGAGGTCGATCAGATCGGCGTTGCCGGCGGCGTAGCTGTAAACCAGCGTGTCACTATCCGCCCCGCCATCAAGCGTGACGGTGATGAACGGGTAGCCATAATCGATGCGATCGTTGCCGGAATCGCCGAACACTTGCGTGCCATCCGCCCAGTAGCCGGAGGACGGCGCTGTCTTGATCGTGTCGTTGCCGCCGTTGCCGTGGATGACACTGACGAAGGTCGGCCCGGTAATCGTCTCGTTCCCGGCTGCGCCGTTGATGGCGAAGGTATCGGTTGCGTCGAATTGGTAAAAGGTAATCCCTGAAAGATCGACGGTCGTACCCGATGCCACGTTGACGATGAATGTTTCGGTCGTACCGTTATAGAAGCCGTTCGCGTAGATGTACTGGAACCCGGCCGCCTGCGCGCCGGTGAGCGTCACTGTCACCCCCTGATTGAGCAGATTGCCGTTGGCGTCGGCCGCAATGGCAAGAAGCGTTTCGACGTTCGAGATCGTGCCGCCTGAAAGGTTCATCGTCGCGCGGACAAACAACTGGTCGTAATCGCCGCTGCCCGCCCCGTTGATCGATTCGCCAGCGGCAAAATCACCGGCATTCAGGTAGAAGTAGTCGGACCCAGCCCCACCGACCAGCGTGTCAGCCCCGCCATTGCCGGTGATATCCGCGCCGAAAGCTCCCGCGGTCAACGTGTCCGCCCCGCTGCCGCCGATCAGCACGCTGCGCAGATCGTTGCGCCCGATCGCCGTGAACGACACCGCCGATGCAGAACCATCGACGTTCTCGAACCCGCTGACCACAGCGGTATCACCGCTCGACTGATCACCGTTGTTGAGGTTGATCGTCGCCGCGCCAACAACCCGCAGGGTATCGGTATCAGCACCGCCGCCAATGGTGCTGGCCGTGCCGCGATAGGTGATGGTGTCGTTCTGGTTACCGCCTGTTACCACATCGGCACCGGCACCGCCGTCGATCCAGTCACTGCCATCGCCGCCCGCGATCGTATCCGCGCCGGAACCGCCGATCAGGCGGTTGTCGTAAGAGTCACCCGTCAGGCTCACTCCGGCTACCAGCGCCGAGGCATCGACGTTCTGGAATCCCGAGACAGCGACGGTGTCGCCCGATGTCTGGTCGGCATTGCCCAGATTGACCGTAGCGGCAGCCGCCAGAACCAGCGTATCGTTCTGCACCGCATTGTAGGTAAAGCCCTCGTAGTAGGCATTCACCTCGACCTCGGTGCCGCGATATGTGATCGTATCCGCGCCATCGTTGCCGAAGACACTGTCGGCACCGCCATTGCCATCGAGCACGTCGTTGGAATACGACCCGTTGATCACGTTGGCGCCGCTGCTGCCCTTTACGATGCCCCCGGTGAAGCCGGAACTGCTGTAGCCGGTGTTGGGATCGTAGGCCTGCAACAGGTTGACGTTTTCGAAGCCGGTCGTGTTGGCGGTGTCGCCAAGGCTCTGATCCACCTGGCTGAGATCGAAGCTGCCGCCGGAAACCGAAACGAGCGTGTCGGTGTCGGCTCCGCCTGCCACTACGGCATCGCCCGCATGCCACACGATGCTATCGTTGCCCGCGCCGCCGTTAGAGGTGTTGGAACCACCAAAGGCTTCGATGAAATCGTTGCCGCCGTTGCCGTTGATCGTATCGTTGCCGCTGCCGCCAAAGAGGCTGTCATCCTGCGCGTTGCCACTCGCGGTCTGCCCGCCAGCGCCAAGATTGAGATAGTAGCGGTTTGTCGCAGTCTGGCCGTTGATCGTCAGGCCCGCCGTATCGTTGGCCACGAAGTAGATCGTGTAGCCGCCACCCGTGATCGTATCGACAAAGTTGACGACCTCGAACCCGGTGACCGCCGCGCTCATCACGACCGAACTACCGTAGTAGTTATCGATCTCGATGGTATCGGTACCCGTGCCGCCCGAAAGCGATGACGGCGCATTGAAGAAACCGCTGAGCACCTTGAGCGTATCGTTGCCCGCGCCGAGCGTGCCGCTGAGCTTGCCTGCAGCCGGACCGGCGTAGACGCCGAAGCCGGAATCATAGGCGCTCAGGAACAACGTATCGTTGCCATCGCCAAGATTGACCTGCACCGCACTGTCCGCGTTCGCCACGCGCGTGATATTGAGCGTATCGACGCCCGTGCCCGCAGTGATCGAAATGCTCGTGCCCTGCGCGGTGCTGATGATGTCGTCGTCGAGCAGGATCGTATGGTCGGCGTTGTCGGTCGTCACCGCCTCGATCTGCTGAATGTTGATGCCCGCAAGATCGATCGTGCCGGCACCCGTGATCGCCAGCGTATCGATCACCGCGCCTGTCCCACCGTTCACCGTATCGCCTGCGTCGAGCGCGGAGGCGGCAAACCGGAAGGTATCTGCGCCCGAGCCGCCGAACAGGGTATCGTTGCCGGTGCCGGCCGTCAGATCGAGCCGGTTGGTCGCGGTGACGACATCGCCGCCGTTGATGAGGTCGTTGCCGCTTCCGCCGATGACCGCCACTGTCGTTGCCGTGGCGGAGGAAACCATTGCATCGGTGAGGTTGAAGGTGTTGGTCCCGCCTGCCAGCTGGACCGTTTCGATCCCGGAGACATTCGTCAGCGCGGATGCGGCGATCGTCCCTGCCGAGGTCAGCAGCAGCGTATCGGTCCCGGTGCCGCCCTGCACGGTGTCGCCCGCCAGATCGGCTGCGGCAAAGCGGAATGAATCCGCGCCGGTGCCGCCCTTGAGCACATCGAGGCCCGCACCCGAGCGCAAGTCGACCGCGTTTGCGCCGGTGACGGCCGAAGCGTCGATGGTGTCATCACCGTTACCGCCGGTGACGATGATCTTCGCGCCCGTGACCCCGGTAAAGTTGCCGTTGACCAGCGTCAGGCCGTTGGTACCTGCCGCAAGATTGATCGTTTCAACGCCGCTGAGGTTTGCCAGGGCGTTTGACGCGAGCACGCCAGCAGTGGTGAGGACAAGGAAGTCGCCGCCAAGGCCGCCAATGATCGTATCGCCGGCAAGATCCGCCGAAGCAAACGTGAACAGATCGGCCCCTGCGCCGCCCTTCAGCACGTCGACCCCTGCGCCCGAGCGGATATCCACCGCGTTCGTGCCGGTCAGGCCGGAAGCATCGATCGTATCGTTGCCGCTGTTGCCGAAAACGGTGATCCTGGTGCCCGATGCCACCCCGGTGAAGTTGCCATCGACCATGGTCAGGCCGTTGGTGCCTGCCACCAGCTGGATGATCTCGACCCCGGTCATGTTCGCGAGCGCGGTAGCGCCCAGCGCGCCGGCCGTGCTCAACGCCAGGAAATCGGTGCCAAGGCCGCCACTGATCGTATCACCTGCCAGTTCGTTCGCGGAAAAGCGGAACGCATCCGATCCTGCGCCGCCCTTAAGCACATCGACGCCGAGGCCGGCCCTGATATCGACGGCATTCGCGCCGGTGAGGGCCGAGCCGTCGATCGTGTCGTTGCCGGTACCTGCCTTTATGCTAATCTTCGCGCTGGCAACACCTGAAAAATTGCTGTTGACAAGCGTAATTGCATTAGTGCCGTTGGCCAAAAGAATGCTTTCGACTGCAGTCAAACCTGCCAGCGCATTGGCGCTAAGCACGCCTGCCGTGGTAAGCAGCAATGCGTCCGCGCCCCCATTGCCAGTCACTGTGTCAAGCGCGTCGAGGTTCGCGGCCGCGAATTGAAGCAGATCGCCCCCTGCGCCCCCTTTCACGATATCCGCACCCGCGCCGGATCGAAGATCTGCCGAATTGGCGCTGGAGAGGCTCGACGCATCTAGCGTGTCGCTACCGGTGTTACCGTTAACGATAAGACGCCCGCTTGCCACCCCGACGAAGTTCGCATCCAACAATGAAAGGCCGTTCGTGCCCGCAGCAAGATTGATCGATTCGACGCCATTCATGTTCGCGAGTGCGTTCGCAGCAAGCACACCGGCGGTGGACAGGATCAGGATGTCGTTGCCAAGACCGCCGGCGATGGTATCACCAGCAAGGTCCGCAGCAACAAAGTTAAAGAGATCATTGGCCCCGCTGCCCTTTAACACATCACTACCAGCGCCTGCTGTAAAATTGACTCCGGTCGCTCCGGTAAGGCCGGACGCGTCAAGCGTATCATTACTGCTATTGCCGTTTACGGTGATCCTCCCAGCGGCAAGACCGGTCGCGTTGGCATTGGCCAGGGTCAGGCTGTTGGCGCCCGCTGCGAGGTTGATGACCTCTACACCGCTAATGTTCGCGAGTGCGCTAGCGCTCAGCACACCGGCAGTAGTAACAACGAGATAATCGGTGCCAGCACCACCGATGACCATATCGCCGGAAAGTTCGGCGGCAGTAAAGTAGAAGAAATCACTCCCGGCACCGCCCCGGAGCGAATCAAGCCCTGCACCGGCACGGAAATCGACTACGTTTGCACCGGTAAGACTGGAAGCATCGAACGTGTCGTTGCCACTCGTGCCAAATACCGTGATCTTGGTGGCAGTCACGCTGACATAGTTGGCATCGATCAGCTTCAGGGAGTTACTGCCGGCGGTAAGCTGGACGACTTCAACACCGCTCATGTTGGCGAGCGCGGTTGCGCCGAGCGCGCCGGCGGTGGTCAGGACCAGGAAGTCGGTGCCAAGACCGCCGATGATGGTGTCACCCGCGAGGTCTGCTGCGGCGAAGCGGAACGAGTCTCCGCCCGCGCCGCCCTTCAGCGTGTCCAGCCCGGCTCCCGAGCGGATATCGACCGCATTGACGCCGGTCAGTCCCGAAGCGTCGACCGTGTCGTCGCCAGCGCCGCCGGTAACGATGATCTTTGACCCGGCCACCCCGGTCAGATTGCTGTTGAGCAAGGTGATGCTGTTGCCGCCCGCAGCGAACAGGATCGAAGGAATTCCAGTAACACCGGCCAGTGCGTCAATTGCCAGAGCGCCCGCAGTAGTCAATTGCAGGACGTCGGCCCCGCCGCCGCCTGTCAACGTATCGAGCGAATTGAGATCCGCTGCTGCGAATTGAAAAGTATCGGCTACCGCGGTTCCGGAGAACACATTATTGGTTGCCGCCTGACCAATGAAAATTGCCATGCCCCAGATCACCTTTTTTTGAAAATGTAATTGGGCCTTCTTGGCCGAATCCCCTACGCGTTAGGATGCATATACGTAGACTTACGGTCAACCATGATTATGCACCCCCGGTACAATTTCGGGAATCACTCCATTCTGGGTTGACATTTATGTAAGTGAGGCGGAAGGCGGCTGATATGTTGGTCTGATCAATCTGCTCAGCTTTCATTATCTTCAGCGCACATTTCCTCTGCCAGCCTTGGCATCGATATTGTGGTCAGC
The DNA here is from genome assembly GCF_027486195.1 of Novosphingobium sp. Lineage (GTDB taxonomy): Bacteria > Pseudomonadota > Alphaproteobacteria > Sphingomonadales > Sphingomonadaceae > Novosphingobium. The sequence goes on from NZ_JAIXPP010000057.1 coordinate 35,676, forward strand.
GCTGTGAATGCATAACTTTGCCACCAGCGGCTTCGAACAATTCTGTATAAGTCACCGGAGCGAGTACCCGTAGCCAAACTTGATCACACCGCTTTCGGCCCATTTGTTAACCAATCAGGTTATCCATCCGATCGCGCAGAAATCGCGGCCAAAGCGGCCGCGCCGGGTTTCCGGAAGGGAACCAGCCGCGGCTGGCATGGGTATCAGACAGTAAACGCCTGAATTTTGCCGTCCGGTTGCCACGAAGGCGTGGTTTATGCGTTTGCGGTCTGATCGGCACGAAGGACGATTGGCGTGCCACACGGCGAGGCGCGATTTCCCGGCCCTGCCGATATGGTCGGACGAACCGTTGCGCTTTGTCGCCACATGGTTATCCCTTGACTCTTCAGTCGTTCGTCGGGGCCTCACTTGCACAGAAACCTAATTGCCGCAGTCGTTGTTTCGGCGCTTGCCTCCACGTCTGCACGCGCGGCTGACAAGGTCCTGATCGCCCCGGTGCCCGCCTGGGTGACGCAGGCCCCGCCCGTGCTAAAGGCGGACAGCGCGGTGCGCTTCGATGAGCAGGTGCAGGTCGATGGTGCCACCACCACCGTCTATATCGACACCATGCGCCAGGCCTCGAGCCCGGAAGCACTGCTGCAAATGGGCACGCTGACCTTGCCTTGGCAGCCTGACCACGGCGACCTCACGCTGCACAAGCTGGAGATCATCCGCGGCGATGCTGTGATCGATGCACTTGGCAAGGGCGAAGGCATCACCGTGATCCGGCGCGAGGCGGGGCTGGAGCGGCTGATGGTCGATGGCCAGCTCACGGCGGTCAAGCATATCGAAGGCCTTCGCGTGGGTGACGTGCTGCGCATGGTGTTCAGCATTTCCGAGCGCGACACCGCGCTGGCAGGCCACGTGCAGGATGGCCTCGTGCTGCTGCCCGCGCCGCTCAAGGTCGGCTTCGGCCGGGCGCGGCTGGTGTGGCGGACGGCCAGTCCGCTGACGGTGAAGTCGCTGGCGCCGGGGGTCACGCCCACGCCGAAGCCCGTCGACGCGACCTGGACCGAAATCGTGGTGCCGCTGCCGGTGGCAAAGCTGCCCGATGTCCCCAAGAATGCACCGAGCCGGTTCACGCCGTTGCCCTTGCTGCAGTTCACCAGCTTCCCTGACTGGGCCGCGGTCGCCAAAGTCATGGCGCCGCTTTATGCGGTGAAGGACACGATCCCGGCAGGCTCTGACCTTGCCGCGCGGGTCGATGCGATTGCAAAGCGATCCGCCGATCCGGTCACCCGCATGGCCGATGCGCTGCGGCTGGTGCAGGACGAGGTGCGCTATGAACTGATCGCGATGGGCAACGGCAACTATGTGCCGCAGGCCCCCGCCGATACCTGGGCGAAGCGCTATGGCGATTGCAAGGCCAAGACCCTGCTGCTCCTCGCAGTGCTCGATCGGCTGGGGATCAAGGCCGAGCCGGTGATGGCGAACAGCAAGCGCGGTGATGCGGTGCCAGACATGGTGCCCGCCGCGCTCGCGTTCGACCATGTCTTCGTCCACGCCAAGGTGGGTGAGGAGGACTTCTGGCTCGACGGCACGATGCTGGGTTCGCGCCTCGCCGATATCCGCGATGTACCCCGCTATGGCACGGTGCTGCCGATGGGTGGCACGATCGAAGGCAGCAAGCCCGCGCTGTTTGCGCTGCCGCTGCGCGCGCATACCCGGCCCGATATCGAAGCAGACCTTGCCTACGACATGGCCGCCGGGCCGCACCTTGCCACGCCCTATCACCTGACACTGCGCTACAACGGCACGTACGCCGCGGCCTACAAGGTCGATCCGGGCCCGAATTACGACGAGAAGCTGACGGGCTTTGCCGAAAAGGCGGCCACCAACTGGATCGGCGACACGTTCGTCGGCAAACCGCGCTCGACCTGGGATGCCGAGGCGGCCGTGTGGACGCTGGACTTCGACGGCATTGCCTATCCGGACTGGAAATACCGCGACGGGCACTATGCGCTCGCGGTGCCGCCGAGCCTCAAGGTCACCTACGACGCCCCGCGCGACCGGGCGGCATGGCGCGCGATCCCGGCGCTGATCAGCGAGCCATGGCATGCGCGGCTGCGCACATCGTGGAACCTGCCCGATGCGGGCAAGGGCGTGACGCTGAGCGGCGGCGATCCCGGCAGCCTCGACCTGCCTGCCGCCATCTGGCAGCGCCGCCTTGCACTCGCCGGAGGCACGCTTTCTGAGGAAATCGTCTCGCGCGAAAGCGGAGCCGAAATCGCACCCGACAAGGCGAGCACCACCGCCAAGGCGATTTCCGATGCGATGGAGCGCACTGCGCGCCTCTCGCTCGATCCCGCCTACCCAAAGTGGTGGGATGATGTAGCGCGGCGCAAGGGCAGCCCCGCGCTCGCCAAAGTGCGTGCGATCCTCGATGCGCGCATTGCCGACAAGCCCGACGATGCGACGCGCCTGACCGACCGTGCCTGGTTCGAACGGACGCTGTTCAACTGGGCCGCAGCCGAAGCCGACTATACCCGCGCCATCGCGCTCGATGCCTCGGCAGACCGCTATCTCAAGCGTTCGGGCCTCCGCAGCAAGATCGGCAATCGTGCCGGTTCGCTCGCTGATACGCAGGCCGCCTATGATCTCGAGCAGGGCAATGCCGATGCCCGCAGCAGCCTTGCCTATGATCTGATCGAGGCAGGTAAAGCGGACGAAGCGCTCAACCTGCTGCCCACCGACCTCGACATCGCCACCGACGACGGCCTCTCGAACTTCCTCGAAAAGGTCGACCGGCTCGAACAGGCCGACCGGCATGACGAGGCGCTCGCCATGCTCGACGAAGCACTGGAGAAGCGCGGCTCGTCAGCCAAGCTGCGCAATGCGCGCTGCTGGTATCTAGGCCTCAGGAACACCGCGCTCGATACCGCGCTGGCGGATTGCAACAAGGCGATCGAGCTCGATTCCGACCCGGCGATGTACATGGACAGCCGCGCACTGGTGCACTTCCGCGCGGGCCGCCTGAAAGAAGCCATGGCCGATTACGAAGCCGCGCTGGCGGCGGAACCCGAACAGACCGCCTCGCTCTTCATGGCCGGAATCGTGGCGGACCGCATGGGCGACAAGACGAAGGCGGCGGCGCTGTCAAAGGCAGCGAAGACGATGTTCCCGGATGTGGGGCACTTTTACGCGCACTACGGGATCAAGCCGTGAGGGGTCCGGAAAGCACGGTCCTTGCCCGGAAGGGCTGTTTTAGCTGCATGGTGAGCTAGGAAGAAGCCATGGCCCAGTTCTCGGTTCACGATGCCAAGGCGCAGCTATCCCGCCTGATCGCCGACGTGCTCGCGGGCCGAGAGGTGGTAATCACACGGCGCAATGTGCCGGTGGTGCGGCTGGTGCCAATAGCATCGCGCGGGCGTCGGCAGTTCGGCACGCTCAAGGGCCGAATCGCGATGGATGTCCGGTTTGACGAGCCGCTGCCCGAGGACGAACTGAGCGATTGGCAGCCCGGTGAAAGATACCAATAGACTGATCTGGTAGCCGGGGCAGCATACGCTGCCCCCACCCCTTACTTGACCAGTTCGACTTCCTCGAAGCTCAGTTCCACCGGCGTCGCGCGGCCGAAGATCGAGACGGCGACCTTGACGCGCTGCTTCTCGAAATCGAGTTCTTCGACGGTGCCGTTGAACGAGGCGAACGGGCCGGCGTTGACCTTGACCGAATCGCCGATCTCGTAATCGACCAGCACCTGCTTGCGCGGCTCGGCAGCGGCGGCTTCGCGCGCGCCGAAGTATCGGGCGGCTTCCTTGTCGGAAATCGGCTGCGGCTTGTTGTTGTTGCCGAGGAACCCGGTGACCTTGGGCGTGTTCTTCACAAGGTGGTAGATGTCGTCGTTCATCGCCAGCTTGGCGAGGACGTAGCCGGGCATGAACTTGCGCTCGACCTGGACCTTCTTGCCGCGCTTCACCTCGGTGACAGTTTCGGTGGGCACTTCGACCGCTTCGACCAGCTGCGAGAGCCCGATGCGCTCGGCTTCGGAGAGGATCGCATCCTTCACCTTGCTCTCGAAACCGGAATAGGCGTGGATGATGTACCAGCGGGCCATGTGCAGTCCTTGCGTGAATCTACTGAGAGTAAAGCTGATCAGGCGAGCGTCAGCAGCGAGCGCACGATCAGGCTGAAGATCGAATCGATGCCGAGGAAGAACACCGCAAGGATGAGCATCATGATGCCGACGAAGATCGCAGTCGTGGTCGTCTCGGCGCGGGTCGGCCAGATCACCTTGCGCGCTTCGGCGCGGACCTGGTTGATGAATTCGCCGGGGCTGAGCTTTGCCATCACGTGTTCCTGCCAATCACTTCAACTTGGGGCCGCACGTCCATCGCACGGGCTTCCACGGCTTCCGGCTAGGCCTCATCGCCGCCCCGGACAGGTCCGGGAGGGGCAGGCGAAGTTTCCGATGTCGGAAGAAGCCCGCATTTAGGCGCTGGGGCGGCACTTGGCAAGAGGCCGGGGGAGCGGCGGCGCGCTGGCAAACCTCCGGCTCCGGCAGAGGAGCGGCCTGCCAGCGCAGCCGGTCAGATCGTCTTCGTATCGATCACGAAGCGATACCGCACATCGCTCTTCAGCATGCGCGCATAGGCCGCCTCGATTTCTTCCATGCGAATCAGCTCGATGTCGGAGACCACGCCATGTTCGGCGCAGAAATCGAGCATTTCCTGCGTTTCAGCGATGCCGCCGATCAGCGAGCCTGCGATGCTGCGGCGGCGGGTCAGCAGGTGGAACAGCGTGGGCATCGGGTGCGGCTTTTCCGGCCCGCCCACCATCACCATCGTCCCGTCGCGCGTCAGCGTCAGGAGGTAGGGATCGAGATCGTGGCTGTGCGAGACGGTGTTGATGATGAGATCGAGGCTTTCGCGCGCGGCCTTCATTTCCGCCTTGTCGGTCGAGGCCACGACATGGTGCGCGCCGAGATCGAGAATCGCCTGCCGCTTGGCGGGATTGGTGGTGAAGCCGGTCACCTCGGCGCCGAGCGCGCGGGCAAGCTTGATACCCATATGGCCAAGGCCGCCGATACCGACCACGCCGACGCGCTTGCCCGGCCCGGCATTCCAGTGGCGCAGCGGCGACCAAGTGGTGATTCCGGCGCAGAGCAGCGGCGCAACGGCGGCGAGCTGTTCCTTCGGGTGGCGGATCGCCAGCACATAGGCCTGATCGACCACGATCGCTTGCGAGTATCCGCCGAGCGTGTGGCCGGGCGCATCGGGGGTGGGTGAATTGTAGGTGCCGGTCATCCCGCTCGCGCAGAACTGCTCCAGCCCCTCGCCGCAGGCCGCGCAAGTGCGGCAGCTATCGACGATGCAGCCCACGCCGACGGTATCGCCGGGCGCGAATCGCGTCACTGCACTGCCGGTGGCGCTGACCGTGCCAACGATCTCGTGGCCTGGCACGCAGGGAAACATCGTGCCGCCCCATTCGCCGCGCACGGTGTGCAGATCGGAATGGCACACCCCGCAATAGGCGATCTCGATCACCACATCGTTCGGGCCGGCTTCCCGGCGTTCGATCGCGAAGGGCCCAAGCGGCTGGTCGGCGGCCGCTGCGGCATAGGCTTTGACGGTCATGGCTGGGTGCTTTCGGCAGGAGTGGTGGTTTGTCGCCGCACCATGGCAGGCGGCGGCACAAGGGACAAACTCACGAAAGTGGGAACCGGCGCCGAGCCCTTACTGCGGAATCTATCCGCAGGACTTGGCAGGAGTGGAGGGACTCGAACCCACGGCCCTCGGTTTTGGAGACCGATGCTCTACCAACTGAGCTACACTCCTGTGCCGGAGAAGCGCCCTTAGTGGGTTGACGCGGCCAGCGCAACCAAAGAAGATTCCACCAAAGATGTCCCGTCACGACACCTCGATCATTCCGCCCGAACTTTTGCTTCAGGCCTATCGCGCCGGCATTTTTCCAATGTCGGACAGCCGCGATGACCCTGAAGTCTATTGGGTCGAGCCGCGGATGCGCGCGATCCTGCCGCTGGACGGGTTTCACGTGTCGCACAGTCTTGCGCGCACCTTGCGCCGTGGCCGCTTCCGCGTGACCTGCAACGAGGCCTTCGACGCGGTGATCGATGCCTGCGCTGCGCCGCGTGTCGATGCCGAGGACAGCTGGATCAGCCTGCGCATCGCGACAAGCTACCGCGAGCTGCACCGCCACGGGCATGCTCATTCGATCGAAACCTGGCAAGAAGGGCCGGGCGGCACTGAAGTGCTCGTCGGCGGGCTTTACGGCGTCGGGTTTGGCCGGGTGTTCTGCGGCGAAAGCATGTTCAGCCGCACCAGCGATGCTTCGAAGGTGGCGCTGGCGTGGCTTGTCGCGGCGCTGCGACGGGCGGGGGCGCAGTTGCTCGATTGCCAGTTCACCACCCCGCACCTTGCTTCACTGGGTGCGGTGGAGATCACGCAGGCGCGCTACCTCGATTTGCTGCAGGCGGCGCTGGGGACCGGCGCGGGCGTTCAGGTTGTTGGCGAATCGTCTGCCGGTGCGTCAGTCGGCGCGGGGGGTGCTGCCGGAGCGGCGGCGGCGGGCGGCTTGCCGGCGGGCTTTGCCGCGCTGCTGGTCGATGCTGCGGCGGCAGGGCTGTCCTCCTCGCCGGGGAACTTCATCGCGCAGTCCTTGACCCATACGTCATAGACCGGGTGCTCGACCACGTTGAGCGCGGGCGCGTTGCGGAACAGCCAGCCCGAGAAGACCTTGTGCCAGGCGAGCTTGTCCTTCGTGGTGGCCCGCTCCTCGACGAAGAGCTGGACGAAAGCCCCGGTTTCGGGCGGATCCTCCCACGGCGCTGTGCGCTCGCAAGTGGCAAGCTTGATGATCGCATTGCCGATGCGTCGCGATTCGCCGGTCTTCAGCGTGATGATCTGGGTGATGTTGTTGCGCTTGTTGAGGAAGCCGAGCGTTGCCACGCGGTCCTTGACCGGGGTGCCGAATTCGCTTTCGACGACGCCTGACGCATCGGCTGCGGGGCCTGCCCCTTGTGTCGCCTCGCTCGGTGGCGGGGCCTCGGCGTTCTTGTTGCCGCTGCATGCCGCCAATCCGGATAGAACCACCGCCAGCAGAGCAGGCGTCAGCTGCAGCGGTGCGAAGCGGCGCATCAGCCCTCGGGCGACCAGGCTTCGTAGTCGCCCGTGGCGCGCGCGCGCTTGCCGCCGCGCTCGAGCGCACCCTGCGGGCGGTAGGCGGCAGAGGTGCCGGTGGCGTTGGGGGTGAACGGGACTTCCCAGATGCGCGGCGGCGGGAGGTTGCTTTCGGGCGTGCCGTCAAAATTGCCATGCAGCCAGCCGTGCCATTCGGCGGGCACCCGGCTCGCGTCGTTCGCGCCGTTGTAGATCACCCAGCGGCGTTCGGTCCCGGCGAAGGGGTGGCCCTTGGGATAGGGCTTGCGCGCGCGGTAGTAGGTGTTGCCCTGCACGTCGGTGCCGACTTTCACGCCATTGCGCGCGCTGTCGAGCATGGTGCCGAAGGTGGCGCCGTCCCACCAGGTGAAGATCTTGCCGAGGATGCTCATGGGAAGCGCGCTTAGCGTCTGACAGGGGGGCCATGCAAGCGCATCATCGCATAAGGGATTGCATTGCTGCCCTGTGTTCATAGTCTGCAAGGCAAAGCCCCTTGCAACAGGATGGTCGCGTGGCGTGGGAGCATATCGAAATTGCCCGGTTCGGCGGGCCTGACGTCCTTGAACGCGTGCGCGAGGACGCGCTGCCTGTGCCCGGCCCGGGCGAAGTGCGCATCAAGGTGCTCGCGGCGGGAACCGGGTTTACCGACGCGTTCATCCGCATGGGCCGCTATCCGGATTTCAAGGGACCGCTGCCCTTCACGCCGGGCTATGATCTGGTCGGCACAGTCGATGCGCTGGGCGAAGGCGTCACCCGCCCGGCGCTGGGCGAGATGGTGGCCGATCTCACCGTGGTGGGCGGTTACACGCAATATGCCGTGCGGCCGGCGGCTTCTCCGGTGCTGGTGCCGGAGGGTATCGATCCGGCGGAAGCGGTCTGCCTCCCGCTGGCCTACATGACCGCGTATCAGATGCTGGCGCGCGCCGCAGCGATCCAGTCGGGCGCGACCATCCTCGTCGTCGGTGCGTCGGGGTCGGTGGGCACGGCGCTGCTGGATCTGGCACGGGCGATGCGGCTGCGCGCAATCGGCACGTGCTCCGCCGCTAACCTGAGCGTGGTTGAAAGCTACGGCGCACAGGCGATCGACTACCGCGCGGGGGATTTCGTCGAGACCGTGAAGAGCGCGACAGGCGGGCGGGGGGTCGATGCGGTGTTCGATGCGATTGGCGGCACACATTTCAAGCGCTCGTTCAGCACGCTGGCGAAGGGCGGCGTGCTGGTCGGCTATGGCTCGCAGACCATGGCGACAGGCGGGGAAAGCCTGATTGCCGCCGGGCTCGGCCTTGCCCGGCTCAAGCTGTGGTCGCTGCTCAGCCCACTGCTCGGCGGCCGGCGCGCGGTGTGGTATTCGATCACCGACCGGCGCAAGGCGCATCCCGGGCAATTCGCCGAGGATCTGACCAAGCTGCTGGGCTGCCTGAAGGAAGGCCGCATCCGTCCGGTCGTGGCCGACCGGTTGCCGCTATCCGCCGCCGCCGATGTGCACCGGCGGATCGAAAAGGGCGGGCTGGGCGGAAAGGTCGTGCTGCTGCCCTGGGGTTAGGGTCCAAACTCAATCAGGGCGCGTTCGAGGCGCCCAAATGGCGAACATATCGGCCGAAGCGGCCCGCCGCGAAGGCTGGCTGCCTATGCAAGGGCCGCTTTGGCCGAGATGGAAGCCATTTGGGCGCCCCGGAGGGGTTTGACCAAAACGGCCCATTGCTGCGTCGGAAAGGCTTGAGATATCGACATATCCCTGCGCCTTCCCTCCTTGCACTGAGCCATTCTGCCTCAAACCTCGAACGCGCCCTGATTGAGTTTGGACCCAAGGACCTACCAGTTGACGGTATCGCCCGCCTTCAGCCCGATCTGCGCGGCTCGCCCGCCGTTAAGCTCCAACACGCCCGCCGCAGCGCCAACCGAAGGAAGCGGCGAGAGATCGTAGGGCACTGCGTTGGCCGCGATGTTGAGCACCTTGTGGTCCGCGCCGATGAAGATGATGTCGAGCGGGATCACCGTGTTCTTCATCCAGAACGCGCTGGGCCGGGGCGGATTCATCGGGAAGATCATCCCCTCGTCCGCGCCCATCACGGTGCGGAACATCAGGCCGCGTTCCTGCTCGCCCGGCGTGGCGGCCACTTCAACCTTGAACACGTGCGCGCCGCTGGCAGTCGTCACGGTCAGCGGCACCACGGTGAGGCCGGAGACAGGGTGGACGGAAAGCTGTGCGGCAGGCGCAGTGGTGGCCGTCCCTTGCGCACTCGTCGATCCCGCGCCGAGCGGCGAGCAGCCGACCGCCGCAATCAGCAGCGCAAGACTGGCGGCCCTGTTCCAGAGCGTCTTCGGCCAGATTGCCTTATTCATGTTCATCGGCCCATTCTTCGAGGTCACTGAGGTCCCGCGCATCCATCACCCGGCGCACATGGTCAAGCCCGTGCCCGGCGCGAAGATAGGCCGCGAGGTGCTTGCGGCGCATGGCAGGATCAAGGCAGGGTTCACCTGAATAAGGCCAGAACCGCTTGCGCCGGGCAAAGGCGAGCACGGCATGGCGGCGCTCGGTCTCGTTGCCGCGCGCGGCGGCGCGCAAGGGCTCGGCAATGCCGTCATGGTTCAGCGTATCGTCGATCCGCCGCGCGCCATAGCCGCGCCGGCGCAGGCTCTCGCCCTTCGCGGCCGAGAAAGCGGCATCGTCGACAAAACGGCGCTCCGCCATCCGCGTCACGAGCGCTGCAATGTCGGGCGGGCTCTCTTCGGCCCAGCCGCGCTCGCGCAGTTTGCGGCGCAGATAGTCCGCAAGCCGCCCCGAACTCGTCGCGAAGCGCGCCACATAGGTCAGCGCGAGCGCATCGAGGGCAGCCTGATCGAGCGGCGGAGGCGGGGTTTTCTGCCGTCTCCCCCCGGCTCGGCCCGACGCGTGCACGGAACTAGTAAACGCCATGCCACATTCGTGCCACAGTCCCGCGTAAATGGGAACGTCCCGCAATCGTCTGCGGGGACAGAACTGCCCGGTTGGGCCCCTATCGCATTCAACCCAGAACCATAACGGGGTAACGCATGACTGTCCTGGACGCCGCCGCCAAGGCCGCGCTGGTTCCGACGCCCAACGACGATGGGCGTCCGCGTCGGTTTGCCGATTTCACCACTTTCTGCGAGGCGCTGGACTTCGCCGCCGAGGGGCCATGCGGCCTCAATTTCCACGATGCGCGTGGAACGCTGGTGCGCGTCTATCCCTATGCCGAGCTGCGCGCCGATGCGCTCGTCGCCGCGCGCCGCCTCATCGCGATGGGCGTGCAGCCGGGCGACCGGATTGCCCTGATCGCCGAGACCGGCGCAGACTTCGCCTCGCTTTTCTGCGGCGCGATGTATGCGGGTGCCTGGCCGGTGCCGCTGCCGCTGCCCACCAGCTTTGGCGGCAAGGAAAACTACATCGACCAGCTCGCGGTGCAGATCACTAGCTCCGATCCCGCGATGCTGCTCTACCCCGACGAGATCGCCGCAATCTGCGCCGCTGCGGCAGAGCGCTGCGGCTGCAAGGGCCTGACCTGGCAGGAATTCGCTGCCGCAGCAGAGCCGGCCGAGACCGAACTGCCGACGCCCGATCCGGACGCGATTTCCTACCTCCAGTATTCGAGCGGCTCGACCCGCTTCCCGCACGGCGTTGCCGTGACCCACCGCGCATTGCTGGCAAACCTTGCCGGCCATTCGCACGGCATGGAATTCCAGCCCGGCGACCGCGCGATCAGCTGGCTGCCGTGGTATCACGACATGGGTCTGGTCGGCTGCTTCCTTTCGCTGATCGCCAACCAGGTTTCCGCCGATTACCTCAAGACCGAGGATTTCGCGCGCCGCCCGCTGGCGTGGCTCGATCTGATCAGCCGCAACAAGGGCACTTCGATGTCCTATTCGCCCACCTTCGGCTATGACATCTGCGCGCGCCGCATCTCCAGCCAGAGCAACGTGGCCGAACGCTTCGACCTTTCGCGCTGGCGGATTGCGGGCAACGGCGCCGACATGATCCGGCCCGACGTGATGCAGAGCTTCGTCAATGCCTTTGCCGATGCCGGCTTCAAGGCGAGCGCCTTCCTGCCGAGCTATGGCCTTGCCGAAGCGACGCTGGCGGTCACGGTGATGCCGCCGGGCGAAGGCATCCGAGTCGAGCTCGTCGAAGAAGAGCGCCTTTCGGGCACGCCTCGGGATCTCTCCCGCCCCGCCCGCTACCGCGCTATCGTCAACTGCGGCGTTCCCGTGCGCGGCATGGAAGTCGAAGTGCGCGGCGAGCATGGCGAGGCCCTTGCCCACCATCACATCGGCAAGGTGTGGTGCCGCGGCTCCTCGGTCATGCACTCCTATTTCCGCGATCCCGAAGCGACCGAAGCCTGCATGGTGGGCGGCTGGCTCGATACTGGCGACATGGGTTACCTCAACGAAGTGGGCTACCTGTTCATCGTCGGCCGGGCGAAGGACATGATCATCATCAACGGCAAGAATCACTGGCCGCAGGATATCGAATGGGCGGTGGAGCAGCTGCCCGGCTTCCACCAGGGCGATATCGCCGCCTTCTCGGTCGAGACTGAAAACGGCGAGGAAACCCCGGCGGTACTCGTCCACTGCCGCGTATCGGACCCCGAAGAACGCGTGAAGCTGCGCGACGCGATCCGCGACAAAGTGCGCGCGATTACCGGCATGAACTGCGTGATCGAACTCGTGCCGCCGCGTACGCTGCCGCGCACCAGCTCGGGCAAGCTGAGCCGCGCCAAGGCGAAGAAGCTGTACCTCACCGGTGAGATCGAGCCGTACAGCCTGGCGGCGTGAGCGCGCCCGCCTCGCCCGCAGCGGACCGTCTGATCTTCATATACAACGCCAATGGCGGGCTGGTGCAGATGGCGCTGGATTCGCTGCACAAGACGCTCTCGCCATCGACGTACCCGTGCAGCCTCTGTGCGGTGACCTACGGTTCGCTGCGCATGGACCCGAAGTGGCGGAAGTGGCTCGCGGGGCTGCCGATGCCGGCGGTGTTCCAGCACAAGGATGACACGCCGCACAAGGGCATCCCGCTTCCGGCAGTCCTGCGCGAACGCGGCGGCAATGTCGAAGTCCTGATCGACGCGCCGACGCTCGACGGCCTCGGCACGCTCGATGCCCTGATTGCGGAGATGGAAGCGCGCCTCGCCTGAAACGTGCGCCGGTCAGCCGACCAGCTTCTCGCCCTTTTCGCGCACCGCGCTTTCGATCATCCGCCGCGCGAAACCGGCGCCTGCGGGAATCTCGACCTCGAAATCGAGGCTCGCTTCGGCAATCGCCGCACTGCAGGGGATCGTGTAGCCCATCGCGCTGACAACCACGTCCAGCGTGTCTTCATCGACCCAACTGGTTTCGACCGTGGCGAGGCCGCCGAGCATGCCCTTGGCCTTGTCCTCCGCGTCACCCAGCCGGGCGGCCATGCGGCGGCGCAGTTCATCCTTGCCGAGGGTGTGGGGGATCGAGACGCGCATCAGACGTCAGCCTTGGGCGCAGCAAGCTGCGGGGCCGCCTGATCGAGCTCGCCCCCGTACTTGTAATCGAGGAAGCGCCCGCGCACCGCGAGGGCATCGAGATCGCCGGCCGCCAGCTGGCGCGTGACCGCATCGATCTCCTGGCTGATCTTGCCGAGCCCATCGGTGAGCTGCTGATCGGCGTTGCGCCCGTCGCGCTGTTCGCGGCGCAGGCCCGCCGGGATGCGGCGATAGCTCTCAACCATGCCGGGAAGATGTTCGCCCACCAGCTTGCGCACTTCGGTGACGGCGGGTTCAGCCGGATCGACACCTTCGAGCTGCAGACCAAGGCCATCGAGCTGCACGCCGATCTGGTCGATCAGGTTCACCGCAGGCGCGGGCAGCGCCGGGCGCTGGGCTTCGAGCCAGAGTTCAGTGCGCGCGACCATGGTGCGGACGTCGCCCCTGTTCAGCGCCGTGAGATCCGGCACTTTGAGCTTGGGGAACGTGCCGAGCACCGCCAGCGCGGCGACGATGGCCAGGAAGGTCACCACGATCCCGGTGAAACCGATGCCGTTGATCGCCAGCCCCGTCACAAACGCGCCGAGCAGGATCGCCATCACAGCGAAAGCCATGCGCGCGGCCTTGCGCGCCAGGTGAAGCCGCTTCAGCTCCGCCGAACGCCGCCCGATCGAACGACCACCGACCCGGCGCCCGCCGGCCTGCTGGCGCTGCAGGCTGGCGCGCGCTTCGGCAAGGATTCGGCTGCTCTCGCTCGCGCTTTCCGCCATGTGAAGATCAGCCCTCCAGGCTCAGCAGCGGCGAAGTAGCGTCTCCTGCGAGCTTCGCTTGCGCCTGCCCTTCCGCGCGCGCGATGTAGCCCTTGGACTTCTCGACCTCGCCCGAGAGCGTGTCGACCGTCTGCTTCATCGCATCGAGCGCCTTGAGCTTGAACGTGTCGATGGTGTCCATCGTCTCGTAGATATTCTGGAAGGCGCGTTGCAGGGTTTCCAGCGGGATCGTGCTGGAGGCGGCCATCTCATGGATCTTGCCGGTCTGCTCGCGCAGCAGCTTGCCGGTCGAATCGATGATGTTCGCGGTCGTCGTGTTGAGCGCGGTGATCTGCGAGAGAACGAGGCGCTGGTTGGTCATCGCCTGCGCAACGGTGACGGCGGTGCGCAGCGCGGCGACCGTGGTCGTGCCCGCGCGGTCCACGCCCTTCACCAGTTCGACATTGTTCTTCTTCACCAGATCGAGCGCAAGATAGCCCTGCACCGTGACCGCCATCTGGGTCAGCAGGTCCTGCGTGCGCTGGCGAGTGTAGAACAGCGCGCTTTCGCGGATCGCCTTGGCCTTGGCCGGATCGGTGTGATCGAGATCGGCAGCAGCATCTTCCAGCTTCTGATCGAGCACCTTGGAGATGTGGATCATCTGCTCGAGATTGCCCATCGCTTCCCACAGCTTGCCGCGCTCCACGTCGATCGCGGCGTTGTCCATCAGCAGCTCGTCCTTGCCCGAAGCGAGGCGGTCGAGGATCGCCTTGATGTGGCCTTGCGAGGACTGGTAGCTGTCGAAATAGGTCTTCAGCTTGTTGCCGAAGGGGATGATGCCGAGGATCTTGCGCGGGCCGGAAAGCTTGCCCTGGCGGCCGGGATCAAGCTCCTCCACCGTGCGGCGCAGCGCGGCGAGATCGGCGCCGACGCCGCCATCCTTGTCCATCGCGCGCACTGGGCGATCCAGAAACCGGTTCGACATGCCCGCCGCCTGCGCGATTTCCTTGCGGCCCATGTTGGAGAGCTGATCGACGCGCTTGCCGAATTCGGGGCTCGCTGCATCCTGCTCGACGAGATCGGCGACGAACGCCTCCGCACGCGCTTCGAGCTTGGACCTGGTGTCGTCGCTCACCGGCACGAGGCCTGCCGCCTGCGTCGGCGCGACCACCGGCACGGGATCGGGCGGAGTCAGCGTGATGGGGGAAACGGTATCGGTCGAGTTGCTGGCCATGGCGTCGTGTCTCACTCCCGCCCCCGGGATAGTCGGCGGGCGCTTGTGCTGGCAATGTGGCGTGCCGATCGCCGGTTCGCAAGCTGTATTGGCAAGATAATACAGCCACTGCCCTTCGGACCTGCTCGACAGCGGGGCGCCGAGCGCCCAATTCCGAGGCATGAACGGTTCTTTCCCTGTCCTGTGCTGCGCAGTCTTCGGCGCTTCCGGCGGCATCGGCGGTGCACTCGCGGCGGCATTGGCCGCGCGCACCGATGTTGCCGAAGTCCACGCCGGATCGCGGCGCGGCGATGCACCGGGTGGGAGCAAACTGCGGCCCTTCGCGTTCGACTTGCAGGACGAGGCAAGCATTGCCGCCGCGTGCACTGGCATGGGCGGGCCGCTCGACATGGTGCTCGTCGCCACCGGCCTGCTCACCCGTGCGGATGGGACGGGGCCGGAGAAATCGTACCGCGCGTTGAGCGCCGAGGGCATGGCGGAACTCTTTGCGGTGAACACCATCGGCCCGGCGCTGATCGCGAAGCATGCGCTGCCGCTGCTGCGGCGCGACCGGCGCGCGGTGTTCGCCGCGCTTTCGGCGCGCGTCGGTTCGATTGCGGATAACCGGCTGGGCGGCTGGCATGCCTACCGCGCCAGCAAGGCGGCGCTGAACATGCTGGTCAAGAACCTCGCGCTGGAACTGGCGCGAACGCACCCGCAGGCCGTCGCGGTAACGCTGCATCCGGGCACGGTGGACAGCGCACTGTCGGCACCGTTTCAGCGCGGCGTGGCGGCGGAGAAGCTTTTCACGCCAGCGTTTTCGGCAGGGGCGCTGCTGGGGGTGCTGGAGGGGCTGACGCCGGAGGATAGCGGCGGACTGTTTGCGTGGGACGGGGCCGAGATTCCGTTCTGAGCTGCCTCAAAACCCCCGGATCACCTCGAGGAACCTATCCCCATAGGCTTCCAGCTTGCGTGCGCCAACACCGCCAATGGCGCCGAGGTCTTGCTGGGTGGTGGGCCGCCGCGCCGCCATGTCGCGCAGGACGGAATCGTGGAAGATCACGTAAGGCGGGACGCCGGCTTCTTGCGCAAGCTCGCGGCGCAGGGCGCGCAAGGCTTCGAACAGGGGCTCGCCCACCGGGTTGGGCACGGCCTCCCCGCCCCGGCGGCGGCGGCTGGTGCGATCAGTCTTGGGTGCGACGACGAGATCGAGCCGCCCCTCGCCCTTGAGCAGCGCGCGGGCATCGCCGCCGAGCATGAAGCCGCCGTGCTCATTGGTGACGAGCGTGCCGCGGGCCCGCAGCGCGCGCGCGACAGAGCGCAGGAGCGGCGCTTCATCGCCGGGGACAATGCCGAATACCGAAAGCTGATCGTGGCCGCGATCGGTAACGCGTTCGTCAGCTGCGCCGGTGAGCACCTTCTCGAGGTAGCCAAGGCCGAACATCTGCCCCGTGCGATAGACGGCGGAGAGCAGCTTGCGCGCCAGCTGCGTCGCGTCTGTCACCCCCGGCGCGTGGAGGCAATTGTCGCAGTTGCCGCAGCGTTCGGGCGGGTGCTCCCCGAAATGGCGCAGGAGGACGGCGCGGCGGCACGTGTGGGCTTCGACAAGACCGGCGAGCGCATCGAGGCGCACCCGTTCGCTGGCGCGGCGGTGCTCCTCAACTTCGCCGATGCGCATGCGGGCGCGGGCGAAATCGTCTGCGCCCCAGAGCATCAAGGCGACGGCATCATCCCCGTCGCGCCCGGCGCGGCCGGTTTCCTGATAGTATCCTTCGATCGATTTGGGCAGGCCCGCATGGGCGACGAAGCGCACGTCGGGCTTGTCGATCCCCATGCCGAAGGCGACCGTGGCGACCATTACCATGTCTTCGCTGGCGACAAAGGCGGCCTGATTGGCGGCACGCACCTCGGCAGGCAGGCCCGCGTGATAGGGCAGCACGCGCCGACCCTGCTTTCCGGGCCCGCCTGCCGAGAGTTGTTCTGCCAGTTTCTCCACGCCATTGCGCGTGGGCGCATAGACGATCCCCGGCCCTGGCTGTTCGGCGAGCAGGGCCTTCAGCTGGCGCAGCGCGTTGTCGCGCGGGGTGATCCGGTAGCGGATATTGGGCCGGTCGAACCCGGCAATGATCAGGCCTTCATCGGGGATGCCAAGCTGGGCGAGGATATCGGCGCGGGTGTGCCGGTCTGCCGTGGCGGTGAGCGCGAGGCGCGGGACATCGGCGAAACTATCGAGCAGTGGGCGCAGCAGGCGATAATCCGGCCGGAAATCGTGGCCCCATTCGGAGACGCAATGCGCCTCGTCGATAGCGAACAGCGCGATGGGGGCGCGGGTCAGCATTTCGCGGAAGTGGGGCTGGCTGGCGCGTTCGGGCGCGACGTAGAGCAGGTCGAGCTGGCCTGAGCGGAAGCGCTCGATGGTCTGCTCGCGGTCCATATCGACGCTGGTGAGTGCGGCGGCGGCGAGGCCATTGGCATTGGCCGAGCGCAGCTGATCGTGCATCAGCGCGATGAGCGGGGAGATGACCACGCAGGTGCCCGGCAGCATCGCGGCGGGGAGCTGGTATGTGAGCGACTTGCCCGCGCCGGTTGGCATCACCGCGAGGGTGGATTGCCCCGCCAGCACCCGGCTGACCACCTGGTCCTGCACGCCCCGGAAGCTCGAAAAGCCGAAAATGCGGGCAAGGGCGGCCAGTGACGCAGATTGCGCGTCGTCCAGGGCTTCGGGGCTGATCGTCGACACAAAACTGCCATGGCAGATCGCATGGACTAAGGAAAAGCCCTATTGGCTCCGCGGCGGATTATCCCCGGCTTATCGGCCGCGCACCCGCGCGATCACGGCTTCTTCGGCGGCGGTGAAGGCGCTTGCACCCTTGGCGGCATCATCGGGCACCGCCGTGGTGAAGAAGGCGATGCCGCGGCCGGTTTTCGGATCGAGCCAGAGGCCGGAGCGCAGGGCATAAGCCTCGCCGGGATGGCCGAGCCGGGGGACGCCATCGCCGAATGGGTCGTCGTGGCAGCCTTCCATGCGGTTTGCAATCGGCTGGAGGCCGAGGCCATAGGCGCAGAAAAAGCCATCGGGCTCGCCATTTTCGCCAACACCATTGTGCCCGTTGAGGCGCCACTCAGGGGTGGTGAGCGCGGCGTAGCTGGCGGGCGAGAGGAAGCCGCGCCCGCCGCGCGCGAGCATCTGGCCGATGCGGGCGAGATCGCGCATCGCAATGCGCAGACCGCCCTGCGGCGAGAACAGCGCGCCGTTCCAGCCGGGGGTGTAGGCGGCAAGATCGCAAGGCTTGCCCTCGATCACCACGACCGGGCAGGCGGGCAATGTGCCCTTGAGATCATCCCGCGCGACGCTGCCATCGGCGCGGTAGAGCACCACCGCGCGGGCGGCTGCGGCGGCATCGCAGCCAGACCAGTTGTAGCAGGCGGAAAGCCGCAACGGCTTCAGGACAAGGCGCTGCATCAGGCGATCGAAGCGTTCGCCCGTGGCCGCTTCCATGACCGAGGCGACCACCGGGAAATTGAGGTTGGTATAGTGGAACCAATCATCCCCGGGGCCATGCGCGGGATCCCAGGCGCGGGGATCGGCCAGGCGCTGGCGCAGCGTTTCGCCGAGCGGGATGATGTAGTCCGCGCCGTCGGTCAGGCCCGAGCGGTGCGAGAGAAGCAGGCGCAGGGTGATCGGGCGATCCGGGAACTGCGGGTGGCGCAGCGGCCAGCCGAGCCAGACCGAGACATCGGAATCGAGATTGAGCTTACCCTCGTCCACCAGCCGCAGCACGCCGAGCGTGGTGACAAGCTTGGAAATCGAGGCCACGCGGACCGGATCATCGGCAGTGGCCTTGCGGCCGCTGGCGCGATCCGCCAGCCCTTCGGCGAGGACCGGGCGGATCGTGTGGCGATCGAAGGTAACGGCGACAGTTGCGGGCGGCTCTGCCCGCACAGTTGCCGGGAGCAAGATCGCGGCGACGAGGGCGAGAGCCGCCCTCACCCCTGCCCCGCCCCGAGACCCAGCCCCAACCGAGCAAGGCGCGGGCGGACGTTGGGCACGGTCAGCATCGTGCTGGCGACGGCCATCAGCAGCATGGCGGTGAAGGTTTCCGCGGTGATGATCTGCTTGTCGAGCAGCACGTTGACGAAGATGATCATGATCAGCGCCTTGGTCTGGAGCATCCAGCCGATCACCGCTGCCTCGCCCTTGGTCCAGCCGAGAATGCGGCCGGCAAGATGCACGCCGGCAAGCTTGCCGATCACGGCTGCGGCAAGGAACAGCGCCGCCGCGCCGAATACGGCCGCGCCGCCAACGCCCCAGTTGGTGCGCAGGCCGGTCGAGAGGAAGAACACCGGCATGACCGCAAGCAGCAGGAATTCGCGAAAAGCGTCGAGTCGCTCGCGGCTGTACCACTTGGCATCGAGCACTGCGCCCGCAAGGAACGCACCGACCATGAAGTGCAGGCCCGACCAGTCTGCCGCGAAGCCGCAGGCGGAGAGCCAGATAAGGCTGACGTACCAGCGGTCGTTCTCGCCAATCCGCGCAACGAGCTGGCGCACGGCCCAGGCCGCGACCGCGAAGATGACGAGGAACAGCCCCTGCCGCCCGACCCGCTCCCAATCGAGCAGGATCAGCGCGAGGACGCCCCAGATCAGCACGTCGTCAAGGCTGGCATAGCGCAGCAGGCGTTGACCGAAGGGCGTGCGGAAGATGGCGAGCTTTTCCATCAGCAGCACGAGGATGGGAAGCGCCGTGACCGCGCAGGCCATGCCGATGCCGAGCACGGCCTGGCCGTAGTTCCCCTTGGGTCCGATCCAGCCCGGTTCCAGCAGCAGAAGCGCGGCCGCCCCCGCGCCGAGCAGGAGCGGGAAAATCAGCGCGCAGCCTGCGGTGATCGCCGTCTCGCGCCAGTTGCCGAGCGCATCGCCGAGATCGAGTTCGAGCCCTGCGGCGAACACGAACATCATCACTGCCCACCACGCCACGCCGTTCAGCGCGCCGATGACCTGCGGGTTGAACACGAAGCTGTAGTAGCCGGGAAACGCGGCGCCGAGCACGCCGGGTCCGAGGATGATGCCGCCGACGATCTGCACCACCACCAGCGGGGCATAGTGGTCCGTCCGCAGCAGGCGCCAGACCGCATAGGGGACGGCAAGGATGATCGTCAGTGCGATCAGGAAGATTTCGGAGGTGCTCATCGTCGCCATAGCGTGAGACTTTTATTGCCTCTGCCGGGCAAGGGCTATTGCCATTGCATCCCGGGTGATTGGAGGTCGTGGATAAAGTCAGACATTAATGTTGAATCGCTCCGGATTCCAGCCTTCGCAAGAAGGGCGAGGCGTGTGGGCGCGGCACGATCAATCCAGATTGGGCCGCAGCCAGCGTTCCGTTGTTGCAAGATCGAAGCCGCGGCGGACAGCGTAGTCCTCCACCTGATCGCGGCCGATGCGGGCAACGCCGAAGTACTGGCTTTCGGGGTGGGCAAAATAGAAGCCCGAAACAGCGGCGGTGGGCAGCATGGCCTGCGATTCCGTGAGCACGATGCCGGCATTGTCTTGCGCGCGCAGCAGATCGAACAGGATCGGCTTGAGGCTGTGATCCGGGCAAGCCGGATAGCCGGGCGCGGGGCGGATGCCGCGGTATTGCTCACGGACCAGCGCCTCGTTGGTGAGCTGTTCGCCCGGCGCATAGGCCCAGAGCGTAGTGCGCACATATTGGTGCAGGCGTTCCGCGTAAGCTTCGGCGAAGCGGTCCGCGAGGGCCTTCAGGAGGATGTCGTTGTAATCGTCGTGCGCGGCCTGGAAGCGTGCGAGATGCGGCTCGATGCCGTGGATGCCAACCGCGAAACCGCCGAGCCAATCGCCCTGCGGATCGATGAAATCGGCAAGGCACATGTTCTTGCGGTCGCGGCTCTTGCGGATCTGCTGGCGCAGGAAGGGAAGCCGCACGTGGCGCTCTTCCTCCGGGAGGTAGAGCACGACATCGTCTTCCTCGCGGTGGCAGGGCCAGAAGCCCGCGACGCCCTTTGCGGTGAACCACTTTTCCGCGATCACCTGATCGAGCATCTTGCGCGCGTCGGCAAAGAGCGAGCGGGCGCTTTCGCCAACAATCTCGTCATCGAGGATCGCGGGGTAGTTGCCGGCGAGTTCCCAGGCACGGAAGAACGGGGTCCAGTCGATGCATTCGGCAAGGTCTGCCAGATCCCATTCCGGGAAGACGTGGATGCCGGGCTGTTCGGGCGGCGGAGCCTTTTCCGAAAGATCGGGCGCATAGGCATTGGCGCGCGCATCGGCGAGGCTGAGGAGGACCGAAGCCTCCTTGCCGGCGCGCAGATCACGCACGTGCTGGTATTCGTGCGCCGTCGCCTCGACAAAGCCATCGCGCTGCGTGTCCGAAAGGAGCTGGCTGGCGACACCGACCGCACGGCTGGCATCAAGCACATGGACGACAGGGCCTTCATAGGCCGGATCGATGCGCAGCGCGGTGTGGACCTTGCTGGTGGTCGCACCGCCGATGAGCAGCGGGATGGTGAAGCCCGCGCGCTGCATTTCCTCCGCCACGGTCACCATCTCGTCGAGCGAGGGGGTGATCAGGCCGGAAAGGCCGATCATGTCGACATCTTCGGCCTTGGCGACTTCGAGGATCTTCGACCACGGCACCATGACGCCCAGGTCGATCACTTCGTAGCCGTTGCACTGGAGCACGACGCCGACGATGTTCTTGCCAATATCGTGGACGTCGCCCTTGACGGTGGCCATGATCATGCGGCCCTTGGGGCGCGCGCCGGGGAGTTTTTCCGCCTCGATGAACGGGATGAGGTGCGCGACCGCCTTCTTCATCACGCGCGCGGATTTGACCACCTGCGGCAGGAACATCTTGCCCGAACCAAACAGATCGCCAACCGTGTTCATGCCCTGCATCAGCGGGCCTTCGATCACTTCGATGGGCCTGCCGCCGCGCGCAAAGATTTCGGCGCGGGCTTCCTCGGTATCCTCGACCACGTACATGTCGATGCCCTTCACGAGGGCATGCTCCAGGCGGCGGACGACGTCCCAGCCGCGCCATTCCTCGGCGGCCTTTTCGGCGACGGCATCCTTGCCCTTGTAACTTTCGGCAAGGTTGATCAGCCGCTCGGTCGCGTCCGGGTGGCGCATGAGGAGCACGTCCTCGCAGGCCTCGCGCAAGGTCGGGTCGATCTGGTCGTAGATATCGAGCTGGCCGGCGTTGACGATGGCCATGTCCATCCCCGCCGGGATCGCGTGATAGAGGAACACCGAATGCATCGCGCGGCGCACGGTTTCATTGCCGCGAAAGCTGAACGAGAGGTTGGAAAGGCCGCCCGAGATATGGACGTGCGGGCAGCGGGCACGGATCTCGCGCGCGGCCTCGATGAAATCGAGCGCGTAGCGGTCATGCTCCTCGATGCCGGTGGCGACGGCGAACACGTTGGGATCGAAGATGATGTCTTCGGCCGGGAAGCCGATGCCGAGGAGGAGGTCATAGGCACGCGCGCAGATCTCGACCTTGCGCGCCTTGGTATCGGCCTGGCCCTTCTCGTCGAAAGCCATGACGACGACAGCGGCGCCATAATCCATGCACTTGCGCGCCGAGGTGAGGAAGGCTTCCTCGCCTTCCTTCATCGAGATCGAATTGACGATGGGCTTGCCCGAAACGCACTTGAGGCCCGCCTCGATGACTTCCCACTTCGAGCTGTCGATCATCACCGGCACGCGGGCGATATCAGGCTCGGCGGCGATCAGCTTGAGGAACGTGGTCATGGCGTGGACCGCATCGAGCAGGCCCTCGTCCATGTTGACGTCGATGATCTGCGCACCGTTTTCCACCTGCTGGCGCGCGACTTCGACTGCCCGGGTGTAGTCACCCGCGAGGATCAGCTTCTTGAACGCGGCGGAGCCGGTGACGTTGGTGCGTTCGCCGACGTTGACGAAGGATGAGCCGGTGGGGCGAGTTGCGGTATCGGTTGTCATTCTGATCTCCCTCTCCCCTTCAGGGGAGAGGGCCGGGGAGAGGGGAACCTCCCGCCGGCCATGCATGTGTTTCAAGGTCGAGGCCCCTCTCCCAACCCTCTCCCCTGAAGGGGAGAGGGCTAGAGTATCAGGCCATCACGAACGGTTCGAGCCCGGCCAGGGCCGTGGCGGTCTGGTGTCCAGGCAGCACGCGCGGCGGCAGGCCCTGCACCGAGCGGGCGATGGCCGCGATGTGTTCCGGTGTGGAGCCGCAGCAGCCGCCCAGCACATTGACCTGCCCGTGCTCGGCCCATTCGTGGACGAGGCCGGCAGTGGTGGCGGGCATCTCGTCGTACTGGCCGAGTTCGTTGGGAAGGCCCGCGTTCGGGTAGACCATGATCAGCGTATCGGCGATCTGCGAAAGCGCGCGGACGTGGGGGCGCAGCTGCGACGCGCCGAACGAGCAATTGAGCCCAATGGTGACAGGGCGCGCATGGCGCACCGCGTACCAGAAGGCTTCGACCGTATGGCCCGAGAGGTTGCGGCCTGAAAGATCGGTCAGCGTCATCGAAAGCATGATCGGCACTTCGCGGCCGAGCTGCTGTTCGAGCAGGCGGACGGCCATGATCGCGGCCTTGGCGTTGAGCGTGTCGAACACCGTCTCGACGAGGATGAAATCCGCGCCGCCTTCGACGAGAGCTTCGGCCTGTTCGCGGTAGACTTCGACGAGGAAATCCCAGTCGATCTCGCGGAAGCCCGGATCGTTGACGTCGGGGGAGAGCGAGAGGGTCTTGTTGGTCGGGCCGATGGCACCGGCGACGAAGCGCGGGCGGCCATCATCGGCCTGGAATTCATCCGCCACGCGGCGGGCAAGCTTGGCGCTTTCGAGATTGATCTCGCGCACCAGATGCTCGGCGCCATAGTCGGCCTGGCTGATGCGGTTGGCAGAGAAGGTGTTGGTTTCGGCAATATCCGCACCCGCCGCGAAATAGGCGCGGTGGATCGATTCGGGCACATGCGGCGCGGAAAGCGCGAGGATATCGTTGTTGCCCTTCTGATCGCGCGAAAGGCCGAGCGTGCCGGCGTAATCGGCCTCGGTCAGCTTCCAGTTCTGGATTTCGGTGCCGAATGCGCCGTCGGTGATGAGGATGCGCTTGCTGGCCTGTTCGAGCAGAGCCGTGCGAGCAGCGGATGGGGTAATCGTCATGCAGCTTGCTCCAGCGGGGCGCGTTCGGGGCGCAGGCCGAGCAAGTGGCAGATCGCGTAGGAAAGCTCGGCGCGGTTCAGGGTGTAGAAGTGGAAATCGCGCACGCCGCCTGCGTAAAGACGGCGGCAGAACTCGGCGGAAATGGTCGCCGCGACGAGTTGGCGCGAGGCGGGATGATGATCGAGCCCTTCGAACAGGCCGTCCATCCATGCCGGGATCTGCGCGCCGCAGGCCGCTGCGAACTTGCGCGTCTGCGCGACGTTGGAGACAGGCAGGATGCCCGGCAGCACCGGCGCGGTGATCCCGGCGGCGGCAAGCCTGTCGCGGAAGCGGAAGAAGGTCTCGGGCTCGAAGAAGAACTGGCTGATCGCGCGGGTGGCCCCGGCATCGAGCTTGCGCTTCAGGTTGTCGACATCCGCTTCGACGCTGGGCGAATCCGGATGGCTTTCGGGATAGGCCGCGACCGAAATTTCGAACGGCGCGATCTGCTTGAGGCCGGCGACGAGGTCCGCCGCATTGGTATAGCCATCGGGGTGCGGCGTGAAGGGTACGCCCGGCGCGCCCATGTCCCCGCGCAGCGCGACGATGTGTCGCACGCCTGCTTCCCAGTAGCTTTCCGCCACTTCGCGGATTTCGGCCTTGCTGGCATCGACGCAGGTAAGGTGCGCGGCAGCGGGGAGGCGCGCTTCCTTGATGATGCGCGCGACGGTGCCGTGGGTGCGGTCGCGCGTGGAGCCGCCCGCGCCATAGGTGACCGAGACGAAGCTGGGCCGCAGCGGGGCGAGCGTGGTCACCACTTCCCACAGCTGCTCCATCAAGGGATCGGTGCGCGGGGGGAAGAATTCGAAACTGACCCGGATATCGCCCGGCAGTCCCGCAAACAGCGGGGTATCGAGCGCGGTGCGGGCTTCACGCAGTTGATCGAAGGTTGTGGTCATTGTGCTGCCAGTCTTGGAAACTCGGTGCCGGGAAACTTGCTGATGGCGGCGCGGCCCTCGCGGCGCACGCCGGTCCAGATCTTGACGATGAGTTCGTGCCCGGGAAGCGCGCGATCACCGGCGGGATCGAACCCGGCAGCGGTGAGCAGCGCGGCAACCTGCGCGTCGGAAAAGCCGAGGCGGGCATGGGCATGCGCGGTGCGCAGTTCCTCGCGCTCGTGCGAGGCGAAATCGACGATCACCACCCGCCCGCCCGGCGCGGTGACGCGCGCGGCCTCTGCCAGCACGGCCTGCGGGGCCAGCGCATAGTGGAGGACCTGGTGGAACAGCACCGTATCGAAGCCGGAATCGGGGAATGGCAGCTGCGCGAAATCGCCCTGCACGAGGCTGACGTGCCCGGCCGGCAGATGCTGCAGCCGGGTGCGGGCAAGCCGCAGCATTTCGGGGCTCTTGTCGAGCGCGGTGACATGCTGGGCGCGCGCGGCAAACAGTTCGGCAATGCGGCCGGTGCCGGTGCCGACATCGAGCAGACGGCCGATCTGGCCGGAGAGCATTTCGCCCAGCGCCGCCTCGACCGGGCCATCGGCGATGTGGAGGCTGCGCAGTTCATCCCATTCGGCGGCGTGACGGGCGAAATAGTCCGCCGCGCTGGCTTCGCGCGCGGAGCGGATCACGCCGAGGTGCTGTCGGTCTTCGGCGCACTGGGCCCCGAAATCGGCATCGGCGGACTCGGCACTGATCAGCACGCGGGCAAGTGCGGTGCCGAGCGCATCGGGCGCTCCGCCCTCGCTGACCGCAGCGCGCAGGAACACCCAGCCGCCTTCGCGGCGGCGCTCGGCAAGGCCGGCATCGCAGAGGATCTTGATGTGGCGCGAAACGCGGGGCTGGCTTTGGCCGAGAACTTGCGCAAGTTCACCCACGGCCAGTTCCATGCTGGCCAGCAGCCGCATGATGCGAAGCCGGGTAGGATCGGCCAAGGCGCGGAGGGTTTCGAGCACGGACATCGTGATAAGCATATAAAGCCTTCTTTATATCATGCAAGCCATATAAGGAATTCCTTATATGGTATAACAGTCCGATAACAAACCGGGTTGGTGGTTTGAGGTTTGCCATGGCAGGGAGGGCGCACTAGAACGCGCCGGCACAGCGGCGGTGTGCCGCGAGAACCGACCATATCGAACAGCCTGAGGGACTAACATGACAAAGACCACCCAGATCAAGCGCCTCGCCACCGTGCTGGCCTGCGCGGCCGCCTTTGCGCTGAGTGCCTGCGGCAAGACCGACGACGCTTCGGCCGGCGCTACCGCCGACAATGTCGAGATGCCCGCTGACGAGCTGCCTTCGGCCGAGCCTTCAGCTGCCGCCCCGGCCCCTGCCGCCGATGCCTCGCAGGCCGCGCTGAGCGCCGAGGACGCTGCCAAGAGCGCCGCCGACAGCGCGGTTTCGGCTGCAGAGGAAGCCAAGGCCGCAGCCGCTGCTGCCGCCGAAGAGCAGAAGCCGCAGCAGTGACCGGCGCGGGGAGCATGCGCGCGGCGCTGGCCGCCGCCACGCTGCTCCCCGCAGCGCTCTGCCTAAGCGGCTGTCAGAAAGACACCGATCCGGGGCCGGGCGGGGTCACCGTCGGTGAAGCCCGCGCGCTCGATGAAGCGGCGGAAATGCTGGAAAAGCGCCCCACCCCGCCGCTGGTGGATGCGACCGTGCCCGCAGATTTGGCGACTGTTCCGGCCGCCGGGGCAACGGGCGGCGCCAGCGCGAAGCCCTAGGCCGTAAACTCATAAACCGCGCCATCGAGGCGACCAAATGGCGAACATATCGGGCCAAGGCGCCCGCCGGGAAGGCTGGTTGCCTTTCCAAGGGCGCGTTGGTTCGAGATGGAAGCCATTTGGTCGCCCCGAAGGGGTTTAGCCAGAATGGCCCATTGCTGCGTCGGAAAGGCTTGAGATATCGACA